>NZ_JARFVE010000002.1:0-990880 GCF_029194105.1 Rhizobium mulingense | reverse complement strand
TAACCTGAAGGCCGCAGGTTCAAATCCTGCCCCCGCAACCATATACAAAAATAGCCCGCCAATCCGGCGGGCTTTTTTGATTCAAAACACATCGGAGTGAGCACTCAGCCCAAAAGGAGCGGGTTCCGATCCCTCACCTCCAGCGCATTCCGTGCCAGGAATTCCGTGGCCTGGACCGTCTCCAGAGCGTTCGCCGCCTCCCTGAAATATGGCAGCGTTTGCCAGAGCGCGCGATCGCCGACAATGTAGAAGCGCCGCTTGGCGCGCGTCAGCGCCACGTTCAAGAGGTTTGGCTTGGAGGCGGCCCAACCGGCCGCTCCGCGATGATCGGCATCGGCGCCGAGCACCATGAAAACGATATCCTCTTCCTTGCCCTGGAAAGTATGGACGGTGCCTATCCGTTCCTGAAGCCACTTCTGCAGTTTCGGTGGAGATGCGCCCGTATATCCGTCCTGGTCGGTCCATCGCGCATGGGTCAAAGCCCGTCTCAGACTGTTCTTCACCTCCTTGAACGGCGAGATGATATAGAGGTTCGGCAATATACCGGACCGGCGGTAGGTCGCGGCGAGGAGATCGACGATGAAGTCTGTCTGCTCCGCAACGGCCTGCTTGCCCGAAACCTTGCCCTTGACGTCGATCCAGGCGCTGTCGCCATAGAAGGGCGGCGCGTCGCCGGCCGGCCGTCGCTCTGCCAGCCCGAAGATCATCTTGTTCTGGTAAGCGATTTGGTTGGCGAGGCTGAACATCGGATCGATGCAGCGTCGATGCACTCTGAGAGGGCTGCCGATCCAGAGCCCGTCTGCTTCCTCGTTTTGAAGCGTTGTTCCGTAGCGATTGGCGGCATCGGCCAGCATCTGCACCGACACCCTGTTCGGCGAATACTGGCCTTGCGCCGTGTGCGGTGAGAGAGCCGAAGCGGCGTCAATCAGTGCGCTCGGAAGGGTAAAGACCGGTTCGATCTGCTGGGGATCGCCGATCACCATGACGCGGCGCCCCCGCAACAAAGCCCCGACGGCCGCCTGTGGCACGGCTTGGCCGGCTTCATCGATGAAGACCCAGCCGATCGAGCCGGTTTCGAGACCGCGGAACTGCCGGGCGAAGGAGGCGAATGTCGTCGAGACGATGGGTACGACCATGAAGAGGCTTTGCCAGATCGATGCAGTATGTTTGTCATCGACGGGATTGTTGTTGGACAGCAGCTTGCTGATGGCAACGATATTGCCGCCGAAACCTCCGCCCTTCCGGCCGACCTCAGCCAGCCACGCTTCATGCAGCGTCAACGCTGCTTCGAACAATGCCGAACGTAGAGCCGCCAGTTCGTCCTGATGCCAGAGGCCGTCAATCTGCACCTGATCGCTGTCGAGGTCGGCAAGGCGCTCCGGTGCGGCGGGATGATCGAGAATTTCTCCCAGCCGCTCCAGCTCTTCGGTCTTCGCAAACCAGTTTTCCCGTCGTGACCGCAGTGCCCGTTCGGCTTTGTCATGCACCCGTAAAGCGCGTTCCAGCGCGGGTTTATCCGTCTTCGCAAGCTGATCCTCGCATTCTGCCAACGCCTTGCGCAGTTCGAGCTGCTTGCGCGCATTGGCGACGACGTCTTGCCGGTGCTGCCGGGCGGGGTTGGTCGCGAGCACTCTCTTCCATTGCGCCGGAGCGCTGCGGTCGAGCAGCTGTTCCTCCTCCTTCAAAGAAGACAAACTGTCCTTGATCTGGCCCATCTCGGCCGCGATCTCATTGCACCGGTTCTGCGCACGGCGAAGGTCATCAGCGGCGGCGGCCAACTTCTCAAGCGTTTCGCGGCAGAATGCATCCCGCGTAACCAGCGCGACTTCATCTCGGAGATCGGCATAGCGCGCATACTGCCCGATCTTGTCGCGAACCATGTCGTCGGCGGCATGAAAGGCAGCCGATGCTTCGGCGAAGGTCGGTCCCTCATAACTCTTCAGCCATTCCCAGATGGTCTGCGGCTTCTGGGCGCCCGACCAGCCGGGCTTCGGCCTGTCGGTGATTTCCATAAAGGCGAAACGTTCCTTGAACGCTCGGCGGTTCCTGGAATTGCCGAGCACACAGGCGATCAATCCCCACGGGCGATCGCCATCGGCGAGTTTGATCACGCCCCCATTGTCCTTCTGACAGGCGATTTTATGAGCGACCGTCTGCAGATAGTGGAAGGACGACGTCTTCGAAATCGAGCTTTGCTTGGGAAGATCGCGTGAGATATTCTCGACGGCGGCATTGTTGGAGGATGCGACGATCATTTCGAATCCGGCGAGCGCCGGGATCAGCGCCGATATCGAGGCCGTGCTGCGGTCGGCAAAAGTGACGCGGCGCGGCGCACCGTCAAAGGCATCGCCTGCCATCTCGAGGCCGCCCAAGATCCGGGCCCGCCGAACGATATTGTCCGCGAACATGTCGCGCAGCAGGGTCGTCTTTCCGGTGCCGGGCGGACCGTTGACCGAGAACAGTCCGGTTTCCGAGCGGTCGCCAATGGCCGAATTGATCGCGAACTGCTGCATGAGGCTCATGGCGAGGTGAGGTTCGCTCAGCCAGCGTCCGCGGTTGAGATTGGCCGGATGCAGCGCCCGAACGATGGCGCGGTGCCCATCTCGCGAATAGAGGTCGACCCGCTTTTCATTGGCCAGCGGGGTGAGATATCGCCTGAGCGGCTCTGGGACATTGCCCTGCTTGACGCAAATCAAAGCCCGTTCGATGTCCTCGACGAAGAAGCTGTTCAGGATGCAAATGTCTTCTTCACCATCTGCACTCTCGTCTTCCTCATCGTCGGCATTGGGGGCATGGTCCTCCGGTTGGGGTTGTAGGGAGATGAGATCGGATCGCTCCGCCTTGTCACGGTAGCGTATTTCGACGGCGGCGATGGGCCTTTCCTGGCGCGAGACAAAGCTCGCCCAATCGCAGAGCAATTCATGCAGCGCCAGGATTTCGGCGGCATCGATCGGCTGATCGGAGCCGGCCTCGAAGGTTGAAGATGTCAGCTGTCGCTGCGCCCGAAAGTTTTGAAGCAATTCCGACAGCTGCCGTTTGCTGTCGGCAAACGCCTCATGGCTTAGTGAAGCAAGCCCGAATTTCTGCACGCGGCCGAGAGCCCATGGAAGCGTGGAAACCGCAAAGGTTTCGAACATCGGCTGTCCCAGCGGCGTGAGCTGCAGGCTGGCAAAGCAGGTATCGCCATCGAGATCGCTGCGTTCGGCATCCTCGTACTCGGCAATATCGGCTGCAACGCGGTCGAAGCGCCGGCGGATATCGGCAATTTCGGATTTGCTGAAAACGCTGAGGAACAACGTAAAGCCGGTAATCTGCTTCTCCTCGGGTATGACAGGACGGCTGAGTGCTGCGCCATCCTGCAACAGCGTTTTTGCATGCAGCCAGAAAACGGTCCGTCCTTCCGCTGAGACGAGCCGACTTGAGAGATCGTAAGGTATGAAAAACTCGATTTTGTGCCAGAAATCGAGAATAGCCAGAAGCCGTTCCCGTTCCGCTCTGTCTGCATCGGTCTGCATGACTTCTCACTGAGGAGTTGCTAAGTGGCTCTCGCCTCTTTTAGCAACGATTGCAGCTCAAAATCAAAGACCATGGTGATTGGGCGCCCGGCCGAACGCGTCAGGGCGCGCAAGGTGCGTAGACGCAGCCCGGAGGCTTGAAGGGCAGCGCTGGCCTTGGCGGCATAACTGAGGGCGGCCGGATCGTTCGAGGACCGCCTCCGCTGGCAAAGAATGATAAAAATATGACAATTTGTACTGGAATATTACATTCATCTGATTATCTATAGTGAAAGCAAATATAACCCTGTAGTATATGTTTTAACAAAAATACAACCGAAGCGAAGTAGCGTATCGTTTTTCGCCCCCGAAAACTAATCACTTTGGGCCATTTCCTTCCTTCTCAATCCGTATTAACATAATTAAGAAATGTCTAAAGAAGAGGGCGGTGACATCAAGGGGGCGGCATTTCATACTATCTTCTACCCGCCATCGCTTCACGTTTGAGTAAAGTGTAACGCTAGGGGAGGCGTATATGTTCATGACAGGCTCAGGAATGGAGAATACCGACCAGGCAAGAAAGTCTAGCGCTTCCGGAGATACTATCCTTGTAGTTGCCAAGGCGGATCTGTTTTCAGAATGCATGGTGGAGGCACTGGCGAAGAAATTCCCGAACTGTGATGTGCCAAGCTTAGCAAATACGAAGCCGATGCTGGAAAAGGATACTAGCGATATAAAGCTCGTTTTATTCTATCATATACCTCAGCCTGAGCTTCAGGACGCATTGAAGGCGGTACGGGAAAATCACCCGGAAACCTCGATCGGACTCGTTGTCGAGGCCATCGACATGCTGGAACCCTATGTCAGCCGTTTGGTGGAGGCAAGGATCATCGACGGCGTCCTGCCGCTCAATCTTCGGCTTGATGTCTTCATGGCCGCGGTGGATCTGCTGATGAAGGGCGGGGAGCATTTTCCCTCGGCACTTCTTAACCGTCTCGCCAACAAGAGCCCCCAGCTGGAGCCTTCACTCTATCAGACGAAATCGGTCGATGCCGCGCGCAATAATGCGCTCAAGCTGAGACGCGACAGCATCTCCGCTTTAACGACCCGCGAGGTTCAGATCCTGGATCTCATCTGCAAGGGGACGCAGAATAAGATCATCGCTGACAAGCTGCATCTTTCCGAAAACACGGTGAAGGTTCACGTCCGCAACATCTACAAGAAGATGAACGTCCGAAACCGCACCGAGGCAGCGTCCCGCTTCTTCAACGACCATCCGGTCGGCGATGACGAGATGTCGAGCCGTTGGCGCAACTGATCTGAAGCGCGCCGCGTCTGTTCTGGCGCCCAAGGGACGCCGCAGCACGTTGGACTGCCTGATAATTTTACCCTTGCATCGATGTCGAAAGGATATGTTTCAGATCGACGGACGCGCAAAGCAGCGCGACTTCTGTCCGAAGCCGCTTGGAGAGCAGATATACGGGGCGGACCCGTGATAGGCGACGACGCGAGCAGGTGCCGCGGCCGGCCGCACGGCCCGGTCTTCCGGGTAGGCGTAAGCCTTCGAGGCATGTGGCGTCTCGACGACGACGACATTCTTTTTCGCGACGGCGGCTATGTCGTCGTTAACGACCGCACAGGCCGTCGGTCCGACCGCAAGAACCGTCGTCCCCCAGGCAAGCATCGCAAAATGAAATAGACGCCAGCCTTTCGACTGCGCTGCAGCGTGTTTTTTCGACATGGCCAATCCCCTCGCATATGGCTCTCCATGATGCAAGACCGGTCGTGCAGTTCCGCGCGGCCAGCCCTCAATTCTTTGTACCTGTTCTTGATTAACCGAAGCATGAGTTATGCCTTGATACTCGTTCTACGTGAAAAAAAATGGAAAAATGATTAATTATTTGTTACACCAAAGAACAATTGGGTAGTTATTTCGGGCTGAGGACGTTTTTAAAGTTGACCTAGCTAACAATCGTCTTATCATTCGAATAGTGAGTCAGTTATCCGAAGAATAACTATAAGGTTATTCAAGTTGAGATACTCAATGAGATGAATATCCGACCGGATATTGGAGGCATGCAGCGCCTGAATAAAACAAAAGACTAAAAACATGGGAAGGAGTTTGTAATGCGTAGTTTCGTTCCCGGCGAAGGCTATTCTGAAGTAGAAGGCGTGCCGGTGCTCAAGAATCTGGGCACTGCCCTTGTCAATGGCGGGGCCGGCTTTCTTGGCTCGCATCTCTGCGAAAGGCTTCTGCTACGCGGCCACAGCGTCATATGCCTTGATAATTTTTCGACCGGCCGTCGTGTGAATGTCGATCATCTCCTGTCGAACCCCCGTTTTCGCATCATCGAGCACGATGTCCGGCAGCCCTTCGATATCGAAGCGTCGCTCATCTTCAATTTTGCCTCGCCCGCGTCTCCGCCCGATTATCAGCGGGATCCGGTCGGTACATTGCTCACTAATGTGCTCGGTGCCGTCAACACCCTGGACTGTGCGCGAAAGACCGGCGCGATCGTCGTTCAATCGTCGACCTCGGAGGTTTATGGCGATCCGAACCAGAGCCCGCAGCGCGAAACCTATTGCGGCAACGTCAACCCGATCGGGCCGCGCGCCTGTTACGACGAAGGCAAGCGCAGCGCCGAAACCCTGTTTTTCGACTACCACAGGACCTATGGTGTCGACATCAAGGTCGGCCGCATCTTCAATACCTATGGGCCGCGTATGCGCCTGGATGACGGCCGGGTCATCTCCAATTTCATCGTGCAGGCTCTGCGCAACGCCGACCTGACGATTTACGGCGACGGCCAGCAGACCCGCTCTTTCTGCTATGTCGACGATCTCGTCGAAGGTTTCCTGCGTTTCTCGGCAGCCGGCAGCGCCTGCCACGGCCCGATCAATCTGGGCAACCCCGGTGAATTCACCGTTCGGCGCCTGGCGGAGATCATCCGGGACCTCACGAATTCGCGTTCCCGCATCGTTCACCTGCCTGCAGTCGTCGACGATCCGCGCCAGCGGCGGCCGGATATTTCCCGGGCGATGATCGAGCTGGGATGGCAGCCTCACATCGAGCTCGAAGCCGGCTTGGCGCGCACCGTCGATTATTTCGACGGCCTGCTTGCCCGGACAGAGAAGGTGGAGGCCATATGAGATGCCCCGCTACATTCTCGTTACCGGCGGCGCCGGTTTCATAGGCAGTCATATCTGCAAAGCGCTGTCGCGCGCCGGCATGATCCCGGTTACCTACGACAACCTGTCGACCGGACATGCCGACAGCGTCCGCTGGGGTCCGCTCATCCGGGGTGAAATCGGCGATGCGGTGGCGCTGCGTCGGACAATGGTCGAATTTTCGCCCGATTGCGTTATCCATTGCGGCGCAAACGCCTATGTCGGCGAATCCGTCGAGATGCCGAGAAAGTATTACCGCAACAACGTCGTCGGCAGCCTCACGCTGCTCGAAGCCTGCCTCGATCAGGAAATCGAGCGGATCGTCTTTTCGAGCAGTTGCGCCACCTATGGCGTTCCCGCCTCGTTGCCGATACGGGAGGAAAGCCCGCAGCAGCCGGTCAATCCCTATGGCCGCACCAAGCTGATCTTCGAGATGGCGCTGGAGGACTTTGCCGCCGCCTATGGCATCCGCTTCGCCGCCTTGCGTTATTTCAACGCCGCTGGCGCCGATCCGGATGGCGAGCTTGCCGAGCGCCACGATCCCGAGACTCACCTCATCCCTCGCGCCCTTCTCGCTGCCGCCGGCAGGCTGGAGCGGCTCGATATCTTCGGCACCGACTATTCGACCGCGGATGGAACCTGCGTTCGCGACTATATCCATGTCAGCGATCTCGCGCAGGCGCATTTGGCGGCCGTCAAGCACCTGATGGCGGACGGCGGTTCGCTCAGCGTCAATCTCGGCTCCGGGCGGGGGACCTCGGTGCGCGAGATTCTTGCGGCCATCCATCGCACGACCGGCCGCGAGGTGCCGGTCCGGTATCGCTCCCGCCGCGCGGGCGATCCGCCGATCCTTTTTGCCAACACGGCAAGGGCGAAGGCGGAACTCGGCTTCTCGCCGGCACTATCGGATATCGATACGATCATCCGCACCGCCGGTCCCACCTTCGGGCTGGAGGTGATGGCATGACCGACGCTTCGCACACCGGCTACGGCCTCGCGCCTGCGAAAGCCGCCACCAGCACCGAAGCATTCGATCCAGTTTTCACCGGCCACAAACGCGTCGCCTATGGTTTCGGTATCCTCTGCTGGCTGGCCGCGCTCGGGTATTTCTGGATCTGGTGGTGCCAGTCCGCCCATATCATTTCCTGGACTGCATTCGGGCTCATCACCGCCGTCCTCGCCTGGATCACGCTCGTCCCGGCCTATTTCATCCTGATCTTCCTCGATGCCAGGACGATCAGTTCGCGTGCACGGCTGCCGGAAGGGCGCGTGGCGATGGTGGTCACCAAGGCACCGTCCGAGCCTTTTGCCGTCGTCCGCGCCACGCTGCAGGCGATGCTCGATCAGATCGGCGTCGAGTTCGACGTCTGGCTGGCCGACGAGGATCCTTCCGAGGAAACCAGACGCTGGTGCGCCGAGCACGGCGTGCTGATCTCCACCCGAAAGGGTGTGGCGGCGTATCACCGCACGACCTGGCCGCGCCGGACCCGGTGCAAGGAAGGCAATCTTGCTTATTTCTACGACCATTTCGGCTATGCACGTTACGATTTTGTCGCCCAGTTCGACGCCGATCATGTGCCGACGCCGACTTATTTGCGGGAAGTTCTGCGCCCCTTTGCCGATCCCGGCATTGGCTACGTCTCCGCGCCCAGCATCTGCGATGCAAATGCGGCGGCAAGCTGGGCGGCGCGCGGAAGGCTTTACGCGGAGGCAAGTCTGCACGGATCGCTGCAGACCGGTTACAACAATGGCTGGGCGCCGCTTTGCATCGGCTCCCATTACGCGGTTCGCACATCGGCGCTTCGTCAGATCGGCGGCCTCGGCCCCGAACTTGCCGAAGATCACTCGACGACGCTGATGATGAATGCCGCCGGTTGGCGCGGTGTCCATGCCGTCGATGCGATCGCCCACGGCGATGGTCCAGCGAATTTCGTCGATCTCGCCGTCCAGGAATTTCAATGGTCGCGCAGCCTCGTCACCATCCTGCTGCAGCATTCCCGCCGCTACGTCACCCATCTGCCCTGGCATCTGAAATTCCAGTTCGTGTTTTCGCAGCTGTGGTACCCGCTTTTCTCCGCCGTCATGGCCGTGATGTTCCTGCTGCCGGTCGCCGCTTTGCTGACGGGCCATGTCTTCGTCAACGTAACCTATCCGGATTTCCTGCTGCACTTCGCGCCGACATCGATCGCGCTGACGCTGTTTGCCTTCTTCTGGCGAGCAACGGCAACCTTCAGGCCGCACGACGCGAAACTGTTCGGCTGGGAGGGACTTGCCTTCATCTTCCTGCGTTGGCCGTGGTCCCTTGCCGGCAGCCTCGCAGCTGTTCGCGACCATCTCTGCGGCTCTTTCGTCGACTTTCGCATCACGCCGAAAGGCCGGCAGGAGCAGCTATCTTTGCCGTTGCGCATCGTCGCGCCCTACATCGGCCTCGCCGGCCTTTGCGCCGTAGCCATGGTGTTTGCCACCGACGACGCCCCCCAGGGATTTTATATTTTCGCCGCGATGAATCTCATGATCTATCTGCTGTTGACGGTGCTGATCGTCCTTCGCCATGCGATCGAGAACGGTCTGCCGTTGCTGCCGCAGTCACGCGGCCAGTGGCTGGCGACGGCGACGGGGCTTGCGATCTGCATCACCGGCGGCATGCAGGCCGGCGGCCATGGTTTGCGCAGTCTCGAGGCGCTTTCGCACGGTCAGTCGTTCATCAGCTTCAGCCAATCGCAATTTGCCGTGGCCGGTGCCGGCCTCGGTGGCAAAACCCGGATCATCAAGTTCCGCATTAGGTGGAATGGATTCGGGAGCACGGGACGGGACGAACAAGGTGTATGAGCCGGGCGAACTGGCGAGGGTCGAGGAGGAGAATGTAATGCGTATCGGATCGAGACTATATGGGGTGGCCCTAGCTCTCAGCCTGTGCCTGCCATTGGCGGTGCAGGGCGCCGAGACCGCAAAGAAGAATGAGCCGACGCCGCTCAGCGCTTATGAGCTCTACCGGATCTACAGCGACAGGACCTGGACTTGGGATACCGGCGGCGGGCGCTTCATCGAGGATGGCCGGCGGTTTGTCGCCTGGGTGAACGACAAGGGCAAACAATCCTTCGCCGAAGGCAAATGGGTTGTCGACGACCTCGGCCAGCTCTGCATGCGCGCCACCTGGACGAATGCCGAGGGTGCAGCGCGCGCCAGCACCTGTTTCGGTCACCGCAAGATCGGCAACACGATCTATCAGCGGCGCCAGCCGAACGGCAACTGGTACGTCTTTCGGCATGCATCGGTGCGGGAGGATGACGAATTCCGCAAGCTGGTTGCCGCGGATACCGTTAGCGCCAAGGCACGCGATCTGAAGCAGCTTCTGTTGGACCAGCAACTGGCCCGAAAAGGAGGGTGAGCCATGAAGAAGCTGATGAAAAACCATCTCTCGACCGCCTCGCTCGCACTGCTGCTATTGTGCGTCGCGGATCTGCCGGGCCGAAGCGAGGTGCAATATGCCGGCATTGCCCCGTACCAGGCATCCAGCATGCGAACGGTCATCGACAAGCGCCCAGTGGTTCATGCCGATGGCATCAAGTTCGGCGCCTATGACCCGCATGGGGATTTCGGCGCTCAGACGAATGTCACGACCGAAGCCCTGTTCCTGCCATGGGAAGATGTTGATCTGGAGACGCTGCGTGTTGCCGATGCCTATGCGCAGGCCAGAGGCCGTAACCTGCTGATCACGGTCGAGCCGTGGTCCTGGGACGTCGACTGGCGGCTGACCTCCGATCAGCTTCGCCGCAAGGTGCTGCGGGGCGATTACGACGTCAACATGCGGGCGATCGCGCAGATGATCTCTCAGTTGAGGAGCCCCGTAATCGTCCGCTGGGGCCAGGAGATGGAGGACAGGTCGGGCCGGTTTTCATGGTCCGGCTGGAATCCGGCGGATTACATCGCGGCCTACAAGCGGATGATGGATATTGTTCGCGACGAGGCGCCCGGCACCGAGCTGATGTGGTCGCCGAAGGGGGAGCCCGGCCTTGATGCCTATTATCCCGGCGATGATTACGTCGATCTCGTCGGCCTGTCGGTGTTCGGGCTGCAGCGCTACGACGAGCTTGCCTACAACAAGCACCGGACCTTTTCGGAAGCGTTGAAGCAAGGCTATGATCTCGTCTCCGGCTATGGAAAGCCCATCTGGGTTGCAGAACTCGGCTACGAAGGCGGCGACGCCTATATGAGACCCTGGATCGAGACTGCGACACTGAAACAGAGCGCCTTCCCGAACCTTCAGGAAGTCGTCTATTTCAATGACCGCGACGTACACGCCTGGCCCTTCAATCTTGGCCGGCCGGACTGGCGCGTGGTCGAAAGCCTGGCAGCCAACTGAAAAGCATCTGAGGCGCAAATCGATTCGGTCGCAACACGCTTCAATCAGGAAAACAGAAAGGCCCGCCGGGGTTTTGCGTGCCTCACCTCTGATATCCGGCAGCCGATCATCCCTTGAGCGTTGCCTTACCCTCTTCGACGAGCCGGGCCGCCGCATCGGCGGGTGAGGTCCGTTCGAAGGCGAGTTCGTCGCAGATCGGGCGCAGCACGCGCTGGTCGAATTGGGTTGCTCCCATCGGCACCGGCGGCGGATATTCGCCGACCTGATCCTTGAGCATGTTGACGTATTTGACCGTTTCCTGCTCCGTCGGGTTCAGCTGCGGCAGAATGGCGTCACGCACGATGGGCGACATCGGCACGCCGCGCTCGACGCCGAGAATCTTGCCGGCCTCGATGTCGTTGACGAAGAAATCGATGAATTTTGCGGCCGCTTCGCCGTTCTTCGTCGTGGCGCCGACACTCCAGATCAGCGCCGGGCGGTAGTAGTGGCCTGACGGCCCGCCCTTCTTTTCCCGCGGCAGCATGGTGATGCCGAGCTTGTTCTTGATGATCAGCTGATAGCCGATCATTTGGTTGGAATAGGCCATGCCGATCACCGATTTGCCGAGACCGAGGCTATTGGTGTCGATGGTGTTCTGGTCGAGCGTCTGGACGTCGGCAGCAACCGTGCCCCCCGCCTTGCGCAGCTTCTCCCAGTAGTCGAACCATTCCGTCGCATCGTCGGCCGTGAAGCCGAGCCCGACTCCCTCCTTGGCGAAGAGGCTCTTGCCGCGCTGGCGCAGCCAGGCGTCGAACACATAGGCGTAGCGGGCGGCATAGGGGCCTCCGCCCTTGCCGGAGGACTTGGCGAGTTCCACGGCGAGCTTGGCATATTCATCCCAGGTGAGATCGGGTGTCGGCATCGGGATGCCGGCCCTTTCGAATTCGACCGTGTCGAAGAACATCGAGAAAGAGTTGAGGCCGAGGCCGACGCCATAGAGTTTCCCATCGATGGTGGTCAATTTCAGCATGTCGGGGCCGAAGGACTGAACCTTCAATGCCGATGGGACGAACTCGTCAAGCGGCATGCATGCGCCGCGCTTGGAATAGTCGGAGATCGTCCCCGGCTCGAGCTGGAAGATGTCGGCGATCGAGCGCCCCGCCATCTGGGTGGCGAGCTTCGTCCAGTAGCCGTCGCCGGAGAGCGATTCACCGACGATCGTGACGCCGGATGTCTTCGACTGGTAGAGTTTGGCGACGTCGAGCGTGCGTTTGGCGCGGTCGTTGGACCCCCACCACATGGCGCGCAGCGACGCGTCTTCGGCAAAAGCCGGAATGGCGCGTCCCGCGCCAAAAGCGAGGCCGGCGGCTGCTCCGGCTGAACCCATCAGGAATGAACGGCGGTTGACCTGCATGATATCCTCCTTGCCCAATATGCCCGCTGCCATCCTCCAACGGCATTTGCAGACATTTCCTCACCGAGAGTACGCAAAAAAATAATTATTGCAAGAAGTAACGATTATCTTGCAAATTTGCGTAAGTTGCATAAGCTTTGCCTATGAACGAAGAGAAAATCAGACGGCCGCGTCAGGCCGATATAGCTACATTGGCCGGCGTCTCCGTCTCCACGGTGTCGCGGGTTCTTGCCAATGAACCCGGCATCAGTGAAACCGTGCGCCGTCAGATTTTGAAGGTAGCGGCCGAGCATGGTTATCCGGTCAAATCCGCGACTGAAGCCGTTGCCGGCGGGCTGGCGCTGATCGCCAGCGACGGCGTCACCGGCGGCCTCAGCGTCTTTTATGAAGCGATTGTCGAGGGGCTGCGCGCCGGCGCCGCCGAAGCAGGCATGTCCTTCGAAATCCGGATGGTCCGCGAGGATCGCACGACGCCGGACGCCGTGCGCGACTATATGCAGGCAGCAGGCGCCGAAGGGCTCTTCCTCGTCGGCATCGATCCGAACGAAATGCTGCGCGGCTGGCTGCGGGACACCATGACGCCCACCGTTCTCGTCAACGGCACGGACCCCGGAACGCAATTCGACGGCGTTTCGCCGGCTAATTTCTTCGGCGCCTATCAGGCGACCAGCCGATTGCTAAAGGCCGGCCATCGCCGCGTCCTGCATCTGAGCGGCTCGCACCGCCATACGATCCGGGAGCGCATCCGCGGATTCGAGGCGGCGATCGCCGCCGCTCCTGGTGCCGAGGGCCGTTTCGTGGCCCTCGCACTGCAGGGCAGCGCCAGCGGCGAGGCCCATGAACGCACGGCGGCGATCCTTGCTGAAAATGCTGGTTTCACCGCCGCCTTCTGCATGAATGATTTCATCGCCGTCGGCGTACTGGAGGCCGTCACCGAAGCCGGTCGGCGGGTGCCGGAGGACTTCGCGATCGTCGGCTTCGATGATCTGCCCTGTGCGCTGATGACAAATCCGCAGCTTTCCACCATGCGCGTCGACCGTGTCGCCCTCGGGCGCGAAGCCGTTTCGCTGATGCTGTCCCGTTTCCGCAACAGGACGGCGCCGGCGCGCCACATCTGCCAGGCCGTCGTTCCCGTTGCGGGAGGGACCGTTGTGAACGTCCAAACCCGTGAGCGATCCGATGACCTATGATCCCGCCAGCGCCAATCCGCTCGCTGGCAATCCCCTCGAAACCCGCGCCGATATGGGCCGAGCCCTGCTTGGTCTCTTCGATCCGCTGGTTGCTTGTTTTTCGAAAGGCAATGCCCGCGTCAGGCTGAGCGGTGCCGCCGCCCATTTCGACCGGGCGGCGGCCGATCTCGAAGGTTTTGCCCGCCCGCTCTGGGGTTTGGCGCCGCTCGGCGCCGGCGGCGGAGACTTCGCCCACTGGCATCGTTTTGCCGAAGGCCTCGCAAACGGCACCGACCCCGCGCATCCCGAATATTGGGGAACGGTCAATGGCCGCGATCAGCGGATGGTCGAGTTTGCTGCCCTCGGTTTTGCCCTGGCGCTGGTGCCGGAAAAAATGTGGGAGCCGCTTGATGCGCGCGCCCGCAGCAATGTCATCGCCTATCTCAAGCATGCTAGACAGTTCGACTATGCCGACAACAACTGGAAATTTTTCCGGATTTTCGTCGACATTGCCCTCGATCGTCTCGGCGCCGATTTCGACCGCAGCCTGACGCGGCAATATCTGGAGGAGCTCGAAGGCTTCTATATCGTCGACGGCTGGTATCGCGACGGAAACGTCCGCCGCATCGACCACTACATTCCCTTCGCCATGCATTTTTATGGGCTGATCTATTCGAAGCTCGTCGACGACGATTACGCCAAGCGCTACCGCGAACGGGCGATCCTCTTCGCCCGCGATTTCCGCCACTGGTTTGCCGCCGATGGGGCGACCATCCCCTTCGGCCGCAGCCTGACCTATCGCTTTGCCTGTGCCGGCTTCTGGTCGGCGCTTGCCTTTGCCGGCGTTGAAGCTCTGCCCTGGGGTGAGGTCAAGCACCTCTGCCTGCAGCATCTGCGCTGGTGGAGGGACAAGCCGATTGCCGATCGCGACGGCGTGTTGTCGATCGGCTTCGGCTATCCGAACCTGCTGATGTCGGAGAGCTACAATTCCGCCGGCTCGCCCTATTGGGCGTTGAAGGCCTTTCTGCCGCTGGCGGTCGCCGACGACCATCCGTTCTGGACCTCCGAGGAAAAGGCGCCGGAGCCGGCGCCCGAGATCGTTCCGCAGCGCCATCCCGGCATGGTGATGATGCGGGCGGGCGGCGATGTCGTGGCACTGTCATCAGGCCAGGAAAATCTGCAGATGCGTTTCGGCACGGAAAAATACGCCAAATTCGCCTATTCCACCCGTTACGGCTTCAGCGTCGAATCCGATGAGCGCGGCTTTGCGCTCGCCGCTTTCGATTCGATGCTGGCCTTCAGCGATGACGGCCTGCACTACCGCGTGCGCGAAACCAATGAGGAAGCCAAGCTCGCGGGCGATGTGCTTTATGCGAAATGGTCGCCTTTCCCGGATGTCAGCGTCGAAAGCTGGCTGGCGCCCGCGGCCCCCTGGCATATCCGCCTCCACCGGATCAGGGCGGCCCGGCCGCTGAGGGTCGCCGAAGGCGGCTTCGCCATCGCCCGCCGGGATTTCGAGCTGGACACGCTGTCGGCTTCGGATGGGGCTGCCTATGCCATCGGCGAAGCCGATTTCAGCGGTATTCTCGATTTGGGATCGTCGGTCGATCGCGCCGGCCTCGCGCAGAAGGCCCAGCCCAATACCAATGTGATCGTCGCCAAGACCATCGTGCCGCAGCTGCGCGGCCAGATTGCGTCCGGTGAGACCATCCTGGTAACGGCGGTGCTGGCGCTCGGCGATCCCGCCGCCGCCGCGTCCGCCTGGACGCGGCCGCCGAAGGCGCCTGATCTTGCGGCGCTGGAGGCGCTGGTGCGGGAAAGGGGTGTGATCGTCAGCGCCATCGACGCGCCGGGTCAGATGCCATGAGCCGCCCGGCAATCGTCCTTGCCATGGAGCCGTCGCGTACGGAGCATGTCCTGCCCGACGGGATCCTGCGCCGGCTCGATACCATCGGCCGCCTGCTGGATCCCGAGCCGCTGCAGCGCCTCGACGATGCACGGGCAGGACGACTGCTTTCCGAAGCCGAAATCCTGGTGACCGGCTGGGGCGCACCCTATGTCGGGCCGGAGATTCCCGCTGCTTCGCCGCGGCTTCGCCTCATCGTCCATGCGGCGGGCACGGTGAAGGGCATCATCGACGAAGCCATCTTCGAAGCCGGCATAACAGTAAGCCATTCGGCAGAGGCCAACGCCGTGCCGGTCGCCGAATTCACTCTTGCTGCGATCCTCTTCGCAGGCAAGCGCGCCTTCCGGTTCCGCGATCTCTACGTTGCCGACCGCAACCGCGATCGCACCTATCCGATGCAACGCGAAGCGATCGGCAACTATGGCCGCACCCTCGGCATTATCGGCGCCTCGCGCATCGGCCGGCGGGTGATCGAGCTGTTGAAACCCTTCGAATACAGGCTGCTGCTGTTCGATCCCATGGTCGATGCCGCCGAGGCAGCCGCACTGGGAGCTGAAAAAGTCGAGCTCGACGCATTGATGCGGCGCGCCGATATCGTTTCCCTGCACGCGCCGTCGCTGCCCTCGACGCAGCATATGATCGATGCATCAAGACTATCGCTAATGAAGGACGGCGCGACGCTCATCAACACCGCGCGTGGCATCCTCATCGATGAGGTGGCCCTGCTGTCGGAGCTGAAGACCGGCCGCATCGACGCCGTCATCGATGTCACCGACCCGGAAATTCCGGAGGCGGGTTCGCTCTTCTATGATCTGCCGAACGTTTTCCTGACCCCGCACATTGCCGGCGCCATCGGTCTGGAACGGGCGCGTCTCGGCGAGATGGCGGCGGACGAGGTCGAGCGTTTTGCGACCGGTCGGCCGCTGCGCTACCAGATCCGCCGGCAGGATCTCGAAAACATCGCCTGACGCTTTAGCGTCAGCGCGGTGTCCTCAGCGAATTGGGTGAGCCGTCATTGGCAAGCTCGGGCATCAGCTCGGCGATTTCGACCACCTTGCCGGTCCGCGAACTCGTCAGCGCGGCAATGCCGCAGAGCACCGACATGGCGCCCGCCCGGGTGCCGGCGCGCTGGCCGAGCCTGTCTTCCATCTCGGGCTTGAAGATCATGTTGCGCATGCGGTCGTCGCCCCCGTAATGGCCGCCGGTGAAATGCGGAACGACGATGCGCTCGACGGCTTCCTGGCCGTTCGGAAAATTGCGGATGAGAAGAATGGTGTCCTCTTTCGGCTGTTCCCAAGGCTGCGCCTCGTACTGGCGGATCTCAATACGGCCCTTGGTTCCGTTGAAGGCAAGGTGATGACCTTCGATCGGCTGGAACGTGTTCAGCGAATAGGAGACATGAACGTTGTTGCGGTAGCGCAGGCTGACCACCATCGTATCGGGAATGTCGATATCCTCGCGGAAAACGCAGCCGTCGCGGAAATAGCCGTCGATCTTCGAGGGATCCTCGTAAAGCTGATCCAGGAAAGGATCGGCCTCGAGATCGAGATAGTAGTCGCATTCATGTGCGTGCGGACAGAGTTTGCAGCGGGATCCGCGGAACGGCCCCTTGCGGCCGTAGTTCTGCAGATCGGCAAAGGACGTGACGGCTTCTGGATCACTGTCGAGATACCAGTTCAGGAGATCGAAATGGTGGGTCGCCTTGTGAACGAACAGGCTGCCGGAATTTTCCGTATAGGCATGCCAGCGGCGGAAGTAGTCAGCGCCGTGTTTGGTGTTCAAATACCAGTGGAAGTCGACGGAGGTCACCCGGCCGATCTCGCCGGCATTGAGCAGTTCCTTGATGCGGGCCGCCGTCGGCGCATAGCGATAGTTGAAGGACACGTCGACCCGGCGACCGGTGCGCTTCTCGGCGTCGAGAATCCGGCGAATTTTCTCGATCGAGGTGGTCATCGGCTTTTCGGTGATGACGTCGATGCCGGACTCCAGCGCCCGCACGATGATATCGTCATGCGTCTGGTCGGGCGTGCAGACGATGACCAGATCCGGCCTCTGCTCGGCGAGCATGGAATCGATGTTTTCGTAAAGCGGCGCGTTGCTGCCGATCATGTTGCGGGCCCGCTCGCCGCGCAGCGAGTTCTTCTCGACGATGGCGGTCAGATCGACATGTTCGCGCCAGCCGGCAAGCAGGTCCTTGCCCCACATGGTGGTGCCGCGGTTTCCGGTGCCGATCAGGGCAAAACGGCGTTTCTCCATCGAATGATCCTCCTGCATGCGTGATGAAACAAATATTGAAATCAGATCTGGCAGCAGCTCCGGAAGCGCTCGATACAGGTGGCGATCACCTCTTCGGCCGGGCGTTTCCACCAGGTCTCGGCCGAAAAAATCTCCACCTCCTGCGCCCCGACGAAACCGGCCGCCTCGATCATCCGTCTTATGCCTTTGAGGTCGATGACGCCATCGCCCATCATGCCGCGGTCGAGCAGCATGTCCTTGGTCGGCACCAGCCAATCGCAGATGTGATGGGCGAAGATGCGTTTCATGCGGCCGGCGCGGGCGATCTGATTGGCGAGATCGGGGTCCCACCAGACATGGTAGACATCGATGGCCACGCCGACATCCTCGCCGAGGGGTTCGCACATATCGAGCGCCTGGCCGAGTGTGTTCACGCAGGAGCGGTCGGCGGCATACATCGGATGCAGCGGTTCGATCGCGAGCTTCACACCGGATGCCTTGGCATGCGGCAGAACGGCAGCGATGCCGTCGAGCACCATCTGGCGGGCAGCGACAATATCCTTCGAGCTGCCGGGTAGGCCGCCGACGACGAGCACGAGGCAGTCGGCGGAAAAAGCCGCCGCCTCGTCGATCGCGCGCCTGTTGTCGTCGAGGTTCTTTTGCCAGTCGACCTCGTTCGCCGCCGGAAAGAAGCCGCCGCGGCAAAGGCCGGTCAGCTTGATGCCGTTCGACTTGACGATGCGCACGGCCTCGTCGAGACCGGTCTTGGCGACCTGGTCGCGCCAGGGCGCGATCGAGGTAATGCCGTGCTTCAGGCAAATATCGACGGCTTCCGCGAAGCCGCATTGCTCGCGGATCGTCGCCAGGTTGATCGAAAGTCCTTCGACCTGCATCTCATTCCTCCCCTGCCATGCCTGAGATCAGTGAACGCCGTGGACGGCCAGCACCTGGCGCATGCGCGCTGTTGCGAGTTCGGGATCGGCCAGCACCCGCGCCTTGTCGGCCAGGCGGAAGAGTTCGGCCAGATGTGTGAGCGAGCGCGTGCTCTGCTGGCCGCCGACCATGACAAAATGATCCTGCAAACCGTTGAGATAGGCGAGGAAAACGACGCCGGTCTTGTAGAAGCGGGTCGGCGCCTTGAAGATGTGGCGCGACAGCGGCACGGTCGGCTCGAGCAGATCGAAGAATTCGTGATTGCTCTTGCGGCCAAGCGCGTCGAGCGCAGCCGACGCTGCCGGCGCGATCGCATCGAAAATGCCGAGCAGCGCGTCGGAATGGCCCTCTTCGTCGCCGGCAATCAGTTCGGCATAGTTGAAATCGTCTCCGGTATACATGCGCACGCCTTTCGGCAGCCGGCGGCGCATCGCCACTTCCTTCTCCTTCGACAGCAGCGAGATCTTGATGCCGTCGACCTTTCCGGCATTGGCCTCGATCACCTCGAGACAGGTTTCCATCGCTTTCAGATGGTCGTCATTGCCCCAGTAACCCTGAAGCGCCGGATCGAACATTTCGCCGAGCCAGTGGATGATGACCGGCTCCTTGACCTGGCGCAGGATGCGATCATAGACCCTGACGTAATCGTCCGGGCTCCTGGCGACGACGGCAAGTGCTCGGCTTGCCATCAGGATGATGCGGCCGCCAGCCGCCTCGACCGTTTCGAGCTGTTCCTCATAGGCCTTGAGGATCGTGTCGATCGTGACCTCGGGGCCGGGGATCAGGTGGTCGGTGCCGGCGCCGCAGGCAATCAATGCATCCTTGCGCCCGGCGGCTTCGCCAAGCGCCCGGCGGATGAGGTCACGCGCTTCCGGCCAGCCGAGCCCCATGCCGCGCTGCGCCGTATCCATGGCTTCAGCGACCCCGAGGCCGAGATCCCAGAGCCGATGACGGAAGGCGAGCGTCCGCTCCCAGTCAATCGCCGGCGTCAGCCAGGGGTCATTGTCGGCGAGCGGATCGGCGACGACATGGGCGGCGGCATAGGCGATGCGCGGAAAGGCTGTGGCATCACGCTTCTTCAGTTCGATCGGCGTGCCTGTCAGCGTATAGGCGACGATCTTGCCGTCGAGGGGGAGATTGATTGTCGTCACGCCTCAGAACTCCAGTGCGGGAACGTCGAGCCAGCGGCGCTCGGCCCAGGATTTCAGGCCAAGTTCGGCCAGTTGCACGCCCTTGGCGCCGGCTTCGAGCCCGTAGGGCCACGGCGCATCTTCGACGACATGGCGGATGAACATTTCCCATTGCGCCTTGAAGCCATTGTCGAAGGCCTGCGTGTCCGGAACCTCGTCCCAGGTCTTGTAGAAATCGATCGTCTGCGGCTGGTCGGGGTTCCAGACCGGCTTCGGCGTGTTGACGCGGTGCTGGCTCCAGCATTTCGTCAGCCCGGCGACGGCCGAACCATGGGTGCCGTCGACCTGGAAGGTGACGAGATCGTCGCGGCGCACGCGCACCGCCCAGGAGGAATTGACCTGCGCGATCACGCCGCCTTCAAGTTCGAAGGTCGCATAGGCGGCATCGTCGGTGTCGCAATCATAAGGCTTGCCCTGCTCGTCGATGCGGCGCGGAATATGCGTGGCGCCGAGGCAGGAGACGGCCTTGACCTCGCCGAACAGATTGTCGAGCACGTAGCGCCAGTGGCAGAGCATGTCGAGGATGATGCCGCCGCCGTCGCCCTTGCGGTAGTTCCAGGAGGGGCGCTGCGCCGGCACGCCCCAATCGCCTTCGAACACCCAGTAACCGAATTCGCCGCGCACCGAGAGGATCTTGCCGAAGAAGCCGGAATCCCTGAGCAGCGCCAGTTTGCGCAGGCCGGGCAGGAAGAGCTTGTCCTGGACGACGCCATGCTTGAGGCCGGAGCGCCGCGCCTTGCGGGCGAGGTCGATCGCCACCTGCAGATCGTCAGAAATCGGCTTTTCGCAATAGACGTGCTTGCCGGCGTCGAGCGCCCTCGACAGAAGCTCGGCGCGCATCAGCGTCGTGCCGGCGTCAAAGAAAATCGTGTCGTCGGAATTGGCGAGCGCGGCATCGAGATCGGTCGACCAGCGTTTGATGTTATGCTTCTTCGCCAGCTCTTCCATCTTGGCGCCGTTGCGGCCGACGATGATCGGGTCGATCTCAAGTTTTTCGCCCGATTTCAGCGTGATGCCGCCTTGGTCGCGGAAGGCCAGAATCGAGCGCACCAGATGCTGGTTGTAACCCATGCGGCCGGTGACGCCGTGCAAGATGATGCCCAAGCGTGCCATTTTTTCCTCCCTGCAATCTTTTTCGGCGGGAGCGGGCATGTCGGCCCGGCCCTCCCAAGCCGGTAACTAAACGGTTACTTGATGACAGAAGAGCGGCGAGCCTGTCAAGAGTCAAATCCTGCTTTCGCTATTCAGCGCTTGATCGAGGCGAGCGTGACGTGGACGATATGCTTTTCCCAGGCATTGAGATTGGCCGGCTCGATCAGGTCGCGGCCGAAGATCGTCGAAAGCGTGTACTGGTTGGAAAGGTAGAAATAGCCGAGCGAAGCGATCGTCAGGTAAACATGCAGCGGATCGGCCGTCTCGATGAAGACGCCCTGTTTCTTCCCTTGTTCGAGCACTTGGGATAGCTCGCCGATCAGGTGCGAATGCAGTTCCTTGAGCCGCACGGACTGGCGCAGCCACCGGGCGCGATGCAGGTTTTCCGTGCCGAGCAGGCTCAGGAATTCCGGGTGCTGGAGGAAATAGCGCCAGGTGAAGAGCGCCAATTCGCTGATGCCATCCTCCGGGCTGCGGTCGCCGATATGCAGCGCGCGCTCGGCGGTCCGGATGCCGACATAGGCCTCTTCCAGCACCTTGAGGTAGAGCTGCTCCTTGTCGCCGAAATAATGATAGAGCATGCGTTTGTTGGTGCCGGCCCGCTCGGCGATGGCGTCGACGCGGGCGCCGCCCATGCCGTTATCGGCGAATTCCCGGGTTGCCGCTTCAAGGATCGCGCCACGTGTCCGCTCCGGATCGCGCTGGGCCGTCCGCTCCGGCGACGGTCGCCGGGCCTGCTTCTTTCCCATGTTTCCCCCGCTGTCGTTCATCGCTCCACCCCTGTCCTCACGTGTTGCGCTCATAACCCTTCGATGTGAAATTGTAAAAAGCGAATTTGGAAGGGCGGCCCACCCGGAACAGAAGGGTCGGAGCATGACGTCGCCTGAAACCGTCGACGCTTTTCGCCATCATGCTCTGACCGACACCGCTTGACAGGCTTGCCGCTTTGCTCGTAGCTTGTAACCAATTAGTTATTTGCGCAAGCAAAACTGGTTTGGAAGCGTGTGGAGGCGCTTCCCTTTGGAGGAGGAAAAAATGACCCTGCGTGTAAACAGACGTAATTTCGTGGCCGGAGGCGCAGCACTTCTGTCGCTCTCGGCGCTCGGCACCAGCGCCTTGGCCCAGGAAAAGCGCCTGCGTCTCCTGTGGTGGGGCTCGCAGCCGCGCGCCGACCGCACCAACAAGGTGTCGGAGCTTTACAAGACGAAGAATGCCGGCACCACCATCACCGGTGAATTTCTCGGCTGGGCCGATTACTGGCCGCGCCTTGCGACCCAGGTCGCCGGCCGCAATGCCCCCGATATCATCCAGATGGACTACCGCTACATCGTTGAATATGCGCGGCGCGGTGCTCTCGCCCCTCTCGAATCCTACATGCCGTCGAAGCTGCAGCTCGATGATTTCGATCCTGCGCAGATCGAAGGTGGTAAGGTTGATGGCCATTTCTATGGTGTCAGCCTTGGGGCCAACTCGGCCGCAACCGTATTGAACACCGTGGCCTTCAAGGAAGCTGGCATCGATATGCCGACGCAGAAGACCACCTGGGAGGAATTCGGCAAGATCGGTGCCGAGATGACCAAGGCCGGCAAGCGCAAGGGCTATTTCGGCTTTGCCGATGGCAGCGCTGTCGAGCCGGCCCTTGAAAACTACCTCCGCCAACGCGGCAAGGCGCTCTATACTGCGGACGCCAAGATTGCTTTCGGTGTAGAGGAAGCGACTGAATGGTTCGATATGTGGGCCAAGTTCCGCGAAGCTGGCGCTTGCGTGACGCCTGATATCCAGGCTCTTTACAAGGATACGATCGATACCAGCCCTCTCACCCTAGGCAAGGCTGCTTGCGATTACGCGCACAGCAACCAGTTCGTCGGCTATCAGGCCATGGTCAAGGACAAGCTGGCCTTGACCAACTACATGCGCATCACACCGGATTCGAAGGGCGGCCATTACCGCAAACCGTCGATGTTCTTCTCCGTCTCGGCTCAGTCGAAAGTGATGGATCAGGCGGTCGACTACATCAACTTCTTCGTCAAGAACCCCGATGCCGCGATGATCCTCGACGTCGAGCGCGGCATTCCCGAGTCAAGGGCGATGCGCGATGTCGTCGCAACCAAGCTCGACGAAACAGGCAAGGTTCCGCTCGACTATGTCGCAGGCCTCGGTGATCTGGCCGGCCCGCTGCCGCCTCCGCCGCCGACCGGCGCGGGAGAAAGCACGCTCGTTCTGCGCAACATCGCCGAGCAGGTCGCCTTTGGACAGATCTCTCCGTCCGACGGCGGCAAACAGCTTGTCGACGGCATCACGCAGATTCTCGCACGAGGCTGATCCCGTATGAGCAATGCGATGCGCACGCCCGCAGGGGCCCTACCAGTGGAAAGATATCAGGGGGCCGTGGCCGAGGGACGCTTCCGGCGTCTTTGGAATGCCAATGCCCCCGGCTATCTCTTCCTCCTCCCATGGCTCATCGGCTTTTTCGGGCTGACGCTCGGGCCGGCCCTGATTTCGCTCTATCTCTCCTTCACCGACTACGACATGCTACGGTCGCCGAGTTGGGTGGGGACTGCGAACTACGTGCGCATCGCCACAGCGGATCCGAAATTCTCGGCCGCCATGAACGTCACCCTGACCTATGTCGTCTTCTCGGTGCCGTTCAAGCTGACCTTCGCCCTGCTGGTCGCCATGGCGCTGAACCGCGGCCTGCGCGGGCTGCCGATTTATCGCGCCATCTTCTATCTGCCGTCATTGCTGGGCGGCAGTGTGGCGATCGCCGTGCTGTGGCGTCAGCTTTTCGCCAGCGACGGTCTCGTCAATGCCGCGCTCTTGCATTTCGGAATCGAAGGTCCGAGCTGGATCTCGCATCCGAACTATTCGATCTATACGCTGGTGGCGCTGTCGGTCTGGCAGTTCGGCTCGCCGATGATCATTTTCCTCGCCGGCCTGCGCCAGATCCCGCAGGACATGTACGAGGCGGCGAGCCTCGACGGCGCCTCGAAATTCCGGCAATTCCACAAGATCACCCTGCCGCTGCTGACGCCGGTGATCTTCTTCAATGCGGTCGTGCAGACGATCGAAGCGTTCAAGGCCTTCACGCCGGCCTTCATCATCTCGGGCGGCACCGGCGGGCCGATCAATTCGACGCTGTTCTACACGCTCTATCTCTATCAGGAAGCCTTCGGCAATTTCCGCATGGGCTACGCCTCGGCGCTCGCCTGGATCCTGGTGGTGATCATCGCGATCTTCACCGCCTTCTCCTTCCTGACCTCGCGTTATTGGGTGCACTACGATGACTGAGATGACCGCTTCCGTCACTGCGGCCAGGCCGCCATCGGATATCACCAAACGCAGCCCGCAAGCGTCGCTCATCATCCACGCCCTGCTGATCGCCGCTTCGCTTCTGATGCTCTATCCGCTGTTGTGGATGGTCTCGGCATCGGTCCGGCCCGAAAACGAAATCTTCTCGTCGACTTCGCTCATCCCGTCGTCAATCGATTTCTCCGCTTATGTCCGCGGCTGGACCGGGCTCGATATCAGCTTCGGCCGATTCTTCTGGAATTCGCTCGTCATTTCCCTGCTTGTTGTGACCGGCAATGTCATCGCCTGTTCGCTGACGGCCTACGCCTTTGCGCGGCTGCGTTTTGCCGGCCGGAATTTCTGGTTTTCGATCATGCTCGGCACGCTGATGATCCCCTATCACGTGACGCTGATCCCGCAATATGTGCTGTTCCTCGACCTCGGCTGGGTCAACACGATCCTGCCGCTTGTGGTGCCCAAGTTCCTGGCAAGCGACGCCTTCTTCATCTTCCTGATGGTGCAGTTCTTCCGCGGCATCCCGCGCGAACTCGACGAAGCTGCGATGATGGATGGCTGCAGCGCCTGGCGCATCTACTGGAAGATCATGCTGCCGCTGTCGCTGCCGGTCTTGGCGACAGCAGCCATCTTCTCCTTCATCTGGACCTGGGACGATTTCTTCGGACCGCTGATCTACCTGAACGACATGAACACCTATACGATCCAGCTCGGCCTGCGCACCTTCGTCGATTCCACCAGCGCCTCGGATTGGGGCGGTCTCTTCGCCATGTCGACCCTGACGCTGGTGCCGGTGTTCTTCTTCTTCCTGTTCTTCCAGCGCCTGCTGATCGAGGGCATCGCCACGACGGGCATGAAACGCTGATGGCGGTAGTGGAAAAGAGTGACATGAGCATCAAGACCGTCGCGATCGTCGGCTGCGGCATCGGCCGCTCGCATATCGTCGAGGGCTATCTGCCGCATTCCGACAAGTTCAAGGTGGCAGCGATCTGTGATCTGAACGAAGAACGCCTGGCAGCGGTCGGCGACGAGTTCGGCATCGAGCGCCGCACCACCTCTTTCGAGGAGCTGCTCGCCGATGACACCATCGACATCATCGATATCTGCACCCCGCCCGGCATCCATCTGGAACAGGTGGTCGCGGCACTCGCCGCCGGCAAGCATGTCGTTTGCGAAAAGCCGCTGACCGGCTCGCTTGCCGCCGTCGATACGATCATGGAGGCGGAAAAGAGTGCCAAAGGCGTGCTGATGCCGATCTTCCAGTATCGATACGGCGACGGTATCCAGAAGGCCAAACGGATCATCGACGCCGGCATTGCCGGCAAAGCCTATACGGCTTCGGTCGAAACCTTCTGGCTGCGCAAACCGGAATATTACGCCGTGCCCTGGCGCGGCAAATGGGCGACGGAACTCGGCGGCGTGCTCGTTACCCATGCGCTGCATCTGCACGACATGATGATGCATCTGATGGGCCCGGCGGCAAGGGTTTTCGGCCGCGTCGCGACCCGCGTCAACGATATTGAGGTTGAAGATTGCGCCTCCGCCAGCCTGCTGATGGAAAGCGGCGCCTTCGTCTCGCTCTCCTGCACGCTCGGCTCGCAGGAGCAGATCAGCCGGCTGAGGCTGCATTTCGAGAACGTCACCTTCGAAAGCACGCACGAACCCTACACGCCGGGCAAGGATCCCTGGAAAATCATCGCCGCCAATGATGATGTCAAGGAAAAGATCGACCGTGTGGTCGGCGACTGGCAGCCGGTCGCACCGCGGTTCACCACCCAGATGGGCCAGTTCTACGCCTTCCTAAGCGGCAATGGGCCGCTGCCGGTGACAACTCAGGATGCGCGCCGCGCCCTCGAACTTGTCACCGCCATCTACCAATCTTCCGACAGCGGTGCTGAAGTGCCGCTGCCGGTCGGTCCCGACAGTCCGAAATACGCCGACTGGCGCGCAAGAACGAAGTAACCGACAAATAAACGAGAGGGTTTTGAGAAGATGGCAACCAGTGTCGTTCTTCAGAAGGTCGAGAAGCGCTACGGCGCGATGGATGTGATCCACGGCATCGACCTCACGATCGATCCCGGCGAATTCGTCGTTTTTGTCGGTCCCTCCGGCTGCGGAAAATCCACCTTACTGCGCATGATCGCCGGTCTCGAAGAGATATCAGGCGGCGCGCTGCTGCTCGACAGCGAGCGCATGAACGAGGTGGCGCCGGCCAAGCGCGGCATCGCCATGGTCTTCCAGTCCTATGCCCTCTATCCGCATATGTCGGTCTACAAGAACCTAGCCTTCGGCCTGGAGACGGCGGGTTACAAGAAGGCCGATATCCAGCCGAAGGTCAAACGCGCCGCCGAGATCCTGCAGATCGAAAAGCTCCTGGAGCGTAAGCCGAAGGCGCTCTCCGGCGGCCAGCGCCAGCGCGTCGCCATCGGTCGCGCCATCGTCCGCGAGCCACGCATCTTCCTGTTCGACGAGCCGCTGTCGAATCTCGATGCCGAACTGCGCGTCCAGATGCGGGTCGAGATCTCCCGCCTGCACCGACAGCTCGGCAACACCATGATCTACGTCACCCATGACCAGGTCGAAGCCATGACGATGGCCGACAAGATCGTCGTCTTGAACTCCGGCCGCATCGAGCAGGTCGGTGCGCCGCTCGATCTCTACAACAACCCGGCCAACCGCTTCGTCGCCGGCTTTATCGGCAGCCCGAAGATGAACTTTCTGCAGGCCCGCATCGAAGAGGTCGGTGAAGCCGAAACCAGCATTCATGTCTGCGGCAATTCCGTCCGCTTGCCGCGTCGGCTGAAAGGCGAGGTCGGTGAGACCGTCACCTTCGGCATCCGCCCCGAGCACCTATCCCTCACGCAGGGCGCCATCACGCTCTCGACCGTTAATGTCGATCTCGTCGAAAATCTCGGCGGCGCCACCATGCTCTACACCACGACGCCGGATGGCCAGTTGCTGACGGTCGCGCTCGACGGTCAGCAGAAGGTCGAGCCCGGCGCAAATGTGAAGGCTCTCTTCGATCCGGCCCGCTGCCACGTCTTCGACGCCGCCGGCAAAACGATCTGACCTAAAGCGCCCTTTGCGCGTCCGGAAGGACGCGCGCGACTGCTTGACAGCCTATCCTGCTCTGCCCCATCATTTTGCCAGCGCCGCAAGGGGGATAGCATGACGCCTGAAGATCGGATTCATGCGCTTGGCATCTGGCAGGGTCCGATTGAAATTTCGCCGATACCTGGCGGCATCACCAACAGGAACTATCTGGTCAGCGATGCCGTCGCGCGCTGCGTGGTGAGACTCGGCACCGATATTCCGATCCAACACATCCTCAGGCAGAACGAGCTTGCCGCAAGCCTTGCGGCGCACGCTGCCGGCCTGTCGCCGGCCGTCATCCACCATTCGCCCGGCGTGCTGGTGCTCGACTATATCGAGGCGCGGGCGCTGTCGCCCGAGGATGTCAGGACGCCGGAAATGCTGGCCCGGATCGTGCCGCTGGTGCGCGCCTGCCACCATGAAATCGCACGGCATTTCCGCGGCCCGGCGATGATCTTCTGGGTCTTCCATGTCATCCGCGACTACGCCGCCAGCCTGAAGGAGTCGGGCAGCCTCCACCTCCCACTGCTGCCGGCGTTGATCGCCAAGGCCGAGACGCTGGAAGAGGCGGCAGCGCCTTTCGAGATCGCCTTCGGCCATAACGATCTGCTGGCCGCAAACTTTCTCGATGACGGCAAGCGGCTCTGGCTGATCGACTGGGACTATGCCGGCTTCAACACGCCGCTGTTTGACCTCGGCGGATTGGCCTCCAACAACGAGTTCTCGCAAGCCGCCGAGCAGATGATGCTCGAGACCTATTTCGACCGGTCGCTGACCGATGAGCTCAGCCGCCGCTACGGCGCGATGAAATGCGCCTCGCTGCTGCGCGAGACGCTGTGGAGCATGATTTCGGAAATCCATTCCACCATCCAGTTCGATTATGCCGCCTATACCGCCGAAAATCTCGGGCGTTTCGAGCGCGCCTATCAAGCCTTTGAACAGGAACGATAAATGACGAAACAATTACCGAAGACGGCAAAAGCCGTGGTCATCGGCGGCGGCATTATCGGCTGCTCGACGGCCTATCATCTCGGCAAGCTCGGCTGGACCGATACGGTTTTGCTCGAACGCAAGAAGCTGACCTCCGGCACCACCTTCCATGCCGCCGGCCTCGTCGGCCAGCTGCGCAGCAGCGCCAACATCACCCAACTGCTCGGCTACTCCGTCGATCTCTACAAGCGGCTGGAAGAGGAAACCGGCCTCGGCACCGGCTGGAAGATGAATGGCGGCCTGCGTCTTGCCTGTAACGAGGAGCGCTGGACCGAGGTTCGCCGCCAGGCGACCACGGCCCAGTCCTTCGGCCTCGAAATGCAGTTGCTGACGCCGCAGGAGGCCTTCGACCTCTGGCCGCTGATGACAACAGACGATCTCATCGGCGCCGCCTTTCTGCCGACTGACGGCCAGGCCAATCCCTCCGACATCACCCAGGCGCTGGCGAAGGGCGCCCGCATAGCGGGCGTTTCGATCTTCGAAGATGCCGAGGTTCTCGACCTCGAAATCGACAAGGGCAAGATCCGCGCCGTCGTCACGGCTGAAGGCCGCATCGAATGCGAGCGCGTCGTCGTCTGCGCCGGCCAATGGACGCGCGCCTTCGCAGCCCGCTTCGGCGTCAACGTGCCGCTGGTCTCGGTCGAGCATCAATATATCATCACCGAATCCTTCGGTGTGCCCTCCAACCTGCCGACGCTGCGCGATCCCGATCGCCTGACCTATTACAAGGAGGAGGTCGGCGGCATCGTCATGGGCGGCTATGAGCCGAACCCCATTGCCTGGGCGGAGAAAGGCATCCCCGAAGGATTCCACTACACGCTGCTGGACAGCAATTTCGAGCATTTCGAGCAGATCATGGAACAGGCGCTCGGCCGCGTTCCGGCGCTGGAGAATGTTGGCGTCAAACAGCTGCTGAACGGCCCGGAAAGTTTTACGCCGGATGGCAATTTCATTCTCGGCGAAGCACCGGAGCTGAAGAATTTCTTCGTCGGCGCTGGTTTCAACGCCTTCGGCATCGCCTCGGCCGGCGGCGCCGGCATGGCGCTCGCCGAATGGGTGACGAAGGGCGAGCCGCCCTACGATCTCTGGCCGGTCGATATCCGCCGTTTCGGCCGCCCGCATTTCGATACCGACTGGGTGCGCACCCGCACGCTGGAAGCCTATGGCAAACACTACACCATGGCCTGGCCTTTCGAGGAGCATTCGAGCGGCCGCCCTTGCCGCAAATCGCCGCTCTATGACCGGCTGAAGGCGCAGGGCGCCTGTTTCGGCGAAAAGCTCGGCTGGGAGCGGCCGAACTGGTTTGCCGATCTCTTCGCCAATGAGGAGCCGAAGGACGTCTACAGTTATAACAGGCAGAACTGGTTCGACGCCGTCGGCCGCGAGCACAAGGCGGTGCGCGAGGCGGCCGTCATCTTCGATCAGACCTCCTTCGCCAAATTCGTGCTGAAGGGCAGGGATGCCGAGGCGGCACTCTCCTGGATCGCCGCCAATGATGTCGCAAGGCCCATGGGATCGCTCATCTATACCCAGATGCTGAACGACAAGGGCGGCATCGAATGCGACCTGACCGTCGCCCGCATCGCCGAGAACGAATATTACATCGTCACCGGCACCGGTTTCGCCACCCACGACTTCAACTGGATCGCACGCAATATTCCGGCGGAGATGCATGCCGAACTGGTCGACGTCACCTCGGCGTATTCCGTGCTGTCGCTGATGGGACCGAATGCACGCGCCGTGCTGGAAAAGGTGACCGGCAGCGACGTCTCGAATGCCGCCTTCCCCTTCGGCCAGGTCAGAACCATCGGCATATCGGGCTGCCCCGTGCGGGCCTTGCGCATCACCTATGTCGGCGAACTCGGCTACGAACTGCATGTTCCCATTGAATATGCGACCACGGTCTATGACGTATTGATGGCTGCTGGCGGCGAGCTCGGCCTTGTCAATGCCGGCTACCGCGCCATCGAGAGCTGCCGCCTGGAAAAGGGCTATCGCGCCTGGGGCTCCGATATTGGCCCCGACCACACGCCGGTTGAAGCCGGCCTCGGCTGGGCGGTGAAGATCAGGAAGAACATTCCCTTCCGCGGCCGCGAGGCGATCGAGCGGCAGCTTGCCGACGGCGTCAAGAAGCGCCTCGCCTGCTTCGTTCCCGACGAGCCCGATATCGTGCTGCTCGGCCGCGAAACCATCTATCGCAACGGCAACCGCGTCGGCTGGCTGTCGAGCGGCGGCTTTGGCTACACGCTGGGAAAACCGATCGGCTACGGCTATGTCCGCAATCCCGACGGCGTCACGGAGGATTTCGTCCTGTCCGGCAGCTATGAGCTGGATGTCGCCAGGGAACGCATCCCCTGCCGGGTGTCGCTGGCGCCGCTCTACGATCCTGATATGGTGCGCGTGAAGGGTTGACCATGCAGTGTGGGTTTACGCCTCCGCGTCAAAGGGACCGTCGCGGCTTGGCTCCCTCTTCTCCCTAGGGGGAAGGTGGCCGAAGGGTCGGATGAGGGGGCCACACGGCGCACCATTCACTACCCTTCGCTGGCGCTCAGCGCATTCGCGGCTTCGCCGCTCACCCCCTCATCTGCCTGCCGGCATCTTCTCCCCAATGGGGAGAAGGGACCTGTAGCACGCGCCTTGCCATCCTCCCCAAGTAAGAGCACGGCGTGTCGGAGGAAGAGAGAAAATCTCAAAACAGCGGCAGCCGATCGTCCTGAATCAGGATCTCCAGCTTGTCCGACACATCCTGTGCCCAGGCACGGTGGCCGGTCAAAGCGGTCGGGAAAAGTCCGGGCAGGGTGAACAGCGCCGCCGAAATCGCCGGACCGGTGCGCGGGACATCGGCGATCAACGCCGCGATCTCTGCGGCCCGGGGATCACGCAATTCGTAGCGCTCGCCATTGCCGCGTTCGCCGATCGCATAGCGCATCCATGCCGCAACGGCGATCGCATAGGTCTCTGCCCTGTCGCCGTGCGCCAGCGCTTCGTATGCCGGTTCCAGCAGCCGCTGCGGCAGTTTCTGGGTACCGTCCATGGCGATCTGGTAGGTGCGGTGCGCGATCGCCTTGTTTGCAAAGCGCGCTATCAATTCATTGGCGTAGTCATCGAGATCGATGCCGGGGACCGGATCGAGCGTTCTCGCCGCCGCGTGCATATGGCGATAGGCAAGCGCGGCAAGGGCTGCGTCGTCCATCACGTCGCGGATGAATTCATAGCCGCCGATATAACCGAGATAGGCGAGCAGCGAATGGGCGCCGTTCAACATCCGGAGCTTCATCTTCTCATAGGCCGAGACGTCTTCGACCATCAGCGCGCCGCGCACCTTTTCCCAGGCCGGCCGACCGTTGGCGAAATGATCCTCGATTACCCATTGGGTAAAGGGTTCCGTCTCGACTGCCGCCATATCGGTGTGGCCCGTCAGCCGCTCGGCATCGGCATAGGTCGCCTCGGTGCTGGCCGGCGTGATCCGGTCGACCATCGTCGACGGGAACGGCACGTTGGCTTCGATCCAGCGATGCAGATCGGCATCGATGCGGGAGGTGAATTCGAGCACCAGGCGTTTCAGCACCGCGCCGTTGCTCGGAAGGTTGTCGCAGCTGAGCGGCGTAAAGGCTGCGATCCCCTTTTGCCGGCGGCGTGCAAGACCTTCGACGAGATAGCCGATGACACCGCGCGGCGCATGCCGGTTGGCGAGGTCGGCGACGATATCGGGATGTTTGAGGTCGAGGCCGCCGGTTGCCGGATCGAAACCATAGGCCTTTTCCGTCACCGTCATGCTGACAATACGGATCGCCGGATCTTCGAGCCGCGCCAGCAGGCCGGCCGGATCGCGCGGCGCCACATGCGCTTTCAGGATCGAGCCGATCACCTCAGCCGTCGTGCCCGAGGTATCGCGGATCAGCGTCGTATAGAGCCCGTTCTGGGCAGTCAGATTGTCGGCGACATCGGGTGTGCGCAGGCTTGCCACCTCGATGCCCCAGTCGCCGCCTGCGGCGGCGAGCGCGCCATCGGTAAACGGCGCGAAATGCGCGCGGAAGAAGGCGCCGGGTCCCAGATGCAGAATGCCGCTTTTCAGCCGGCTGCGGTCATAGGCGGGAAGCTTCGCCGTCGGGGCGAGGCCGGAAAGGGTCTGCAGTCGTTTGCTCACAGCTTATAGGCCTTCTTCGCATTGCCATAGGAAAGTTCGCTTGCCACGATCTCCGCGTCCGTCTTGGAAAGCCGGTGCTCGGCGACAAGTCCAGCGAGGAAGCGGCAGACTTCGCGGCGCCAGACATCGTGCCGCGCCGGGATCGAAAGCAGCGCGCGCGTATCGTCGTTGAAGCCGGCCATGTTGGCAAAACCGGCCGTTTCCACCACCTGGTCGAGATAGCGCCGGATGCCGAGCGGGCTGTCGTGGAACCACCAGGGCGGGCCGATCATCAGGCAGGGCCAATGGCCGGCCATCGGCGCCAGCTCGCGCGCATAGGTCGTCTCGTCGAGGGTGAAGAGCAGCACGCGCAGGCCGGGCGCATGGCCGTATTTCGACAGCAGCGCATTGAGGCCGCCGACCCAGTCCGTCCGCGTCGGAATATCGGCGCCCATATTCGGGCCGCGGGTCGCAAACAGCCCGCTGTCGGTGTTGCGCCGCGAGCCGGCGTGGATCTGCATCACCATGCCGTCTTCGGCCGAAAGCCCGGCCATCTCGGTCATCATCTGGCCGCGGAAGAGCTCGGCATCCTGAGGCAAAAGCGGACCCTTCAGCGCCTTGTCGAGCAGCGCCTGCTTTTCGGCAAGCGGCAGATCGGCGGTGAAGGCGGTCGGCACGCCGTGATCGGTCGCGGTGGCGCCGAACTGGCGGAAATAGGCGCGGCGGCGCCGGTGCGCCTCGATCAGGCCGTCCCAGCGTGTCACGTCAGTGCCGGTGATCTCTCCGAACTTGACGAGATTGTCGCGGAAACCGACGGCGTCGGGATCGGTGACGCTGTCCGGCCGGTAGGTGGTGCGCACTCTGCCGATCCAGCCGTCCGCGGCCATCTTCTGGTGATGTGCTAGCGGGTCGAGCGCGCCCTCGGTCGTCGCGATCGTTTCGATGCCGAATCGCTGATGCAGCGCCCGCGGCCGGAATTCCGGCAGGGCGAGCTGGGCATTGATGTGGTCGTAGAGCGCATCGGCATTGTCAGGTGTCAGCGGCTCGGTGCAGCCAAGTACGGCCGACATGGCGTGATCGACCCAGAGGCTCGACGGCGTTCCGCGGAAGAGATGATAATGCTTGGCAAAGCTCCGCCAGATCGCGCGGCCTGCAGCCACCGGCTTGCCGTCGAGGCGCGGCACGCCGAGTTGGTCCAAGGGAACACCGACGCTGTGCAGCATGCGGAAGAGATAATGATCGGGGATGACGAGCAGCGAGGCCGCGTCTTCGAAGGGCTTGTCGTCGGCGAACCAGGACGGTTCGGTATGCCCGTGCGGGCTGACGATCGGAAGATTGCGCACCGTCTCATAGAGGTCTCGCGCAATGGTCCGTGTTGCCGGGTCGGCCGGAAAGAGCCGGTCCGGATGAAGAAAGCCGTTTCCTGCATCCATCAGTATTCCTCCCTGATGGATAAGGGCCTACCCCACAACATCAGGCGCGGCAAGGTCTTTTAGTAACCAAACGGTTCAGTTTTGCGCGCGGCGGCGCCACCCATCGAAAACATTGACGACTTGGCCTATTTCCGCTTTGGGAAACCATCTGTACTGCCGCTTTCGGCATAGGAGGATCGATGTCCGACGAGACGAACCGCATCACCCGGCTGGAGGAAATGCTGGCCTATCAGGCAAAGACGATCGAGGAGCTTTCCGATCAGCTTGCCGACCAATGGAAGATCGTCGAGCAGATGCGCACCAAGCTCGATCGGCTGACCGAACGTTTCCTGTCGCTCGAGGAGCAGTCGCTGGAAGCGCCTGGTATCACCCGCCCGCCGCATTATTGACGGCACGCGGCGAGAGGCCGCGTGCCCGGTTATCCTGGCTGGCGGATTAGACGCCGCCGATGCAGAGATATTTCATCTCGAGATAATCGTCGGCGCCATGGCGTGAACCCTCGCGGCCGAGGCCGGATTGCTTGATGCCGCCGAAAGGCGCGGTCTCGGAAGACATGATGCCGGTATTGATGCCGATCATGCCGTATTCCAGCGCTTCCGCCACTCGCCAGACCTTCTTCAGGTCGCCGGCATAGAAGTAGGCGGCAAGGCCGAATTCCGTATCATTGGCTTGAGCGATGACATCCTCGGCCGTCTCGAAGCGGAAGAGCGGCGCCACCGGTCCAAAGGTTTCTTCGCGTGCCACCTTCATGCCGCGCGCCACCCCGGTCAGCACCGTTGGGGCGAAGAAGGTGCCGGCGCCATCGATGCGCTTGCCGCCGGTCAGCACCTTGGCGCCCTTGGAAAGCGCGTCGCCGACATGATCTTCCACCTTGGCAAGACCATGCTCGTCGATCAGCGGCCCGATCTCGACGCCCGCCTGGAAGCCGTCGCCGACCGACATCTCGGCGACCCTGGCGGCAAGCTTTGTCGCAAAGGCGTCATAGACGCCCGACTGGATGTAGAGGCGGTTGGCGCAAACGCAGGTCTGGCCGGCATTGCGGTATTTGGAGGCGATCGCGCCTTCGACGGCGGCGTCGAGATCGGCATCGTCGAACACGATGAAGGGCGCATTGCCGCCGAGTTCCAAGCTCACCTTCTTGATCTGGTCGGCGCACTGCCGCATCAGGATGCGGCCGACCTCGGTCGAACCGGTGAAGCTGATCTTGCGCACCTTGTCATTGCCGCAGAGCTCGCGGCCGATCGCCGGGCCGTCGATGCCGACGATGAGATTGAAGACGCCGGCGGGGATGCCGGCCTGTTCGGCGAGCACGGCAAGGGCGATCGCCGTCAGCGGCGTCTGTTCGGCGGGCTTCGACACGACGGTGCAGCCGACGGCCAGCGCCGGCGCGATCTTGCGGGCGATCATCGCCGCCGGGAAATTCCACGGCGTGATCGTGCCGACGACGCCGACCGGCTGCTTGATGACGATCATGCGCTTGTCTTGGGACGGCGCCGGGATCGTCTCGCCATAGATCCGCTTGGCCTCTTCGGCGTACCATTCGACATAGGACGCGGCATACAGGATCTCGCCGCGCGCTTCCGGGAAAGGCTTGCCCATTTCGGCGGTCAGGATCGCGGCGAGTGCGTCGGCATTGGCGACCATCAGGTCGAACCATTTGCGCAAGGTGGCGCTGCGCTCCTTGGCCGGGCGGGCAGCCCAGGCCGGCTGGGCGGCATAGGCCGCATCGATTGCCGCCCGCGTCTCGCCGGCTCCCATATCGGGCAGCGAGGCAAGCAGCTCGCCCGTTGCCGGATTGAGCACGTCGAAGGTCTTGACGGCGTCGCCCGATGTCCAGACGCCGTTGATATAGCCGGCGTCGCGCAGGAACGGCGAAGAGAAGGGAACGTGCTTCGTCAGGGCGGTGGTGAAAGCCATGTCATATCTCCTTTGGGAGAGGCTGCCGGTCACAGGCAGCTATTGAAATCCGGTTCGGTTACTTGGCCGCGCTGGCTTCCAGCATCGAGGCCTCGAGAATGTCGAGCGCCTCGCCGAGAACCTCGTCCTGGATGGTGATCGGCGCGAGGAAGCGGATGACGTTGCCGTGGACGCCGCAGGTGAGCAGGATCAGACCCTTGTCGAGTGCGATCAGCCGCACCCGGTTGGCGAATTCGGCGCTCGGCAATCCGGTCGTCCGGTCGTTGAATTCGACGGCGTTCATGAAGCCAGGGCCGCGGATATCGGCAATTTCGGGCACGCTGTCGCGCAGCGCTTCCAGCCGCTGCTTCAGCCGGCCGCCGAGCAGGTTCGCACGGTCGCAGAGATCCTCTTCGGCGATGACGTCGAGGACGGCATGGGCGGCGGCGATGCCGAGCGGATTGCCGCCATATGTGCCGCCGAGCCCGCCCGGTCCCGGTGCGTCCATGATTTCGGCGCGGCCGGTGACGGCGGCGAGTGGAAAGCCGCCGGCAAGGCTCTTTGCCATTGTCGTCAGGTCAGGCGCCACCTCGTGATGATCCATCGCGAACATCCTGCCGGTGCGGGCAAAACCGGTCTGCACTTCGTCGGCGATCAGCAGCATGCCGTGCTGGTCGCAGAGTTCGCGCAGCGCCTTCATGAAGGCTGCGGGTGCGGAATAAAAGCCGCCTTCGCCCTGCACCGGCTCGATGACGATGGCGGCGACCCGCTGCGGATCGACATCGGCGGCAAAGAGCTTCTTCAACGCCGCCAGCGACTGGTCGGCCGTGACGCCATGCAGTTCGACCGGGAAGGGGACATGGAAGACGTCGCCCGGCATGGCGCCGAAGCCGACCTTGTAAGGCACCACCTTGCCGGTCAGCGCCATGCCCATGAAGGTGCGGCCGTGAAAGCCGCCACCAAAGGCGATGACGGCCGAACGGCCGGTTGCTGCACGGGCGATCTTTACGGCATTTTCCACCGCCTCGGCGCCGGTCGTGACGAAGATCGTCTTCTTCTCGAAGGCACCCGGAACCAGCGCGTTCAGCCGCTCGGCAAGGTGCACATAGCTCTCGTAGGGCACCACCTGATGGCAGGTATGGGTGAAGCGGTCGAGCTGGTCTTTGACCGCCGCAATGACTTTGGGATGGCGGTGGCCGGTGTTGAGAACGGCGATGCCGGCAGCGAAATCGATGTAACGGCGCCCCTCCTTGTCCCAGATTTCGGCATTCTCGGCGCGGTCCGCATAGATCTGGGTCGTCATGCCGACGCCGCGCGAAATTGCGGCGTTCTTCCGGTCCGTAAGGCTTGTCGCGGTCATCGGTCTACTCCTGTAGCGAAAGGGCGAGAAAATTATCTTGCATAAGTCCTGCAAGGCTTCACGAAATTCCTACATTTTTTCTGCAAGAAAACAAGCGGCATTTTTTGCTTCAAACATCACGCGTTTTGATGAATGCTCGCGCGACGAGAATCGGGGAAAGCGGCGGATGAACGATAACGGGCCTGTGCGCTACAAGGTGGCGGAGGCCGCGCGGCTGGCGGGCGTTTCCGCCTCGACGCTGCGTCTCTGGGAAAGCCAGGGTCTGGTGGTTCCCGGCCGCTCCGAAACCGGTCATCGGCAATATAGCGCCGACGACGTGGCGCGCCTGAAGCGCATCTCCTGGTATCGGGTCGAGCGCGGGCTCAATCCTGCGGCCATCCGCGAGGCGCTGGAAGGTGAAGATCCCTCCTCCGAGGGGGAGGCAAGCCAGGATTCCGGCCTCGGCCGCAGGCTGCGCAGCCTGCGCCATGCCGCCGGCAAGACGCTGGAACAGGTGGCTGGCGATAACGGCATCACCGCTTCGACCCTCTCGACGCTCGAGCGCACCTCGCAGGGCGTCGGCTTCAAGACGCTGCACGATCTCGCCGATTATTACGGCACCACCGTCTCCCGCCTCTCCGGCGAGGAAAGCGGGGAAGTGCCGGTCCTGGTGCGTGCCGGCGAATGGCGCAGCTGGCCGGAAACGACGCCCGGGGTCACCGTGCAACTGCTGGCCGAAGGCCGCAGGATGATGGATTGCCATCGTTTCGTGCTGGCGCCCGGCGCGGCCAGCGAGGGCGCCTATCGCCACGAGGGCGAGGAATTCATGCATGTCCTGTCCGGCCGGCTCGAGTTGGTGCTCGACGGCGATCAGTTCTTCGAACTCGGTCCGGGCGATTCGCTGTATTTCGAAAGCCGCCGCTACCATTCCTGGCGCAACCGCCACGACGGCGAAACCGTGCTTCTCTGGATCAACACGCCGCCGACATTCTGATGCGAAGAAGCGGTTTCGCACTTTGCGCCTTTGCGCTATAGCGCTAGCTACGCAATTCCTTAGGTCGAAAATCGATATAAGGATAAAATCATGCAGCAATTCAAAGCGCTGCAGCGTCCTTTGCGCGTCTGAAAAGAGGCGCGGCTGTTTCGAACGAAAGATAGTCTCATGGCCGCCACCATACGTTATCACGAAGGCGATATTTCCACGGCCGATGCGGCCCGCTACACCGGCGCGGTAGCGATCGACACCGAAACGCTCGGCCTGGTGCCGCGCCGCGACCGGCTCTGCGTCGTCCAGCTTTCGCCGGGTGATGGCACCGCCGACGTCATCCGTATCGCCGCCGGCCAGAAAGAGGCGCCCAACCTGGTCGCCCTGCTCGAAGATCCGACCCATCAGAAGATCTTTCACTATGGCCGCTTCGATATTGCCGTGCTCTTCCACACCTTCGGCGTCACGACGACCCCGGTCTTCTGCACGAAGATCGCCTCGCGCCTGATCCGCACCTACACCGATCGCCATGGCTTGAAGGACAATCTCAAGGAGATGCTCGACATCGACATCTCCAAGACGCAGCAATCGTCCGACTGGGCGGCCGAAACGCTGTCTCCGGCCCAGCTCGAATATGCCGCTTCCGACGTGCTTTACCTGCATGCTTTGCGCGACAAGCTGACCGCGCGTCTGATCCGCGACGGCCGCTTCGATCATGCCACCGCCTGCTTCGAATTCCTGCCGACCCGCGCCAAGCTCGATCTGCTCGGCTGGGAAGAGGCCGATATCTTCGCCCATAGCTGAGCCAACCGCCTGACGGCATTGCCGACCAGCACGCGAAGGCCCGTGCCTGGCCTCCGCGGTCCCGAGAGCGAACACCTGAAGGGCGCGAGGCTAATCCAAGAGATCAGGATGCGCTTCAGCTCGTTGTTTTTATGCATGTCGTTGTCCCGGAACCGCTGCAGCCTTCCGGGCGACATGCATTAGCATTTCGTTAAGGTCTCTTTATTAAAATTCCAGTTAATTTTTATGCATTCGATGACGCTGAAATGGCGTCATGCGGACGGGAGGATCTGCTGGGATGCAGAGGGATCGGATGAGCACGGTCCTTTTATAGAGCCTGCTTTCATCGTCACTTTGCGAAAGGAGCATGCCATGTTGACTCCCGTTCGTGCCGCGTCCAATGCAAGCTTTTCGTCTCAAGGCCAGACTGCGGCGATAGTCGCCGGCGGCCTCGATCGTTCGGTGATTGCCCCGGCACCGGTCAATGCGGTCGAAGCTGCAGATCTCAATTCCGCCATTGCCGGCAAGCTGAACATTCTGCTTCTTGCCGCGCGCCAGCGCATGGTTGAAGCCCTACTCGATATTATCAATGCGGCAGGCCGCTCGACCTCCCTGGACCGCGACGAGGACGAGACCAATCTTGCTTTCGCCTCGCGGCTCGCCGACACCATCCTGCAGCTGCCGGCTGCCAAGATCGATGAGATCGAACGCCAGCTCGCAGGAGAAGGCCATAACCTCCCGCTCAGGATGGTCGCCGAGGCCTTGAAAAATCCGACAGGTCCAGAAGCAGCCCGGATCGTCGCTTATCTCGAAATCGTCCGCTACAAGGACCGCGATCTCGCCGCCCGCGCCGTGGTGCGTTCCTATGGCCAGAACGACGCTTCGCCGATGCGCACCGACGTCCGCCCTGAAATCCAGCTGCATGAGGGCGGCCTTGCAACCGCCATGCGCCAGCCGGCAAAAGCGGCGCCCGCGCCGGCCGATGCCCATGCCAGGCCCCCAGCGCTTATGACGGACGAGAAGACGATCGCCGCCGAGACTGTCGAAACAGCCGAGCCGAAAACGCCGCAGCTTGAAGACAACGCCCGCTCCGCTCCGGCGACGTCAGAAGACCTCGCGCCGGAAAATCCGGTGGCCCCCGAGACCGAAGCCCGGCAATCCATGGATACCGGCGATAGCAGGGAGACGGCGGAGCCGCCTGCCGTCCAGCCGCGCGCAAATTCGGAAAAGGCTGATCCCGTCATTCCCAGAAACTGGACGGGTATTGTCGCCTCAATGACGGAAGAAGCCTCCGAGATGATCGCCACCATCATTCGCGAGCAGGACGTCGACACTGGACTGGAGGATGGTCCCGTCGAGGCGGCAGTGGAGATCGATGCCATCCTCGATGACGCCGTTATCAGCGATGCGGCCAAGACTTTGGCCAGGCAGCCGGCGGAAATTCCGGCATCCGACCTGCGCCAAGCCACGGCACTCCATCCCGCGCCGACGGAGAGCAAGGTCGCCGCGGCGGCTGACCGTCAACCGAGGGAGATTGCCGCGCAGCCGCAAATAGTGCCGGCCCCTGAAGCGGTTGAATCCTCCCATGTGCCGCTTGCGGCAAGAATGCCGGATGGTTTTGCCTATGCCCAGCTGCCCTATCAGTTCGCCAAGGATTTGCCGCCGAACGAGACGGCGGGGGAGACGCACCACCAGCATCAGCACCAGCGCGACGACGCTTCCGAGGATCAGCCGCAGGGAGATGAGCAGGCGCAGGCAGGCGAGGAGGCCGATCCCGATCCCGCAGCGACCGACACAGCACCTGTGCGAAGGACGCCGCGAATGATCGACGCCGATCCGGTGCCCCAGCCGGCCGGCGCTGTCGCCGACCCGGTTTATGCGCTCTACCAGCGCATGGTCGGCTGGGAATGATACGGTCTCATCACCTGAAAATGCAGAACCCGCCGGATCGCTCCGGCGGGTTCTTCAATTTTAGCGAAGGATGCGGGGCTTATTCGCCGCCGCGGTTCTTCAGGGCTGCGCCCAGGATGTCGCCGAGCGAAGCGCCCGAGTCGGACGAACCGAACTGAGCGACGGCTTCCTTCTCTTCCGCAATCTCCAGAGCCTTGATGGACAGCATGATCTTGCGGTCCTTCTTGGAGAAGTTGGTGACGCGGGCGTCGACGACCTGGCCGACCGAGAAGCGCTCAGGACGCTGCTCGTCGCGGTCGCGGGCGAGATCGGCGCGACGGATGAAGGACGTGATGTCTTCGTGGTTGACGAGCTTCACTTCGACGCCGCCATCGTTGATCGCGATGACTTCGCAGGAAACGACGGCGTTCTTGCGCAGATCGCCCGAGGCAGCGGCGTCGCCGACTGCATCCTTGCCGAGCTGCTTGATGCCGAGCGAGATGCGTTCCTTCTCGACATCGACGTCAAGAACGACGGCCTTGACGACGTCACCCTTGTTGAACTCCTCGATGACCTGTTCGCCCGGACGGTTCCAGTCGAGGTCGGAGAGGTGCACCATGCCGTCGACATCGCCGTCGAGGCCGATGAACAGGCCGAATTCGGTCTTGTTCTTGACTTCGCCTTCGACTTCAGTGCCGGCCGGGTGGCTGCGGGCGAATGCTGCCCACGGATTTTCCAGCGTCTGCTTGAGGCCAAGCGAGATACGGCGCTTGGACGGATCGACTTCGAGAACGACGACCTCGACTTCCTGGCTGGTCGACAGGATCTTGCCGGGGTGAACGTTCTTCTTGGTCCAGGACATTTCCGAGATGTGGATCAGGCCTTCGATGCCCGGCTCCAGCTCGACGAACGCACCGTAGTCGGTGATGTTCGTGACGGTACCGGAAATCTTCTTGCCTTCCGGATATTTGGCCTGGATGCCATCCCACGGATCGGACTCGAGCTGCTTCATGCCGAGCGAGATGCGGTGGGTTTCCTGGTTGATGCGGATGATCTGAACCTTGACCTGCTGGCCGATGTTCAGGATTTCCGACGGATGGTTCACACGGCGCCATGCCATGTCGGTGACGTGCAGCAGGCCGTCGATGCCGCCGAGGTCGACGAACGCACCGTAATCGGTGATGTTCTTGACGACGCCGTCGACAACCTGACCTTCTTCGAGGTTCTGAACGATTTCAGAACGCTGCTCGGCACGGGATTCTTCCAGAACCGTACGGCGCGATACAACGATGTTGCCGCGGCGCTTGTCCATCTTGAGGATTTCGAAGGGCTGCGGGTTGTGCATGAGGGGCGTGACGTCGCGGATCGGTCGGATATCGACCTGCGAACGCGGCAGGAAGGCGATCGCACCGTCGAGGTCGACCGTGAAGCCGCCTTTGACCTGGTTGAAGATCACGCCTTCGACGCGCTCGCCGGCTTCGAACTTGGCTTCGAGCTTGACCCAGCTCTCTTCGCGGCGAGCCTTCTCGCGCGACAGAACGGCTTCGCCGAGCGCGTTTTCGATACGCTCGACGTAAACTTCGACTTCATCGCCAACCTTGAGCTGGCCATCCTTGGCGCGGGCGCCGAATTCCTTAAGCGCGATGCGGCCTTCGACCTTGAGGCCGACGTCGACAACGGCGACATCCTTTTCGATGCCCGTGACGATGCCCTTGGTGACATAGCCTTCAGCCAGATCGTTCTTGGCAAAGGACTCTTCGAGAAGGGCCGCGAAATCCTCACGAGAGGGAGTTGCTACTGACATAAAATCTCCTGCGTGGCCCGAAATGAAATCGGACACGTGCGCGCCGGTTGGTTTGCGTTGAACGGGCCTGAACCCAGTCCGCCCTCTCTCACGAAGGCAATCCGGCGCTTGGACGGAATTTCAGGCTGCATAAAAGCGATCCATGCGTCTCAGCATGCAAAATCGCTTGAATTTAGGCATTTCGGCTCAAGACTGCATCGATGATCGATTGCGCAGCTTGAAACGCGGCCTCTATACTCATTTCCGACGTATCAAGCAAGTGCGCATCGACCGCTGGTTTCAAAGGGCTGTCGGCCCGTCCCATGTCGCGTTCGTCGCGCCGCTTGACGTCCTCGAAAATCGCATCGAAATCCGCCTTCGCACCCTTGCCGACAATCTCGTCGTAACGGCGTCTCGCGCGCACCTGCGGCGTTGCCGTCACATAGAGCTTGACCGGCGCATCCGGGCAGACGACCGTGCCGATATCGCGCCCGTCGAGCACCGTGCCCGGCGCTTTTTCCGAGAACCGCCGCTGCGCCTCGACGAGCGCCCGTCGCACCGCCGGCATGACGGCGATCTTCGAGGCGGCTTCGCCGATCTCGTGTCGCGAAAGTATATCGCGATCGAGCCCGCCAAGTTCAACCTCCCGCGCCATCTTTTCCGCCACCGCCTCGTCGTCAAGCGGCAGACCGGCGTCAAGCAGCGCCTTGGCGGTGGCGCGGTAGGTCAGGCCGGTGTCGAGATGGTGGAAGCCATATTGCTCGGCGATGCGGCGCGAAAGCGTGCCCTTACCGGCCGCCGCCGGGCCGTCGATGGCGATGGTGAAAGTCTTGGTCGTCATGGGATCAATCCTGGAGCAGGGCGCTTACCGGCCTCGACGCGGCGCCACACGCGGCATAATGCTTTGTAAAGGCGCAGCATTTCCTTCGCAAGTCCGCCCTTTCCGGCGGCCGTCTCCGCCCGCTTCCGCAGCCCCCGCGTCTCGTTGCGACAGAGGCGCCGGCCGGGCATCCGCCGGCGCCGGAAATAACCGGCACTGCGATCATAAAGTTTGGCTTTGACATGCGAAGCCGCAGCGATTAAGGGGACCGGCTTATAATTTCCGATGGAACGCCGGCTTGAACGGCATTTTGCCGAATCGCGGATTCGGCCATTCTCACGAGGCTTATAGTGGCGAAAGCGGAACTTGGAACCAAGCGCACTGATCCGGAAACCGGCAAGAAGTTCTACGATCTGAACCGGGATCCGATCGTTTCCCCTTATACCGGCAAGTCCTATCCCCTGTCCTTCTTCGAGGAAACCTCGGCGATAGCAGACGTTGCCGAGGAAGACGAGGTTGCGGAAGTCGATACCGAAAACACCGAAGTCGAACTGGTTTCGCTCGAGGATGCCGATGACGCCGCCGGCGGCGACGACATTCCCGATATCGGCGACGACGATGTCGAAATTGAAGGCGACGACGACGACGATACCTTCCTCACACCCGACGAAGACGATGACGATGACGACATGAGCGACATCATCGGCGTGACCGGCGACGAAGACGAAGTCTGATCGGACAAATACCGACCCGGATTGCAAAAAAATTTCGGGTCGGATTTTTTAGGCTTGCCATCTGCGAAAACCGCAAGTAAGAAGCCGCCACCCCAGAGGGAACGCCCTCTGGAGTATCCCAGGACCGGCCACGCCGGACCACCTTTGATGGGGCTATAGCTCAGCTGGGAGAGCGCTTGCATGGCATGCAAGAGGTCAGCGGTTCGATCCCGCTTAGCTCCACCACGCTTCGCCCTTACGGGCTTCGCGTGGCGCAGCCGCGAGAAACCGTTAGGCCGAGGCAGTGCCCGGCATAGCCCGAAGGGAGACGACGGGCTGAAACGCTGATGTGGTACGTCCATATTCTCCGCAGTGTCGATTTTTCCGATCAGGAATATACCGGCTCCACCGCAGATCTGAAGCAGCGCCTTGCGGCGCACAATGCCGGCAAATCCACCCACACCGCCAAATTCGCGCCTTGGAATTTGCTCTGGTATTGCGCCTTTCCCGACAAGTACAAAGCGCTTGAATTCAAAACCTACCTGAAATCGCATTCCGGTAGAGCTTTTGCCGCAAGAGATTGGTCCAGCCGAATCAGACTACGGATCATCTCATGAAACAGCAGACCGATTCCGAATAGCCAGAAAAGGCCTCCAGCGGCGTCTGTGGAGACCGGCGCACCCTCCAACGTCTGACGATCCCTTTGATCGGCAAAGCTTGGCTCCGCCCCATCCTTGCCAATCCTCTTTGCCAATTCCTCAATGAAGAGGATTTATCCTGCTGCCGGAACTCAGTGATTCCACTTCAGGACCCTTGAGCAATGACCAGAGCAAGACGCCGCCGTATCATCCGCACCCGACGCACCCTGACCGGACTTGCGCTCGTCGGCTTGATTTCGTTTCTGGCCGGCATGACCGATGCGACCGGCCTGCTGCTGACCGGCGATTTCGTTTCCTTCATGACCGGCAACACGACACGGGCGGCCCTCGCCCTAAGTGACGGCAACCTTTTTCACGCGGCGGTGCTGATCTCGGCCATTCTCGTCTTCGTGCTCGGCAACGCGGCCGGCATCGTCATCGCCCATGTCTCCGAGCGCCGGATTTTCGTGGTGCTCGGCTGCGTCGGCCTCGTTCTGGCGCTTGCATCGATAATAAGCACGCAAAGCATGTTGCTTCCGAGATTCTACCTGATCGTCTTTTCCATGGGCATGGTGAATGCCGCCGTCGAACACATCGAAGGCCTGCCGATCGGGCTGACTTATGTCACCGGCGCCTTGTCGCGTTTCGGCCGCGGCATCGGCCGCTGGATCATCGGCGATCACCGTGTCGAATGGACCATCCAGATCGTACCCTGGGGCGGCATGGTGGCTGGCGCGATCGCCGGTGCCGTCCTGACGCGGCTGACCGGCGCGCATGCCTTGTGGCTGGTCTCGATCTTTGCCATGGCGCTGGCGCTTGCCGCCATGTACATTCCCCGGCCGCTTCAGCGGCGCTTCAACCAGAAGCTCGCGCCGCACCACTCGGGCGTTGCCCGCGGCAAATAGAAGCGTCGCATTCCTGTTACCGTCGAATCGGATAGGAAGGATCGCCGTCCGCCCTCGAGGAGTAGATCTTGTTTCTGATTTCGAAGCTTGTCTGGATTTTGGGTCAGCCGCTGTCGCTGGCATTCCTTCTTGTCTTCTTCGCCCTCCTCGCCGGGCTTCTGCGCTGGCGTGCCTTAAGTCTTTTTGCGACAGCCGCTGGCGCCCTCATCCTCTGCGTCACGCTCTACACCACGACCGGCAACCTCATGATGCAGGGTCTCGAGCAGCGTTTCGCCAAGCCTGCCGCCGATCCGGAGAACCTGCAATGCATGATCGTGCTCGGCGGTGCCTTCGAAAACGAGGTGAACACGGCGCGCCACGGCATCGAATTCAACGGCGGCGCCGACCGCTTCGTCGAAGCCCTGCGGCTGGCGCAGAAATTTCCGCAGTCGCGCATTCTGGTTTCGGGCGGCGACGGCTCGCTCTCGGGCATCTATGAAGGCGATGCGGCGGCATCCGAGCGTTTCTTCCCGCTCTTCGGCATCGGCAGGGAGCGGCTGATCGAGGAGCGGCAATCGCGCACCACCTTCGAAAACGCCGTCAATACCAAGGCATTCCTGGCAAGCCAGGGCCTTTCCAATTGCCTGCTGATCACCTCGGGTTTTCATATGCCGCGTTCCGTCGGCATCTTCCGCAAGCTCGGCATCGATATTGTGCCCTGGCCGACCGATTATCGCACCGACGGGCAGGTGAGGCCGGGCCTGGATTTCACCCAGCCGAACCTTAATGCCCAGAATATGGCGACGGCGATCCGCGAATGGTACGGACTAGTCGGCTATTATCTCGCCGGCCGGACATCGGAGCTCTATCCCCGCTGAGTCACTTCTTCGAGATGGTGACGAATTTCGTGCCGCGCACGCGCGCCGTCACGATGCAGGGGTCACCTTCGGTGCGGTCGCAGAACCGCGGATGCATCTTCATTGCCAGCACCATGTTGCCGAAGCGCTGGACGAAATCGTAGCCGTAGATCTGCGCCGTCGCGATCATGAAATAACCGCCTTCGGCGACCTGCAGATAGAAATTATAGGTGCAGCCGTCGTCATTGCATCGCGGCCCCTTCTGCCCGTCGCAGGTGAGCAGGCCTTCGTTGACCACCGCGTCGATCAGCCCGTCATTGTTGATGTCCTGCCGGGTGACGAAGCCGTCGGCGAATTCGACCGCCTTGCACTGCTCCTGGAAATGCTTCTTCTCGTAGATCTCCGGGTCGGAGATCAGCGATTGCTGGCCGAGGGCCGCAGCCGGCATGGCGAGCAGCAGGACGATATTCAGAACGGCGAGCACCAGCGGTTTCACGGGCTTTCCTCTTTTGGATAAAGCTCTATCAGCTCGCTTTATGGCCGTCCCGCCTTGCGCCGCCCTTGCCGCCGTGGTTCTTTCCGGAAACTGTTCGCCGGCTCCGGGGTCCGTATGTCCTTGCTCGTCTATCTCGATTATGCCGGCATTGCCCTGTTTGCGGCGACAGGCGCGCTCGCTGCCTCGCGCAAGCAGCTCGATCTGATCGGCTTTCTGTTTTTCGCCATGGTGACGGGAACCGGCGGCGGCACCGTGCGCGATATCGTCCTCGGCCGCGTGCCGGTTTTCTGGGTGCTGAACCCCGGCTATATTCTCGTCTGCTGCATCATGGGCGTCATCGTTTTCTTCACCGCTCATCTGCTGGAATCGCGCTATCGCCTGCTGATCTGGCTGGATGCGATCGGTCTGGCCGCCTATTGCGTGCTCGGCGCCGCCAAGGGACTTGCCGCCACCGGCTCGCCGACCATCGCCATCGTCACCGGCACGTTGACGGCAACCTTCGGCGGCATCCTGCGCGATCTGCTGGCAAACGAGCCTTCGGTGCTGCTCAGGCCGGAAATCTATGTGACGGCAGCCCTTGTCGGCGCCGGCGTGTTCACGCTTGCCAATGCGCTTGGGATGCCGCTTTATCTTGCCTCAGGCTGCGGCGTCGCAGCCGCCTTTGCCGTTCGCGGCGGAGCGCTGTGGTTCGGCTGGACCTTCCCGATTTACAAGCACAAGCCCGGCCGGCATCCCGACGATGTCATGTAGAGACCGAGCATGATGCCGAAAAGTATAAGCGGTTTTCGGACGACATCATGCTCTAGCTATTAAACTTGAACAGGATGATTTTAGGTCGACCGACCTAAAATCATCCTGTTCTAAGGCGCCGTCAGCCCCGCTTGGCCCGCAGGCGGATCACCACGTCGACATGGGCGATCTCCATGCCCTCTGGCGGCTCAGGCAGATTGGCTATCGTCAGGATGCTGACAGGAATGTCGAGCACCTCGTTTTCGCCTTCGACGAAGAAATGATGGTGGTCGGACACATTGGTGTCGAAATAGGTTTTGGCGCTCTCGACGGCGAGAACGCGGATGAGACCGGCCTCGGTGAACTGGTGCAGCGTGTTGTACACGGTTGCCAGCGAAACCGGTACGCCGGCGGCAACCGCCTCCTCATGCAGTTCCTCGACGGTCAGATGCCGGTCGCCCTTGGCAAACAGGAGGTCGCCGAGCGCGACGCGCTGGCGGGTGGGGCGCAGGCCAGCGCCGCGCAGCCTTACCTCTATTGCGATCGGGAGTGCACCCGTCATCAATACCAACTCCGGTTATTCCTGCATAAAGCAATCATGTTTCTTAAAGCGGTATAACTTTTGCATTGGAGCCTTTCAATAGTTCAATGGGGACAAGGGCCTGATAAAGGCGGCAAAAACGGGCTTTTGACGCAAATAGGTCTGGTCGCGGCCCTGGCCTTCCTGTATGCGACCACCAAATAATGGCGTAGGCCTGGTCCGGGGCGATGAATGAAGCTGCCTTGCTTGTGCTTCATTTTCTGAAGAACTTGGACTACACGTTCACATCCATCGGCTTCACGCGGGGGGAAAAGAAAATTTATGACAACCAGACAGTCCAGCTTCTCGTATGAAGAACTCATCGCTTGCGCTCATGGCAAGCTGTTCGGCCCCGGCAATGCGCAGCTGCCGCTGCCCCCGATGTTGATGGTTCACCGCATCACGGACATTTCCGAAACCGGCGGTGCCTTCGATAAGGGCTATCTCAGGGCCGAATACGACGTACGCCCCGACGACTGGTATTTTCCCTGCCATTTCGAAGGCAATCCTATCATGCCTGGCTGCCTCGGCCTCGACGGCATGTGGCAGCTGACCGGCTTCTTCCTCGGCTGGCTCGGCGAGGAAGGCCGCGGCATGGCCCTTTCGACAGGCGAAGTGAAATTCAAGGGCATGGTGCGGCCGCACACGAAACTGATCGAATACGGCATCGATTTCAAGCGCGTCATGCGCGGCCGCCTTGTGCTCGGCACTGCCGACGGCTGGCTGAAGGCAGACGGCGAGACCATATACCAGGCAGCCGATCTTCGCGTCGGTCTATCGAAAGACAAGACCGCCTGAAACCGCTTCTCGAGCGGCTGACGAAAACAACAAAGGTTTGATCAGATGAGACGGGTAGTTGTCACGGGTCTGGGTATCGTTTCCTCGATCGGAAGCGACGCGGCCGAAGTCACCGAATCCTTGCGCCAGGCAAAGTCGGGCATTTCCTTTTCCAACGATTTCGCCGAACACGGCTTCAAGTGCCAGGTCTGGGGCAGCCCGAAGCTCGGCCCGGCGGAACTTGCCGAGCTGGTCGATCGCCGCGCCATGCGCTTCCTGTCGCAGGGCGGCGCCTGGAACCATGTCGCCATGAAGCAGGCGATCGCCGATTCCGGTCTTGAAGAGACGGACTACGCGCAGAACGAACGCGCCGGCATCATCATGGGATCCGGCGGCCCGTCCACCCGCACGCTGATCGAAGCGGCCGACATCACCGTCAAGAACAACAGCCCGAAGCGCATCGGCCCCTTCGCCGTGCCGAAGGCGATGTCTTCGACCGCCTCCGCCACGCTTGCCACCTGGTTCAAGATTCACGGCGTCAATTACTCGATCTCGTCGGCCTGCTCGACCTCGGCGCACTGCATCGGCAATGCCGCCGAGATGATCCAGTGGGGCAAACAGGACGTGATGTTTGCCGGCGGCCATGAGGATCTCGATTGGACGATGTCCAATCTGTTCGACGCCATGGGCGCCATGTCCTCCAAATATAACGACACGCCCGACACTGCCTCGCGCGCCTATGACGTCAATCGCGACGGCTTCGTCATCGCCGGCGGCGCCGGCGTGCTGGTGCTCGAGGAACTTGAGCGCGCCAAGGCCCGCGGCGCCAAAATCTACGCCGAAATCGTCGGATACGGCGCCACCTCTGATGGTTACGACATGGTCGCGCCTTCGGGCGAGGGCGCAATCCGCTGCATGCGCCAAGCTCTTTCCACCGTCAAAGGTGACGTCGACTATATCAACACCCACGGCACCTCGACGCCGGTCGGTGACAGCAAGGAAATCGGGGCCATCCGCGAGGTCTTCGGCGCCAAGATCCCGCATATCCAATCGACCAAGTCGCTGACGGGCCATTCGCTGGGTGCGGCCGGCGTGCAGGAATCGATCTATTCCCTGCTGATGATGCAGCAGGGCTTCATCGGCGAGAGCGCCCATATCAGCGAGCTCGATCCCGAATTCGAAGGCGTGCCGATCGTGCGCAAGCGCATCGACAATGCGAAAATCGATATCGCCCTCTCCAACTCCTTCGGCTTCGGCGGGACGAACGCCACGCTCGTCTTCCAGCGCCATAACGGATAATAATATGACTGGAATCATGCAGGGTAAGCGCGGCCTCGTCATGGGCGTCGCCAACAACCACTCGATCGCCTGGGGAATTTCGAAGGCTCTGGCCGCTGAGGGCGCGGACCTCGCCTTCACCTATCAGGGCGATGCGCTCGGCAAGCGTGTCAAGCCGCTTGCCGCCGAGGTCGGCTCGGATTTCGTGCTGCCCTGCGACGTCGAGGACATCGCCTCGGTCGATAGCCTGGTCGATGCGATCGAACAGCGCTGGGGTAAGCTCGATTTCATCGTTCATGCCATCGGCTTTTCCGACAAGAACGAGCTGAAGGGTCTCTACGCCGATACGACGCGCGAGAATTTCAGCCGCACCATGGTCATTTCCTGCTTCTCCTTCACCGAGATCGCCAAGCGCTGCGCGCCGTTGATGGAAGACGGCGGCGCGATGCTGACCTTGACCTATAATGGCTCGACACGCGTCATCCCGAACTACAACGTCATGGGCGTCGCCAAGGCTGCGCTCGAGGCTTCGGTGCGCTATCTCGCCGCCGACTACGGCCCGCGCGGCATCCGCGTCAACGCCATCTCCGCCGGGCCGATCCGCACGCTCGCCGGCGCCGGTATCTCCGATGCGCGCGCGATCCTCTCGTGGAACCAGCGCAATGCGCCGCTGCGCAAGACCGTGACCATCGATCAGGTCGGCAGCTCGGCGCTCTACCTGCTCTCGGACCTTTCAGCCGGCGTCACCGGCGAAATTCACTTCGTCGACGCCGGCTTCAACATCACCTCGATGCCGACGCTGGATACGCTGCGCAGGGCAGATGTCGAGTAAACGGCACCCCGATAGGAAGCTCAAAGGCCGTGCGCAGATGATGCGCACGGCCTTTTTTCTTGCGATCGATGAAAGAACGGTTCGAGGCCTGAGCCTTACTTCTTCGCCCACAACACCTTGAAGCGGGCATTGCGGCAGGTTTCACCGCTTTCCCTGAATTCCGCGGCAAGAACCGGCTCGTAGGGTAGACCGCGATTGGCGACGAGCATCAGTCGGCCGCCGCCGCGAAGCGAGGATGCGGCAGTCTTGATCATCGCCTGGCCGAGGGAGGGCTCGGCGGCGTGGCCTTCATGGAAGGGCGGGTTCATGATGACGAGATCGTACTTATCCTTGACCGGCTCACCCGCCAGATCGTGCCAGAAGAAGCGCGCAGGCGCGTTCGGGCAGTTCTCTGCCATATTGCCCCGCGCAGCCTCCAGGGCCGCGTGATTGGCCTCGTAGAGGTCAAGGCGCGCCAGTCCACGCGATCTCTGCGCCATCTCGATAGAGAGATAACCCCATCCGGCGCCGAAATCGGCAACGTCGCCGGTAAAATCCTGCGGCAGTCGTGAGGCGAGCAGCTCCGATCCGGCATCGACGCGGTCATGCGAGAACATGCCGGCTGTCGCATGAAAGCGGTCGTCGACGCGCACCGGCGCTTTCGCCAGTTTGGTGACAATCTCGCCGGCATCGGCCGGGCGGCCGAACCAGAAGGCGACGCCGTGATATTTCGGCATATGATCGATGGCGAGGCCGAACCCTTCCAGGCGCTTGCGCAGCGGCTGGATGCCGTCTTCCTTGGCCCCGGCAACGACGATCAGGCCGCCTGGCCGCGTGCGGGTGATCGCGGCGGCCAGATTGGCCTCGTTCTCGCCCTTGTGCTTGGTGCACAGCACGAGTGCGGCGTCATAATCCTCGCCGTCGATCTCCGGCTTCACGTCGATCCGCTGCGCCAGAAGCTGCCGGTAGAGCGGCCGGAAGCCCTGGACGGCGCTGAGCGAGGCGGCAAAGCCTTCGGGCAGCTGAAAGCCTGCCTCGGCGCCGAGAAAGAGCACGCGCTCGCCCTCGCCGGGCGGCTCGATTGTGCCGCTGGCAAAGGGATGGAACAGGGTCTTCAGCGTCTCGCGGCTCATGGGTCTCGTCTCGTTTAAGCGTGTCGCGCAAAAATGTGCAGCGGTTTTGCGACCACGACATGCGCAATCCGGGATACAAAAAGGGCGCGGAAGATTCCCGCGCCCGGAATTCAATCTGGAGACGCGGCTTACTCGGCCGCTTCTTCCTTCTTCTTCTCGTTCGCGATCTCCTGGCCGGTGGCCTGGTCGACGACCTTCATCGACAGGCGAACCTTGCCGCGTTCGTCGAAGCCGAGCAGCTTGACCCAGACCTTGTCGCCTTCCTTGACGACGTCCTGCGTCTTGGCAACGCGTTCGGAAGCGAGCTGCGAGATATGGACGAGGCCGTCGCGGGCGCCGAAGAAGTTGACGAAGGCGCCGAAGTCGGCGGTCTTGACAACGGTGCCTTCATAGATCTGGCCGATTTCAGGCTCGGCAACGATCGAGTGGATCCACTTGCGGGCCGCTTCAATTTCCTTGCCGGAAGAGGAGGCGATCTTGACGGTGCCGTCGTCCTCGATGTTGATCTTCGCACCGGTTTTTTCGACGATTTCGCGGATGACCTTGCCGCCGGAGCCGATGACTTCGCGGATCTTGTCGACCGGAATGTTCATGACTTCGATGCGCGGAGCGAATTCGCCGAGCTGGCCGCGGCTTTCGGTGATCGCTTTGGACATTTCACCGAGAATGTGGGTGCGACCGCCCTGGGCCTGGCTGAGCGCGACCTTCATGATCTCTTCGGTGATGCCGGCGATCTTGATGTCCATCTGCAGCGAGGTGATGCCGTCGGCTGTACCTGCAACCTTGAAGTCCATATCGCCGAGGTGGTCTTCGTCACCGAGGATATCGGAGAGAACAGCGAAGCGATCGCCTTCGAGGATCAGGCCCATGGCGATACCGGCAACCGGCTTGGCAAGCGGAACGCCGGCATCCATCAGGGCGAGCGAGGTGCCGCAGACGGTCGCCATCGAGGACGAGCCGTTCGACTCGGTGATCTCGGAGACGACGCGCAGCGTGTAGGGGAACTGCTCGGCCGACGGCAGCATCGGACGGATCGCGCGCCATGCGAGCTTGCCGTGGCCGATTTCGCGGCGGCCCGGGGAGCCCATGCGGCCGGTCTCGCCGACGGAGTAGGGCGGGAAGTTGTAATGGAGCAGGAAGCGCTCCTTGTACATGCCCGTCAGGCTGTCGACATATTGTTCGTCTTCGCCGGTGCCGAGCGTGGCAACGACGATCGCCTGGGTTTCGCCGCGGGTGAACAGCGCCGAACCATGGGTGCGCGGCAGAAGCCCGACTTCCGAAACGATCGGACGGACGGTTTCGAGATCGCGGCCGTCGATACGGCTCTTGGTGTCGAGGATGTTCCAGCGGACGATCTTGGCCTGCAGGTGCTTGAAGATCGCGCCGACTTCCTCGGCCGTGTACCTGGCTTCGCCTTCCTCGGGAAGGAAGTGCGCCTTCACCTTCGCCTTGACGGCGTCGACGGCGGCGTAGCGGTCGGCCTTCTGGGTGATCTTGTAGGCTTCACGCAGTTCGGCTTCGGCAAGGCCGAGCATTTCGCTTTCGAGCGCGGAATAGTCCTCCGGTTGGAAGTCGCGCGGCTCCTTGGCGGCAACTTCGGCGAGCTTGATGATCGCGTCGAGAACCGGTTGGAAACCCCTGTGGCCGAACATGACGGCGCCGAGCATGACGTCCTCGGGCAGTTCCTTGGCTTCGGATTCGACCATCAGCACGGCGTCATAGGTGCCGGCGACGACGAGGTCGAGGCTCGACTCGTCCATCTCGTCGAGATGCGGGTTGAGAACATATTCCCCGTTGATGTAGCCGACGCGCGCACCGCCGACCGGGCCCATGAAGGGAACGCCGGAGAGCGTCAGCGCTGCCGAAGTCGCGACCATCGACAGGATGTCGGGGTTGTTTTCAAGGTCGTGCTGGATGACGGTTACGACGACCTGCGTGTCGTTCTTGTAGCCTTCCGGGAAGAGCGGGCGGATCGGACGGTCGATCAGGCGGGAAACGAGGGTCTCGTTTTCGCTCGGGCGTCCCTCGCGCTTGAAATAGCCGCCGGGGATCTTGCCGGCTGCGTAGGTCTTTTCCTGGTAGTTGACGGTCAGCGGGAAGAAGTCCTGGCCGGGCTTCGGCGCCTTGGCCGAAACGACGGTGGCGAGAACGACGGTTTCGCCGTAGGTGGCGAGAACGGCGCCATCGGCCTGACGGGCGATCTTGCCGGTTTCAAGCTTCAGCGGGCGGCCGGCCCACTCGATTTCCACGGTGTGTGTATCAAACATATCTTGTCCTTCAATGCGGGAGCACGCGCCATCGCCGATATCAGGGCGCAGCGCACAGTCGACCGCAATCAATGCGACGTATCACGGGCAAGACAACGGGAGGCTTTTCGTCTCAGCTTCCTCAGGAACCCTTGTCCCCGGGAAATCGGGCCAAAGCTTCGAGAAGCTCTGGCCGAAAGCATCCGGCAATCCTGCCCCATGACAGGTCAGCGGTTGGTTTGGCAGAACCGGCCCATCCGGGTCCGCCGGTCGTTCCTCCGCTTGAGATAGGGCGCGGCCGGAACATTTCATCGGAACACCGTCCCGAAACAGATCCGGCGGACGCTCGTAAGCGCCCGCCGGACAATCTTAGCGGCGGATACCCAGGCTGTTGATCAGCTTGGAATAGCGGCCTTCATCCTTCTTCTTGAGATAATCAAGAAGCGAGCGGCGGCTCGAAACCATCGTCAGCAGGCCACGGCGGGAATGGTTATCCTTCTTGTGGTCCTTGAAGTGTTCGGTCAGGTTGTTGATGCGCTCGGTCAGGATCGCGACCTGAACTTCCGGCGAACCGGTATCGCCTTCGGCGGTTGCGTATTCCTTGATCAGCGCAGCCTTGCGCTCAGCAGTGATCGACATCGGATGGTCCTTTCTATGAGAGGAGAAGAAGTCGCCAAAAGCCGGGATGCCGTCCAGCTTTGGCCGCGAATGCAATCGAGCGGACCCGATGCTGGCGCTGCCTATAAACCAAATAAGCAGCGATGGAAAGAGGGAGCCCCGCAGCAGCTTTCAGCGGCCCGTCATGGCGTCCCGAATCATCGCATTATAGCCTGCAGGATCCTGCAGCATGGCGAAATGGCTGGCGTTTTTCAGGATGACGAGCTTTGCGCCGGGAATTTCTTTCGCCATCATCTCGGTATGGTCGAGCTTTACGGCCTCATCATGATCACCGATGGCAAGCGTGACCGGCAGCATGATTTTGCCAAGCTCCGTCGCCGTCCAGTTCGGTTGCGTCTTCCACATCCGCGAAATCTGGTCAACGAAGGCCTTGTATTCGTTCGGTGTCGGCGACAGCTTCCGGTATTGTTCGCCGGCGACGGTGATGTAGTCGTTGAAGGTCTTGTTGCTCAAGACGTCGGGCTTGACGCCGTCCGTGGTGACATTGGCCGCCTGGGCAATGACCCGCGTCAGCTTTTCCGGATATCTCATCGCCATGTCGATGCCGATGATGCCGCCGTCCGACCACCCGACGAGCGTCACCTTGTCGACCTTCAGATAATCGAGAAGGGCGACATAGTCCGATGTCATCAGATCGTAGCCGAAAGGCTGCTGGCTGCGCGTTGAGCGGCCGTGACCGCGGCTGTCGGCGACGATGACCAGATGATCTCTGGCGAATTCGGCGATCTGGTGACCCCAGACGCCGGTATTGCCAAGGCCGCCGTGGATGAAGAGGATCGGATCGCCTTCACCATATTCGGCATAATACATCTTAATGTCGTTCACATCGGCCATGCCGCTTGTCTTCGGCGCCGGCATGGCAGGAAAGGCCGGAAGCTCGGCCCAGCGCTCGGCGGATTGAGCGCCGGCGGCGGTCAGGAACAGCGAAAAGAACGTCAGCATTCCAACTGCGATTGCGCGCATAATTTTCCCCTCGGGCCGCCATGGCCCGAAAGGAAGATATCGCATCGCCACCGCAAGACAATCGCCAGCTGTAGCGACTCAGGCGAAAACCCGCTTTGGGCGAAACTCACCCTGGCCGATCTCGCCGATCGCGATCAGCCTGCCGCGAGCCGTCGCATAGGCTTCGCTTTCGGCAATCGGCGCATCGCGGCCGCGCACCAGGATCGGATTGCCCATCTTCAGTCGGTGCGCCTGGTCGTCGTTGATGACGAGATGAGGCAGGGCGGAAAGCGCCTCGCACGTGTCGATCAGCAATGCATCGAGGGCGGCGAGCCGCTCGTCCATGTCTTCGATCGCCTCGAGCGCCACGAGGCTGGCAAGCGGCACCATGGCATCTTCCTGGAAAGGCGCGACGAAGGTGCGTCGCAGCCCTGATATATGGCCGTAGCAGCCGAGCTCGCGGCCGAAATCGCGGGCAAGCGCCCTGACATACGTGCCCTTGCCGCATTCCACTTCGAAATGCGCGGTATTCGCATCTGGGCAGGCAAGCAGCGTCAGCCGGAAGATCTCGACTTCGCGCGAGGGAATCTCGACTGCTTCGCCGTCGCGCGCCAAATCATAGGCGCGTTCACCCGCGATCTTGATGGCGGAAAACTGCGGCGGCACCTGGCTGATCGTGCCGATATAGCGGGGCAGGATCTCGCGGATCTCCTGCTCGGTCGGGCGCCTTTCCGAGCTCTGCGTCACATCGCCTTCGAGATCGTCGGTGGCCCGCTCCTCGCCCCAGCTGACGGTGAACTCATAGATTTTCCGGCCGTCCATCACATAAGGAACGGTTTTGGTCGCATCGCCCAGCGCGATCGGCAGCATGCCGGAGGCGAGCGGATCGAGCGTGCCGGCATGGCCGGCCTTCTGCGCCTTGTAGAGCCATTTAAGCTTGGAAACGGCTTCCGTCGAGCCGAAATCCACCGGCTTGTCGAGGATCAGCCAGCCGGAAATCGGCCGGCCCTTGGGTTTGCGTGGTTTGGACATGCGTCTCTTCTGCTATTTTTCGTCGTTGTCGCCGTCGAGATCGCGGCTCACCTCGGGCGAACGCAAGAGCTCGTCGATCTTCTTGTAATTGTCGAAGCTGGTATCGTCGCGGAAGCGCACTTCCGGCATGTATTTCATCTGCCGAAGCTGCGGCCCGAGCCGGCCGCGGATGAACTTCGCATGGCGGTTCAGCGCCTCGATGACGACGCTGTGGTCGGAGACGCCGAGCGGCGTCACGTAAGCCGTGGCGATCTTCAGGTCCGGCGACATGCGCACTTCCGAAATCGAGATCACGGTCGCCTCGATGACGTCGTCACGCACTTCGCCGCGCTGCAGCACCTGGGTGATCGCGGCGCGGACCTGTTCGCCAACGCGCAGCATGCGCTGCGAAGGCGCGGAGGATGTTGGTCTGGTCATTGTTATCTCTGTTTGCCGATGCGGCTGGGAATCGAACCCGTCAAAGGAGAGCGTCCATGACTCTTTTGGCTGCAAAGGTCAAGGCCGCCAGATACCAGAAGCCATCCGCCGGCTGGCGGATGGCTTCTGGAAAGCTTCTTGCGCAAGGCGCCTGACGGTTAGAGCGTGCGCGTAATGTGCTCGACGCGGAAGCACTCGATGACATCGCCGACGCGCATGTCCTCGTAGTTTTCGAAGGCCATGCCGCACTCCTGGCCCATCGGCACTTCGGAGACCTCGTCCTTGAAGCGCTTGAGAGTCTTGAGCTTGCCTTCGTGAACGACGACGTCGTTGCGGATGAGGCGGACGCCCGCCCCGCGCTCGACCTTGCCTTCGACGACGCGGCAGCCTGCGACCTTGCCGACCTTGGTGATGTTGAACACCTCAAGGATCTCGGCATTGCCGATGAAGGTTTCGCGCCGTTCCGGCGACAGCAGGCCCGACATCGCTGCCTTCACGTCATCCACCAGATCGTAGATGATGTTGTAGTAGCGGATTTCGATACCCTGGCGTTCGGCGAACTGGCGTGCCTGCGCATTGGCGCGAACGTTGAAGCCGATGATGGCGGCGTTCGAAGCTTCGGCGAGCGAAATATCCGACTCGGTGATGCCGCCTGCGCCTGAATGGACGATGCGGGCACGGACTTCGTCGGTGCCGAGCTTTTCCAGCGCGCCGGCAATCGCTTCGATCGAGCCCTGCACGTCGCCCTTGATGACGAGCGGGAACTCCTTGACGCCGGTGCTCTGGAGCTGCGTCATCATCTGTTCCAGCGAACCGCGCTGGCCCGACTGGCGGGCAGCCGCCTTGTCGCGGGCAAGACGCTGACGATATTCAGAGATCTCGCGGGCGCGGCTTTCGCTTTCGACCACGGCGAACTTGTCGCCTGCCTGCGGCGTGCCGGAAAGACCGAGCACCTCGACCGGGGTCGCGGGACCGGCTTCCTTCACATGGTCGCCCTTGTCGGTGACGAGGGCGCGCACGCGGCCCCAGACGTCGCCGGCGACGATGATCTGGCCCGGACGCAGTGTGCCCTTCTGGACGAGCACGGTGGCGACCGAACCGCGGCCGCGGTCGAGCTGGGCTTCGATGACAGTGCCTTCCGCCGTCCGGTTAGGATTGGCCTTCAGATCGAGAATTTCGGCCTGCAGCAGGATCGCCTCGAGCAGCTTGTCGAGATTCTTGCCTGTCTTGGCCGAGACTTCGACATCGAGCACTTCACCGCCCATGGATTCCACGAAGACTTCGTGCTGCAGCAGCTGGTTGCGAACCTTCTGCGGGTCGGCCTCGTGCTTGTCGACCTTGTTGATCGCCACGATGATCGGCACATTGGCCGCCTTGGCGTGGTTGATCGATTCGATCGTCTGCGGCATGACGCTGTCATCGGCCGCGACCACCAGGATCGCGATGTCGGTCGCCTGCGCGCCGCGGGCACGCATCGCCGTGAAGGCGGCGTGGCCGGGGGTGTCGATGAAGGTGATCTTCTGGCCGTTCTGTTCCACCTGATAGGCGCCGATATGCTGGGTGATGCCACCGGCTTCGCCGGCGACCACGTTGGCATGGCGGATGGCGTCGAGCAGCGAGGTCTTGCCGTGGTCGACGTGGCCCATGATGGTGACGACGGGCGGGCGCGAAACCAGTTCGCCTTCTTCGTCGGAGACGTTGAAGATGCCGAGCTCGACATCGGATTCCGACACGCGACGAACCGTGTGGCCGAATTCACTGGCGATGAGTTCGGCAAGGTCGGCGTCGATGACGTCGCCAGGCTTCATCATCTGGCCTTCCTTCATCAGGTACTTGATGACGTCGACGGCGCGTTCGGACATGCGCTGCGACAGTTCCTGAATGGTGATGGTCTCGGGCAGAACCACTTCGCGGGAGATCTTCTCGCGGGTTTCCTGCATCTGGCTGCGGCGGAACTTTTCCTGCCGGCGGCGCATCGCCGAAAGTGAGCGCCCGCGGGCATTGTCGTCGCCGTCGACGTCGGCCGTGGTGATCGTCAGCTTGCCGCGGCGGCGCTCCTCATCCGTTTTCGGACGCGTGGTGACCGGCTTCGCCGGTTCCGGGCGGACAACGCGGCCACGAGCCGGGCCGCCGCGTGCAGCACCCCGATCATCGTCGCCCTCGTCATCACGACGGCCACGGACTCCTGCCGGTGCGGCAGCACCCGGCGCGAGCCGGGCGGCAGCAGGTGCTCCGGCGCCATCGGGACGGCGCGCAGCCGGTGCCGGCGATGCCGGCCGCGGAGCGCTCGGGCGCGCTTCGGCCACAACCGGAGCCGGCGCCGCAACAGCGGCGGGTTCGGCGGCAGCGGGCGCTTCGGCTTGGCGGGCAGCCTCTTCGGCGGCCCTGCGGGCGGCCTCTTCGGCTTCGGCGACCTTGCGGATCGCCTCTTCGGCGGCACGGCGCTTTTCTTCCTCGGCGCGGCGGATCGCGTCCTGGGCGTCACGCGCCTGGGATTCGGCCAGCGCGCGGCGGCGGGCATCCATCTCCTCAGGCGACAGATGGTTCAGCACGACAGGGCGCGGACGGTCGTTCGAGCGCTGCGGCTGATAGGACTGCTGCGGACGCTGATTGGTCTGGTTGTTGCCCGGCTGGTGAACCCGCGGTGCCGGCGTCGGCTGCTGCGGACGCGCCTGAACGGGCGCCGGCGCAGGTTCGGCGGCGCGGACCGGGGCTGCCGGGGCAGCGGGCGTGATTGGCTTTTCGTCTTCCGGGCGCATCGGGCGCCGCTTGCGGGTCTCGACCACGACCGCCTTGGTGCGACCCCGACCCATATCTTGGCGAACGGTGCCCTGGCTTATCCCCGATGGTTTGAGGGTAAGCGTCTTCTTGCCCGTTACGCTGAGTGTCTTGTCGTCGTTACTATCGGTCATTCGTTCCCGTTCCTTCGGACAGGGAGCGATGACTAGATCAGACCCTGTCGTTCAAATACTGTCGATCAATGAGAATGAGACCGGCCGATGCCGGTGACCGTCTCATTGTTTTTGCCGGCCAGCGCCGCCCGCTGCCCGGGACTGACCGCCAATACGGTACTGTTCGAGCATCTTTGCGCGCTTCACTACACCCTCACCCGCCTGCCCTGCAAGCACTGCGGCATGGATAAAAGCATTCTGGCCCATCAGGCCTTCCATTTCGCTCTCCGAGAAGAAGCGGTAGGAAGGTATCTCCTCCTCGGTCTCCATTCCGAGGTGCCAGGCCTTGCGGGCCTGGTCGATTTTCCTCACACCGTCGTCCGCCGCGTCAGTTGCGTGGAACACCGCAATGGCTGCTCCGCTTCTAACCGCGGCGTCCACTTTCGAGGAGCCGCTGATGAACTGGCCGGCTTTGCGGGCCATGTTCATCATCTGCATCAATTGCGCCGCGAGCAGCCGGTCGACACTCGCGCCGAGATCGTCTGCTGCCTTCACGTCGCTTTTCAGCGCGCGGGCGAAGAGCTTCTTCGCCACCGCTCTGTCGACCAGCGACCGGTCGGCTTTCACCCAACAACCGCGTCCCGGAAGCTCGCGCTTCAGGTCGGCGACGACGGTTCCGTCGGGAGCCGCGACGAAGCGGATCAGCTCATCCGGCGATCCGCTTTCGCGCGTCACGATGCACATGCGTCCGTTCACGTCATAACCTGCAAGATCGTCGTCCTGAGGGAGAGCGTCCGGCTCATGCGCGGTCATCATGCTTCCTGTTCGGCTTCGGTGACCTCTTCTTCGGTCCCCTTCGCCAGGTCCTCTTCGGTAATCCAGCCGGCCGCAAGCCGAGCCTGGACGATCATTTGTTCGGCCTCGACGCGCGAGACGTCGAACTTCGAGAACAGGCCCTCGAACTTCTTCGTTTCGCCGTTCTTTCGCTCCGTCCAGCCGACGAGATCGTCGGCGGCGCAGCCGGCAAAATCCTCGATCGTCTTGATGCCGTCTTCGCCGAGCGCCACCATCATCTGGGCGGTCATGCCGTCGATCTGGCGCAACTCGTCCTCAACGCCGAGCGCCTTACGCTTCTCATCCATCTCGGCTTCGAGCTTCTCCAGATATTCACGGGCGCGGGTCTGGATTTCCTGCGCGGTATCTTCATCGAAACCATCGATCGAGGCGATTTCGTCGAGATCGACATAGGCAAGTTCCTCGACGGCGGCAAAACCTTCCGATGCCAGGACCTGGCCGACCATTTCGTCGACGTCGAGCGAATCCATGAACAGGTTGGTGCGCTCGTTGAATTCCTTCTGACGGCGCTCCGATTCCTCGGCCTCCGTCATGATGTCGATATCCCAGCCGGTCAGCTGCGACGCCAAGCGGACGTTCTGGCCGCGGCGGCCGATCGCAAGCGACAGCTGCTCGTCGGGAACCACCACTTCGATGCGCTCGGCATCCTCGTCGAGAACGACCTTGGCGACTTCGGCCGGCTGCAGGGCGTTGACGACGAAGGTTGCCGGATCCTGCGACCACGGGATGATATCGATCTTCTCACCCTGGAGCTCGCCGACGACGGCCTGGACGCGCGAGCCGCGCATACCGACGCAGGCGCCGACCGGATCGATCGAACTGTCGTTCGAGATCACGGCGATCTTGGCGCGCGAGCCCGGATCGCGGGCAACCGACTTCACCTGAATGATGCCGTCATAGATTTCAGGCACTTCCATGGTGAAGAGCTTCACCATGAACTGCGGATGCGTGCGCGACAGGAAGATCTGTGGGCCGCGCTGTTCGCGGCGGACGTCATAGACATAGGCACGGACGCGATCGCCATAGCGCACGTTTTCGCGCGGGATCATTTCGTCGCGGCGGATGATGCCTTCGCCACGGCCGAGATCGACGATGACGTTGCCGTATTCGACCCGCTTGACGGTGCCGTTGACGATTTCGCCGACGCGGTCCTTGAATTCATCGAACTGGCGGTCGCGCTCGGCTTCACGCACCTTCTGGACGATCACCTGCTTGGCGGACTGAGCGGCGATACGGCCGAAATCCATCGGCGGCAGCGGATCGGCAATGAAATCGCCGAGTGCGGCGTCCGGGTTGCGGTCGCGGGCGAGCTCCAGCGGGATTTGCGTCGAATAATCCTCGGCCTTGTCGACGACTTCGAGCAGACGCTGCAGCCGGATTTCGCCGGTCTTCGGATTGATGTCGGCACGGATGTTGGATTCGGTGCCGTAACGCGAGCGTGCCGCCTTCTGAATGGCATCGGCCATTGCGGCAAGCACGATCTCGCGGTCGATGACCTTTTCGCGCGCCACTGCATCTGCGATCTGCAGAAGTTCGAGCCGGTTCGCACTGACTGCCATTGTCTTGTTTCTCCGTCTTTACTCCGGGGTTCCCGTCCCTGGGAGCGGTCTGTTAATCGGTTATTCCTGCTCGTCCGCTTCGTTCTGGTTGGCGGCCTGCGCTTTCGCCAGCTTGTCGGCGCGCAATGCATCGCGGATCAGGTCGTCGGTCAGGATGAGTTTCGCATCGCTGAGCGCGGTGAAAGGAATGGTGACGTTCAGCTCTTCTCCGTAGGCAACCTGGTCACGCTCGAGCGTGAAACCATCTGCGTCGGCTTCGACGATCTTGCCGCGGAAGCGCTTGCGGTTGCCGATCATGATCGACGTCTCGCATTTCACCAGGTGACCTTGCCAGCGAACGAAATCGGATTTCCGCACCATCGGACGGTCGATGCCGGGCGAAGACACTTCGAGATGATACTCTTTATCGATCGGCTCTTCCACATCGAGGACGGGAGAAATCGCCATCGAGACTTCTTCGCAGTCCTGGACCGTCATCGTGCCGTCGTTGCGCTCGGCCATCACCTGCATCGTCATGCCGTTCTGGTTCAGCATGCGCACGCGGATCAGCCGGAAGCCCATCCCGATGAGAACGGGTTCGATGATATCGGCAAGACGCTGGTCAAGCCCGGTTTCGGTAATCAGCCGCGGCTCAAGTTCGTTGTCTGCGTTCGTCATGTCCGACAAGCGGTGCGCTCCTCGCAATTTCTGCTGTTCAGGCGATCGAGCTAATAAAAAAGAGCGGGTCCTTGCGGCCCACTCTTCATCAAGCGATCAAGAATTTGAGAGCCATATAGTCGGGTTTTTACGAAATTGCAAGGTCTACGACCGATTCCGCCAATTCGCCTCCGACAAGGCGAACGCGCCTATGGCCAGCGCCGGTCATGCGCATATATTGCCCGGCGGGGCAATGACAAAAGCGGGAGAAATCGTGGCGTACACTCCGTCGACATTGGCGCCTTTACGGCACGAGACTTATCGCGCCATATGGTTTGCGAGCCTTTCCTCGAATTTCGGCGGCCTGATCCAGGCGGTGGGTGCTGCCTGGATGATGACGACGATCACCGCTTCGGAGGATATGGTCGCGCTGGTGCAGACCTCGACGGCACTGCCGATCATGCTGTTTTCCCTGATATCGGGCGCGCTCGCCGACAATTACGACCGCCGCCGGGTGATGCTGACGGCGCAATGCATGATGCTGACGGTCTCAGGCCTGCTGACGGCCGCGGCGCTTCTCGGCTGGATCACGCCTTGGCTGCTGCTCTTCTTCACCTTCCTCATCGGGTGCGGCACGGCGCTCAACAATCCCTCCTGGCAGGCCTCGGTCGGCGACATGGTGCCGCGCGCCGATCTGCCGGGCGCCGTCACCCTGAACAGCATGGGCTTCAACATAACCCGCAGCGTCGGCCCGGCGATCGGCGGCGCCATCGTGGCGGCCGCCGGCGCCGCCGCGGCCTTTGCCGTCAACACGCTGAGTTATCTGCCACTGATCTACGCTTTGTCGCGTTGGCGGCCGAGCGCGCCGGTTTCGACCCTGCCGCGGGAGGCGCTCGCCAGCGCCATCTTCGCCGGCCTGCGATATGTCTCCATGTCGCCCAATCTCGAAAAGGTTCTCGTCAGGGGGCTTATCTTCGGCATCGGCGCCAGCTCGATCCTGGCGCTTCTGCCGGTTGTCGCGCTTGATCTGGTGGCCGGCGGACCGCTGACCTATGGCTTCATGCTCGGCGCTTTCGGCATTGGCGCGATCGGCGGCGCCGTGCTGAGTGCGAGAATTCGTCAGGCGTTTTCCGGCGAGACGATCATCCGCCTGGCCTTTGCCGGCTTTGCGCTCAGCGCCGTCATTGCGGCCGTCAGCCCGAGCGCCGTCCTCACCTCAGCCGGACTGCTCGTCGCCGGCGCCTGCTGGGTTTCGGCGTTGTCGCTTTTCAATACCATCGTCCAGCTCTCGACTCCGCGCTGGGTGGTGGGCCGCGCGCTGTCGCTCTACCAGACCGTCACCTTCGGCGGCATTGCCGGCGGCAGCTGGCTGTGGGGCGTTGCTGCCGATCGCTACGGCGTCGCCAACGCGCTGCTGACGTCATCCGTCGTCATGCTGCTCGGCATTGCGATCGGCCTGCGCTTTTCGATGCCGGCCTTCGCCTCGCTCAATCTCGATCCGCTGAACCGCTTCACCGCGCCGGCGCTCAGCCTCGACATCACGCCGCGCAGCGGTCCGATCGTCATCCAGGTCGACTACGAGATCGGCGACGACGATCTTGCGGAATTCATGACGTTGATGGGCGAGCGGCGGCGTATCCGCATCCGCGATGGCGCGCGGCACTGGGCGCTGATGCGCAATCTCGAAAATCCCGGGCTTTGGACCGAAACCTACCATACGCCGACCTGGGTCGAATATATCAGGCACAACCAGCGGCGCACGCAGGCCGATGCCGAAAATATCGACAGGCTACGCGCCCTTCACCGCGGCGAAGGTCCGCCGCATGTTCACCGGATGATCGAGCGTCAGGCCATCCCGCCCGGCGATGACGTCTTCCATAAGGCGCCGATCGATCTGCATCATTGAGGACAGGCATGTATAATTTCAGGCTCGCCCGCCAATCCGATCTTGCCGCCATCGTCCGGCTTTTGGCCGATGATGATCTCGGCAGCGCCAGGGAGATCGTTTCCGACCCTATCGATGCGCGTTATCTCTCGGCTTTCGCCGCGATCGAGGCGGATGCCAACCAGATGCTCGCCGTGGCAAGCGATGCGGACAATCAGGTTGTCGGCTGTCTGCAGCTGAGCTTCATTCCCGGCCTGTCGAGAACGGGCATGTGGCGCGGCCAGATCGAAAGCGTGCGAATCGCCCGGGGTTTGCGTGGCTCCGGCCTCGGCTCCGAATTCATCGAATGGGCGATCGCCCAGTGCGCCGAGCGGGGCTGCGGCCTCGTGCAGCTGACAACGGACAAGACGCGAGGGGATTCGATCCGCTTCTATGAAAAGCTCGGCTTCGTCGCGAGTCATGAAGGGCTGAAGCGCAGTCTCTGAAGCCTTACTTCAGGCTGCCCTTCATCGTGGCTTCGGGAAAGCATGTCGGCTTCATGCCGTTCTTTGCCTGCCATTGGCCGATCGATCGGCGTGTCTTGTAGCCCGGCAGACCGTCGGAACCGCCGACATCGTAACCCTGCCGTTCGAGCGCCTTCTGCATGGCGGCGACATCCGAACGCAGCATCTTGCCGACATCGCCCCATCGGCCCTCAAAGGCGCCGCCGTTATAGCCGATCCGGTCGGCGAGATTGCCGATATAGAGCGCGTAGAGATCGGAATTATTATATTCCTTGATGATGTAGAAATTCGGCGTGACGATGAATTCCGGCCCGTCGCGTCCGGCCGGAACCAGCATCATGCTTTGCGCGTTCATCTCGCCCGAAGGGAAGTTCTTGCCGGAGATGCGGTCGATGCCGAGCGAGGCCCAATGCGATAGCGGCTTCGCGAGGTCTGGACCCTCTTGCGCGCAGGAAACCGCCTCCGGTATCGAGACCTCGAAGCCCCAGTCGCGATCGCGCTGCCAGCCTTTCTTGACTAGGTAATTGGCGATCGAGGCAAGCGTATCCGGCACGGAGGTCCAGATATTGCGGTGACCGTCGCCATCGAAATCCACCGCATATTTCAGATAGCTCGTCGGCATGAATTGTGGCTGGCCGAGCGCCCCGGCCCACGAGCTCTTGAATTCGGCGGGCGTCACGTCGCCGCCGTCGAGAATATGCAGCGCCGCCACCAGCTCGGTGCGGAACATTTCCTTGCGCGTCGACATGAAGGCCTTGGTTGCCAGCACCTCGACCGCCGAATTCGGTATCTTCGCCGCGCCGAAACCCGTCTCCCGGCCCCAAATGGCAAGCACGATCGACCCCGGCACGCCGTAAGTCTTCTCGATCCGCTTCAGCGTCGAGCCATATTGCGCGGCAAAGCCGCGCCCGGTTGCGGCGAGCTTCTTCAGCCGGTCCTCGTTGAAATAGGGGCCAGGCGAGGAAAACTCCGCCTGTGTCTGTTTCTGCTCCTTGGGCGGCGGGAATCCCGGCGGAGCGAGATCCGGCAGGTTCCAGTTCAGCGTGACGCCTGAGAAGGCGGCCTTGAAAGTCTTCTCGGAAATGCCGCCCGCCTTGGCCTGCGGCCAGAGGTCCTTCTGCACCCAGCTTTCGAACTGGGCCTCGACATCGGCTTTCGATGGGGCTGCGTGGGAGGGGAGAGGAAGTAGGGCAGTCATCATCGCGAGTGCGAGTATCCGCAGCCCTCGTGGAACTCCCCCCTCTGTCCTGCCGGACATCTCCCCCACAGGGGAGGAGATCGGCTGGGGGCACGCTGTTACCCCAATCAAACGCGGCAGGGGACCGGAGCTGCTTGGCTCACGATCAAGATTTCGCAGGGCCGGTGCATCTTGCCGATCTCCCCCCTTTTGGCGGAGATGCCCGGCAAGGCAGAGGGGGGTGTGGCGCCGCATATACAAACCCCTCATATTACCGTCCGCGCCCGAAGGGCCGCCGCCAGCGTGCCCTCATCGAGATAGTCGAGCTCACCGCCGACCGGTACGCCATGCGCCAGCCGCGTGATCTTCACATCGAGCCCCTGCAACTGATCGGTGATGTAATGCGCCGTTGTCTGCCCCTCGACGGTGGCGTTGACGGCGATGATCAGTTCGCGGATGCCGCCGTCGCCGATCCGATCGATTAGCCCGCGAATGTTGAGGTCATCAGGTCCGATCCCGTCGAGTGGCGACAGCGTGCCGCCGAGCACGTGGTAGGCGGCGTTCATCGCGCCCGCCCGCTCCAACGCCCAGAGGTCCGACACGTCTTCGACGACGATGATGACGGATTGATCACGCTGCGTGTCGGTGCAGACGGTGCAGGGGTCGACCGTATCGACATTGCCGCAGCGCGAGCAGATCTTCACCTTGTCATAGGCTTCGCCCATCGCGTTCGAGAGCGGCCCGAGCAACTGGTCCTTCTTCTTGATCAGATGCAGCGCCGCCCGGCGGGCCGAGCGCGGCCCGAGGCCCGGCACCTTCGCCAGAAGCTGGATGAGTTTTTCGATTTCGGGGCCGGTGACTCGTTTTGCCATGCGCCGTTCTTAGCTGATATGCAACGAAAACGGAATCGCGGAAGGATCGGCCGTCCCATGAAAATACTGGCGCTCTGCACCGCCACTCCGGAGCGGCTGCCCGGCAAGAGCTACAAGACCGGCATCTTCAAACACGCCGTCAACGGCGCCGTGATGATCGATGCCGAGGGACTGGTCGGCGACGCGATCTGCAACCGCAAACACCATGGCGGCGTCGATCAGGCTGTCTATATCGAGGGCTCGCTGACGCTTGACTGGTGGGCAAACGAGATCGGCCGGCCCTATGAGCCCGGCGCCTTCGGCGAAAACATGCTGATTTCGGATCTGGACAACCGCGATGTTGCCGTCGGTGACCGCTTCATATCAGGCGATCTCGTCCTCGAAGTCACAGCATGCCGCATCCCCTGCGCCACCTTCGCAGCCAGGATGGCCGATCCGAAATTCGTCAAGCGCTATACCGATGCCGCCCGCCCCGGCATCTATTGTCGCGTCATCCGCAGCGGCATCGCCGAAGCCGGAATGCCGGTGGAGCATCAGTCTTTTGGCGGCGACAAAGTCACAATGCCGGAGCTGATGGAAAATTTCGGTCGAAGGCTTTCGGAGGCCGACCGGGCGCGATATCTCGCTGCCCCTATTCACTACAAGCTGCGAGCGATGTTGGAAGCGCAGCGTTAGGCGCCAGTTTCACCTGTGCATCGCGAACGCGATTGTCACATCGCCCATCGCAACAGCGGTGAAATGGAAGAGCGATTGCCTGGATTAAAACGGCAGCTTGAAGCCGGGCGGGATCGGCAGGCCGGCGGTCAGCGCCTTGGTCTTTTCGGCGGCGAGCGCTTCGGCCTTGTCCTTGGCGTCCTTGTGGGCGGCGACGATCAGGTCCTCGAGGATCTCAACATCGTCTTCCTTGAACAGCGACGGATCGATCTTCAGGCTCTTCAGGTCGCCCTTGCCTGAGATGACGACGGTGACGAGGCCGCCGCCGGCCTTGCCTTCGGCCGAGAGCTCGGCGATCTCCGCCTGCATCTGCTCCATCTTGGCCTGCATTTCCTTGACTTTGCCCATCATGCCCATGATGTCGCGCATCGTCTCGCTCCTTCTTGAAACTCTAGAATTCTATGTCGTCGCCCGGCAGGATGTCGCCTTCTTCGGATTCGGCGGCGGCAGGCGGTGTCGCCTCTTCCGCTTCCTCCTCCGGCGTCGGCGCCCTGATGCGCACGTCGATAATCTTGGCGCCCGGAAACTGCGCAAGAATAGCCGCGACATCGGGGTCCTGGCGCGCATCGCTGACCCGCTGTTGCTGCGCCTTGGCTTCCGCCTCCACCATCGTCGGCCCGCCTTCTTCGCGGCTGGTGCTGACGATCCAGTGGATGCCTGTCCATTCCTTCAGTTTGACGGCAAGCTCGTTCAGCAGCGTGCCTGGCGCGCCCTCGGTGAGGTTCACGTCCAGCCGCCCGGGCTCGATGCGCACGGGCCGCACGAAGTTGCGCACCAGCGCCTTCAGCTTGACGTCCCGCTTTTCGGCCGCGAGGTCGACGATATCGCCGATCGAATTGACTGGGACCAGCGGTTTCGGCGCTTCAACCGGCTTCGTCTCGACGCGGCCGATTGTCTGCGGTTCCGGATTGGGGACGGCGCGCAGCATCGCGGTCGGCCCTGAGGGCGGCAACCGCGGTGTCGGCTCCGGCGCCCGCGCCGCGCCGCTGCTCTGATAGGGAACCCGTGTTCCGTTGCCGCTACCGCCGCCGGAAGGCGGGGAGGAGGGGCGCGCGCCGGCACCGTCGCCGGAAAATTCGGCAAGCCGCCGCGCCGCATCCTCGGGCGCCGGCAGATGCGCGGCATGCGCCAGCCGGATCAGCACCATTTCGGCCGCCCCTGCCGTGCGCGACGAGCCTTCCGTTTCCGGAATCCCCTTCAGCAGCATCTGCCAGATGCGCGACAGCGTCGTCACCGCCACACCCTTGGCGAACTCCGCCGCCTTGGTGCGTTCAATTTCGCTGAGGGAGGGGTCGTTTGCCGCATCCGGCACATATTTCAGCCGCGTCACCAGATGGGTGAAATCGGCAAGATCGGTTAGCACGACCACCGGATTGGCGCCGGCCTCGTACTGGCTCTGGAATTCTCCGAGGGCGCCGGCGACATCGCCTTTGACGATATGCTGGAAGAGATCGACGATCCGGGCGCGATCGGCAAGGCCGAGCATGCCGCGCACGGCTTCGGCCTGAACGGCGCCGGCGCCATGGGCGATCGCCTGATCGAGCAGCGACAGGCCATCGCGCGCCGAGCCTTCGGCAGCGCGTGCGATCATCGCCAGCGCGTCCGCTTCCGCCTCGATACCTTCCTTGGCAGCAATCGTCGTAAACAGCCCGACGAGGTCCGAGGCGCTGATGCGGCGCAGGTCGAAGCGCTGGCAGCGCGACAGCACGGTGATCGGCACCTTGCGGATTTCGGTGGTGGCGAAGATGAATTTCACATGTTCCGGCGGCTCTTCCAACGTCTTCAACAAACCGTTGAAGGCCTGCGTCGACAGCATGTGCACTTCGTCGATGATATAGACCTTGTAGCGCGCCGAAACCGGCCGGTAGCGCACCTGCTCGATGATCTCTCTTATATCGTCGATGCCGGTATGGGAGGCGGCATCCATTTCGATCACGTCGACATGGCGGCCTTCCATGATCGCCTGGCAATGTTCGCCGGGTACGTGCAGGTCGATCGTCGGCTTGTCGATCTCTGCCGTCTTGTAATTCAGCGCCCGCGCCAGGATGCGCGCCGTCGTCGTCTTGCCGACACCGCGTACGCCGGTCAGCATATAGGCCTGCGCGATGCGGCCAGTCTCGAAGGCGTTGGTCAGCGTGCGGACCATCGGCTCCTGGCCGACCATCAGGTCCGTGAAATCCTTGGGGCGGTATTTGCGAGCCAGCACCCGGTATCCGGTGCCCGTCGAGGCGGCATCTTTTGATTGTCGCTCGGTGTCGCTCATCGCCCTGCTTGTCGCCCGGATGCCGGGCACTTCGTAAAGAGAAGGTGGGAGGCTGGCACGATGACCCGTGCCGGGCTCGTTAGGGCTGCTTCCTTCCGGACCTGACCCGGTTGGCGAGTGGCTCGTCCACCACCAACCTCCCAGATGCACATATCGGCAATATCGTCATCAAAAGCAAGCCAACATGATAAAAAACTGCTAGTCCTTGGAAAAGACAGGAGGAATGCCCTTGAACGGCTTTATGCTCGACCCCCGGCTGGAAAACGACAGCACCAGCGTCATGGTCACGGGCCTCTGTGATCTGAGATTGTCGAGAGATGCCCGCTGGCCCTGGCTCATTCTCGTGCCGCGCCGAGCCGATATCACCGAAATCTTCGAGCTGACGCCGCTCGACCAGGTGCTGCTCGCTTTCGAGACGGAGCTCACCGCCAAGGCGCTCAAAGAGATCACCGGCGCGACAAAAATCAATATCGGGGCTCTTGGCAACATCGTCCGCCAGCTTCATGTTCATGTCATTGCCCGCTTCGAAGGCGATGCCAACTGGCCGGGTCCCGTCTGGGGTTTCGGGCGGGCAGAGCCCTACGAGGACGGAAGGAGAGACGAATTGACAGCGAAGCTGCGGGAAACCCTTTCATCATGAGCCATTCGCTTTTTGATTCGGATGTGCCGCATCCGGAACCCAGCAATCTCACGGCCTTTGCCGGCAACGACCTCAATCGCGATTCCGAACATCGCGACGAACACTCCGTCGAAAAGGCGCTGGCGAGGGAAGGTACGCATATTTTCGCCTTCGCCAACGACAAGCTGGTGCTGAAGCATGACGGCCAGGTGCTCGATCCGCTTTTTGCCCGCTACGAGCTGCAGGAGCTTCGGCCGAATTGGGACGAGACGGTGCTTCTCGGCTATCGAAAGACCGGCGAGCCCCGCCTCGCCGTTCCCGTCGGCATCGACGTCGAGGATCTCGCCAGCCAGTACAAGCCCGCCGACGGCCGCACGCTGTTTCGCGAGATGCTGATCGATGAGGTGTTGCTCGGCGAATTCGCCCAGGCTGCAAGCCTCATTCGCTGGAACGGCGATAATCGCTTCTGCGGCCGCTGCGGCGCGGCGATGGAAATTCATATCGGCGGTTACAAGCGTGTCTGTGCCGCCTGCGAGCACATGATCTTTCCCCGCACCGATCCCGTCGTCATCATGCTGACGGTTGATGAGAGCCGCGACCTCTGCCTGCTCGGCCGCAGTCCGCATTTTGCGCCGGGCATGTATTCCTGTCTTGCTGGCTTTGTCGAACCCGGAGAGACCATCGAGAACGCTGTGCGCCGCGAAACGCTGGAAGAGTCAGGCATCCGCACCGGCCGTATCCGCTATCACGCCTCGCAGCCCTGGCCGATGCCGCATTCGCTGATGATCGGCTGTTACGCGGAGGCGAAATCCACCGAGATCAAGCGCGATGAGACGGAGCTCGAGGATTGCCGCTGGTTCACCCGCGAGGAAACGCTCGAGATGCTGGAGCGCCCAGGCGCCAACGGCAAGGCCTCGCCGCCGAAAGGCGCGATCGCCCACCGCCTGATGCGCGACTGGGTGGAGTGGAAGCGCTAGTGCCATGCCGGTCGCCCGTTCGGAACGGCTCCTGACGCTGCTCCAAACGCTTCGGCGTTATCGCAGGCCGGTGACCGGCACTGTGCTCGCTCAGGAGACCGGCGTCAGCCTGCGGACCCTCTATCGCGATATCGCCAGCCTGCAGGCCCAGGGCGCGATGATCGAAGGCGAAGCCGGCCTTGGCTATGTGCTGAAGCCCGGTTTCATGCTGCCGCCGATGATGTTTTCCGAGGAAGAACTGGAAGCTCTGGTGCTCGGCTCGCGCTGGGTCGCCCGCGCCGCCGAGCCGCGCCTTGCCGGCGCCGGTGCCGATGCACTGGCCAAGATCGCTGCCGTACTGCCGGCCGATTTGCGTGAGATGATCGATTCGGCCGCTCTTTTCGTCGGCCCCAAACGCCGCGATGAGGATAGCGCAGATGTTTCGGCTATCCGCAGGGCGATCCGGCTGGAGCGTATTCTCGAACTGCATTACGGCGACGAGCAGGGCCGGATCTCGCGCCGCCGCGTCTGGCCTTTCGCGCTCGGCTATTTCGAGCACGTGCGCGTCCTCATGGCCTGGTGCGAGTTGCGCCAGGATTTTCGCCATTTCCGCACCGATCGCATCATCGACATGGCACTGCATGAGGTGCGTTATCCGCGCCGCCGCACGGTGCTTCTCAAGGAGTGGCGCGAGACGCAGGACGTGCCGATCGAAAGGTGATCGCTGCTGCCATAAACTGTCAGCAGTTGGCGTTATGATCAGTCTCAATCCATTACGGAAGGAGTACTGATCATGGTAACGCCTCCAATCATTCAGCAGGCCGGCGACCGCTTCGCCACCAATAGCTTTGCCGACATTATTTCGGCCGAAACTTTCGCTGATGGCCGGCAGTCGGTCCGCTTCGGCCTGCTGCAGTTCGCCATCGGCCTTTTCCAGATCTGCGGGGGAAGCCGCCCCAAACTCGACGTTCAGGCGACACCTGACTACATGAAGCGCGACCTCGGCTTCATGGACGGGCGCAACCCGCGCCATGAAGACCGTTTCCCGCTCTAAGCCGCTTCATCATCGACATTCCGCCCGACAAAACCGGGCGTTGCCTCGGCAACGCCCGCCGCATCCTCCTGTCTTATATTGGCAGCAGGGGCTCATCAGCATGTCACACCAAGGGAGAGCCGAAATGACCAGCCCCAATCTGATTATCCTTTACGTCAAGGATCCCGGCGAGAGCGCCGGCTTTTACCGAAACCTCCTGAACCGCGAACCGGCTGTGGAGGCGCCGAATTTCGTCGCCTTTCCGCTGGATGGCGGTTTCACCCTCGGCCTTTGGCGGCGCAGCAAGGTCGAGCCGCAACCCTCCGCCATCGGCAATCGCGGCGAAGTGGCCTTCATGGTGGCGGGGGAAAATGCCGTCGCCAAGCAATACGAGGACTGGCGCCAGCGGGGCCTGCCGATCGCCCAGGAGCTGACCGAGCTGGATTTTGGCCCGACCTTCGTCGTGCTTGATCCCGATGGCCATCGGTTGCGGGTTTGTGAGCCGGATAAATAATACGTGCGAGGTCTGTTCATGCACGTCGCCGGAAGTATCAGCTCCCGGCGACGTGCACAACAAAGAGCTAAAGCAGGCCTCGCATCGCATGCCCCTTGTAGACGCCGAGGATCCGGACCTTCTCGGAGAAGAATCGCAGTTCCTCCAAGGCTCGGCGAACGTTCGGATCGTTCGGATGGCCTTCGATATCGGCGTAGAACTGCGTCGCCACGAATTTTCCGCCGAGCTGGTAGCTTTCCAGTTTCGTCATGTTGATGTTGTTGGTGGCAAAGCCGCCGAGCGCCTTGTAGAGCGCGGCCGGAATATTGCGGACGTTGAACACGAAGGTGGTGACGACCTTTTCTTCCGCCGAATTGCGCTGCGCCCATTCCTCGTCACGCGAGAGCACGACGAAGCGGGTGACGTTGTTTTCCGTATCCTCGACATTTTCGGCGACGATCTCGAGCCCGTAGAGATCGGCGGCAAGGCGCGGCGCGAGCGCGGCCATCGTCCGGTCGCCGGTTTCCTTCACGAGCTTGGCCGCCCCGGCCGTATCGCCGGCGATGACGGGCTTCCAGCCATGGGCGCGCACGATCTTGCGGCACTGGCCGAGCGCATGGATATGACTGTGCACTGTGCGGATTTCGTCCTTGGTCACTCCGGGCAGCACCATCAGCTGGAAGCGGATCGGCATAAAATATTCGCCGATGATGTGCAGCCGCGATTCCGGCAGCAAGTGATGGATATCGGCAACGCGGCCGGCAATGGTGTTTTCGATCGGGATCATGGCGATATCGGCGTCGCCGTTGTCGACGGCGGTGAACGCATCCTCGAACGTCTGGCACGGCAGCGGTTCCATGGTCGGAAACATGTCGCGGCTGGCCATGTCGGAATTCGCGCCGAACTCGCCTTGGAAGGCGATCCTGTTGGTCTTGATGTTCATGATGGTTCCGTCAGTTCGACTTTGCGGAGAGGATGCGCCGCGCCTTTTCAAGGTCGGCGGGAGTATCGACACCGAGCGGAACCGTGTCAACGATCTCCACGTCGATGCGCATACCGGCCTCCAGCGCCCGCAGCTGCTCCAGCGATTCGCGCCTCTCGAGCGTCGATGGGCCGAGCGAGACAAATCGCTCCAGCGCCGCACGCCGATAGGCATATAGGCCGATATGGTGATAGAGCGGCCCCTTGCCGTAAGGTGCTGTCGCGCGCGTGAAGTAGAGGGCGTGCAGACGGGTGTCGGAGACGGGCGAACCGACGATCTTGACGATATGCGACGCGGTCTTGTCGTCCTCATCGTCGATTTCGGTCGTCAGCGTGCCGATATCGACCGCCTCGTTCTCGAGCGGGCGAAGAGCCGCGCGCACGGTTTCCGCATCGATCGTCGGCAGGTCGCCCTGGACGTTGACGATGATTTTCGCTTTCCCGTCCGGATCGACGTTGGTCAGCGCTTCGAAGATGCGGTCGGAACCCGATTGATGGTCACTGCTGGTCATGACGACGTCGAAGCCGGCGGCAGAAACGGCATCGAACACCTGTTGATCGTCGACGGCGACGACCACGCGGCCGATGGCTGCCTCTTTGGCGCGCATCGCCACCTGCACGATCATCGGCAGTCCGCAAATATCGGCGAGCGGCTTGCCCGGAAGCCGGGTGGAGGCCATGCGTGCCGGGATCAATACCAGCACCTCGTCTAAATTTGAATCACTCATGGTTCGGGCCTTCTATTCCGGGCTGAAAAGTGTCAAAAAGTCTCACGCATAAGACCATTTAGACAGTTGCAACGATCAGTCAAAAGACATAGGTTCCGCGCGATTTCAAGATGGTCCGGTTCTGGTCTGCCGGCTGCAAGGGGAGCATTGCAGATGAATTCATACGTCAATACGGCCGTGGGAGCGCTGCTCGGAACGATTTTCGTTCTGATGTCGGTCTCCATCGCGTCCGAGGGGATCTTCCATTCCGAAGCGCCGGAAAAGGAAGGTTTCGCGATCGTTGCCGAAGAGGCGCCCGCCGCCGGCGGCGAAGCTGCGCCTGCCGCTGCCGTTCCGATCGCGCAATTGCTCGCTTCTGCAGATGCCAAGGCCGGTGAAGCGGTCTTCAAGAAGTGTCAGGCCTGTCATGACGGCACCAAAGGGGGGCCGAACAAGGTCGGTCCTAACCTCTTTGGTGTCGTAGATCGCCCGATCGCCTCGCATGAAGGCTTCGCCTATTCCGCTGCCATGAAGGATTTTTCCAAGGGCAGCAGCGAGAAGTGGACCTTCGAGAACCTCAACAAGTTCCTGCTGGCGCCGAAGAAGGATGTGCCGGGCACTGCGATGGGCTTCGCAGGCCTGGCGAAGGATCAGGACCGCGCCAACGTCATCCTCTACCTGCACACGCTTTCCGATTCGCCGGTGCCGCTGCCGGATCCGAAAACCGCGACGCAGTAAAGCGAAGCGCCATTGCATGACCATCGAAGCCCGGCCAAAAGCCGGGCTTTTGTTGTTGATGGCGCAGGTTCAGGCGCCGAGGAAATAAGCCCAGAGCGAAACGGTGATGGCGCCGAGCGCCGTCGTCACTGAGATCGTCGAGGCGGCGAGGCTGTGCCCGACGCCGAAACGATTGGCGATCAGCCAGGCATTGACGCCTGTCGGCACGGAGGAGGTCAGCACGATCGCCGCCGTCCATTCTGGGCTGAGACCGAGGAGACGACTCGCCGTCCAGACGCAGCCGGGCAGCAGCAGCAGCTTGAGACTTGAGGTGACGCTGGCGATGCCGAGATTGCCGGAGACGCCGTATCTCTCCAGCGCCATGCCGAGCGAAATCAGCGCCGCCGGACCGGCTATGCCCGCGATCTGGCCGACGACCGATGCCACCGCAGTCGGCATGGTGAGGCCGGAAAGATGCATGGCCATGCCGGCCGCAAGGCCGATCACCAGCGGATTGCGAATGAGATTGATGGCGATCTGGCGCAGCACGAAGACCATGCTGCGGTCGCTTTTGCCGGCGATCTTTCGTTCGGCGTGCTCCATCAAAACCGTGCCGGCGACCATCATCACGGGCAAATGCACGGCAAGCAGGATCGACAACGCCACCAGCCCTTCGTCACCAATGGTCCGCTGGACGAGCGGCAGTCCGATGAAAACATTGTTGGCGAAGGCCGAGGAAACGCCGGCCAGCACGCCGATCCGTTCGTCGCGGTTAAACAGGCGGGTGGCGGCGACATGGCCGGCCGTCCAGGTGATGGCGACGCCGGAGAAATAGACGATCCAGAGCCGGAAGGGTGAAGCGCCATGGAAATCCGCCTCGGCGATGGTGCGGAAGAGCAATAGCGGCACGGCAATCTTGAAGACGAATTCGCTGAGCGCATCGCCGACATTTGATGCCATCAAGCCGCTGCGAACGATTACCCAGCCGATGAGGATCAGGATGAAGATGGGAAGGACGTCGAGAATGATGGCTGACATGAGGGAGGATGCTCTGCGGGGAGGGAGTATCCGAGGTCTAGCAGCAAAAGGTGGCGTTGAAAACGCAATCAGTATCAAGCCGCGGATGGAGTGTATCCACACGCAAAAAAAGCGGGCATGGCCCGCTTTTCCGCTCCGGCCTTGCCGGATATCCGGATCGCGAAGCTGCCAGTTCATCCGTGGTCAGCACCGCGCCGGTAAGATCGAAGGGATCATCCCTCGTCGCCCGGCTACAACCGAAAGCTGCTCATACCGGTCTTCTGGCGAGCATTTGTAGGTTTCGAAAATGACAGGGGCATGACGAATAAGCGGCACTTTTGCGAAGAATAGAGACGCCTTTCACCATTTATCCTTCCAAACGGCGGAAATTTCGCTAAGACCGAACCCCTGATATCACAAATCCGGGACTCCCCATTTCATGACTAGATTCGATGTTCTGACAGTCGGCAACGCGATCGTGGATATCATTGCCCGCTGCGACGACCAGTTCCTCATTGATAACAAGATCACCAAGGCGGCGATGAACCTCATCGATGCCGAGCGCGCCGAACTTCTGTATTCGCGCATGGGGCCGGCACTCGAAGCCTCCGGCGGCAGCGCCGGCAATACGGCGGCCGGCGTCGCGAATCTCGGCGGCAAGGCTGCCTATTTCGGTAATGTCGCCGCAGATCAGCTCGGCGACATTTTCACCCACGACATTCGCGCCCAGGGCGTCCACTATCAGACCCGTCCCAAGGGCGCCTTCCCGCCGACGGCGCGTTCGATGATCTTCGTCACCGAAGACGGCGAACGTTCGATGAATACCTATCTCGGCGCCTGCGTCGAACTCGGCCCTGAGGACGTCGAGGCCGATGTCGTTGCCGACGCCAAGGTCACCTATTTCGAAGGTTATCTCTGGGATCCGCCGCGGGCCAAGGAGGCTATTCGCGACTGCGCCCGCATCGCCCATGAAAACGGCCGCGAAATGTCGATGACGCTGTCCGACAGTTTCTGCGTCGACCGTTATCGCGGCGAGTTCCTCGATCTGATGCGCTCCGGCACGGTCGATATCGTCTTCGCCAATCGCCAGGAAGCGCTGTCGCTTTACGAGACCGAAGACTTCGAAGAGGCGCTGAACAGGATTGCCGCCGACTGCAAGATCGCCGCCGTGACGATGAGCGAGCATGGCGCCGTCATCCTGAAGGGCCGCGAGCGTTATTACGTCGATGCGATCCGGATCAGGGAAGTTGTGGACACCACCGGCGCCGGCGACCTTTTTGCCTCCGGCTTCCTCTACGGCTATACGCAGGGACGGTCCCTGGAAGATTGCGGCAAGCTCGGCTGCCTCGCTGCCGGCATTGTCATCCAGCAGATCGGCCCGCGTCCGATGACCTCGCTCAACGAAGCCGCCAAGCAGGCAGGGCTTATTTGAAGGCTTCGCCGGGATAGGCGCCCCAGATTTCTGATTGTGCCACCCAACCGGTGGCGCCGTCGGTTTCGGCGCGGCACCAGTCGCCGTTGCATTCGCCGATCGTCAGCATCACGCCGGGTTCCAGCTTGGCGATGATCGAGGCGGAGGGCTGCGCCTCGCGACGCAGGTTGACGAAGACGCCCTTGCCCTTCGTCTTCATCCAGGGCGCGGCGATCGCCGCGCGCTGGCCGGAGAGCAGCGACTGGTTGACCCAGCCTTCGGTGCCGTCGGCATCACGGATGCGGCGCCAGTTGTCGTATTCCTGGATGATTTCCACCGGCAGGCCGGATTTCAGATACATCCATGAAACCGCGTAATCCGTTCCCGGGCCGATGCGCAGGTTGACGCGCTTGGATTTCAGCGTGACGAAGCGCGGTAATGGCAGGCCGCTCGGTCCCTTGGCCGCCTGAGCATGGGCAAATTCGACGGGGCCGAGCGATGCGGCCAGAGCGATCGCGAAGGCGAGACAGGACTTCAGGACTTTGCTGCGCATGGAAGCTTCCGTTTGCTCGAATTCACGGGCAGGCTCGCCTGCACGCTGTCCGGGTTGTGATATTCGCCGGCTGCACCACGAGTTTTGTTTGTCTTCGCGTGCGGGTCTGGTAGAAATTGCCCGGAATGAGAAAATTATCACCCCTCTTGGTTAAAGACCTCTGAACAAGGCACCGCAGGCAGCCATGACAGCGAAGAAAAAACCGAAGGTCTACATCACCCGCAAGCTGCCCGATGCCGTCGAAACCCGCATGCGCGAGCTCTTCGACGCCGAGCTGAACATCGATGACGCGCCGCGCTCCGTGCCCGAACTTGTCGCCGCGGTCCGCACCGCCGACGTGCTGGTGCCGACGGTCACCGATCGCATCGACGCGGCGTTGATCGATGCGGCCGGCCCGCAGATGAAGCTGATTGCGAGCTTCTCCAACGGCACCGACCATATCGATGTCGAGGCGGCGGCGCGCAAGGGCATCACCGTCACCAACACGCCGAACGTCCTGACCGAGGACACCGCCGACATGACGATGGCGCTCATTCTCGCGGTGCCGAGACGGCTCGGCGAAGGGGCGCGGGTGCTGACCGACAAGCCGGGCGAGTGGGCCGGCTGGTCTCCAACCTGGATGCTCGGCCGGCGCATTCACGGCAAGCGCATCGGCATCGTCGGCATGGGTCGCATCGGCACGGCGGTCGCACGCCGCGCCAAGTCTTTCGGCCTTTCGATCCATTACCACAACCGAAAGCGTGTTAATCCGGCCGTCGAGGACGAGTTGGAGGCGACCTATTGGGAAAGCCTCGACCAGATGCTCGCCCGCGTCGACATCGTCTCGGTCAATTGCCCGTCGACGCCGGCAACCTTTCATCTGATCTCGGCACGTCGCCTCGCGCTGCTGCAGCCGACCGCCTATCTCGTCAACACCGCCCGCGGCGACGTGGTCGACGAAAGCGCGCTGATCAAAAGCCTGAGGGAGGGCAAGATCGCCGGCGCCGGCCTCGACGTCTTCGAAAACGAACCGGCCGTCAACCCGAAGCTCGTCAAGCTCGCCAATGAGGGCAAGGTCGTGCTGCTGCCGCATATGAGCTCGGCGACGATCGAAGGCCGCATCGATATGGGCGATAAGGTGATCATCAATATCCGCACCTTCATCGACGGCCACAGGCCGCCGAACCGGGTGCTGCCCGGGCGTTGAAGGCCGCCGCGTCGGGCCGCTTCAGACGGCGCGAATCGCTGGCGCAAGGACCTTCCGCATCTCGATAAAGGTCGTCCTGGCAAAACCGGGATGGGCCTTATCGGCGGTTTTCGAAAATCCCCAGGCGGCAAAGACGGCGTGATTGTCGGTAAGCTCGATCCGTGTCTCCAGCCGCAAGGCGGCAAGGCCGAGCGCTGAAGCCGTGTCCTCCGCGATCGCTAACAACCGCCGGCCGAGGCCCTGGCCTTGCGCCGCCGGCAGAACGGCAAGCTTGCCGACATAGAGGCAATCGGCCTCCGGTCGCAGGAAAATGCAACCGATCAGGCGGCCATCGTCGATCGCGACATGGCCGATCTCGGCTTCGGCCTTTGCTGCCAGCGCTCGCGCTGTCAGATTGAGTGCCGACGATGGCGGGTCGATCTTGCCATTCATCGAGGCGAAGGCGGTCAGGATGAGAGTGAGCAGCTCGTCCCAGCGCGTGAAGCTCGCGTCGAGGCGGATGATCGTCATCCCGCCTGCCTCGCGCGGCGGCGCTTATAACGCACCGTTTCGAAGCGCGCCGACAGAGCGTCGTAAAGCAGAAGCCGCCCGACCAGCGGTTCGCCGGCTCCGGTGACGAGCTTGATTGCCTCCATTGCCATCATCGTGCCGATGACGCCGGTGAGCGCGCCGATAATGCCGGCTTCGGCGCAGGAAGGGATCAGTCCAGCCGGAGGGGCCTCGGGAAACAGGTCGCGGTAGCCCGGGTTGAGCATCCCGTCCTCGGCCGTCTCATAGGGTTTCATTACCGTCAGCGAACCGTCGAAACGACCGACGGCGCCGGTGACGAGCGGGATACGCGCCTCTTCCGCCGCGTCGGCGGCAGCATAACGTGTATCGAAATTGTCGGAGCCGTCGATCAGGAGGTCGAAGCCGGACAATTGACGGCGGGCGGTGTCCTGAGAGAAGCGCTCCTCGAAGCGGACGAGCCGGATATGCGGGTTGAGTCTCGCGATCGCCAAGGCGGCGCTCTCCGTCTTCAGCTCGCCGATCGTGCCGGAATCATGGATCACTTGGCGCTGCAGGTTCGAGAGGGAAACCCGGTCGTCGTCGACGATGCCGAGCGTGCCGACGCCGGCCGCGGCCAGATATTGCAGGATCGGCGCACCGAGGCCGCCGGCGCCGATTACCAGCACGCGGGCGGCCTTCAGCTTCTGCTGGCCCGCGCCGCCGATTTCAGGGAGCAGGATGTGGCGGTGATAGCGTGCGATTTCATCAGGGCTGAGCGGTTCCATGGTGGTGACCTTATCATAGCGCCCGACGCCGGGAAAAGCCGCCTCCGTCATTCGAACACCCGGCCATCGGCCACGGTGAAGACCTGCGCCCTGTCGCCCAGCGCCGAGAACATCGCGCGATCCGTGCCCGTCATGAAAGCCTGGCCGCCCAGGCCGTCGATGAGGTCAAACAGTGCGGCGCGGCGACCCTCGTCGAGATGCGCCGCAATCTCGTCGAGCAGCAGGATCGGCGCGTGGCCGGTGAGATTGCCGACCAGCCGGGCATGGGCAAGCACCAGGCCGACGAGCAGCGCTTTCTGCTCACCGGTCGAGCAACGCTCCGCCTCCATCGCCTTTTCGCGGTGGTGGACGATGAGATCGGCCCGGTGCGGCCCGTCCAGCGTGCGCCCCGCGCCGGCATCCCGATACCGGCTCTCCGCCAGCATCGCCGCATATTCGTCCTCGAGATCGACCGAGGGGCGAGAGAACTGGCCGTCCATGAAGCCTGAAAGCTGCAGCGATGCCGAAGGGAAGGGCGAGTTCTCCGGCCTTTCCTCGATCAGCCGGGTGAGCAGGCCGAGCATTTCCTGTCGGGCGAGCGCCATGGCAATGCCGAGGCTTGCCATTTGCTCCTCGATGCCGGCAAGCCAGGAAGGGTCGAAACGGCCTTCATCAAGCAATTTGTTGCGGCTGCGCATGGCGCGCTCGAAATCGCTGGCGCGGCGGCCATGGGCGGGATCGAGCGACAGCACCAGCCGGTCGAGAAAGCGTCGGCGGTCAGAGGAGGCGCCGGTAAAGAGCCCGTCCATCGCCGGTGTCAGCCAGAGAAGGCGCAGATGGTCTGTCAGTTCGTCGGCAGTTTTTGCCGCGGTACCGTTTATCCGCAGCCTGCGGGTGGTGGTCTCCTCCCCCGCGTCAATGCCGGTGCCGATCTCGACTTCGCCCTCCATGCCGTCAAGCGCGGCAAAGATCGAAAAACCGCCGGCCGCGCCGACGCGGGTAATATCGCTATAGGCGGCGCGGCGAAGCCCCCGGCCCGGCGAAAGCAGCGAGACCGCCTCCATGAGATTGGTCTTGCCCGCACCGTTGTTTCCCGTCAGTACCGCATGCCGGCCGTCGAGGATGAGGCTCACCGCAGCATAGTTACGGAAGTCTGTCAGCTTTAGACGGGAAAGAGAAACCTTGTGCGGCATCGCATGTCCGGGCTTGTGAAGCCTGACAGCTATGCCGAAGCGGCGTCGATAGCAAGTCTTGCGGCTCGGCTGCCACGGATCACGCGTAAAATACCTGGGCGGTATTTCCGCATGGTCGCGTCAATGAGGCTCTGATTCCGGAACCGTGCGGTACTTTTTCTGACATTTCCCCAAAAATACAACCGCGTCGAAGCGACCCGCCATCGCGTCCTCAGCCGCCGACAGCCATCGATATTGCTCACACCGCCTGGATACTAAGGGCTTTGCCTCATTGTTTCGAGGCCGCTGACGTAACGTAATGCCCAGAAAAAAGACGGTTGAATTTTGCAACTAGACGGTTGAGTTATGCGGCCGAAACGTTATGGTAAACAAACCGTTTGCGTATGAGAGAATGACGAAGTGCCAGATCCGGTTGATATTATCGTTGGTCGCAACATAAGACAGCTTCGCGCCCTTCGCCGGGTTTCCCAGCTCGAACTTGGTGAAGCCCTTGGACTGACCTTCCAGCAGATTCAGAAATACGAAAAGGGGACGAACCGCGTTTCCGCCAGCAAATTGCACCAGATCGCGGTTTTTCTCGATGTCGAAATCTCGGTTCTTTTCGAGGGCGCCGACATGCCGCAATTCGGCAGCCGCATTGAGCTCAGCCCTGACGCCTATGCGCTTGCCCTGAGTTACGACAAGCTGAATTCACCGGCAGGCAAGGAAGCAGTCAAAACCATTCTCACGCTCATAAGCAGTGGGCAGGCTGCCGAAACCGCCGCGTGATTCCGCCAGGAAATCACCTTTATCGCAACCAATACGATCTGCTTAAGCTTCGCGCTTGGGCAAGCCACTGCATGAACACTGGGGGCGCCGCACAGCCGTTCGCGTTCGTTAGACTTTTCAGTGAAATTCACGCTCGTGCAATGCCGTCAGCAGCTCGTCCTGCGTCTGGTGGCCGGCGTGATACAGGTCGATCGCGATACTGGCGATCGAAAGGCCCTGCTGGCTGCGAAGCTTGATGTTGCGCTCGGCGCACCATGTGTAAATGGCGCCGGCGAGAACGTCGACATCGTCGTGCTGAGAGGAGAAGGCTGGCGCCATGGTAGTTACTCTTGCTCTGGTTATTCCCCGACGGAACGCCGCCGCCCGCAGGAGGGCTAAGGACGCTCCATCAATCTATCTGCGCCTGATCCATAGGCCGATTCCGGTCCTCGGATTATTCGCTGGCGACAGAGACTGAATTCATTTGGAAAACTTGCAAGCGCCATTATCCGGCTGCGTTAACGCAAGTCGACTTACGTTTCGTCGCCGTCTCAATGCGGCACAATTCGCCCGACATATCCGGTGAATGTGCCAAAACGGGTCGTCGCTGTGACGAGAAAAGCCGGGGACGCGTGCCCCGGCTTTTGAAACGGCAATCCGGATCGCGGCTTAGCCTTCGAAGAATTCCTTCATCCGGGCAAAGAAGCCCGTCGATTCCGGATTGTTCTCCTTGGAGGAAATCTGCTCGAATTCCTGCAGCAGCTCGCGCTGGCGTTTGGTCAGCTTTTGCGGTGTCTCGATCTGGATCTGGATGTAGAGGTCGCCCGTCTGCGCCGAACGCAGCACCGGCATGCCCTTGCTCTTGAGGCGAAATTGTTTGCCCGCCTGCGTGCCCTCAGGCACGGTCACCCGCGATTTGGTGCCGTCAAGCGTCGCCACGTCGAAGGTCCCGCCGAGAGCCGCCGTCGTCATCGAGATGGGGACGGCGCAATAGAGATCGGCTCCGTCGCGCTGGTAGAATTCATGCGGCTTTACCGACAGGAAAATATAGAGATCGCCCGCTGGTCCGCCGCGAGCGCCGGCTTCGCCCTCGCCCTGCAGGCGGATGCGCGTACCATCTTCGATGCCGGCGGGAATGTTGACCGAAAGCGAACGCTCCTCCGTCACCCGGCCCTGGCCATGGCACTTCGGGCAGGGATCGGGAATGATCTGACCGCGGCCGTGGCAGGTCGGGCAGGTCCGCTCGATCGAGAAGAAGCCCTGAGCGGCGCGCACGCGACCCGACCCCTGGCAGGTGCCGCAATTCTTCGGCTGCGTGCCGGGCTTGGCGCCCGATCCCGAACAGACATCGCAGGTGATCGAGGTGGGAACGCGGATCTGCGCCGTCTTTCCAGAAAAGGCCTCTTCCAGCGTTATTTCCATATTGTAGCGAAGATCGGCGCCGCGCTCGCGCCCGCCCGATGAGCGCTGGCGCGCCCGTCCGCCACCCATCATCTCGCCGAAAATATCCTCGAAAATGTCGGAGAAGCCGCCGCCAGCAAAACCGCCGCCACCGCCGCCCATGCCGCCGTGCTCGAAGGCCGCATGGCCGTAGCGATCATAGGCTGCCCGCTTCTGCGGGTCCTTGAGCATCTCGTAGGCTTCGTTGATTTCCTTGAACTTCCGCTCGGCGTCCTTGTCATCCGGGTTCTTGTCCGGATGGTATTTCATCGCCAGCTTTCGGAAGGCGCTCTTCAGCTCTTTCTCGTCCGCCGACTTGGCTACACCCAGAGTTTCGTAAAAGTCCGCTTTTGCCATTAAGGATTAAACCCCGGAAATGGATTTCCGGCTGCCATGGTGAGCAGCCGGATCAAGTGTTGAAGCATTACCACGCCGCCGCGAATTACGCGGACTTCTTGCGGTCGTCGTCCTTGATTTCCTCGTAGTCGGCGTCGACGACATTGTCGCCGCCTTCCGCGGAGGCATCGGCAGCAGCGCCGCCTTCGGCCTGCTGTGCTTCATAAATCGCCTGGCCGAGCTTCATCGACACTTCCATCAGCGTCTGGGTCTTGGCCTTGATGTCGTCGGCATCCGGTTCGGATGCTTCCGATGCCGTCTTCAGCGCGGCGATCGCATCCGAAATCGCGGTGCGGTCGGTTTCCGAGACCTTGTCGCCGTAATCCTTCAGCGACTTTTCCGTCGAGTGGATCAGGCTTTCGGCCTGGTTCTTGGCTTCCACGGCCTCGCGGCGCTTCTTGTCTTCGGCCGCGTGCGACTCGGCATCCTTGACCATCTTCTCGATGTCGGCGTCGGAGAGGCCGCCGGAGGCCTGGATGCGGATCTGCTGTTCCTTGCCCGTGCCCTTGTCCTTGGCCGAAACCTGGACGATGCCGTTGGCGTCGATGTCGAAGGTCACTTCGATCTGCGGCACGCCGCGCGGCGACGGCGGCAGGCCGACAAGGTCGAACTGGCCGAGCAGCTTGTTGTCGGCAGCCATTTCGCGCTCGCCCTGCGAGACGCGGATGGTGACGGCCTGCTGGTTGTCTTCGGCGGTCGAGAAGGTCTGGCTCTTCTTCGTCGGGATCGTCGTGTTGCGCTCGATCAGGCGGGTGAAGACGCCGCCGAGCGTTTCGATGCCGAGCGACAGCGGCGTCACGTCGAGGAGCAGAACGTCCTTGACGTCTCCCTGGAGAACGCCGGCCTGGATGGCGGCGCCGAGAGCGACGACTTCATCCGGGTTGACGCCCTTGTGCGGCTCCTTGCCGAACAGCTGCTTGACGACTTCCTGCACCTTCGGCATGCGGCTCATGCCGCCGACGAGAACGACTTCGTCGATTTCGGCAGCGGTGACGCCGGCATCCTTGAGAGCGGCCTTGCACGGCGCGATCGTGCGCTGGACGAGATCGTCGACCAGGCTTTCGAGCTTGGCGCGGGTCAGCTTCAGCGTCAGGTGTTTCGGGCCGGAGGCGTCAGCGGTGATGAACGGCAGATTGATTTCGGTCTGCTGCGAGGACGACAGCTCGATCTTTGCCTTTTCCGCGGCTTCCTTGAGGCGCTGCAGGGCAAGCTTGTCGTTCTTCAGGTCAATGCCGTTGTCCTTCTTGAACTCGGCAACGAGATATTCGACGAGACGCATGTCGAAGTCTTCACCGCCGAGGAAGGTATCGCCGTTGGTGGACTTCACTTCGAAGACGCCGTCGCCGATCTCGAGGATCGAAATATCGAAGGTGCCGCCGCCAAGGTCGTAGACGGCTATCGTCTTGCCTTCTTTTTTGTCGAGGCCGTAGGCGAGAGCGGCAGCGGTCGGCTCGTTGATGATGCGCAGCACTTCAAGGCCGGCGATCTTGCCGGCATCCTTGGTTGCCTGGCGCTGCGCGTCGTTGAAATAGGCCGGAACGGTGATGACCGCCTTCTCGACCTTTTCGCCGAGATAGGATTCGGCGGTTTCCTTCATCTTCTGAAGGATCATCGCGGAAATCTGTGCGGGCGAGTAGCCCTTGCCATTGGCTTCGACCCAGGCGTCACCATTGTCGCCCTTGACGATGCTGAAAGGAACGAGATGCTTGTCCTTCTCGACGGTCGGATCTTCGTAGCGGCGGCCGATCAGGCGCTTCACTGCAAAGAGCGTGTTCGTCGGGTTGGTGACCGCCTGGCGCTTGGCCGGCTGGCCGACGAGGCGTTCGCCATCATCGGAAAAAGCCACCATGGAAGGGGTCGTGCGCGCACCTTCCGCATTCTCGATGACCTTTGCGTCCTTGCCGTCCATGACTGCGACGCAGGAATTCGTCGTTCCGAGGTCGATACCAATTACTTTTGCCATGTCATTCTCTCCTTGAAGCAAGCTGTCGGAACCCCCAGAAGGCATTTCCCTGACAGCCCCTTACGGGATGGGTCTACTTAAGATTACGCAATCGTGATTGCGGTGATGCGGCGTATATAAGGAGCGGTTTTCTGGACTGCAAGGCGGGAAATCGCCAGGAATCCAGCAAAACGAATGTGTTGTCTCCAATTTTGCCGGTCGCCGGGAAAGAGGTCCGTCCATATCAGGAAAGCGGCTGATTTCTGAGTACGTCCCGCAGAATGTACAGCGGTTTTGCGACTGGAAGAACGCGCTCCATTTTAAGGGATCAGGCTTGCGCCGGGTATACCGCAAGGTTCTCACTGGCCCATGATCAGATCGAGCAGGGTGGTGCCTCGCGGCTGCACGGAAGAGGTCGTCTGCGGCGCCCCGACATCGCCGGGCGGCACAACGTTTCCGTACCCGCCTCCGTCGCCTTCGGCAATGTCGGCAGGCGGAACCGGACCGTTTCCTGACCGCGCGGTTTGCTGCCGGACGGGCGCCTGCGGATAGCGGTTGGCATTCTCGTTACCACCGAAGACACCGGAAATGATGCCGCCGATCGTGGTGGATGGCGGCGCTTCGGCCGTGACCGGCTGCCCGCCGTCCGGTGCCGTCTGCGCCATCGGCTGGCCGCCGTTCTGATCGCCAATCAGCTGGCCGTTGCCGAAGAGCGGCGCCGGCGAAAGACCCTTGTGGGCGGCGATCATGAATTCCTTCCAGGCCTTGGCCGGCAGGCCGCCGCCGGTCACCTTCTTCATCGGCTTGCCGTCGTCATTGCCGAACCAGACGCCTGTCGTGAGGTTGCTGGTGAAGCCGACGAAGAGCGCGTCGCGTGAATTCTGCGTCGTGCCTGTCTTCCCCGCCGCCTGCCAGCCGGGGATCTTGGCGCTCTTGCCGGTGCCGTTGTCGATGACGCCCATCATCATCGCGTCCATCTCGGCGGCGATCTGCTCGGACAGCACACGCGGCGGGCTGTCATAGGTATTTTCGTAGAGAACCTTGCCGTCTGCGGTCGTCACCCGGCGGATGACGTGCGGCGTCGCCTTGTAGCCGCCGTTCATGAAGGCGGCATAGGAGGCGGTGAGCTCCATCAGCGAAACTTCCGACGTGCCGAGCGCAATCGAGGCGTTCGGCTGCAGCTCGCTTTCGATGCCGAGCCGATGGGCAAGCTTGATCACCTGGTCGGGTCCATCATACATCACCAGCTGCGCGGCAACCGTGTTCAGCGACTTGGAAAGCGCGGTGGCAAGCGTCACTTCGCCATTGTATTTCTTCTCGTAATTCTCCGGCGTCCAGTCGCCGATGCGGATCGGCGCGTCGTTGAACACCGAAAAGGGCGTCAGCCCCTTTTCCAGCGCTGCAGCATAGACGAAAGGCTTGAACGAGGATCCAGGCTGGCGTTTGGCCTTGACGGCGCGGTTGAACTGGCTCGTTGCATAGTCCCGGCCGCCGACCAGCGCCCGGATTGCGCCGGTGCCGTCGATCGAGACGAGTGCTGCCTGCGAGGCGTCGAGCTTGCCGCCTTCCTTGTCGAGCACATCGACCAGCGATTGCTCGGCCTTTTTTTCCAATGACTTGTCGATGGTCGTATCGACGATGACGTCTTCCTTGACGTAGCCGATCAGGCCCGGCAGTTCATCCATCACCATGTCGGCAACATAATGTCCGGCGCCCGACCAGTAACTCTTGGCCGAAGCCGGGGTCTGCGACATCGCGGTCTTGACCTCGGAATCGGTGATGAAACCCTGTTCGCGCATCGCCGCGAGCACGAGCTGGGCGCGTGCGTTCGCGGCTTCGGCGTCGCGGGCCGGCGAAAGCCGCGACGGCGCCTTGAGCAGGCCGGCCAGCACCGCAGCCTCGCCAAGGTTCACGTCGCGCGCCGATTTGTTGAAGTAGCGGCGTGACGCCGCTTCGACGCCATAGGCGTTCGATCCGAAGAACACACGATTGAGATACATCGCAAGGATCTGGTCCTTGGTGTATTTCTGCTCCAACCAGAGGGCGAGCAGTACCTCCTGCACCTTGCGCTCCAGCGTTCTCTCGGGAGAGAGGAAGAGGTTCTTGGCAAGCTGCTGCGTCAGCGTCGAGCCGCCCTGCACCATGTGGCCGGCCGTGAAATTGGTGACGATCGCCCGGCCGAGGCCGAGCGGATCGACGCCGAAATGCGAATAAAAACGCCGATCTTCGATGGCGATGACGGCCTCGGGAATATAGGGCGACATGTTTTCGAGCGATAGCGCCTCACCGCCGGTGGCGCCGCGATTGGCGATGACGCTGCCGTCGACGGCGGTGATCTTGACGTTCGGCGGCCGCTCGGGAATTGCCCATGTGCTGGCGCTCGGCATACGCGAACCATAATAGACCACAAGCCCGGCAACGCCGATGCCGGCCCAGATGAAAAGCACGACGCACCAATAGACCGCACGGCGCAGAAAGCCGAAAAAGCCGCCGCCTTCACGCTCGCGCGGCTCGCGCCGCCGCTGGCGGGCGGCACGCTGCGCTGGAGGTCTGGAACCGCCGCGCCGCGCCGATCTGCTGCCGACGACGCGGTCATCGGCATCGAGCGAAAATTCGTCATCGTCGCGGACCGGGCGGCCGCTGAAGGACGGTTCTATTCTGTCGCTTGATCTGCCTCTGCCTGCCATCGCCGACCGGTCGCATCCCCTGTTCGATCGCGAAGCCCACTTCGCATAACGGCGCCCCTGCAGCGCCTCGTGTCCTTCCGGACGCGCAAAGAACGCTGCAGCACTTTGACGGGCTGCGTGATTTTGCCTTCAACCGATTTCGGTTCAAGGAACGATGCAGCGGGCGACGCGATCATCCGGTTGAACTTTAATTGCGGCGATTTAACGGGGTGTTAAAGGGCGACAAACACGACGTCGCGCTGCCTCGCGTTAAATCGTTTCTTCAACATTGGCGGGCTTCGTAATCGTCCGGCGTTTCCGGATCCTGCTTATGTTCCCACTCGCCCAGATGAAAGCGGCGCCAGATCTGGCCTGAAGGGTTGAGGCTTGCTCCATCAGTCAGGCGGACAGGAAGCATGGGGTTGTATTTATGCCAGAGGGTGTCCGTGGCGGCCGCCCGAGGGCAGAACAGCCCGAACAAAGCCAAAGTGGTCTTGCGTCATCAGGGTTCCAGCCTCGAACGGATCAAGATCGATCCGCAATACCGCAATTGCTCTAAGCAAGCCGGCAAAACAAGAGCGACACGCACTCACAGCGAATGGTCGGTGACCTCGCGCGGACCAAGGCTTCCCGCCGCTACCTCGCTGCTCTTCGTCACGCCCGCTGAGGCCGGCAGATCGCGCCCTTTGCGGATCGCCTTTCGCGGCGACATGCGGGACCAGAGACACGTTGCATCGATCAAATGCGATTTCTGATTTAACGAATTATGCGCAGGGTGGAACCAATAGGCTCGACGATTGTTTATTAAGCAGCGGGACACCCCCTCACGTCCCGCCTAGATCGGCCGTCTCCCCTCAACGCGGCCGATCGACATCAGGCCCGGTGCATCCCCCCAAGGAGCGCCGGGCTTTTTCTGGCACTGCTGTCGCATTGGACCCGTCTATGCAGAGAGGGCGGCATTGCTGCCGCCCTCGATATTTCAGTTGTCGCAGGACGGATCGCCCGGGCGGCAGACAAAGGGTGAAGCCCTGGGGTCCGGCCGGTTATAGGTATCGGCCTTTCCGCCCCTGAACTGCGGCAGATCACGGAAATCCGAACTCCTGTTGTCGTCATCCCTGCGGACCTCTCTGCGGCGTTCCTCCCTGCGGGCATCGTCGCGCCGGTCGCGGTCACGATCCCGGTACTCGCGGACCTGATAATCCCGATCCCGATACTCCCGCGGCCGGTAATCCCGCTCCCGGTAGTCGCGGTCGCGGTAATAATAGTCCGGGCCGCGGCTCCAGCGGTCACGCTCGCGATAGAAATCGCGGCCACGGTAGTAGCGGTCCCAATAATTGCCGACGCTGAAGGTAACCATCGGAATGCCCAACGGACGGTAATATTGCGGACCGACATAGACACGGCGTTGCTGGTAGACGGCCTGCACATACTGGCCGGAAACCCAGCCGCGGCCGCCATAGAATTCGACGTCGCACCAATTGACATTGGAAAGACATCCACGGATTTCGACGGAAGAGCCGGCGGGGATGACTGCGACGGCGGGATAGCGCGTGCTTGGTCCCGCACGCATGTTGACATTCGCCGTCGAGTAACCCTCGGCGGCCTGTGCAATTGCCGGAGCCAGCACAAGCAGCGCGGCCGCGGCGATCTTGACGATGAGGTTTTTCACGCTTCTCACTCCTCGTTGGCGTGTTTTCAGCAGCCCTTGGCTGCGTTTCTTTGAGGCATATGCCATATGCGCAAAGATAGAGCGATCGCCGGCATTTGTTAGGGCGTCACCATTTTTCTTGTCTTTCAAAGGCTTATACTGAGATCGCGATGAACGCAGCTTGAACGGGGGATTTTGTGATGCGATATGGTGTTCTCGATAGGGAAGACGCTTGTGCAAGTGTCGTTAACCGCTCGTTAACCTTTCGAAGGCAGTCTCATTGCAATACCGCTTTCTTCTTGACCACGGATGAACTGGCACTGAGACGCGCGGATGACGAAAGGCCGGTTTGAACCGGCCTTTTTGTTGTCGCCATTGTTCGTGCTGCGTGGGACGCGCCAGTCTCTCTCAGGCGGCAAGGGCCTGAAGAATCCGCACCCAGGAGCGGATGCCCTTGTGATAGGAGACAAGCTCGTATTTTTCGTTCGGCGAATGGATGCGGTCGTCGCTGAGGCCGAAGCCGACGAGCAGTGATTCCATACCGAGCATCTTCTGGAAGTCGCCGACGATCGGGATCGAGCCGCCCATGCCGATGACGATGGCGGGTTTCGGCCATTCATCGGAAAGCGCCCTCTTTGCCTTGGTCAGCAGAGGCGAGTCATAGGAGAGATGAATCGCCGGCGAGCCGCCATGCGGATGGAATTCGACCGAGCAGTCGGCCGGAATTTTCGACCTGACATAGCTGCGGAAAGCCTCGCGAATGGCGGTCGGATCCTGGGTGCCGACGAGCCGGAACGAAACCTTTGCCGAGGCCTTGGCGGCGATCACCGTCTTGAAGCCCTCGCCGGTATATCCGCCCCAGATGCCGTTGATTTCGGCGGTCGGCCGCGCCCAGGTCAGTTCAAGCACCGAGCGGCCCTTCTCGCCGGAGGGAATGGACAGGCCGACTTCGCCGAGGAATTTTTCCGCGCTCTTGCCGAGTGTTTCCCATGACGCCTTGATGTTGTCGGGCGTCTCCTCGACGCCGTCATAGAAACCATCGAGCGTGATGCGGCCGGTGTCGTCGCGCAGGCCGGCAAGCGCCTCGACGAGAATATGAATCGGATTTGCTGCCGCGCCGCCGAACAGACCGGAATGCAGATCGCGGTCGGCGGCGGTCACGACCACCTCCTCGCCGACGAGGCCGCGCAGCGCCGCGGCGATTGCGGGCGTGTCTCGGTCCCACATGCCGGTATCGCAGACAAGCGCATAATCGGCCTTCAGCTCGGCGGCATTGGCTTCGAGGAAAGGTTTCAACGACGGCGAGCCCGATTCTTCCTCGCCCTCGAAGAGAATGGTGATGCGGCAGGGAAGCGCGCCGTTGATCTCCTTATAGGCGCGGCAGGCTTCGACGAAGGTCATCAGCTGGCCCTTGTCATCCGATGTGCCTCGGCCGGTCAGAATCTTGCGGCCTTCGCCGATATCCTTGATCGACGGCTCGAAGGGATCGTTTTCCCAAAGCTCGATCGGATCGACCGGCTGCACGTCGTAATGGCCGTAGAACAGAACATGCGGCGCATCAGCGGAGGCCCCGGCATGGTGGGCGACCACCATCGGATGGCCGGGCGTGTCACGCACCGAAGCGGAAAAGCCAATGCCCTGGAGATAGGCGACCAGCCATTCGGCGGCTTTCCGGCATTCCGCCTTGAAGGCGGGATCGGTGGAAATCGACTGGATGCGCAGAAGCTCGAACAGCTTTTCGAGACTCGAGGAAAGGTTCTGATCCGCGCGTGCAAGCACCTGTTGTACATCCGTCATTTTCGACTCCTTTTTGAAATTCGGCCGGACGATAGACCAAACCAGCAGGGCAGGCGAGGCGGAAAAAGCGAAAGTGGGCGTGGCGAAAGTGACCAGGTCTGGACCCGTGTCGGGAAGATTTGTCGGATGCTATAGAAGAACATCCTAATTCAATTTACGGTTATTTAGTACAACCGAATTAGCTTGACCAAATTCAGCTGTACGAGGGCGAGATGTTTTCGGTCATTACTTGTATTCGCGACGATCACGATTGGCGGCTGGTGCTCGCGGCGGCCGTTGTCTGCCTGATCGGCGCAATGGCAGCGATGCTGCCGCTTTCCCGCGCCCAGGAATGCGATGCCGGACGCCGCAAGCTTTGGATCGGCGCGTCGGCTTTCGCCTTCGGCACCGGCGTATGGGCAACCCATTTCATCGCGATGCTGGCCTATGACGGCGGCATGCCGATCAGCTACCAGCTGGGCCTAACGGCGCTTTCCTTCTTCTTGTCGGTGGTCGCCTCGTGGGCGGCAATCCTCGTCGCTTCGCAAGGCCGGGGCAGGTTTTCGCGCATCCAAGGCGGCGTCCTGATGGCGCTCGGCATCGCCTCGATGCACTTGACCGGCATGCAGGCGATCGAAACACAGGCGGAAATCCTCTACGATCCGTATATGACCGTAACTGCCGTGCTTGCGGGAGCGCTGCTGTCGAGCACTGCCTTCCACGCCTTCTTCCAATTGAATGGACTGAGACGGCTCCTCACCTCCTCGATCGCCTTCGTCCTCGCGATCTGCGCACTCCACTTCATTTCGATGGCCAGCATCACGCTCGTGCCGGATCCCGGCAAAGAGGTTCCGGCAACGGTGCTGGATACCAGCCTGCTGGCCGCGATCGTCGTGGTGGCGGCCACAGCTCTCATTCTGATCGCGATTGCCGTTGTTTTTGTCGAAAGCCACATGACGGACCTGCGGGGACTCGCAAATGCGTCGCAGGAAGGATTGCTGATCCTGCGCGACGGCAGAATTATCGATACCAACGAACGCTTTCAGGGCCTTTCCGGCTGGAAGCTTGCCGATCTCTCGGGCAAGGCGCCCTCCATGGTCTTAACCGCCGTCCAGGGACAGAACGGCGAGACGCTGCTCAACACCAGGAACGGCCGGGAGATCGCCGTCGAAGTCAACACGAGCAGGATCGTCTATCGTGGCCACAACTGCGACGTGCTGGCGGTGCGCGATCTTACCGAGCGCCGGCAGGCCGAGGAGATGATTGAACACCTAGCCCATCACGATGTTCTCACCGACCTTCCAAACCGGTCGATGTTCGACAAGCGCATCCGCCAGGCGCTGCAGATGGCCAAGGGAAAGAACAGCGAGGTTGCCCTTTTCTATATCGATCTCGATCGCTTCAAGACCGTCAACGATATTTTCGGCCACGCTGAGGGCGACCGCATTCTTTGCAAAGTCGCCGCAATCCTGCGTCGTGTGGCCGATGAACGCGATACGATCGCCCGTCTCGGCGGCGATGAATTTGCCATCATTCAGTCGGCCGGACAGCAACCGGCGGCCGCGCAGAAGCTCGCAGCCGCGATCCTCGACGAATTCGCCGCCGAAATGGATATGGCGCGCGACCCAACCGCCGTCGGCGTCAGCCTCGGCATCGCTCTTTATCCGACCGACGGAAGCAATGCAGACGAGATCTGCAACAGCGCTGATATCGCACTCTATCGGGTCAAGCACGATGGTCGCGGCAAGGCCTGTTTCTTCAATGCGGAAATGGACAAGGCCACGCGAGCCCGCCGCCAGATCGAAAGCGAACTGCGCCACGCCGTCACCCGCAATCAGATCCATGTCAGCTATCAGCCGGTTCTCGATGCACAGAGCGGCGAGATCAGCGGTTACGAGGCCTTGATGCGCTGGAACCGGCCGGGCCACGGCTTGAGCGAGCCGGATATCTTTATTCCGATCGCCGAGGAAAGCGGGTCGATCGTCCAGCTCGGCGAGTGGGTGCTGCAGCAGGCCTGCAAAGAGGCCGCGCGCTGGCCGGATCCACTGAGGATCGCCGTTAACGTTTCGCCGGTGCAGTTCATGCTGCCGAACCTTTGCGAGCGGATCGAGACGATCCTCAAGGAAACCGGGCTTGCGCCCGGCCGGCTGGAAATCGAGATCACCGAGGCCGCTCTCATCCGTGATCGAGACCGCGTGATGGCCACGCTGCAGCGCCTGCGCAGCCTGGGTGTTCACATCGTCATGGATGACTTCGGCACCGGTTTTTCCTCGCTTTCCAACCTGCGAACCTTCCCTTTCGACAAGATCAAGGTCGACCGCAGCTTCACCGGAATGCTGGACCATGACGCGGCGGCGCGTTCGATCGTGCGCGCGATCATCGGCCTCGGTCACAGTCTCGGCATGCCTGTCGTGACGGAGGGCGTCGAAACCGAGACACAGCGTCAGATCGTCGTCGAAGAAGGCTGTGCGCAGGTACAGGGGTTTTTGCTCGGCAGACCGGATGTCGAGCCGAGTACCAAGCTCGCTGCCCGCGAAAGCCGCCTGTCCTCGACAGCCTAATGCATGTCGCTCGGAGGTGTGCAGCGGTCCGGGACGCGACATGCATAAAAACAAAAGGCTAAAGCGCGTCGCATGAATCAAATTCGATGCGACGCGCTTTAAATGGACGATCCGTCGATACCGTGGCGGCGACCCACCCTGGCGAGTAATGCCGCTCAGAGCGCCTTGGCGTTTTCCAGCAGCCGGCGGATATATTCGAGCGTCAGTTCGCGCTCGAAAGTCCGAAAGCCCTTGAACAGCGCGAGGTCGGCCTCGCGCGCGCTTTCGATCGCCTCGGCTTCCATGGCACGCGCCTTCGGCGTCAGGAAGATCAGCTGCGCCCGCTTGTCGGATGGATGCGGCCGGCGTTCAATCAGCCCGTCGCGGACCATGCGCGACAGCGTATTGGCCATGGTCGCCTGCTCGATATCGACCCGCTCGAGCAGCTGTTTCTGGGTCAGGCCGTCTTCGCCCCAGAGCTCCAGCAGAATGGGAAACTGACCGGGGGAAAAACCGAGCCCGACCGCGCGCCGGTGCAGCGAGCGGGCAAAACCCTTCGCCAGCTGGCTGGCAAGGTAAGCTCCCGAATCCATGCGGTTAAATCCCATGATTGCAAGTTAGGCTCAAAACCATGCCGGAGACAATGCAGCAAATCACACAGGACGCTCCAAAAAATGCAGGCTCCGCCATCATTTCGCGGCTGGAAAAACAAAAGTCGCCATGACCTGGAGGTTGGCCATGGCGACTTTAAAATGGGGACAAAGGCCCGGAGAGGGGGATAAGGCCTTTGTCCAAGCCTGATGCGGCGGGGGACAAGCCGGTAATCAGACCCGCGGCACGATCAAGCGCCGGTGACATGGATTTGTAACTGCGAATGTGGTTTTTCAAGGGTCACGCCACGTTACAAATCGGTAACAGTTTGGTGAGCAGGAATCCCTTCTGCATATTTCCTTGAACCCGACCCATAATCTCTTGGCGCGCCGAACTTTATATGGACCTCGTTCCGTGCCCGCGCTATCCATGCACGCATGAAAAATGGCGATCACCTCTTCCTAGTCGATGGTTCCGGTTTCATCTTCCGGGCGTTTCATGCATTACCGCCGCTGACGCGCAAATCGGACGGCCTACCGGTCGGCGCCGTTTCCGGTTTCTGCAACATGCTGTGGAAGCTCTTGCGGGATGCGCGCAACACCGATGTCGGGGTAACACCGACCCATCTCGCCGTCATTTTCGATTATTCCGCCAAGACCTTTCGCAAGGATCTCTACGACGCTTACAAGGCGAACCGTTCGGCCCCGCCCGAAGAGCTCATCCCGCAATTCGGCCTCATCCGCGAGGCGACCCGCGCCTTCAACCTGCCCTGCATCGAGACCGAAGGCTTCGAGGCTGACGACATCATCGCCACCTATGCCCGCCAGGCCGAGGCGGCAGGCGCCGACGTCACGATCGTTTCCTCCGACAAGGATCTGATGCAGCTCGTAACGCCAAACGTCCACATGTATGACAGCATGAAGGACAAACAGATCGGCATTCCCGACGTCGTCGAGAAATGGGGCGTGCCGCCCGAAAAGATGATCGACCTGCAGGCGATGACCGGCGATTCCGTCGACAACGTTCCAGGCATTCCCGGCATCGGCCCTAAAACCGCCGCCCAGCTGCTTGAGGAATACGGCGACCTCGACACGCTGCTCGAACGCGCCACCGAGATCAAGCAGGTCAAGCGTCGCGAGACGATCCTTGCCAATATCGAAATGGCCAAGCTCTCGCGCGACCTCGTCCGCCTGCGCACCGACGTGCCGCTCGATCTCGATCTCGACGCGCTGGTGCTGGAACCGCAGAACGGCCCGAAGCTGATCGGTTTCCTCAAGACGATGGAATTCACCTCGTTGACGCGCCGCGTCGCCGAAGTCTGCGATTGCGATGCGAGCGCCATCGAACCGGCGGTCGTTCCGATCGAATGGGGCGCGGCTGCCCATGGTCCCGATCTCGATGCCGCCGAGCCGGAGCCGGTTGCCGGCGGCATCCCCGACGTTTCGGGCGAATCGGTGCCCGTGCCGTCTCGTGCAAAGGCGAAGCCCGGCGGCGAAGGCGCATTTTCACCCGCCGATCTTGCCAAGGCGCGGGCCGAGGCTTTTGCGGCGCTGCCCTTCGACCACTCGACCTATGAAACGATCCGCGATCTGGCGGCGCTCGACCGATGGATTGCCGCTGCGCGCGACACAGGGCTCATCGCTTTCGATACGGAGACCACGTCACTCGATGCGATGCAGGCCGAGCTCGTCGGCTTCGCGATGGCGATCGCCGACAACGTCGCCGATCCCTCCGGCACGAAGATCCGTGCCGCTTATGTGCCGCTCGCCCATAAGAACGGCGTCGGCGATCTGCTCGGCGGCGGCCTTGCCGAAAACCAGATCCCTATGCGCGATGCCTTGCCGCGGCTGAAGGCATTGCTGGAGGACGAATCGGTTCTCAAGGTCGCCCAGAACCTGAAATACGATTACCTCTTGATGAAGCGCTACGGCATCGAGACGAAGAGCTTCGACGATACGATGCTGATCTCCTACGTGCTCGACGCCGGCACCGGCGCCCATGGCATGGATCCGCTCTCGGAAAAATTCCTCGGCCATACGCCGATCCCCTACAAGGACGTGGCCGGCAGCGGCAGGGCGAACGTGACCTTCGATCTGGTCGATATCGACCGCGCCACCCATTATGCCGCCGAAGACGCCGACGTGACGCTGCGCCTCTGGCTGGTGCTGAAGCCGCGGCTGGCGGCAGCCGGGTTGACCAGCGTTTATGAACGGCTGGAGCGGCCGCTATTGCCGGTGCTGGCCCGTATGGAAGCGCGCGGCATCACCGTCGACCGGCAGATCCTGTCGCGCCTGTCGGGCGAGCTGGCCCAGGGTGCGGCGCGGCTGGAAGACGAGATCTACACGCTGGCCGGCGAGCGCTTCAATATCGGCTCGCCGAAGCAGCTCGGCGATATCCTGTTCGGCAAGATGGGTCTTGCCGGCGGCAGCAAGACGAAGACCGGGCAATGGTCGACCTCCGCCTCGGTACTCGAGGATCTCGCCGCCGCCGGTTTCGAGCTGCCGCGCAAGATCGTCGACTGGCGCCAGCTCACCAAGCTGAAATCGACCTACACCGATGCGCTTCCCGGCTATGTGCATCCGGAAACAAAGCGGGTCCACACCTCCTACTCGCTGGCCTCGACGACGACCGGGCGGCTATCCTCCTCCGAGCCGAACCTGCAGAACATTCCGGTGCGCACCGCCGAAGGCCGCAAGATCCGCACCGCCTTCATCTCGACACCGGGCCACAAGCTGATTTCCGCCGATTATAGCCAGATCGAATTGCGCGTGCTTGCCCATGTGGCCGAGATCCCGCAGCTGACCAAGGCCTTCGAGGATGGCGTCGATATCCATGCGATGACGGCGTCGGAAATGTTCGGCGTGCCGGTCGAAGGCATGCCGGGCGAGGTGCGCCGCCGCGCCAAGGCGATCAATTTCGGCATCATCTACGGCATCTCGGCCTTCGGGCTCGCCAATCAGCTTTCGATCGAGCGGTCGGAAGCCGGCGACTATATCAAGAAATATTTCGAACGTTTCCCCGGCATCCGCGACTATATGGAAAGCCGCAAGGCTATGGCGCGCGACAAGGGTTATGTCGAGACGATCTTCGGCCGGCGAATCAACTATCCCGAAATCCGTTCTTCCAATCCGTCGGTGCGCGCCTTCAACGAACGCGCCGCGATCAACGCGCCGATCCAGGGTTCGGCCGCCGACGTCATCCGCCGGGCGATGATCAAGATGGAGCCGGCGCTTGTTGAAGCCGGTCTTGCCGAGCGTGTCCGCATGCTCTTGCAGGTGCACGACGAACTCATCTTCGAAGTCGAGGATGAGGATGTCGAAAAGGCAATGCCGATCATCGTCTCGGTCATGGAAAACGCCACCATGCCGGCGCTCGAAATGCGCGTGCCGCTGCGCGTCGATGCCCGCGCCGCCACCAATTGGGACGAGGCGCATTGAGCGCCTCCCCAAAACGGAAAAAGATTTTTACGTTTCACGCAACTCATTGAAATAGCGACGGTTTGCCTCTGGAAGCTGTATCGGAACGATCCAGCTGGAAGGAACTTATTAACCTTCCTTTTCTATCCCGGTAGGGTCGTAATTTGTTAGGCATGAGTGAGTAGCGGACGCATGCGTTTTCCCAGAACCAATTTGACGGATGCCGCAGATTTTTCCAGCGGGCTTGAAACCGAGCTTGTGGAGGAAAATCCCGGTGAAAAGCCGGCGGCGCCGATCTGGCAGAGCAACTTCTCGCTCGCGCCGAATGTTCGCTTCACGCGCACCCCGGAAACGCTGATCAGCCGGCGCCGTCCGCCGAACGAGCCCGTTCGCGACGAAACGCGACTCGAGCAGCAAGCGATCCGGATAGAACCGGTCGCCGTCGATGTGCCTTTCGACATCTATCTGCCGGAGCCGAGCGAGCTTGCCGCAGCACCGGCTCCGATGATCGAGATGCCGCAGCCGTCGGCCTCCGGCCGGGCAGAGGCGCCGGCCTTGCGCGCTGCTTCCGAACTGGCTTCGATTTCCGATTTCGCCTTCTGGGAAGTCATGGCCTTCGAAGAAGGCGAGCCGATCCGCAAACCCTCGATCGTTGTTCCGAAGATCGAGACCACGCCCGAATCGATCACCGCCCTATTCCGCGTCATGGAATGGCGTCCGGGCGCGCCGAAACCGGCTTCCGCCGCATCGCGCCCGATCCAGCCGCCGGCCGCAACGCCCGCATCGGCAGCTCTGCGGCCGCCGACCGCGATATCCCTGGAAAAGCCGCTTCGTGCTCCGGAGCCGATTGTGCTGGCGACGAGAGGCGTGCCCCAGGTATCCCAGATCGCGCCAATGCCGCAGGCGATACCGTTGCCCCCGGCGACACCGTTGCCCCAGGCGGCACCGTTGCCCCAGGCGACACCGTTGCCCCAGGCGGCGCCGGCGCCTCGGCCCACGCCGCCGGTGGCCGCCGTCCTGCCGTCGCCGCGCCTTGTGGCCAGACCGGAAAAGGTCGATGCGTCAGGCTATGAATTCCCGCCGCGCGCCCTGTTGCAGGAGCCACCGGAACGGCTTGGCGAGATCATGTCGCAGGAGACGCTGGAACAGAATGCCGGTCTTCTGGAAAGCGTGCTGGAAGATTTTGGCATTAAGGGCGAGATCATTCATGTCCGCCCCGGCCCCGTCGTCACCCTCTATGAATTCGAGCCGGCGCCCGGCGTGAAGTCATCGCGCGTCATCGGCCTCGCCGACGATATCGCCCGCTCGATGTCGGCGCTTTCGGCCCGCGTCGCCGTCGTTCCCGGCCGCAACGTCATCGGCATCGAACTGCCGAATGTCACCCGTGAAACAGTCTATTTCCGCGAGATGATCGAGAGCCAGGATTTCGACAAGAGCGGCTATAAGCTGGCGCTCGGCCTCGGCAAGACCATCGGTGGCGAGCCGGTGATCGCCGAGCTTGCGAAGATGCCGCATCTGCTTGTCGCCGGCACCACCGGCTCGGGTAAGTCGGTCGCCATCAACACGATGATCCTGTCGCTGCTCTACCGCATGACGCCGGAACAGTGCCGGCTGATCATGGTCGACCCGAAGATGCTCGAGCTCTCGGTCTATGACGGCATCCCGCACCTGCTGACTCCCGTCGTCACCGACCCGAAGAAGGCGGTCATGGCGCTGAAATGGGCGGTGCGCGAGATGGAGGAGCGTTATCGCAAGATGTCGCGCCTCGGCGTGCGCAACATCGACGGCTATAATGGCCGCGTCTCCCAGGCGCGCGAAAAGGGCGAGACCATCCATATCATGGTCCAGACCGGCTTCGACAGGGGAACCGGTGCGCCGGTCGAGGAGCAGCAGGAGCTGGATCTCGCGCCGATGCCGTATATCGTCGTCATCGTCGACGAAATGGCCGACCTGATGATGGTCGCCGGCAAGGAGATCGAAGGCGCGATCCAGCGTCTGGCGCAGATGGCGCGTGCGGCCGGCATCCATCTGATCATGGCGACGCAGCGCCCGTCGGTCGACGTCATCACCGGCACGATCAAGGCGAATTTCCCGACCCGCATTTCCTTCCAGGTCACCTCGAAGATCGACAGCCGCACCATCCTCGGCGAGCAGGGCGCCGAACAGCTGCTCGGCCAGGGCGACATGCTGCATATGCAGGGCGGCGGACGGATTTCCCGCGTCCACGGTCCCTTCGTCTCCGATGCCGAAGTGGAGAAAGTCGTTGCGCATCTGAAGACGCAGGGTCGCCCCGAATATCTCGACACCGTGACCGCCGACGAGGAGGAAGAGCCGGAAGAGGAAGAGACCGGCGCCGTGTTCGACAAGAGCGCCATGGCCTCCGAGGACGGCAACGAGCTTTACGAGCAGGCGGTCAAGGTCGTCATGCGCGACAAGAAGTGCTCGACCTCCTACATCCAGCGCCGCCTCGGCATCGGCTATAACCGCGCCGCCTCATTGGTCGAACGCATGGAAAAGGAAGGCCTCGTCGGCCCCGCCAATCACGTCGGCAAGCGCGAGATCGTATCGGGACGGGGCGACGGGGATTGATAGATACCGAGACTGGAGCGCTTGCGCACTCCGATCTCACGTCATCAAGCTTGCCAATCGCAGCGTTTCGCCGACGAACGCGGTCTTGCCGCCGGTATAGAGACCCCGGTCGCCGTCTGCCTCCACGGCCAGCCGGCGTTTCAGCTCGGCATAGGCTGTGGCCCTGTCGGGGTGATCCCGGAGATAGTCGCGAAACACGAGCCGCTCGCGATGGGCGCGCTTATTGGGGCCGCAGAGATAGAGCTTGAATCCGTAGCCATCGTGGTCTCGAGTGAAGGCCCAGCGTTTCTTTCCCCGATCGCCGTGGAAGACGAAATCGGCAGCGCGCAGCATGTCGACCGCCGTCGGCAGAATTCCATCTGAGATCGTGACGACATCGAGGTCAATTTTCGGCTTGGCCGCCAGGCCAGGCACCGAAGTGCTGCCGATATGGTCGATTGAAAACACCACGTCACCGAGCAGGACGGAGATCTCGGCGCTGATTTCGGCAAAGCGCCGCGGCCAAGAGGGATCGTAGTCGACGACTTTGATGGCGCGCATCCTGCCTCTCTGCTGTGGTCAATGCACCTCGGCGAGCAGCCCGTCGAGGATCGCGACCATCTTCTGTTTGGCCTCTTCGAGCGAGCCGCTATTGTCGAGCTCCGTCACGTCGTAGTCGCCGCGCACCGTCAGCGGCCCGCGGGCGAGTCTCGCCATGATATCCTCATGCGTCTCGCGTCCGCGCGCCTCCAGCCGGCTGGCGAGCACTTCCGGGCGGGCGGTGACGTTGATCACCTTGAGCCGCGGGAAAGCGGCCTGGAAACGGTGAAGTGCCGAACGCGAACCATTGGCGACAACGACATGGCCGCGAGACAGTGCCACCGAGACCTCGGCCGGAATACCGTATTTCAGACCGTGCGCCTCCCACCAGACGGCGAAGGAGCCCGATTGTTCCATCGCCGTAAAGCCTTGGAGGGAGACGGAAAGATGGTCTTCGCCGCCGGCGTCGCGGTGGCGGGTGATGACGCGGCGGGTGAAGTGAACGTCGGCGCGGCCGGCGAAATGCCGGGCGGCAAGATTCATCAGCGTGTCCTTGCCGGCGCCGCTCGGCCCGACGACGACGACCATGATGCCGCGCTCGGCGCCGGCTCCGGGATGGGGTTCGTGCGGCGTCATGCGACACGGCGTCCTTGGCGCCAGACGGAGCGTGTGACCGGCACGCCGTGCGAGCGGTGGACACGGACGAGATCGGCGCGCAGCCCGGTCGCGATCCGGCCTCGATCATCGAGGCTGACGGTGCGGGCAGGCGTCGACGTCACCATCGCGATCGCTTTCGGAAGGGTGATGCTTTCCACCTCGTCGGCGAGGATGAAGGGAGCATGCAGCAGGCTGAGCGGTACGTAGTCGGAGGACAGCACGTCGAGCACGCCCATTTCGGCGAGATCGCGGGCGGCGATATTGCCGGAATGGGATTTCCCGCGCACGATGTTGGGCGCGCCCATCAGCACGCTCATGCCGCGCTCGTGCGATGCCCTGGCGGCATCGAAGCTGGTCGGGAATTCGGCAAGCCGCACGCCGTTATCGATGGCCTCGTCGACATGGGCGAGTGTGGCGTCGTCATGGCTTGCAACGGTGATGCCGCGTTCAGCGCAGACCTTGGCGATGGCGTTGCGGTGCGGCGTCGAATTGCGCGCCGATTCCGCCTGGCGCTTAGCGACGAAACGGGCAAAGACCTCGTCGCTCAGACCCCGCTTCTTCTGGTAATAGAAGATATATTGATCCATCGTCTGGAACTGCCGCTGGCCGGGCGCATGATCCATCAGCGAGACCAGCCGCACATGGTGGTCGTTTTCGAAATCGGCGAAATGTTCGAGCACGTTGTCGGCCGAGACCTCACAGCGCAGGTGCAGCAGGTGTTCGGCGCGCAGCCGGCCTTCCTTCTCCGCCGACTGGATCGCATCCGCCATCTCGCGCATTTCGCCATGTTCGAAACCGCCATCCTCATCCGCACCCATGCGCAGGCAGTCGAACACCGTGGTAATGCCCGATGTGACGATCTGGGCGTCATGCGCCTGGACCGCCGCGGTCTTGTTCCAGCGAATGCCGGGACGCGGCTGGTAATGGCCTTCGAGATGGTCGGTATGCAGCTCGACAAGGCCGGGAATGATGTAGTCGCCTTCAAAATCTTCGCCGGCTACCGAATTTCCCTCTGAAATGTCGGCGATCTTGCCGTCGCGAATGAGAATCGAGCCTGCGAGGATGTCATCCTCGAGAACGATGCGGGCGTTGGAAAACACGGTCTCTTTGCTCATCTCGTCAGGTCTTTCAGCTTTTGGCGCCGGAAAGCGGCAGCCAGGAATGGACTTTGAACGGGGCGCCGCGCGTCTCCTCGACGAAGACGGCAAGGCCGGAAATCGAAAGCGGCCGGCCGGTGAAATCGGCAAAACGCTCGGTCAGAATCGCTTTCATCACCTCGGCGCGTGTCTCGGGCACTTGGCCGCTCAGTGTCATGTGGAAGCCGAAATCCTCCATGACGTAAGGATAACCCCAGCGCTGCAGATTGGCGCGCTGGCTGTCGCTGAGCTTCTCCGGGTTGCGCCGCGCGATATCGGCCGGAGAAAGCGTTGCGCGGAACGGCTCGAAGGACTTTACCACCTTCGCGGCGAAATCCTGAAGAGGTTGATGAAGAGAAGCGGGAATGAGGGCAAAAAAACGGCCGAGCTGGCCGAGTACCAGTTCGGGAATCTCGAAGGCAGGCGTGCGCGAGGCAAACTCCTCGGCAACTGTCAGGAGGTCCTTCTCGGTGACCGAAGCGGCGAGCGAAAACGGCGCCTTGATCGTCGCATGAAAGCCGTAGCGGCGCGGATCGGCGGTCAGCTCGAACTGCTCCGCCTGGCCGAGCCGCTCATGATCCGGAGCAGCATAGGTCTCACCGCTGAACGCATCGCGGCCGAGCCAGAGCGAGGCCGCGCCGGTCAGGGGATCATCCTTCGGCGGCGAGAAATAGAGAGCGTAGCGCAAGGCTTTTATCCTGGGGATCGTCGAAACGGGGAGCGCAATGTGCAGTGATTTGGCGGCGAACCGCAAGCAGGTCCCGGCTAAAAGATTTCCGTGACAGAATGATGATGACGGCAGCACCGCCATCGCCTTTTGGCCTGGGGATCAGTGCGCTTTCGTGCCCATCAGCCGATGGCGCAGCGCATTCGAGGCGGCGTCGAAAAGGAAGACGACGATCAGGATCAGAATGACCATGTAAGCGACGTTTTCCCAGTTGGCATTGGTACGCATGGCCTCCCAGAGTTTGAGGCCGATGCCGCCCGCACCGACGGCGCCGATGATGGTTGCGCCGCGCACGTTGGATTCCCATTGATAGAGCGTCTGGCTGACGATAACGGGAACGATCTGCGGCATAATGCCGTAACGATGGACGAGCACGGTCTCGGCACCGGTCGATTTGACGCCCTCCCGCGGCTTGTTATCGATGTTTTCGAGCCCTTCGGAATAGAGCTTGCCGAGTGTGCCGGTCTCGGTGAGAAAGATCGCGCCGCTGCCGGCAAGCGGGCCGGGACCGAAGGCGCGCGTCAGGAACAGCGCCCAGATCAGCATGTCGACCGAGCGCAGGAAATCGAAGAAGCGCTTCAGCACCTGGTTCAGGAAGCGGTTCGGCGTGATGTTGCGCGCTGCCATGAAGGCGAGCGGGAAGGCGGTAAGCGCGCCGAGCAGCGTTCCGAGGAACGCCATGACGATCGTCTGGAAAAGCTTGGTCCAGACGTCGCCATGCTGCCATTCGCTGTTGTTCCAGATGTCGTCGAAGGCGAGCGACAGGTTGGATTGGTCGGGCTTGATGCGCGGCCCGGAGACGATGAGGCTGATAACCTCGCCGACTGGCTTGTCGAAGAAGGACGATTGCGTATCGAAGATGAAATTCGCCCAGCCGATGAACCGCTTGCGGATTTTCACCCGGTCGACGGATATGCTGACATTGCCGGCAAAGCCGAGATCGGCGAGCACATTGTCGTCATAAACCGTCATCCAGCCGGGCACCGGCCCGACGACTTTCGGCGCGCCGCCGGAAAGCTCGACCGGGACGCTGACGCCGTGCGCGGTGACGATCGTCTCGCTCTTCGAGACGGTGACGCTGCGGCTGGTGCCGCTGATCGAAACGGTGATGCTGCCGTCGGGATTGTTAATCAGCCAGTCAGGATGCGGATTGTCGCCGAGCGGCGAGAAACGCGGATAACGCACCTCGATGGAGCCGTCATCCCCGATGCGGAATTCCGGCTGCACGTCGTAGCTCACCCATTGGCTGAGATAGATGCCGACGCGCTCCCAATGGGCCTCGGCAAAAAGTTTGGGCAGGTCGAAGAACCAGACGGCATAGAGGCTGTAGAGCAGCGTCGCGATGACGATCATCAGCCCGCCGAAACGCTGGCGGAACGACCGGTGGAAATATTCCGGATAGCGCGTTTCGATCTCATGCATGCGGTTGGCGTCGATCACCGTCATGGCGGCCTCAATGTTGCAGGAGGAAGGCATGATCGCCGACGAGCCGGCGGCGCAGCCATGCGGAGAACTGGTCGACGGCGACGATCGTCACGAAGAGCAGCAGAACGAGCGCCATCGTCTTGGCGCCGAAGCCGCGCGAGATCGAAAGCTTCAGTTCCTCGCCGATGCCGCCGCCGCCCACAGCGCCGATGATGGTCGAGGCGCGCACGTTGATCTCCAGGCGCAGCAGCGCGTAGGAGGTGAAATTCGGCAGCACCTGCGGCAGGGCGGCGAAGCGCACGCGCTCCCACCAGTTGGCGCCGACGGCTTTCATGCCCTCATCGGGCTTCATGTCGATATTCTCGCCCACTTCATAGAAAAGTTTACCGAGCGCGCCGATCGTATGCAGGGTGATGGCAATGATGGCGGCGACCGGTCCGATCGACAGGATCGCCGAAAACAGACCGGCGATGACGATCTCGGGGAAGGCGCGCAGGAATTCCATCAGCCGCTTGGTGAAGATGCGCAGCGGCCATGAACTCGTCAGGTTGCGGGCGGCAAAGAAGCTCAAGGGAACGGCAAAGATGAAGGCGATGATGGTCGAGATCAGCGCCACGTTGATGGTGACGATCATCAGCTCGAAATATTCGGGAATGTAGAAGGCGCCCCAGACGTAGACGCGGCCCTTGTCGAAATTGAATTCCTCGCCGCCTCTGTCGTTCACGCTTGCTATGTCGAACAGCGCGCGCCAGACGTCGTTCCAGTCCCTGGGGATGAGCCAGCTCAGGAAGTCGAAGAGATGCGGCAGGCGCTCGAAGAAATGGCCGGCATTGCTCTCGTCGGCGAAGCGGACGGAACTGACGAAAGCCGCAATGAGGATGATCAGGCCGAGGATGGTGTAGAAGCGGCGCTTGGCGATCATACGGTCCCAGGCGGTGCCGATCTCCTGCGTGCTCTGCATGTGCGGCTGTGTATCGGCAATAGTCATCAACGCCTCGCCCGGTTATAAGATAAGGGCGGCCGTTTCCGGCCGCCCCAGCATTCACGATGCCGATCAGCCGCCGATAGCAGCTTTGCGGACTTCAACGACGGCGTTGTAGAAGTCGTGCTTGACGGGCGAGTAGCCCTTGTAGTCGCCGCCTTCGACAGCCGCGAAGCACTTGTGATCCTTCTCCGGCAGAGCCGTGAAGAAGGCTGCAAGCTTCGTCTGCCAGTCCTGGCCGAGAGCGTTGCGAACGACGAGCGGGCCGTTCGGGATCAGCGGCGAACGCCAGACTTCGACCAGCTTGTTCGGATCGACGGCGCCCTTGTCGACTTCCTTGCGGAAGGTGCCGGAGGTGTAGCCGTCCTTGAAATCGCCGAGGCCCGACGAGTCGTCGACGGCGACGTCGACCTTGCCGTCATAGGCGGCAAGCAGGTTGTTCTCGTGGCCGCCGTTGAACTGCGTCGAGGCGAAGAACTTGTCGTTCGGCATGCCCGTGTCCTTCGGGATCTGCGTCAGCGGAACGAGGTAGCCCGAGGTGGAATCCGGATCGGCGTAGCCGAGCTTCTTGCCCTTGGCGTCCTTGATGGACTTGATGCCGGAGGATTTCAGCGCGAGGCCGATCGAGTAATAGCCGGTCGAGCCGTCCTTCTGCTGCGTCGTCAGGATCGGCGTGACAGCCTTCGGATCCTTGATGTAGACGGCTGCGTAGCCGGAAGCGCCGAGTTCGGCGAAGTCGAGCGTGCCGCCGAGCAGGCCCTGGATAACGCCGTCATAATCGGCGGCCGGGAACAGCGAGACCTTCTCGAAGCCGAATTCCTGCTTCAGGTGGTCGGCAAGGCAGGCATAGTTGCGCAGGCGGTCGGTTTCGTTTTCGCCGCCGAGGATGCCGATGCGGAATTCCTTGAGATCTGCAGCATGGCCGGCGCCGGCGAGCGCGAAGAGCGCCGTTGCCGCAAAGAGTGCTTTCTTCAACATGTGTCTCTCCTATTGACCGGTGTTTCCGGTGTCCCGTTACGAAGAAGTGTGCCCTTGACGCGGGCGCTCGATCGCGACCGTCTCTAAAGACCGGCCAGCGCCAGCGGTTGGATGCCGGCGGATTGGTTGTCTGCCCGTTCGGGAGCGATATTGATGGAGGTCGAGGTCATCGTTTCGTCGATGCCGGCGCCGTCCTTATCCGTCCCGTAGATCGCCTTCACCGCTTCGGCGGTGAGCTCCGAGGGCTTGCCGTCGAAGACGACGCGGCCGCCGGCCATGCCGACGATGCGCTCACAATAGTTGCGGGCGGTATCGAGCGTGTGGAGGTTGGTGATGACGGTGATGCCCTCGCGTTCGTTGATATCGCGCAGCGCATCCATGACGATCTTGGCGTTCAGCGGGTCGAGCGAGGCGATCGGCTCGTCGGCGAGCACCATCTTCGGGTTCTGCATCAGCGCCCGGGCGATCGCCACGCGCTGCTGCTGGCCGCCGGAAAGCGTGCCGGCTGCCTGCAGCGCCGTCTGCTCGATGCCGAGGCGTTCCAGCGCTGCGATCGCATGCACGCGTTCCTCGCGGGTGAAGATGTTGAGCAGGCTCATCAGCGTCGAACGGTGGTTGAGGCGGCCGAGCATGACATTGGTGAGAACGTCGAGGCGCGGCACCAGGTTGAACTGCTGGAAGATCATCGCGCAGTCGCGCTGCCAGTTGCGCAGCGCCCGGCCGCGAAGCCCGGAGACCTCGACGCCGGAAAAATGAATGGAGCCGGAACTCGGCTCCTGCAGGCGGTTGATCATGCGCAGCAGCGTCGACTTGCCGGCGCCGGAGCGGCCGATGATGCCGACCATCTGGCCCTGGGGAATGTCGAGCGTGACGGCATCGACGGCGAGCTTTTTTCCGAACCGACGTGTGACATCCTTCAGCTCGAACATCATGCTCTTCCCTTGCGATCCAGGCCTTTGTCAGCATCGCATTAGTCCCGCTTGATGAACCTCCAATGTCATATTTGTGTAAGTCGTGTCACAAATCCCGGCACCGTGGCGGCAGTATCTAGCCCTCGTAGCGCGACAGAAAATCTTCCGCGCTCAGGTTGCGGAAATCCTGGAGCGCCAGGCGCAGACGGTCATGTTCCCAGTCCCACCAGGCGAGCCTGTCCATGCGCTCGCCGACCTCTTTGGGAAAGCGCTCGCGGATCAATTTAGCCGGCACACCGCCGACGATCGCATAGGGCGCGACGTCCTTCGAAACGACGGCGCCGGCCCCGATCACCGCGCCGTTGCCGACGCTGACGCCGGGCAGGATGGTCGCCCCATGGCCGATCCAGACGTCGTTGCCGATCGTCACCCGGTTTGCGCGCCGCCAGGCGAAGAAGTCCTGCTCCATGTCGCCGTCCGGCCAGTAGTCGGCGGCGCGGTAGGTGAAATGATGCAGCGTCGCCCGCCAGGTCGGATGGTTGGTGGCGTTGATGCGCACGGCGGCGGCGATATTGACGAACTTGCCGATCGTCGCGCACCAGACCGAGCCGTCCTGCATGATGTAGGAATAGTCGCCGAAGGTGGCTTCGCTGATGCGGCAGCGTTCGGAGACCTCGGTATAGCGCCCGAAGGTGGAATCGCTGACGGCGGCTGTTTCGTGAATATAGGGCTCGACACCCAGCTTGCGGCTCATGCGGCAATCTTTCCCGGTGAGAACTGCTGGACGTCGAGGATGCGGTCGGCGACCGCCTCGCGCACCTCCTCATCGTGAAAGATGCCGAGAAGGGCGACACCCGCCTGCTTCTTTTCCGCGATCATGCCGACGACGACGGCGCGGTTTTTCGCGTCGAGCGAGGCGGTGGGTTCGTCGAGAAGCAGGATCGTGTGCTCGGTGATGAAGCCGCGGGCGATGTTGACGCGTTGCTGCTCGCCGCCGGAGAAGGTCGCGGGCGGCAGCTGCCAGAGTGTTTCCGGCAGATTGAGCCGGGCCAGCAGGGCGCCCGCTTTTTCTCGTGCCGTGGCGGCTGCTTCGCCGCGCGCCACCAGCGGTTCGGCGACCACGTCGATCGCCGCCACGCGCGGCACGGTGCGCAGGAACTGGCTGACATAGCCGAGCGTATGGCGCCGCACATTGAGCACGGTGCGCGGATCGGCGGAGGCCAGATCGACGATGCGCCCATCGTGGCGGATAAGGATCTGGCCGGTGTCGACGGCATAATTGCCGTAGATCATCTTCAGCAGCGAGCTCTTGCCGATGCCCGAGGGGCCGCCGAGCACGACGCATTCGCCCGCTGCGACCGAAAAGGCGACATCGGAGACGACGGGCAGTTTGATGCCGTCGCGCAGATGCATGGTGAAGCTCTTCGAGACTTCGGAAACGACGAGGGGCGTTGGCATGATGTCTTCTTTCTAGAGCAATGCCGGGAAAAGTGCGAAGCGGTTTTCCGTCCGGAATTGCGTAAAAACAAAAGGTTAGAGCGGTTCTGCGCTTCGACGAAAACTGAACCGCTCTAGGTTTCGGACCTCAGACCTGCAGGATCGAGGAGACGAGCAACTGCGTGTAGGGTTCTCTGGGATCGTCGAGCACCCGGTCGGTGAGGCCGTGTTCGATGACGTAGCCGTCCTTCATCACCATCATCCGATGCGAGAGCAGGCGGGCGACAGCGAGATCGTGGGTGACGATGATGGCCGAGAGGCCGAGATCGTTGACGAGGCCGCGCACGAGATCGAGCAGGCGCGCCTGCACCGAGACATCGAGGCCGCCTGTGGGTTCATCCATGAAGACCAGGCGCGGGCCGGTGACGAGGTTGCGGGCGATCTGCAGGCGCTGGCGCATGCCGCCGGAAAAGGCGCGCGGCTGGTCGTCGATGCGGTCGGCATCGATCTCGACGCGCTCGAGCCAGTCGATCGCCGAGGCGCGGATCTTGCCGTAGTGCCGGTCGCCGATCTCCATCAGCCGTTCACCGACATTGGCGCCGGCCGAGACCGCCATGCGCAGGCCGTCGGCCGGGTTCTGGTGCACGAAACCCCAGTCGGTGCGCATCAGGAAGCGCCGCTCGGCCTCGTTCATGCGGTAGAGATCGCGGTAGCTGCCGTCGCGCATGTGGTATTCGACGCTGCCGGTCGTCGGCATCAGCCGGGTCGAGAGGCAGTTCAGCAGCGTCGTCTTGCCGGAGCCGGACTCGCCGACGATGGCCAGCACTTCGCCGGGCCAGAGCTCGAAGGAGATGTTCCGGCAGCCGATGCGGTTGCCGTAGAATTTCGAAACGTCATGGACTTTGAGAAGCGGTGTGTCGGTCATTCTGCAGCCTCCCGGGCCAGCATTTCGCCGGCATGCCCCTGTGCGCGGCGGTCTTCGCAATGGTCGGTATCGGAGCAGACGAACATGCGCCCGCCCTTGTCGTCGAGAATGACCTCATCGAGGTAGACCTCTTCTGCGCCGCAAAGGGCGCAGGGTTTGCCGAAGCGCTGGATTTCGAAGGGATGGTCTTCAAAGTCCAGGCTGACGACGTCGGTATAGGGCGGCACCGCATAGATGCGCTTCTCGCGTCCGGCGCCGAAAAGCTGCAGCGCTTCCGACCTGTGCATCTTCGGATTATCGAACTTCGGTGTCGGCGAGGGATCCATGACGTAGCGGCCATGCACCTTGACGGGATAGGCATAGGTCGTGGCGATGCGGCCGTTATGGGCGATGTCCTCGTAGAGCTTCACATGCATCAGGCCGTATTCCTCGAGCGCATGCATCTTGCGCGTCTCGGTCTCGCGCGGTTCGAGGAAGCGCAGCGGTTCCGGGATCGGCACCTGATAGACGAGCACCTGGCCGGTTCCGAGCTTTTCCTCGGGGATGCGGTGGCGCGTCTGGATGATCGTCGCCTCGCTGGTGTGCGTCGTCACCGCGACATTGGCGACCTTCTGGAAGAAGGCGCGGATGGACACGGCATTGGTCGTGTCGTCGGCGCCCTGGTCGATGACCTTGAGCACGTCATCAGGTCCGATGATCGAGGCCGTCACCTGCACGCCGCCGGTGCCCCAGCCATAAGGCATCGGCATCTCGCGCGAGGCGAAAGGCACCTGGTAGCCCGGAATGGCGATCGCCTTCAGGATGGCGCGGCGGATCATCCGCTTGGTCTGTTCGTCGAGATAGGCGAAGTTGTAGCTGGCCAGATCGCTCATTCGGCGGCTTCCTTCATGTCTTCGCCACCGTTGCGGGCGGCTTCGAATTCGCGGCGCATGCGGCGGACGAGATCGAGCTCGGCCTGGAAGTCCACGTAATGCGGAAGCTTCAGGTGCTCGACGAAGCCCGTCGCTTGAACGTTGTCGGAATGCGAGATGACGAATTCCTCGTCCTGGGCCGGCGCGGTGATATCCTCGCCGAGTTCTTCGGCGCGCAGCGCCCGATCGACGAGCGACATCGCCATCGCCTTGCGCTCGCTCTGGCCAAACACCAGGCCGTAGCCGCGGGTAAACTGCGGCGGCGCCTTGGCCGACCCCTTGAACTGGTTGACCATCTGGCATTCGGTGATCTGGATCGTACCGAGCGAGACGGCGAAACCGAGTTCCGGCACGTCGAATTCGACTTCGACCTCGCCGATGCGGATCTCACCGGTGAAGGGATGGTTGCGGCCGTAGCCGCGCTGGGTGGAGTAACCGAGCGCCAGCAGAAAGCCTTCGTCGCCGCGGGCGAGCGCCTGCAGGCGAAGGTCACGGCTCATCGGGAATTCCATCGGCTCGCGCGTCAGGTCGCTGACCTCGTGATCCTCCGGCATGTCGCCATCGGTCTCAATCAGGCCCTCTTCGCCGAGGATTTCCGAGACTCGCATGACGCGGCCGGTCTCGGCGGCGCGCTGCGCCGGCGTCTCGACCGCTTCGTCGGCAAGCAGCGATGGATCGAGCAGCCGGTGGGTATAGTCGAAGGTCGGCCCGAGGAGCTGGCCGCCCGGGAGATCCTTGTAGGTCGCCGAGATACGGCGTTCGATCGTCATATCAGCCGTGTCGAGCGGCCTGGAATAGCCGAAGCGCGGCAGCGTCGTGCGGTAGGCGCGCAGCAGGAAGATCGCCTCGATCATATCGCCGCGCGACTGGCGGATGGCGAGCGCGGCGAGCGTGCGGTCGAAAAGCGAGGCTTCCGCCATGACACGGTCGACGGCAAGCGCCAGCTGCGCGACGATCTGGTCGATGCCGATCGCCGGCAGCGAACGGTCGCCGCGCCTGCGGTCGGCAAGCAGGCGGTGGGCATTGGCAATGGCGGCTTCGCCACCCTTGACGGCAACATACATGAGCTCAGATCTCCGTTGCTGTGATCTTGGTGGTGCGCGGCAGGCAGAGGAAGCGCTCGTCCGATGTCAGCACGATGTCGATGCCGCGCGGAAAGGGCGCGCGGTTCTCGGTCCAGAGCCGAAGGAAGGTCTCCGGCATCCCAACAGGTGCGATCTCTGTCACACTCTGGATGCCGGGGCCGATCAGCGCCAGTCCGCGGCCACCTTCGAGGGCGGAAAGTTCGATGATGAGCGTCGTCGAGCGGTCGGGATATTCCTGCGTGCCAGAGGCGAAGAGGCCGAAGGGGCAAAGCGCGGCACCGGCTTCGATGAAGGCGAAGCGTGCCTCGGCCTTCTCCGTGGTCAGCGGCGCGCCGGCGTGGAAGCCGAGCCATTCCGGCACAGCGGATTTCGTCAGCCCCGGCGAAAGCCAGACCGGCGTGTCGTGGTCGCAAAGCGTCAGCGCGATCGCGCCGGCGGCAATGCCGAGCGGCGCAGGCGGTGTGACATCGGGCTGAACGGTCTGGATCGTGCCGGGACGGGCCATGCCATCCATCAGCATCTTGAAGACGCTCTGGGCGTGGAAGACCGGCTCTGCAAAGCCGCCGGTCAAGGCTTCCATGTTGAAATCCATCAGTTGTCTCCCCGCACCATGGTGAAGAAATCGACGCGGGTCGCCGCCGTCTCGTCGGCCTTACGGCGTTCGGCAGCGGCGATCCGCTCAGTGATCGGTAAAAGCAGCGCCCGTTCGACGAAATCCTTCGTCGCTTCCTCCTGCCACAGCGCATCGAAGATCGCCGCCAGGCGCGCCTTCTCGCGGTCGGTGCCGAGCGCCTGCGCATGGCCGACCGAGCCGGAGTCGAGCCGGACCGTCGCGCGCGTGACCGTCACCTCGCCAAGATTGAAGGGAGCGCCGCCGCCGCCGATGCGTCCGCGCACCATCACCAGCCCGGTCTCCGGTCCACGAACCGGATGCGCCGCAGGCTTTTGCGGCAACGCATCCCAGGCCGCCGAGAGTTCGCTGCGTTCTGCGCGCGCCAACAGATCGGCGGCGCGTTTGCGCCCCGATGCCATCTGTGACGCAGCGTTGTTCCTGTCCGCTGATTTCATCGCCGCTTTCCTCGAAATGTCTATTGATATAGACAACCGCACAAGTTAGACTTATTCCTAAAACGATGCCGTGACAAGCGTGTGACACCCTGGAGCGCCTCCGCGTCCTTTCAGGCGTGTGAAGGGTGTTAAAAGGCGCGAAATGGCAGGGCGGGGATGGAATGGCGGGATTGAATCAGGTGCAAAGGCAGACCGGCGTGGCGCTCTGGCGTCAGATCGCCGACCGAATTCGCGAGGCGATCGGCAACGGCGCCTATGACGAAACCGGAATGGTGCCACCCGAAACCGTCCTGGCGCTGCAATTCGGCGTCAACCGGCATACGGTGCGTAGCGCATTGGCAGCCTTGGCGCAGGAAGGCATCGTTCGTGCGGTGCAAGGTCGCGGCACGCTGATCGAGCGCAAGGAGCGGCTGAGCTTCCCGATCACCCGGCGCACGCGTTTTACCGCCGGCATTGGCGATCAGGCGCGCGAGATGCGCAGCCTGCTGCTGGATGAGGTGACGGAGGAGGCGAGCGCCGAGGTCGCCCGTTGGCTGGGCCTGAAGCCGGGCGCACAGGTGATCCGGCTGGAAACGTTGCGCGAGGCCGACAGGCGGCCGGTGTCAAAGGCGACGAGCTGGTTTCCCGCCGAGCGTTTCGCCGGGATCGGCGAGGCCTACCGTAAACATCAATCGATCACCAAAGCTTTCGCCGAACTTGGGCTGGCGGATTATGTTCGGGCGACGACCGAGGTGACGGCGGCCCATGCCGACACGGCCGATCTGGCCGATCTCGAACTCACCCCCGGTGCGATCCTTCTGATCGCCAAGGCGATGAATACCGATCTTGACGGCGTGCCGGTGCAATATTCGATCAGCCGGTTTGCGGCCGACCGGGTGCAGTTCACGATCGAGAATTGATACATGCGCCGTGCCAGCCGTCGTCGGCTGGCGCGGCGATTGGCTTCAATGTGCGCCGGACATGTCGCCGAGCACTTCCTTGGAAGCGACGGTGGAATCGGCGTTCAGCTTGTAGACCATGGGAACGCCGGTCGCGAGGTTGAGGGCAAGCACGCCTTCCTTGCTCAGCTTGTCGAGCACCATGACCAGCGAACGCAGCGAATTGCCGTGGGCGGCGACCAGCACCTTCTCGCCCCTGAGCACGCGCGGCAGGATATCGGTGAGATAATAAGGCCAGACGCGGGCGCCGGTATCGCGCAGGCTTTCGCCGCCGGGCGGCGGCACGTCGTAGGAACGGCGCCAGATATGCACCTGTTCCTCGCCCCATTTGGCGCGGGCGTCGTCCTTGTTCAGCCCGGAGAGATCGCCATAGTCCCGCTCGTTCAGCGCCTGGTCGCGGATCGTCGGCAGGTCGGGCTGGCCGACCTTGTCGAGGACGAGCTTCAGCGTGTGTTGGGCGCGCACCAGCGCCGACGTATAGGCGACGTCGAATTTGATCCCGTATTCGGCGAGTGCTGCGCCGCCGGCATTGGCTTCCTGGATGCCGAGCTCGGTCAGATCGGGATCCTTCCAGCCGGTGAAGAGATTCTTCAGGTTCCAGTCGCTCTGGCCGTGGCGAACGAGGACGAGGGTTCCGCTCATCAATATGTCTCCGAATGTCGTTATTGGGAAGAAAGCCCGAGCACGTCGAGCATGGAATAGAGACCCGGCTTCTTGTCGCGCGCCCAGAGAGCCGCCTTGATGGCGCCGCGCGCGAAGATCGAGCGGTCGGCCGCACTGTGCGACAGGGTGACGATTTCGCCTTCTCCGGCGAAAAGCACGGAATGTTCGCCGATGACGGAGCCGCCGCGCAGCGTCGCAAAGCCGATCGTGCCCGCTTGCCGAGCGCCGGTATGGCCGTCGCGCACCCGGACCGATTTCGAGGCGAGATCGATATTGCGCCCCTTGGCCGCGGCCTCGCCGAGAAGAAGCGCGGTGCCGGAAGGCGCATCCACCTTGTGCTTGTGGTGCATTTCCAGGATTTCGATGTCCCAGTCAGCGGGTTCGAGCGCCCGGGCTGCCTGCTCGGCGAGCACGCTGAGCAGATTGACCCCGAGGCTCATATTGCCCGACTTGACGACGCGGGCATGGCGGGCGGCCGCGGCGATCCTGGCATTGTCGTCTTCCGAACAGCCGGTGGTGCCGACGACATGGACGATGCGGGCCTGGGCGGCAAGGCCTGAAAATTCCACCGTCGCCGCCGGCGAAGTGAAGTCGAGCACGCCTTCGGCATGCAGGAAGGCATTGAGCGGATCGTCGCCGATGATGACGCCGGTCGGGCCGAGCCCGGCAATCTCGCCGGCATCCTTGCCGACGAACGGCGACCCGGGGCGCTCGACGGCAGCATGCAAAGTCACGCCCTCGATGGAATGGATGAGCCGGATCAGCGTCTGTCCCATGCGCCCTGCCGCGCCGACCACCACCAGTTTCATCGCAGCATCGCTCATTTCGGTCTCTCGTATCAGCTCAGTTTGAATCGGAAGCCGAAGGCCTCTGCAGATTGTTGAGGCGAGCGTAAAGACCGTCGCTGACCTTCGCAAGCGTCTCGTGATTGCCTTCTTCCACGACCCGGCCCTGCTGCATGACGACGATCTTGTCGGCGCGCACAACCGTCGAAAGCCGGTGGGCGATGACGACGACGGTGCGTCCGGTCATCGCCTCGTCGAGCGCCTTCTGGACGGCGGCTTCGGATTCGGTGTCCAGCGCCGAGGTCGCCTCGTCGAGAAGCAGGATCGGCGCATTGCGCACCAGGGCCCGCGCAATCGACAGCCGCTGGCGCTGGCCGCCCGAAAGCGTTACGCCGTTTTCGCCGACCGGCGTATCGTAACCCTGTGGCTGGGCACAGATGAAATCATGCGCATAGGCAAGCCGGGCTGCCTCTTCTACCTCGGTATCGGTCGCCTCCGGCCGGCCATAGCGGATGTTGTCGCGGATCGTGCCCTCGAACAGGTAAGGCTGCTGCGAGACGTAGGCGAGCTGCTGGCGCAGCGATTTCTTGGTGATGTGGGCGATGTCCTGCCCGTCGATCAGGATCTCGCCCTCGCGCGGGTCGTAAAAGCGCGGAATGAGGTTGATGACGGTGGATTTGCCGGCCCCCGAGGGCCCGACCAGGGCCGTCGTCGCGCCCCCCTCGGCGATGAAGCTGACTCCGCTCAGTACGCTCTCATTGCCGTAGCCGAAGGAAACGTTGCGGAATTCGATCCTGGCTTGCGTCACCGTCAGCGGCTGAGCATCCGGCAGGTCGCGCTGGCGCGGCTCCATGTCGAGCAGTTCATAGATCATTCGCGCATTGACGACGGCGCGCTCCATCTGCACCTGCAGGCGCGCAAGCCGGCGGGCTGGGTCATAAGCCAGCAGCAAGGCGGTGACGAAGGAGAAGAAGGCGCCAGGCGGCACGTTGTAATAGATCGAGCGGTAGGCGGCATAGGCAAGCACGCTGGCAACGGCAAAGCCCGCAAAGCTCTCGGTCAGCGGCGAGGTGCGTTCGGAAAGCCGGGCAATCCGGTTTGCCCGGTTTTCAGCACCTTTGATAAGTTTGTTGACCTTGCGTTCCAGCTCCTCTTCCATCGTGAAGGCTTTCACGATGGCGATGCCTTGGATCGTCTCCTGCATGGCGCCCAGCACGTGGCTGTTCAGATGCACGGCTTCGCGGGTTGCCGAGCGCAGCCGTTTGGAAACATAGCGAAGCGCATAGAGCAGCGGCGGCGCCATGATGAACACGGCAAGGCTGAGCAGCGGGTCCTGGAGGACCATCACGCCGATCAGCGAAACGAAGGTCAGGAGATCGCGGACCGTCGACGTGATCGTGAGGTTGAGCACGTCGCGAATGCCGCTGACGTTCTGGCTCACCTGCGCGGCGATATGGGCCGAGCGCGCTTCGCTGAAGAAGCCGACGGAAAGCGTCATCAGATGCGCGTAGAGGCGGCGCTGATATCGCGCGACGATATCGTTGCCGACCTTGGAAAGCGCCACCGCCTGACCGTAGCTCGCAAAACCGCGCAGCACGAAGGCGACGAAGATCGAAAGACAGATGATCCAGACGACGTCGGCGCGGCGATTGGCGAAGGCCTCATCGATGATCGCCCGCATGATCCAGGCAGTGAACGCCGTCGAAAGCGCCACGATGATGAGGCAGGCAATCGCGAAGACATAACCCCAGAGATGGTCGCGGCCGTTTTCAGCGATGATGCGCTTCAGGATGCCGGTGACGGTATCGCTGCTGACGCTCTGCTTTCTGCTTTCCGCCGCTTCCAATAATGAGCTTTCCTGTCTCGACCCAACGCGGCGCAGGGGGGCGACGCGTGCTTTTGGCGGCTCTATAAAGAGTTGGGATCGGTTTGGCTAGAGTGCGGCGCGTCCGGGTGGGACGCGCACTGGATCAGCGCCGCCAGCGGCGGCCTTCCGTCGAGACGCCGAAATTGGCCGGCATGCGCGCATAGGAGGAAAGCCCGGCAAGGGCTGCCAGCGGATGCGTCACTACATAGGTCGGGATGGTGCGAAGCAGCGCAGTATGCGGCGCCTTGTCCTCGAAGGCCTGCCGGAATTCCGGCTTCTTCAGCGCGGGGAGGATCTTCTGCGAGATGCCGCCGGAGAGGTAGACGCCGCCGCGTGCCATGAACACCATCGCCATGTCGCCGGCCACGCGGCCGAGATAGGTAGCAAATAGCGAGACGGTCTCGACGGCGGCCTCGTCGCTGCCGGCGAGCGCGTGCGAGGTGATGTCGGCCGGATCCTTCATCGTCGGCTGGATGCCGTCGACGATGCAGATGGCGTTATAGAGATTGACGAGGCCGCGCCCACAGAGGATCTGCTCGGCCGAGACGCGGCCTTCGATCGTCTCGATATGCGGGAAAATCTCATAGTCTCGCTTGCTGCGCGGCCCGAGATCGATATGGCCGCCTTCGCCTGGAACCGGGATCCAGCTGTGCTGGGCATGCACGAGCCCGCCGACGCCGAGGCCGGTGCCGGGCCCGAGCACGACGCGTGACGCGATCATGTCGCCGGTGGCATTGCCGATGCGCTCGCGGTCTTCATCCGACAGGGCGGCGATTGCCAGCGCCTGTGCCTCGAAATCATTGACGACGAGCACGTCCTCGATGCCGAGACCCTCGATCATCGTTCTCGGCCGCACCACCCAGTCGCAATTGGTCAGCGGGATCTCGTCGTCGTTGATCGGCCCGGCCACGGCGAGGATCGCTGAACGCGGCTGCACAGCGGTCTTGTCGAGCACGCCGTTTTGGATCGCTTCGTCGATCGTCGCGAAATCCGCCGTGCGCACGTTCGGAAACTGCTTCGGCTCGGCATAGGCATCGGACAGGATGGAGAAGCGGGCATTGGTGCCGCCGATATCGCCGATCAGGATCGGGAAGGGCAGCGGAGCGGTGCTTTGGTTCGGTTTTGGCATGGCCGGTTCCGTGCTGATCAGGCTTCGAGGGTGGGAAGGAGCTTTATAGCGGTCGCGTGGTTGAGCGCCATCGGAATGTCGTAGACGATCGCCAGCCGCATCAACGCCTTCACGTCGACATCATGCGGCATCGGCGTCAGCGGATCGACGAAGAAGATCAGCGCATCGACCTCGCCGGTCGAAATCAGCGCGCCGATCTGCTGATCGCCGCCAAGCGGCCCGCTTTTCAGCCTGGTGACGTTGAGATCGGGAGCGGCGTCGAGCACGCGCCCGCCGGTCGTGCCTGTGGCGACGATTTTCCAGCGCGAGAGAAGATGCTCGTTGGCGCGGGCGAACGCCGCCATGTCATCCTTCTTCTGGTCATGCGCGATCAACGCAACGCATTTGCTGCCGGCCATGAAGTCAATCTCCGCCCGAACAATTCAATCGATTTGATCGCTTTATACCAAGAAGTTGCGATTTGAAAGACAGCGCCCTGCCCTCGGTCTCGGGCGGCCTCATTGGATCGTCGGCTTATCGTTCGGAACAGGGCCGACATCCGGCAGCGCCTCATCGTCGTCGGCAGCCGGCGCTGCTGCCGGAGCGGCGGTGAAGGCCGTTGCGGCGGACGTCCCGCCATAGGTGGCGGCCTGCACCGAAGCGACGGAAGCGGCATCGAGCACTGCGGCGCAGGCCTTCGGCAGATCGGAGACCATCATCTCACGCGGCGGCTTCGGCGGCTTGGCGCCGGGCTTGGGCGGTTTCGGTGGCGCCCAAGGCGCCGGTGTGAACCAATAGGCAAGCGACTTGTCGCAGCCGTCTCCGGAGCCGACAGGAGCTTGCGGCGTGCATCCGGCAGCGCCGGGCGGGCATTTGATGCGGATGTGGAAATGCGAGTCATGGCCGTATATTGGCCGAAGCTTACCAAGGTTGGTGCGGTCGCCGGTCCAGGTGTCGCACATCTTCTTCTTGATCGCCGGATTGACGAAGATGCGCTCCACTTCGGGATAGCTCGCCGCCAGCATCAAAAGCCGCGCACGCGATTCCGTCCATACCTTGGGATTGACCGTGAGGAACTTGTCCTTCTGCAGCATGCTGGTGAAGGGCAGGTCTTCGCGCACCTGAGCCGTCATGTGGCGCGCCGGCATCGGGGTGAACCAGATATCAGCATCGAGGCCGATCTGGTGGGAGGAATGGCCGTTGAGCATCGGCCCGCCGCGCGGCTGGGCGATGTCGCCGACGAGTATGCCCGGCCAGCCGGCATATTTGACCGCATCCTGCGAAAACCGTTCCAGGAGCGCAATCATCGCCGGGTTGCCCCAGCGGCGGTTGCGCGATAGCCGCATCGCCTGCCAGGTCGGCCCGTCGGTCGGCAGCGCCACCGCGCCGGTCATGCAGCCCTTGGCATAAAAGCCGATCGGCTGGGCCGCCCCCTGCGTCGGCAGGCTGACACCTGCGAATAGCGCCTTGGCACTGCCCGGGCTCGGCGTCTTCTGCTCGGCGCCGACGTCGCCGGCGGCAAGGCCTGCGCCGATTGCGCCGGCGAGCGCCAGTCTGCCGAATGTCCTGAAAGCTTGAGCGAAGCCGAATGCCATGCTGTTCCCTTGAGAAGTGATTTGTTGCGAATCTAACGTGAAAAGAGATTTTGGTGAATCGATGATTTGCCGGGCGGGCGCCGGAGGCGGCGGTGGCGGATCGCCGCAGCGGTCAAAGGCATCTGCGATCGCTGACGCCGATAAGGGCTCAAAATTTCGCGAGCCCGGCAAAAACCAAACTCTCTCCTGTTTTTCGCCCCTATTTCTCGTATTGTCGAATCTATGAAAAATCAGGGGAAAACGTGAATGGCGGCTCTGTGGTTGAAGATCGGTGTGTTTCTGGCGCTTGCAGGTGTGTTGGCGCCATTGACGGCCGTGGGCCAGGACCAGCCATTTCAGATCGGAAGCTCGGTCGTCAGCGAGATGAAGTACAAGCCTGGCTTTGCGCATTTCGACTACGTCAATCCCGATGCCCCAAAAGGTGGCGATCTCCGTCTGTCCGCAAGCGGTGCCTTCGATACCTTCAATCCTCTGCTTGCGAAGGGCCAGACAGCGGTAGGTCTGTCGCTTGTTTATGACACCTTGCTGAAGCCGGCCGATGACGAACTCCTCGTCTCCTACGGCCTGCTTGCCGAAGGGCTCTCCTATCCAGATGACGTCTCAAGCGCGACCTTTCGGCTGCGCAAGGAAGCGAAATGGGCCGATGGTCAGCCGGTAACGCCTGAAGACGTCATCTTTAGTCTGAGCAAGACCAAGGAGTTGAACCCGATTACCGGCAACTACTACCAGCACGTCGTTAAAGCGGAAAAGACGGGTGAGCGTGATGTCACTTTCACCTTTGATGAGAAGAACAATCGCGAACTGCCGAACATTCTTGGCCAATTGATGGTCGTCCCCAAACATTGGTGGGAGGCGCCGGGACCGGACGGTAAACCGCGCGACATTACCAAGACGACCCTGGAGCCGGTGATGGGGTCGGGACCTTACAAGATCGCCTCCTTCTCGCCCGGCGCCACGATCCGCTATGAACTGCGTGATGACTATTGGGGAAGGGACCTCAATGTGAATGTCGGCCAGAACAATTTCCGCAACGTCATCTACACCTATTTCGGTGATCGGGACGTCGAGTTCGAAGCCTTTCGCGCCGGCAACAGCGACTACTGGCAAGAAACAACCGCTGCCCGCTGGGCGACGGGATATGATTTTCCCGCAGTGAAGGAAGGACGCGTCAAGAAGGAGGAGGTTGCAAACCCGCTTCGCTCTACCGGCATCCTGCAAGCGCTCGTGCCCAACATGCGGCGCGACCTCTTCAAGGACATCAGGGTTCGCAAGGCGCTGAATTACGGTTTCGATTTCGAAGAGTTGAACCGCACGGTTGCTTTCAACAGTTATAAGCGGATCGACAGCTATTTCTGGAACACCGACCTCGCCTCCTCCGGCCTGCCTCAGGGACGGGAACTTGAACTACTGCAGGGGCTGAAGGACAAAGTTCCGCCAGAGGTCTTTACGACGCCTTACACTAATCCGGTCGGTGGTGATCCGCAGAAAAGCCGCGACAACCTCCGCAAGGCTATTGCACTGTTGAAAGAAGCCGGGTGGGAGCTCAAGAACAACAGGATGGTCAACTCCAAAACCGGCCAACCGATGAGTTTCGAGATCCTATTGTCGAGTCCAATGTTGGAGCGCTGGGCGGTGCCGTACGCCAACAACCTCAAGAAAATCGGGATTGATGCGCGCGTCCGTACAGTCGACGCGTCGCAAGCTGTCAATCGCGAACGCACCTTCGACTTCGACATGATCTGGAATGTTTGGGCTGAAACGATGAATCCGGGCAATGAGCAGGCCGACTACTGGGGTTCCGGCTCGGCCAATCAGCAGGGTTCTCGCAATTATGCCGGCATTGCCAACCCGGCCGTCGATGAGCTCATTCGCATGATTATCTTCGCGCCGAACCGCGATGAGCAGATAGCGGCGATCAAGGCCATGGACCGGGTCCTGCTTGCAAATCACTACGTAATCCCGCTGTTCTACCGCGAGACGCAAAACGTTGCCTATTGGAACACCATTACGCATCCGGCGGAGTTTCCGGCCTACAGCCTTGGTTTTCCGGACGCTTGGTGGTCCACCTCGGCAAAATGAGTGGGCTTGCATTGCAGCGGGCCTGGGCTCCAAATGGCGAGCGCGAATCACGACAAGCCGGCGGGGCCGGCAAGGGAAGGCTGGCGGATTGAGCGGCATTGGACTGAACGGCGTGCAGACAGGAAAAACATTCCCGGAGGCTGAAGGCTGATGGGCGCCTATATCATTCGCCGCCTGCTTTTGATGATTCCGACCATCGTCGGCATCATGGCGATTTCCTTCATCGTCGTTCAATTCGCCCCCGGCGGTCCGGTCGAGCAGGTGATCGCCCAACTGACCGGCCAGGCCGACAGCGCCGATCAGCGCCTGTCCGGCGGCGGTGATCTTCTCGGCGGAGGGGGAGGCGAAGAAAGCTCGAAATATCGCGGCGCCCAGGGGCTCGATCCGGAGCTGATCGCCAAGCTTGAAAAACAATTCGGCTTCGACAAGCCGCCGCTGACGCGTTTCGGCGAGATGATGTGGAACTACATCCGCTTCGATTTCGGCGAGAGCTTCTTCCGCAACACCTCGGTGCTCGACCTCATCAAGGAAAAGCTGCCGGTGTCGATCTCGCTCGGCATCTGGATCCTGATCTTCTCCTACGCGATCTCCATCCCGCTCGGCATCCGCAAGGCGGTCAAGGACGGATCGACCTTCGATGTCTGGACTTCGGGCGTCATCGTCGTCGGTTATGCCGTGCCGAGCTTTCTCTTCGGCATCCTGCTGATCGTGCTTTTCGCCGGCGGCTCATTTTACGACTGGTTCCCGCTGCGGGGCCTGGTTTCCGATAATTTCGACCAGCTCGCCTGGTGGCAGAAGCCGCTCGATTATTTCTGGCACCTCACTTTGCCGCTGATCTCGCTTTCGCTCGCCGCCTTCGCCACGACGACGCTGCTCACCAAGAATTCCTTCATCGAGGAGATCAAGAAGCAATATGTCGTCACCGCCCGTGCCAAGGGGCTGAACGAGCGGCAGGTGCTGTATGGCCATGTGTTCCGCAATGCCATGCTGATCATCATCGCCGGATTTCCCGGCGCCTTCATCTCCGCCTTTTTCACCGGCTCGCTGCTGATCGAGAACATCTTCTCGCTCGATGGTCTCGGCCGCCTCGGCTATCTCTCGGTGGTCAACCGGGATTATCCGATCGTCTTCGCCACCCTCTACATCTTCTCGCTGCTCGGCCTTTTCGTCAGCCTGATCTCCGACCTGATCTACACCTGGATCGATCCGCGCATCGATTTCGAGCGGAGGGATGTCTGATGGACGCTACCGCAAATCCTGCAGTCGCAACCCCCGTCAAGCCGCCGCGCAAGGGCCTGCTGTCGCCGACCAATATTCGCCGCTGGCGGAATTTCCGGGCGAACGGCCGCGGCTACTGGTCGTTGTGGCTGTTCCTGCTGCTCTTCGTACTCAGCCTGTTTGCAGAATTCCTCGCCAACGACCGGCCGATCATCGCTTCCTACAAGGGCGAAATCCTCTTCCCGGTGCTGATCGACTATCCCGAGGAGAAGTTCGGCGGCTTCCTTGCCGAAACCGATTACCGTTCCTCGGTGATCGCAGACGAGATTAACGCCAATGGCTGGATGATTTGGCCGCCGGTCCGCTATTCCTACCGCTCGGTCAACTCCAACATTCCGCACTCGGCGCCGACGCCGCCCTTCTGGCTGATGACAAAGGAGGAGCGCTGCTCCGGCTATCCGCAAGGGGTCAACGATCCGGCCTGCACGCTGGGCAATCTCAATTGGCTCGGCACCGACGATCAGGCCCGCGACGTGCTCGCCCGCGTCATCTACGGTTTCCGCATCTCGGTGCTCTTCGGGCTGGCGCTGACCATCTGCTCGGCAATCATCGGCGTGACGGCCGGCGCGGTGCAGGGTTATTTCGGCGGCTGGACCGACCTTTTGCTGCAGCGCTTCATCGAGATCTGGTCGTCGATGCCAGTGCTCTACATCTTGCTCATCATCGCCGCCATCCTGCCGCCCGGCTTCTTCGTGCTGCTCGGCATCATGCTGCTCTTTTCCTGGGTCGGCTTCGTCGGCGTCGTGCGCGCCGAATTCCTGCGCGCCCGAAATTTCGAATATGTGCGCGCCGCCCGCGCCCTCGGCGTCAATAACCGCACCATCATGTGGCGCCATCTGCTGCCGAACGCAATGGTCGCGACCCTGACCTTCTTGCCCTTCATCCTCTCCGGCTCGATCACCACGTTGACCTCGCTCGATTTCCTGGGCTTCGGCATGCCGCCGGGCTCCCCCTCGCTCGGCGAGATGATCGCCCAGGGCAAGACCAACCTGCAGGCGCCATGGCTCGGGCTGACGGCGTTCTTTACCATGTCGATCATGCTGTCCCTGCTGATCTTCATCGGCGAAGCCGTGCGCGACGCCTTCGACCCGAGGAAGACGTTCCGATGAATGACATGACAGAACCGCTCCTTTCCGTCCGCGATCTCTCGGTTGCCTTTCATCAGGGCGGCGACACCTCGCTTGCCGTCGATCGCATCTCCTTCGATATCGCCAAGGGCGAGGTGGTCGCGCTCGTCGGCGAATCCGGTTCCGGCAAGTCGGTCTCGGCCAATTCGATCCTGAAGCTTCTGCCCTATCCCACCGCAAGCCATCCGTCCGGCGAGATCCTGTTCAAGGGCAAGGATCTCTTGAAGGCGTCGGAGCGGGAGTTGCGTGAGGTTCGCGGCAACGACATCACCATGATCTTCCAGGAGCCGATGACCTCCCTCAATCCGCTTCAGACGATCGAGAAGCAGATCGCCGAAATCCTCGCCCTGCACCAGGGCATCACCGGCCAGCCGGCGCGCCAGCGCGTGCTGGACCTGTTGAACCAGGTCGGCATCCGCGAGCCGGAAAAGCGGTTGAAGGCCTATCCGCACGAACTGTCCGGCGGCCAGCGCCAGCGCGTCATGATCGCCATGGCGCTCGCCAACCGGCCGGAATTGCTGATCGCCGACGAGCCGACCACGGCGCTCGATGTCACCGTGCAGGCGCAGATCCTCGAACTGCTGCGGCAATTGAAGGCGGCGCACGGCATGTCGCTGCTGTTCATCACCCATGATCTCGGCATCGTACGCAAATTCGCCGATCGCGTCTGCGTCATGACCAAGGGCAGGATCGTCGAGACGGGAACCGTCACGGAGGTGTTCGCCAATCCGAAGCACGATTATACCCGGCATCTCCTTGCTTCCGAGCCGCGCGGCGAGCCGCCGCTTGCCGATCCGTCGAAGCCGGTGGTGATGGAAGGTTCCGACATTCGCGTCTGGTTCCCGATTAAGGCGGGGCTGATGCGCCGCGTCGTCGACCACGTCAAGGCAGTCGACGGCATTGATCTTTCGCTACGCGCCGGGCAGACGCTCGGCGTCGTCGGCGAGTCCGGTTCCGGCAAGACCACGCTCGGCCTGGCGCTCACGCGGCTGATCTCCTCGCAAGGGCGGATCGCTTTCGTCGGCAAGGACATAGCCGTCTATTCGTTCAGCGAGATGCGGCCGCTGCGGAATCAGCTGCAGATCGTCTTCCAGGATCCTTACGGCTCGTTGAGCCCGCGCATGTCGGTCGGCGATATCATTGCCGAAGGGCTGAAGGTGCATGAGCGCTCCTTGAGCGCGGAAGAGCGCGACCAGCGCGTCTGCTGGGCGCTGGAGGAGGTCGGTCTCGACCCTCTGACCCGGTGGCGTTACCCGCATGAGTTTTCCGGAGGCCAACGCCAGCGCATCGCCATTGCCCGCGCCATGGTGCTCAAACCGCGCTTCGTCATGCTCGACGAGCCGACCTCGGCGCTCGATATGAGCGTCCAGGCCCAGGTCGTCGATCTCCTGCGCGACCTGCAGAAGAAGCACGACCTCGCCTATCTCTTCATCAGCCATGATCTGAAGGTGGTGAAGGCGCTTGCCAACGACGTCATCGTCATGCGTTTCGGCAAGGTGGTGGAGCAGGGGCCTTCCTCGGAAATCTTCCGTGCTCCGAAGGACGATTACACCAAGGCGCTGATGGCCGCCGCCTTCAACATCGAGGCGGTGCCGACGCCCGCCGTGCAGCAGTAAAGAACATCATGTCCACACCCTCTCCTGTTCTCGTCGACATAAAGTTCAATCCCGAAGGCGTCGCCCGCGTGCTGAAAACGGCCTTTGCCGACCGCGGCAGCATCAATCTCGCCGATCCGGCCGATCGCATGCGGGATCTGCGAGCGGCCGAATACGCGCTTGTCTGGAAGCCTGATGCCGATCTTTTCAACCGGGCTCCGAACCTCAAGGTCATCTTCTCGGGCGGCGCCGGCGTCGACCATATCATCGGCATGGATGGCCTGCCTGACATACCGATCGTTCGTTTCGTCGACCGCAGCCTGACCACCCGCATGAGCGAATGGGTAGTGATGCAATGCCTGATGCATCTGCGCGGGCAATACGCCCACGATATCAGCCAGCGGCGGCGCGAATGGGCCAAATTGATCGCGCCCGAAGCAGCGGAGGTGACGGTCGGCGTCATGGGCCTCGGCGTGCTCGGGCAGGACGCGGTCGCCAAGCTGAAAGTGATGGGTTTCAACGTCATCGGCTGGTCGCGCACCCGCAAAGAGATCGACGGCGTCGAGACCTTCGACGCGCGCCAACTGGACGGCTTCCTCGCCAGGACCGACATTCTCGTCGGTCTGTTGCCGCTGACACCAGACACTACGGGTTTCTATGATAGCGGGCTATTTAGGAAGCTCCGCCGCGACGGTGCGCTTGGACGCCCGGTCTTCATCAATGCCGGCCGCGGCCGCAGCCAAGTCGAGGCCGATATCGTCTCGGCGGTCCGGAGCCGCATCCTCGGCGGCGCCTCGCTTGATGTTTTCGAGGCGGAGCCCTTAGCATCAGATAACCCGCTGTGGGCGTTGGAGAACGTCTTCATTACCCCGCATGACGCGGCGGTCTCCGAAGAGAACGCGCTGTTCCGTCATGTCGAGACACAGATCGCCCGCTTCGAGCGCGGTGAACCGCTGCAATTCGTGATCGACCGCACCGCCGGCTATTGAGCGCCCGGAACCTTCGAGACGACTGACCGTTTTCTCTGCGAACGTTTTGCGGTCGGATCGGCCGCTAGAACAGGATGATTTTAGGCCCGGTCGGCCTAAAATCTGAATCCTGTTCTAAATTAAAGAGTTAGAGCATGATGTCGTCCGAAAACCGCTCACACTTTTCGGCATCATGCTCTAAGGCAGCGGAAGGAGACGATGATGGCGCATCAGACGGAAACACGCTGGGAAAAATCCGACGGCAAGCTTCACAAGGAAGAGCAGATCCCGCCGGTCAAGGCAAAACAGGGGCGCATGGGATACCGGATCCTCACGGTGCTGCTCGTCGCGCTGATCCTCGCTTTCGTCGTGTGGATCCCGGTCGAGATCTGGGGTAATCGCGAGGCGAACGAGGTGGCGCCACAGCAGCCCGGCCAGCAGCTCCAGCAATCGGAAACAGCACCTACCCCGACGCAGCAGAATAGCAACGCAGTGCCGACCGAGACGCCGGCAACAGCGCCGGCCCCGAATGTTGTGCCTGCGGCACCGGCCCAGCCTGCGGCGCCGGCCCAATAGAGCAATTCCAGATGATCTCCCATCCCGCCGCCGTGCCGCGGCGGGATGTTTATGTTTTATCTGGACTTTGCCCGCCGATTTTTCGATAAGAAGACGCACGAGCCGGTTTCGTGCGCCGGCCCGGACACTTGGCAGCACCTGACCGGATTGGACAGGGGCAGGAATTCATGGCCAAGACCGATATTGCACGACGCGTCTACAATCACGCTTGGAAGCTCGACCCGATCATCCGCAGCCTGATCGACACCGACTTCTATAAGCTGCTGATGCTGCAGATGATCTGGAAGCTCTATCCAGACGTCAATGCCTCCTTCACGCTGATCAACCGGACCAAACGCGTCCACCTCGCCGAGGAGATTGACGAAGGTGAACTGCGTGAACAGCTGGATCACGCCCGTACGCTGAGGCTCTCCAAGAAGGAGATGATCTGGCTTGCGGGTAACAGCTTCTACGGCCGCGCGCAGATTTTCGAGCCGGAATTCCTCGGCTGGCTTTCCAACTTTCAGCTTCCCGAATACGAGCTGTCGAAGAAGGACGGCCAATATGTGCTGGATTTTCACGGGGCCTGGAAGGATACCACGATGTGGGAGATCCCGGCGCTCGCGATCGTCAACGAGCTGCGGTCGCGCTCGGCGATGAAGGCACTCGGCCCTTTCACCCTTGACGTGCTCTATGCCCGCGCCAAGGCGAAGATGTGGTCGAAGGTCGAGCGGCTGAGGGAACTGCCAGGCTTGCGCATCTCCGATTTCGGCACCCGCCGCCGCCACAGTTTTCTGTGGCAGCGCTGGTGCGTCGAGGCGCTGAAGGAAGGCATCGGCCCGGCCTTTACTGGCACCAGCAATGTATTGCTGGCTATGGATTCCGATCTCGAGGCGGTCGGCACCAATGCCCACGAACTGCCGATGGTGGCCGCTGCCCTGGCGCAAACCGACGAGCAGCTGCGCAACGCGCCCTACAAGATCCTGCGCGACTGGAACAAGCTCTATGGCGGCAACCTTCTGATCGTCCTGCCGGATGCCTTTGGCACTGCGGCCTTCCTGCGCGACGCCCCGGAATGGGTGGCCGACTGGACCGGCTTCCGCCCGGACAGCGCGCCACCGATCGAAGGCGGTGAGAAGATCATCGACTGGTGGAAAAAGATGGGCCGCGATCCGCGGCAGAAGCTGCTGATCTTTTCCGACGGCCTCGATGTCGATGCCATCATCGATACCTACCGGCATTTCGAAGGCCGGGTGCGGATGAGCTTCGGTTGGGGCACGAACCTGACCAATGATTTTGCCGGCTGCGCCCCGACCGAAATCTCGGGCCTCAACCCGATCTCGGTCGTCTGCAAGGTCAGCGATGCCAATGGCCGTCCGGCGGTGAAGCTCTCAGACAATCCGCAGAAGGCGACCGGCGAACCGGCAGAGGTCGAACGTTACCTGAAATTCTTCGGCACCGAGGACAGGGTCGATCAGACCGTCCTGGTTTAGGCTCGCCGCGCCGCACGGCCGTCCCGGGGCATATCGATGTGCCCGGCCATCGCGTCCTCGATTGACCAGCCGAAGCGCCAGGCGTCGAACATCGAAAACCATTCCTGCAGGTCGGTGATCGGCAGGACATCCGGTTTCGACATCGGATTGTCGGCCAGACTGCGGCCGAGCGAACGGTCGCGTGCACCGCGTTCCTGCATCTCAAGCAGATCGTCGAACATCGTCACCCCCTCTTTAGACGGGGTTTATGCAATCATGCTAATGAAGCATTGTCGAGTCCGGATGCGACGATTTCGGTTTTTCACAGGATTAGCCCTAATTTGCTATCTCGATGCTGAGTTGACGGGGAGGCCCGGCTTCCTGGCTGGGGTCCGCCGCCGAGCCTCCCGGCTGGCCGATCTTCAAGTCGGCAGCGCCGACAACTTGGCGCGTTACGGCCGGTGCGATCCAACCAAGATGAGATCAATGGTGAACGGTCGGCTAATATCCACCGAATCTGCGCCGATCCCACACGATCCGGCAGGTCGGTTGCGGCATTCCTCGACTGTTCACGCAGCCAGCCTGCGAAACCGGGTTCTGATCCGGTCGAGGTAATAATGGCCGGGAGACTGCGCCGCCGTCATCGCATGCGCTTCCGAAGAGGGAACGCCCTCGAACAGCCGCTCCTCGCCATTCCTGAAGCAAATCCTGAGCCGCCCGTCTTCCTGGCTGAAATAGACGGATTTGATGATCTTCGACTTCACCGAAAGTTCTTCCACCTGTTTTACCTCTGGTTATTAATTTTCCAGAGCATACCGCGTCACGTGCAAAGACCCGGTGAAGCGGCATGGTAAAAATTCAGGAATCGCGTGGTGTTTTAAACCTCGGCCATCGCCGAGCTCTATTCAGCCAGATCACACCGATCAGGTTTTGCCAATCCGGCGGCGAAGGCCGTCAGCAGAGCCTTCCCCTGCGTCCACTCCTCAAGGCCGCTTTGCCCGTTGATATGGCCGAAAGCACCGATCTCGACAAGGCCGCTACCCCAGAGATCGGCTCGTGCCCGGGCATGCTCGAGCGTGCCGAAAGGATCATTGGCGCTTGCAACAATCAGAGTGGGGAAGCGCATCTCTTGCGATGGCGGATTGCCGAAACCGGCCGCCTCCTTAGGAAATGAAGCGGACTGCGGATCCGGGACCGCCACGAGAAAAGCTCCGGCAACGGCAAGCGATGAAAGCTGCTGCCAATGCGCAACCAGCAGACAGGCGAGGCTGTGGGCGACCAGCAGCGGCGGGGTTGCCGATGCGCCGACGGCGCGATCGAGGGCCGACATCCAGTCCGTCAAGTCGGGCCTATCCCAATCGCTTGGCTGGAAACGCCGCATTTCCGGGCTCGATATTTCCCAGCGGGTCTGCCAATGAGCGTCGCCCGAACCGCCAATGCCTGGCAATATGATGATGTCCTTCATGCGTTTCCTCTGATCAATCGTGCAGGTAAAAATGATGCATTTTCATTTGCATCGGAATGAATGATCATCGGAAAACCGCGTCCTTCTCCGATGATTTCAAGGTGATCCCATGGCTTTGCAGGAAAATAATCGTGTAGCGCTCGATCCGACCGATGTCGCGATTATCGAGGCGATGCAGGAAAATGGCCGCATCGCAATTTCCGAACTCGGTCGACGGGTCGGACTCTCCCAGCCGGCGGCATCGGAGCGGGTCAAGCGGCTGGAGGACCGCGGCATCATTGTCGGTTATTCCGCCCGCATCGATCCCGCGGCTTTGGGCATTGGAATGACGGCGGTGCTTCGCCTGCGGACGACGCATGAACATATCAAGGCCTGCCTGAAACAGTTTGCCGAGATGCCGCAAGTCATGGAAGTATTGCGCCTTACCGGAGAGGACTGTTTCCTCTTGAAGGTGCTGGTTCCGTCTCCGGGAGAACTGGAAACCATCGTCGATACGATCGCACGTTTTGGCGCCGTGACGACGTCTCTGGTGTTGCGCAGCGAGAATCCGAAGCCGATCGGACGCGCCCTGCTGCAGCGCCCTTAAGAATATCCGGACACTTTATTTAGGTACGGCTTGAATCCAATCGACGCGAGCGACGTGAGAGGCCGGGTTCGACGATGGCGAGGACACGTTCAGGCAGTGCCCACGTTACGCGAGGGGGAGTTATTAGGGCAATCCCGCTCAGTTCGGTGTCGAGAGGATCGCTGGACCGTCCTAGTAGACCTGAGGCAGAGGTATTTGCGTACCGCCGCACAGAGTACCGCGCCGGGCGCAAGATCGACGAAAAATGGCGGACAGGGAGGGATTCGAACCCTCGGTACGCTTTCACGTACACACGCGTTCCAGGCGTGCGCCTTAAACCACTCGGCCACCTGTCCTTTAGCGTTCGCACCAGGAGAGGAGCAAATCGTCGGAACGGCGCGATATATACCGATGAATTTTTGCCGATCAACCCAAATCTAACAGTTTTTTGACTTCTTCCGATAAAACTCGCCTGCGCCCGTCCATTGTGCTTCACCCCATCGATGACTATGTAATTCTCAAGGTGGAGAATGGCGCGGGTTCGCCGGAATTGTCCGGCATATCGAAGCGTCGGAGGAATTGATGCGTTTCCTGTTGCGTCTGGCCAGTCTTGTCGCGCTTGCGGCGGCCGTTATTGCCGGGACCATCGATTCGATCCAATCGGTTGCGGCATCCGCCGTCGTCATGACGCCGATGTCGGAGGCCTGGCAGGATGTGAGCCCGGACACGCTGACCTCGCTGCAATCTGCGCTATCCTACTATATCCATCCCCGTTTCTACGCCTTCATCTTCCAGTGGCTGATGCTCCAGCCGGCCTTTGCCGTCTTTCTGGTGATCGCGCTGCTTCTTTGGATGATCGGCTACAAGAAGCCGCCGATCGCCGGTCGCTTCACGGCTTAATGCATGTCGCCGGAAGTGTGCAGCGGTTCCAGGACAACGACATGCATAAAAACAAACAGCTAAAGCGCGTCGCATGAATCAAATTTGATGCGACGTGCTTTCGCTGTTTGAGCCGGTGCGATCCGGCAAAAGACTAGGTGCATTAGCCCGTCCCTAGTTTCAGCAACGGCCAGCGGATCGGCTAAAAAATCCGCATCCCGGTCGGCGAAATGTCCAAAAAACCGCTCGGCAGAACTGATTTTCAGCAATTGCTGCAAATCTTTACCGCCTGAAAAATTTCTGGTGAATTTTTCCGTGAGCCATGCAAGGATGCGCGCAGCCAGGCCTCCGGGGGGAGGTCGGTGGTTCCGCAGACACGTCCGAAAAGGGCTTGCGGGAGGACCCCAAACAAATAGCAACAACAGGGCTGCAACTCATGAAAAAATCCCTTCTCACCCTTCTTGCCGTGGCTGCCATGTCGACGACGGCGCTGGCCGCCGATGTCAAGCCGGCGCTGGTCTACGGCACTGGCGGGAAGTTCGATAAGTCTTTCAACGAAGCGGCCTATAACGGCGCCGAGAAGTTCAAGGCCGAGACCGGCATTGCCTATCGCGACTTCGAGCCGACGGGCGACACGCAGGGCGAACAGGCCATCCGCAACTTCGCAAGCCGCGGCTTCAATCCCGTGGTCGCCGTTTCCTTCGCCTGGACTTCGGCCATTGAGAAGGTCGCAGCCGAGTTCCCCGACACCAAGTTCATCATCGTCGACTCCGTCGTCGACAAGCCGAACGTCCGCTCGGTCGTCTACAAGGAAGAAGAAGGCTCCTATCTCGTCGGCATTCTCGCCGGCATGGCCTCCAAGACCGGCAAGGTCGGTTTCGTCGGCGGCATGGACATTCCGCTGATCCGCAAATTCGAATGCGGCTATGAGCAGGGCGCTCGCGCCGCCAAGGCCGATATCCAGGTTTTCCAGAACATGACCGGCACCACCGGCGCGGCCTGGAATGACCCGGTTCGAGGCGGCGAGCTCACCAAGAACCAGATCGACCAGGGCGCCGACGTCATTTACGCGGCAGCCGGCGCCACCGGCCTCGGCGTTCTGCAGACCGCCGCCGACAACAAGAAGCTGTCGATCGGCGTCGACTCCAACCAGAACCATCTGCATCCGGGCTCGGTGCTGACCTCGATGGTCAAGCGCGTCGACCTTGCCGTTTACAACGCCTATACCGATACCAAGAACGACAAGTTCACCGGCGGCGTTCAGGCGCTCGGCGTCAAGGAAGATGGTGTTGGCGCTGCAATCGACGACAACAACAAGTCGCTGATCACGCCGGAAATGCAGGCCGCCGTCGACAAGGCCAAGGCCGATATCATCGCCGGAACCGTCAAGGTTCACGATTACACCTCGGACAACGCTTGCCCGAAGTGATCCGCGCCCTGATGTAATCGACGATTGAGATCGGGCGTATGGCGGAGGGGATTTTCGCCATACGCCCTTTTCTTATTTGGAGCCTGCTGTGACAGATAAGCCCGCTATCGAGCTCGTCAGCATCGATAAGAAATTCGGTGCCGTCCATGCCAACAAGGACATCAACCTCACCGTTGCCAAGGGGACGATCCACGGCATCATCGGCGAAAATGGCGCCGGCAAATCGACGCTGATGTCGATCATTTACGGTTTTTACCACGCCGACAGCGGTGAAATCCGCGTCAACGGCAGTCCGATCACCATTCGCGACAGTCAGGCGGCGATCGCCGCCGGCATCGGCATGGTGCACCAGCATTTCATGCTGGTCGACAATTTCACGGTGCTTGAGAACGTCATGCTCGGCGCCGAAGGCGGCTCGTTGCTGGCAAGAGGCGTCGCTTCGGCCCGCGCCGAACTCAAGCGGCTGGAAACCGAATACGGCCTCGAGGTCGATCCGGACGCGCTGATCGAAGAGCTTCCTGTTGGACTGCAGCAGCGCGTCGAAATTCTCAAAGCCATGTATCGCGGCGCCGAAATCTTGATCCTCGACGAACCCACAGGCGTGCTGACGCCGGCGGAAGCCGATCACCTCTTTCGCATCCTCAAGGTGCTGCGCGACCAGGGCAAGACGATCATCCTCATCACCCACAAGCTGCGCGAGATCATGGCGATCACCGATACGGTCTCCGTCATGCGCCGCGGCGAGATGGTCGCCACCCGCAAGACGGCGGAAACGACGGTGGAGGAGCTTGCCGAGCTGATGGTCGGCCGCCGCGTGCTGCTGCGGGTGCAGAAGGGCGAAGCCAATCCAGGTGCTGCCGTGCTTTCCGTCCGCAACCTCACGGTCAAGGACAATCGCGGCGTCACCATGGTCGACAACGTCTCTTTCGAGGTGCGCGCCGGCGAGATCGTCGGCATCGCCGGTGTCGCCGGCAACGGCCAGTCGGAATTGCTGGAGGCGATTGCCGGAATCCGCAAGCCTGTCTCCGGCGAAATCCTTCTCGACGGCCAGACGATCGACAAGGCCGATCCCGCCCGCCTGCGGGACCTCGGGCTTGCCCATATTCCCGAGGACCGGCACCACATGGGGCTGGTGCTGAAATTCGAGGAATATGAAAACTCCGTGCTCGGCTATCACCGCCGCCCGGGCTACAGCAAAGGCCCGCTGCTCGATCTCGATGCGATCCGCAAGGACGCAATGGAAAAGATCGAAAAATACGACATCCGCCCGCCGAACCCGCGGCTGAAGACGGCGAATTTTTCCGGCGGCAATCAGCAGAAGATCGTCGTCGCCCGCGAAATCGAACGCGATCCGAAGATGCTGATCATCGGCCAGCCGACGCGCGGGGTCGATATCGGCGCCATCGAATTCATCCACCGCCGGATCATCGAGATGCGCGATGCGGGCAAGGCGATCCTGCTCGTCTCCGTCGAACTCGATGAGATCCGCGCCCTTTCAGACCGTATCCTTGTCATGTTTGCCGGCCATGTCGTCGGCGAGAAGACGCCCGATGCCGGTGAACAGACCCTCGGCCTGATGATGGCCGGCATTGCCGCGTGAGGCCCTAATGAGCACTGCTTCCGTTCCGCTGCCAAACTGGATCAACTATGGCCTGATCCCGCTTTTGAACCTCATCGTCGCCTTCCTGATCTCCGGCTTCGTCGTCTGGCTGATCGGCGAAAGCCCGCTCGGTGCCCTGTCGCTGCTGCTGGAAGGCGCGCTCGGCAATGGCGAATTCATCGGCTTCACACTGTTCTATGCGACGAGTTTCATCTTCACCGGCCTCTCCGTGGCAGTTGCCATCCATGCCGGCCTCTTCAACATCGGTTCTGAAGGCCAGGCCTATATCGGCGGCCTCGGCTGTGCCCTGGTGGCGCTTTCGCTCGACAATTACGTGCCATGGTATGTGACGATGCCGGTTGCGGTTGTTGGCGCCGCGCTCTTCGGCGCGATTGCCGCCTTCATTCCAGCATGGCTTCAGGCGAAGCGGGGCAGCCACATCGTCATCACGACGATCATGTTCAACTACATCATCGCCTCGCTGATGAACTACCTGCTTGTGCACGTATTGATCGTGCCAGGAAAAATGGCGCCGGAAACCCGGACCTTCCTTGAGGGTGGGCAGTTACCGAAGCTGGCTTGGTTGATGGAGATATTCGGGACAAAGCTCGGCGCTGCCCCGTTAAACGTCTCTTTCATTATCGCGCTGGTTATGTGCTATATCGTCTGGCTTCTTATCTGGCGCACGAAGCTCGGCTTCGAGATGCGCACGCTCGGCGTTAGCCCCACCGCCGCTTCCTACGCCGGTATTCCCTACGTACGGATCGTGATGATCGCGATGATGCTTTCCGGTGCGCTGGCTGGCATGATGGCGCTCAATCCTGTTATGGGCGCGTCTGCACGCCTGCAGGTGGGGTTCGTCAGCGGCGCCGGCTTTGTCGGTATCGCCGTCTCGCTGATGGGCCGCAATCATCCCCTCGGCATCATCTTCGCGGCGATCCTCTTCGGTATCCTTTATCAGGGCGGCGACTGGATCTCCTTCGAAATGCCGAACATCACCCGCGAAATGATCCTGGTCATCCAGGGTCTGGTGATCCTGTTCGCCGGTGCACTAGAATACATGTTCCGGCCGGCGATAGTGCGTCTCTATCAACAGTTCAAGCGAGCCTGAGGAGTGCACGATGGATTATTATGACATTTTCGTCAGCATTCTCGCCTCCACGATCCGCCTGTCGATCCCGCTGATCTTCACTGCACTCGCCGGTCTGTTTTCGGAACGCGCCGGCATCTTCGATATCGGCCTCGAGGGCAAGATGCTGGGCTCGGCCTTCGCCGCCGCCTGCATCGCCTATCTCACCGATTCGGCCTGGCTCGGGCTCGGCGCCGGCATTGTCTGCTCGGTGGCGCTCAGCCTGGTGCATGGCTTCGCCTCGATCACAAACCGGGGCAATCAAATCGTCTCCGGTGTGGCGATCAACTTCTTCATTGCCGGCATCACCATCGTCCTCGGCCAGGCCTGGTTCGGCCAGGGCGGGCGCACGCCGCAGCTTTCGCCGGAAGCGCGCTTCGCGCCGATCATCCTGCCGGGCGCAGATGCCATCCATAGTGTGCCGATCCTCGGCCCGCTCTATGCCAATGTCATCTCGGGCAACAATATCCTCACCTATCTCGCCTTCCTCACCGTGCCCTTCTCCTGGTCGGTGCTTTACCGCACGCGTTTCGGCCTCAGGCTGCGCGCCGTCGGCGAAAATCCGGGCGCAGTCGATACGGCAGGCATCTCGGTTGCCTGGCTGCGCTACCGCGCCGTCATGTGCGCCGGCATCCTTTGCGGCTTTTCCGGCACTTATCTGGCGATCGCTCAATCGGCCGCCTTCATCAAGGACATGTCGGCCGGCAAGGGCTATATCGCGCTGGCGGCGCTGGTCTTCGCCAAGTGGAAGCCGGTGCCGGTGATGTTCGCCTGCCTTCTCTTCGGCTTCCTCGATGCTTTGGCGAACTTCATGCAGGGCAAGCAGGTGCCGCTGGTCGGCGAAGTGCCGGTTCAGGTCTTCCAGGCGCTCCCCTATATCCTGACCTGCATTCTGCTTGCCGGCTTCATCGGCGTCGCAATCCCGCCGAAGGCAGGTGGCGTGCCCTATACGAAGGAACGTTGATCATGTCCCACGACCTGTTCGAGGCCGCTCGCGGCGCCATGGCCTTTGCGCATGCGCCCTATTCGAAATTCCCGGTCGGCGCGGCGATCCGCGCCGAGGACGGCAAGGTCTATACCGGCGCCAACATCGAAAACCTCTCCTTTCCGCAAGGATGGTGCGCCGAGCCGACGGCGATCAGCGCCATGATCATGGGCGGCGCCAGGAAGATCGTCGAAATGGCCGTGATCGCCGAGAAACTGCCGCTCTGCCCGCCCTGCGGCGGCTGCCGCCAGAAGATTTCCGAATTCGCCGCAAAGGACACGAAGATCTATCTCTGCGATGAGGCGGGCGTGCAGAAGACCATGACGATGGAAGAGCTTCTTCCCTTCAGTTTTGAGACGGAACTCGGATGAAGGCGACGGTTGACCTGCTCGCCGCCTTGCTCGGCGCCATCAAGCCGCGCCATGGCATCGTGCTCGGCTCCGGCCTCGGCTCCCTCGTCGGTCAGCTGGACGGCGCCGTCCGTATTCCCTATCGCGACCTGCCGGGCTTTCCCGTCAGCGCCGTCTCCGGCCATGCCGGCGAAGTTGTTGCCGGCCGGCTCGGCGGCGTGCCCGTTGTCATGCTTTCCGGCCGCGTCCATTATTATGAGAAGGGCGATCCCAACGCCATGCGCCTGCCGATCGAGGTCTTGAAGGCGCTTGGCGTCGAGGCGCTGATCCTGACCAATTCGGCAGGATCGCTGCGTGACGACATGCCGCCCGGCTCAGTGATGCAGATCACCGATCACATCAACTATTCCGGCATGAACCCGCTGATCGGTGAGGAGAGCGACCATCGCTTCGTCGGCATGACCAATGCCTATGACGCCGGCCTCGCCGCGGCGATGCGGAAGGCTGCGGCAAAGCTCAAGATCGAACTGGCGCAGGGTGTCTATATGTGGTTCTCCGGTCCAAGCTTCGAAACGCCGGCCGAAATCCGCATGGCGCGCATCCTCGGCGCCGATGCCGTCGGCATGTCGACGGTGCCCGAGGTCATCATCGCAAGAATGCTCGGCCTGAGGGTTGCAGCCGCCTCCGTCATCACCAACTATGGGGCAGGCATGACCGGCAATGAGCTCAGCCATGAAGAAACCAAGGATATGGCGCCTGTCGGTGGCGCCCGTCTCGCCGCCATACTGAAAGACATGATTGCGGCCAGAACAGGATGACTTTAGGCCGGTCGGCCTAAAATCTGAATCCTGTTCTACATTAAATAGTGAGAGCATGATGTCGTCCGAAAACCGCTCACACTTTTCGGCATCATGCTGTAGAGGAAGTGAAGATGAATAGCCATTCCATCCGGGAAACGGCGGCGGTCGCCCTTTCCCTTCTCGATCTCACCAATCTGAAGGACAATTGCACCGAGGCGCAGATCGAAGCGCTCTGCGCCCGCGCGCAGACGCCCTATGGCAACAGCGCTGCGATCTGCATCTGGCCGCGCTTCGTCGCCCAGGCCCGCAATATCCTCGGCACCGGCCATGCCGTGCGGATCGCGACCGTCGTAAATTTCCCGGCGGGCGAGATGGAATTGGCCGATGTTGCAGCCGAAACCCGCGAGGCGATTGCCGACGGCGCCGACGAGATCGATCTGGTCATCCCCTACCGCAAGTTCATGTCGGGCAACGAGAAGGCGGTGATCGACATGGTCAAGGCGGTGCGCGCCGAATGCGCCGACCCCGTTCTGCTGAAGGTCATTATCGAGACCGGCGAATTGAAGGAGGCGGCATTGATCCGCCGCGCCTCCGAACTTGCGATCGATGCCGGCGCCGATTTCATCAAGACCTCCACCGGCAAGGTCGCCGTCAACGCAACGCTCGAAGCCGCCGACATCATGATCCGGGCCATTCGCGAAAGCGGACGCAAGGTCGGCTTCAAACCGGCCGGCGGCATCGGCTCGGTGGCCGATGCGGCGCTCTATCTCAGCCTCGCCGAAACAATCATGGCGCCGGATTGGGCCATGCCTTCGACCTTCCGCTTCGGCGCTTCCGGCCTGCTCGACGATATACTGGCGGTTCTAAGCGGAGCGCAGCCGGCATCGGCCGCGGCGTCGGGCTATTGAGATGATCCCGCAGGAGATCATCCGGCGTAAGCGCGACGGCGGCGAACTCGACGCTGCCGATATCCGGTCTTTCATCGATGCGCTTGCCGCCGGTCGATTGTCCGAAGGCCAGATCGGCGCCTTCGCCATGGCCGTCTGGTTCAAGGGCATGTCGCGCGAGGAAATCGTGGCCTTGACGCTGGCGATGGCCGATTCCGGCAATCGGCTGCAATGGGCCGATATCGACCGTCCGATTGCCGACAAACACTCGACCGGAGGCGTCGGCGATAATGTCTCGCTGATGCTGGTTCCGATCGCTGCCGCCTGCGGCCTTGCCGTTCCGATGATATCGGGCCGCGGCCTCGGCCATACCGGCGGCACGCTCGATAAGCTCGAATCCATTCCCGGCTATATGATCACCCCGGATGCAGATCTGTTTCACCAAGTGGTCAAACAGGCAGGATGCGCCATCATCGGCCAGACCGGCGCCTTGGCGCCCGCCGACGGCAGGCTTTATGCCGTGCGCGATGTGACCGCCACCGTTGATTCCATTCCCTTAATCACCGCCTCCATCCTCTCCAAAAAACTTGCCGCCGGTCTTCAGACGCTGGTGCTCGATGTCAAGGTCGGCAACGGCGCCTTCATGGCGGACCGCGATCAGGCGGAAATTCTGGCACGGTCGCTGGTCGAAGTGGCAAATGGCGCGGGTGTGAAGACTTCGGCAATGATCACCGACATGAACGAACCGCTCGCCGATAGCGCCGGCAATGCCGTCGAGATGCGCAACTGCCTGGATTTCCTGGCGGGCAGGAAAGGGAATACGCGGCTCGATACTGTCGTTCTTGCCTTCGCCGCCGAGATGTTGGAGAAATCGGGCATTGCCGCTTCGCTTGAGGAAGGCGAGGCAATGGCGCGCCGGGCTCTGTCGTCTGGCAAGGCAGTCGAGGTTTTTGCGCGCATGGTATCCATGCTCGGCGGCCCGGCCGATCTCGTCGAGAACCCGGACAAATACCTGGCCAGAGCGCCGGTCGAAAAGCCTGTCCCGGCGGCCCGCTCCGGCTGGCTTGCCGCCTGCGACGCCCGTGGCATCGGTGTCAGCGTCATCGATCTCGGTGGCGGAAGACGCCATCCCGCGGATCGGATCGATCACCGCGTTGGCTTCTCCGAACTCCTGCCGCTCGGCACCCGCGTGAATGCCGGCGAGCCCATCGCCCTCGTTCACGCCGCCGACGAAGCTGCGGCGGAGAGGGCAGCCACAGCACTTGCCGCGCACTATCGCATCACCGAGGACGAGCCGGTGCTGAATCCCGTTATTGCGGGTCTTATCTGACGCCGTCTATTGCTTGAGGCTGAGCGAGCCGTCAGCGACGGAATAGGAGGCGAGCTTCTGCAGGAAGCTCATGCCGACCAGCGTCGTCGTCAGCGCTTCATCCTTGAGGACAAAGGCTTCGACATCACGGACGCGGATGCCGCCGATTTCGATCCGGTCGAGCGTCACATGCGCGGCCTTGGTCTGGCCGTTCGCGGTGTTCACGCCATAGCGGAAATCGAGCTGGTTGGCGGTGAAGCCCAGCCGGCGCGCGAGCGTCTCGTTGAGTGCGACGTAGGTGGCGCCGGTATCGATCAGGCCTTGCACCGGCTTGCCGTTGATCTTGAAACTGCCGGTATAGTGGCCCTGCGCATCCGCCTGCAGCCGGATCGCATTGCTGCCGGAGATGGGGGCTGCGGGCGTACCGCTTTCGGTCGAGATGTAATTGGCGGAAGGAGTTTCGGCGGGCTGTTCGCCGGTGCCGGCGAAGAAGGACGGCACCTGTGTGGCGAGCACGGCGGCGATGCTGGCGAATATGATCGTACGCACGAGCATGAAACAGAAATCCTTCCTGTATAAACCCCGCTTCATGCGAGGCCTCATGCTTTCAGACTGCTAAGCGGCAAGTGCTGATAAGTTGCTAATATCGGCAGGAAAACGGCCCGGGGAGAACCGCGGGGCCGTTAAACTCTTTCGATTTGGTAAAGGAAGGCTGAAATTACTTGGTGCCGTACATGCGGTCGCCAGCGTCGCCGAGGCCGGGCACGATATAGCCCTTCTCGTTAAGGTGGCTGTCGATCGCCGCGGTGAAGACGGGAACGTCGGGATGCGCGGCGCGGAAATTGCGGATGCCTTCCGGGGCGGCAAGCAGGCAGAGGAAGCGGATATTGTGGGCGCCGCGTTCCTTCAGCTTGTCGATCGCCGCGATCGAGGAGTTGCCGGTCGCCAGCATCGGGTCGACGACGATGATCAGGCGCTCGGCCACATCTTCCGGCGCTTTGAAGTAATATTCGACCGGCTGCAGCGTTTCGTGATCGCGGTAGACGCCGATATGTGAGACGCGGGCGGAAGGCACCAAGTCGAGCATGCCCTCAAGCAGCCCGTTGCCGGCGCGCAGGATCGAGGCGAAGACCAGCTTCTTGCCTTCCAGGATCGGCGATTCCATTGTCTGCAGCGGCGTCTCTATCGTTGCCATCGTCAATTCGAGATCGCGGGTAACCTCGTAACAGAGCAGCGTGGAGATTTCGCGCAGCAGCCGCCGGAAACTTCCCGTCGATGTCTCCTTGCGCCGCATGATGGTGAGCTTGTGCTGCACAAGCGGGTGATCGATGACCGTGACGCCGTCCATGGGGAAGCCTTTCATTCTTTCTATTGAATGTTTCTTTCACGGAAATCGGCCCGACCGCAAGAGTGCAGCCGAATTTGCGCCGATCTTCCCCAACCTCCGGAGCCTTTCCCGGTTAGGACAGGCTCTCACCCTCAAAGGCGGGCGAGCAGAGCCCTCCGCGTCTCCTCGTCGACAAAGGCCGCTTCGATTGCAGTGCGCGTCATGGCGTCGATCTCCGCATCGCCGAAGCCGAAAGCTTCAGCGGCAAGCGCATACTCGCGCTCGAGCGACGTATGGAAGAAAGGCGGGTCATCCGAGCTGATCGTCACCTGCACGCCCGCTTCCTTCAGCCGGCGCAGCGGATGCGAAGCGAAATCGGGAAAGACCCGCAGTGCAATATTGGAGCCGGGGCAGACCTCGAGCACGGTGCCGAGATCGGCAAGCCGCTTCACCAGATCGAGATCTTCGACGGCGCGTACGCCATGACCGATGCGCGCGGGGCGCACGGCATCAAGTGCATCGGCGACGCTGAAGGCGCCGCAAACCTCGCCGGCATGGATGGTGAGCCCCAGGCCGGCATCGCGAGCGATATCGAAGGCTCTGATATAATCGGCGACGCGGCCCATGCGCTCTTCGCCGGCCAGGTTGAAGCCTGTTATCAACGGATTGCCGGCCTTGGCCGCATATTCGGCCGCCCCGATCACGCTCTCCGGGCCGAAATGCCGCTCTCCGGTGACGATCAGCCGGGCCTCGATGCCGCTCTTTTCCCGAGCGCGCCGGATGCCTTCGCAGACACCCGCTATATAGGCATCGGCGCCGAGCCCGATGCGTTTTCCGTGATCGGGTGAGACGATGAGTTCGCTATAGATCGTGTTGATGGCGGCCAGTTCATCGAGATAGGTTTCGGTCAGAAGCGCATAGTCCTCCTCGGTCTTGTAGACCTCCGAAACCTTGTCGTAGCATTCGAGGAAACTTGCGAAATCATGCCAGATATAGGCGCCGTCGCGAAGCTGCCCGCTGATGTCGATGCCGTATTTCTGCGCCTGCGCCTCAGTCAGGGCAGGGGGTGCCGCGCCCTCCAGATGGCAGTGCAGCTCGACCTTCTTCAAATGCGATGTCACAGAAAACTCCTCCCATGCGGCCCGGCCGGAATGCCGAGATGGCGCGCAATGCTTTCGCCGATATCGGCATAGGTGCGGCGCACGCCGATCGATCGCGACCCGATGCCGGGGCCAAAGGCGATAACAGGCACGCGTTCGCGCGTATGATCGGTGCCGCGCCAGGTCGGATCGCAGCCATGATCGGCGGTAAGCACGACAAGATCGCCGGGCTTGAGCTTCTTGTGCACTTCCGGCAGGCGCGCATCGAAGGCTTCGAGGGCTGCGGCATATCCCGGCACGTCACGGCGATGGCCGTAATTCATGTCGAAATCGACGAAATTGGTGAAGACGAGATCGCCGTCGTTCGCCGCGTCGATCGCCGACAGCGACGCATCCATCAGCGCCTCGTTGCCTGTCGCCTTGATGACGCGCGAAATTCCCTGATGGGCGAAGATATCGCCGATCTTCCCGACGGCATGCACGTGTCGGCCGTTCTGGAGCAGCCTGTCCAGCAATGTCGGTTCCGGCGGCAGCACCGAGAAGTCGCGCCGGTTTCCGGTGCGCTGGAAGGTGGAAGCCGACTGGCCGATGAAGGGCCGGGCGATGACTCGGCCAATATTGTAGGGATCGAGCAGGCCGCGGGCGATGCGGCAGAAGGTGAGCAGGCGTTCGAGACCGAAATGCGCTTCGTGCGCGGCGACCTGAAAGACTGAATCCGAAGAGGTATAGCATATCGGCTTGCCGGTGCGGATATGCTCTTCGCCGAGCCGGGCGATGATTTCGGTTCCGGAAGCATGGCAGTTGCCGAGAATGCCGAGGACATCGCCGTCTCTGCACAAGGCCTCTATCAGTTCCGGCGGGAAGGCGTCGCCCTCCGTCGGGAAATATCCCCAATCGAAATTGACCGGGGTTCCCGCGATCTCCCAATGGCCCGAGGGCGTGTCCTTGCCGCGGGAGATTTCGTTGGCGGTGCCATAAACGCCGTAGATCTTTTCCGGAAGAGACATACCGGCCGGAAACTGACCGGAGGCCGCGCGCGCGATATGCATCAGCCCAAGCTCGGACATATTCGGCAGGCAAAGCGGTCCGCTGCGCAGCCCAGCGCGATCGCCGGCTCCGGCTGCACAGAATTCGGCGATATGGCCGAGCGTATCGGCACCCTCGTCGCCATAGGCCGCCGCGTCCGGGGCGCCGCCGACGCCGAAGGAATCCAGAACGAAAAGAAAGGCACGCGCCATGTTCCACCCGAGAGACCGATCACCCCTCCGGTAGGTCGGAAGTGGCTAAGGCCCAGGCATATAATGCCGCGGCCGGCTTGGCAAATTCGAGATCGTGAAGGCAGTCAGCAGTCGCCGCAGGGGATCGAATCGCCCTGTCGCTGGCGGTAGAAATAGCTGCGGCTGATGGTGATCGTACGCATTCCATCCGGCATGAAGTTCGGCGCGAACAGGAACATCGTATAGGGAATGCTGAGTTCGGTACGGACGAGGAAGCTGTTGGCCGTCTTCATGTCCGAGGGCACGTCGCTAACCGCCACGTTCTTGGCATAGGGCACGCTCCCGTCCTGCGCCCAGGACCAGAGCACCTTGGCATTGGCGCTGGCGTCGACGGTAATCCCGGTGATCTTCAGCGTCAGCGAGCTCGAGTTGTAGGGCACGAAGATCGCGGTTGCGACCGCCCGCATCTCTGCAAGCGTGCTCTTCGTCACGGATTGCTGCTGGGTGACAAGATCGGCGATCGAACCGGCGGCGCGAGTCGCACGCTTGGAGACACTGAGGCCGATCGTGATCTCGAAAGCGCCGATATAGAGCATGACCAGCACTGGAAAGAGGATCGCAAACTCGATCGCGCCGGCGCCCCTGCGCTCTCGGCTCAGCTGCCGCGCCGTCAGTGCCAGTCTGGTGAACGGGTTGCGCAATGCCATTATGGATACTGCTCGTTCTGGAAGGCCGCGGTCGCGATGATCAGATATTGTGTCGGCATCGAACCGTCGGAGGGACGGATCGTCGTGATGTAAGGCCGGACCAGATCCGTGATGATTTCCCAGCGATAGTAGGCGCGCACCATATTGATCGTGCCGGCGCCGCCGGGCGAATATTTGATAGCGGCCGTATTGATGTCGGAATACCTGTCGGTGGAGAGCTTGGGGATTGTCGTCGGAATGGCCGAGAAGGCGGCGAAGGTCTGCACATCCAGGTAGAGCTTGCTCGGCGTGCCGGCCTCGGTCGCCGAGCAGCTGATCAGGATCGCGATCTCGCCGCAGAAGGCCTGACGGAATTGCGTTTGAGTCATATCGGTCGTACGGCCGAGATTGTAAGTGATCTGCCCGGTCCGCATCCGGCGGCTCATCGTATCGACAGCATTGGAGATGAGTTCTTCGGCGGCGAAAGCGATGAAGGTTTCGAGGATCGCGAAGATCACGATGAAATAAGGAATGGCAAGCAGGGCGAATTCGATCGCCGCCGCGCCGTCGCGCGAGCGGACGGCAGCGCGAAAATGGGAAAAACGCAACGGCGCGAAGTCGCGCTCCCCATCCGTCTTCTGATCAACTACCGTCATTGCCTGGACCCGAGCGACATCTGCCTGCCACACTAGGGCCCGTTCGTTGATTTTCCGTTTCAGTCCGATACGACGATTTTAACGATTGGAGAAGATCCGAGCCGATCAGGGTGACGTGGTGCCTCCGGCCGCTTGCTGCGCGTGCTGCTCGCAGTTCGGCGTGCAGGACAGCACGGAGCGCTCCGTCTGCCGGTAGACGCGCACCGTGTTGCCCTCGTCGATCGACACTAGGATGCGTTCGTCGAGGATGGCGTTGCCATCGGCGTCCAGCAGAACGAGATTGGTCGTGCCGAAGCTGCGTCCTGTCAGGACGATCGTCTTGGCATCGGCCACGGTCGCGTCGGCGACCTTGGCATTGCCGACGATCACCTTGCTGACCGGCCGGTCGAGCTTCAACACGCGCGCGTGATCCATATAGACGCGCAGCATGTCATCGTCTGCGGCCGCGGAAACTCCCGAAACACCGAAAACGGCGATCATGCCGGCAAAGAAAATGGTTTTGCCGCTCGATGACATTTGGTCCTCTTTCACGATCACAGCGCAATAGCGCATAGAATGGAAAAAAATGGTGAATGAAGCTTTAAACTCACCCAGTTGTTTCGAGGTGAGGCAGGATGATCCGATTTGGCACGCGCTCCGGCCGACGCACGTCCCAGGTGGGTGCGGCGGCAGCACTATTTCCAGATGAAACCTGCCGTTAACCCAGGAATATCGTTAAATATTGAGAGAAGTGAATAAGATAATACTTACCCTACAGCGGCGTCTTACTGCCTTCACATCTCGTTAACTCTTTTTCTTAAGCCGATGGAAACGCCCATTCACTAGATTGCGGTCATCCGATCAACGGCAACAGTTGGCGGACGTGCTGAACATCAACTGGAGTTAGGAGTAACCATGACCAAGCTTTTTAGCCGTTTTCTGAAGGACGAATCCGGCGCGACCGCAATCGAATACGGCCTGATCGCCGCTCTCATTTCCGTAGCGCTCATCACCGGCGCAACGAGCCTCGGCGACAAGATCGGCACCACTTTCACCAACCTGGGTACCAAGATGCAGACTGGTGTCGATAAGACTGCCGCTCCGGCTGCCGGTGGCTAAGATAGGCGCCGCCTAGCGGCACTCGCACAATGGCGGTCGGATTTGATCGGGCCGGTATATCGAGTGGGCTCACAGGCTGAACGGCCGTGAGCCTTTTCGCATCTCGCTATGACTGGGATACATGCATGATCGCAGCTGCAGTCTTCGTGATACTGCCACTCTGCCTGGCCATGGCCGCCTTCTCGGATCTGTTGACCATGACGATCCCGAACCGTGTCTCCCTGATCCTGGTCGCTTCCTTCCCCCTCCTGGCGCCGCTCTCCGGCTTGGGCTTGGAGACGATTGGCATGCATCTTGGCGCCGCGGCCATTGTCTTTAGCGCCTGCTTCACGCTTTTTGCATTCAACGTGATGGGCGGCGGCGACGCCAAGCTGCTGAGCGCCACCGCGCTCTGGTTCGGTCTTGATCAATCCCTAGCCTTTCTGATGATCGACGTCGCCATGATCGGGGGCCTCATCACCTTGCTGATCCTGATGGTGAGAGCGCAATCGAGCACCATTCTCGCCATTGGCCTGCCGCTGCCGAACTCGGTACTGTTCGCCAAGAAGATCCCCTATGGCATCGCCATCGCGATCGGCGGCTTCATGGCCTTTCCGTCCTCACCGATCTTGATCGCCGCGCTGGAAAGCCTGAAATAACCGCAGTTTAAATGCTCGTTAACTTAAAATGTAAGCGTTCCATTAACCATAATTATACCAATTGCTGAGCATTCTGCAGGGCGAACATATCGCGCCTTGAGGAATGATCGATGAAACCGGCCCGCCTGATAATCCTAGCTGTCGCCCTGGTGGCAGCCGGCCTTGCCGGCTTTCTGGCGATGCAAATGGCCGGCAGTGGCAGTGTCGTCACCCAGGTCCAGTCGGTCATCGAGAAAGAACCCACCGTCAACATCCTCGTCTCGAGCGCCAATCTGCCGGTCGGCGCAAGGCTGGGCGACGACACGGTGCATTGGATGGCCTGGCCGAAGGAGGGCGTCGTCCAGGGATTCATCACCGAAGCCGACAAGCCGGATGCGATCAAGGATCTGCAGGGCGCCGTCGTGCGTCTGCCGATCTTCGAAGGCGAGCCGATCCGGCCTGAAAAAGTCGCCGATTCCAGCAGCCGTATCCTGTCCTCGCTGTTGCCGGCCGGCAAACGCGCCGTCGCGACCGAGATATCCGTGGCAACGGGCGCCGGCGGCTTCATCCTGCCGAACGACCGCGTCGACGTCATCATGGTCCGCAAGGGCACCGAGGCCAACAAGCTCATCACCGAAACGGTGCTCAGCAATGTCCGCGTTCTCGCCATCGACCAGCAGATCCAGGAAAAGGATGATGGCTCGAAGGCCGTGGTCGGCACCACTGCAACGCTCGAGCTTACGCCCGATCAGACCAAGGTTCTCGCCGTCGCCCAGCAGATGGCCGACCGGCTGTCGCTCGCGCTGCGCTCGGTCGCCGATGCGCAGGAGCAGGATACCAGTGCCGCCGACTACCTGCTGAGCGGTGACAACGGCAGTGCGATCATTCAGGTCATCAAGTCGGGCTCCATCGTAACGGACGCCGGCGAAGCGCCGAAGCCGGAGTAAAGGGACGTGCAAATGGGCAATTCAACGCGGCGCGCCAAGCTTCTCCTGACAGGCAGCCTTTCGTTTGCGGTGAGCGTCACCGGCCTGGCGCCAGCCCCTTTCGGGCTGCTTCTCACCGTCGATCAGGCGCGTGCCGATTCTGGAAACCTTATCCGCATCGCGCAGACCGGCCCCGACGCGCATCGTCGGCTGAAGCTCGGGCTGAACAAGGCCGTCGTCGTTGATCTGCCGGAGGATGCGCACGATATTCTCGTATCCGATCCGAGCATGGCCGATGCCGTTACCCGCACCTCGCGGCGCATCTATCTGTTCGGCAAGAAGGTCGGCCAGACGAATATTTTTGTCTTCGGCGCCGGCGGGCAGGAGATCATCAATCTCGACATCGAGATCGAACGCGACGTCTCCGGTCTCGAAGCCAATCTCCGCCGCTTCATTCCCGATTCCGCCATCAACGTCGAAATCGTCTCCGACAACATCGTTCTGACCGGCACCGTGCGCACCCCGCAGGACGCCACGCAGGCCGCCGACCTGGCCCAGGTCTTCCTGAAGGGCGGCGAGGCGACGACGAGAACGGAGACGGCGTCCGGTACCGGCGGCGACAGCGCCGTGGCGCTCTTTGCCGAAGGCCGGCAGACCTCCCAGGTCGTCAATCTGCTGAAGATCGAGGGTGAGGACCAGGTCACCCTCAAGGTGACGATCGCCGAGGTCCGTCGTGAAGTGCTGAAGCAGCTCGGCTTCGACAACCTCGTTTCCAACTCCTCCGGCATGACGGTTGCCCAGCTCGGCACCCCTAGCGCCGACAGCGCAACGGCGACGGTTGGCGGCGGCCTGGCGGCCCTCTTCAAGAGCTCGATCGGCAAATACGATATCTCCACCTATCTCAACGCATTGGAACAGGCCAAGGTCGTCAGGACTCTGGCCGAGCCGACATTGACGGCAATCTCGGGCCAGGCCGCGACCTTCAACTCCGGTGGCCAGCAGCTCTATTCGACGACCGACAACAACGGCAATGTCACCGTCGTGCCCTTCAATTATGGTATCAACCTCGCCTTCAAGCCGGTTGTCCTGTCATCGGGCCGCATCAGCCTGGAGATCAAGACGAACGTTTCCGAGCCGGTGGCCGGCGCCGGCAACGCGACTTATCAGCGCCGTTCGGCAGAGACCTCGGTGGAACTGCCCTCGGGCGGCTCGATCGCGCTCGCCGGCCTCATCCGCGACAATGTCTCCCAGACGATGGGCGGCACACCCGGCGTTTCGAAAATCCCGCTGCTCGGGACGCTGTTCCGCCAGAAGGGCTTCGAACGTCAGGAAACCGAGCTCGTCATCATCGCAACGCCCTATCTGGTGCGTCCGGTGGCGCGCAATCAGCTGAACCGGCCGGACGACAATTTCAGCCCCGAGAACGACGGTGCGACCTTCTTCCTCAACCGTGTCAACAAGGTCTATGGCCGCCGCGAAGCGCCCGTCGCGGATGCACAGTTCCACGGCTCGATCGGGTTTATCTACAAATGAGTGGAGGGGCATCGGCAGCAATGGCACAGAACAGAGATCAGGCGATGGCCTTCATGACTTCGACGACACCCCGGCTCGCAATCTCCAAGGCGCTTTTCGTCACGACCGCCGTTTCGGTGGCGATCCTTTCCGGATGCGCCGGCCCGCACGACCAGCTGACAACCGGCGGCATTCCGGATGACTACCGCGCCCGTCACCCGATCATCGTCACCGAGGCCGAGCAGACGGTGGATATTCCCGTTGCTTCCACCGATCGGCGCCTGACCATCGCCCAGCGCGATCTCATCCGCGGCTTCGCCGCAAACTATATCTCCCGCGCCTCGGGCCCGGTGTATGTATTGTCGCCGGAAGGCTCGCCGAATTCGGCGGCTGCCCGTCAGCTGCGCAATCAGGTCCGCGCCGAGTTGGCGTCGAGAGGGATCGCGAGCTCGAAAATCATCAATACGTCCTATGCCGCCGCCGGTGCCGGCGATGCGGCGCCGATCCGCCTGAGCTTCACCGGCACGACCGCGATCACCACGCAGTGCGGTCAGTGGCCGAAGGACATCTCGAACGATTTCGCCAATCAGAATTACTATAATTTCGGCTGCGCCACGCAGAATAACCTCGCCGCCCAGGTCGCCAATCCGGAGGACCTGGTGGCGCCTCGCGGCATGACGCCGATCGACGCCCAGCGGCGTAACAATGCGATCCAGGAATACCGCACGACGACATCGACGATCGAGGATGTCGCCGGCAGCGACAGCAGCTTCTGAGGCGAGACGGGACGATGAGCGCCATCGAATACGAAATCAAGAACCCCAGCGAGCTTCGTCACGCCGAAGAGGCGGTGCGCATGGCGGATCTGGAAGCCATGCGGCCGCTGCCGCGCATTTCCGTCCACGCCTTCTGCGAGAGCGAGACCCTGCAGTATGTCATGGAACGCTGTGCCAATGACCGGCGCATGGCGAAGGTGAGCCTGCGTATCACCAGCGGCGGCATCGCCGCTGCCGCCAATATGTTTTCCGGCGCTCCGACGCCGAACCTCATCATCCTCGAGACCAAGGCGAATGTCGGAAGCCTTCTTGCTGAACTCGCCCCGCTCGCCGCCGTCTGCGATCCGACCACCAAGGTCGTCATCGTCGGCTACTATAACGATATCGGACTGTATCGGGAGCTGATCCGCAACGGCATTTCCGAATACATGGTCCAGCCCGTGGCCATGCCCGATATCCTTGCGGCGATGGCCTCGATCTTCGTCGACCCGGAAGCCGAGCCGCTCGGCCGCAGCATCGCCTTCATCGGCTCGAAGGGGGGCACCGGCGCTTCGACTATCGCCCATAATTGCGCTTTCGGCATTTCCAATCTCTTCTCCACCGAGACGATCCTCGCCGATCTCGATCTGCCCTATGGCACGGCGAATATCGACTTCGACCAGGATCCGGCCCAGGGCATCGCCGAAGCGGTCTTCGCGCCCGAGCGTCTCGACGAGGTCTTCCTCGACCGCCTGCTGACGAAATGTTCCGAGCATCTGTCGCTGCTCGCCGCACCCTCGCTGCTCGACCGCGCCTATGATTTCGACGGACAGGCTTTCCAGCCGGTGCTCGACGTCCTGCAGCGCAGCGCCCCGGTCACCGTGCTCGACGTTCCGCATGCATGGTCGGAATGGACGCGGTCGGTGCTGGCGAGCGTCGACGAGGTGGTCATCACGGCGGTTCCCGATCTAGCAAACCTGCGCAACACCAAAAACATCCTGGATGCGCTGCGCAAGATGCGGCCGAATGACAAGCCGCCGCATCTCATCCTCAACCAGGTCGGCATGCCAAAACGTCCCGAGATCTCGCCGTCGGATTTCTGTGAGCCGCTGGAGATCGATCCAATCGCGATCATCCCCTTCGACATCAACCTCTTCGGCAACGCCGCCAACAGCGGCCGGATGATCTCGGAAGTCGATCCCAGGTCGCCGACGGCTGAAACCTTTTCGCAGATATCGCACATCGTCACCGGCCGGGCTGCGATCAGGAAGGCGAAAAAGGGCGGCCTGCTGGGCCTCCTGAAGCGCAAATAGACGATGAGCAATTCTAGCAAAAGTGTGCAGCGGTTTTGCCAGGCAAATCGCGAAGCGCTTTTGCCGGGAATTGCGTGAAAACAAAAAGATAGAGCAGATTGGATTAAGCGGCATGTTTGGAAAACGCGGAAACGAAGGTTTCGGAAAGGCTGGAGGCGCAATCGCTCCTCCGCCGCCGGCTCCGGCCGCGGCCGCACCCGTAGCTTCCTCTCCGTCCATTCTGGTCGAACCCGCTCGCGAGAACCAGCGCCAGCAGGTGACACCGCCGCCGCTGCAGGCGCCGCAGCGAAAGCGGCCGGTCCGCACCGACGAATATTACGACACAAAACAGCAGGTCTTTTCCGCACTAATCGACACGATCGATCTCTCGCAGCTTTCCAAGCTGGACGGCGAAAGCGCGCGCGAAGAAATCCGCGACATCGTCAATGACATCATCACCATCAAGAATTTCGCGATGTCGATCTCCGAGCAGGAAGAGCTGCTCGAGGATATCTGCAACGACGTCCTCGGCTACGGCCCGCTGGAGCCGCTGCTGGCGCGCGACGACATCGCCGACATCATGGTCAACGGCGCCGGCCAGACCTTCATCGAAGTCGGCGGCAAGACGATCGAATCGGAAGTCCGCTTTCGCGACAACGCACAGCTTCTCTCCATCTGCCAGCGCATTGTCAGCCAGGTCGGCCGCCGCGTCGATGAATCGAGCCCGATCTGCGACGCGCGCCTGCCCGATGGTTCGCGCGTCAACGTCATCGCGCCGCCGCTGTCGATCGACGGGCCGGCGCTCACCATCCGCAAGTTCAAGAAGGACAAGCTGACGCTCGATCAGCTCGTCCGTTTCGGCGCGATCACGCCGGAAGGCGCGACCGTGCTGCAGATCATCGGGCGGGTGCGCTGCAACGTCATCATCTCAGGCGGCACCGGTTCGGGTAAGACGACCCTCCTGAATTGCCTGACCAATTATATCGACCGCGACGAACGCGTCATTACGTGCGAGGATACGGCCGAACTGCAGCTGCAGCAGCCGCATGTCGTGCGTCTGGAAACACGGCCGCCGAATATCGAAGGCGAGGGCGAGATCACCATGCGCGATCTCGTCAAAAACTGCCTGCGCATGCGGCCCGAACGCATCATCGTCGGCGAAGTGCGCGGACCCGAGGTTTTCGACCTGCTGCAGGCGATGAACACCGGTCACGACGGCTCGATGGGCACGATCCACGCCAACACCCCGCGCGAATGCCTGAGCCGTATCGAATCGATGATCGCCATGGGCGGCTTCACGCTGCCGGCAAAAACGGTGCGCGAGATCATTTCCACCTCCGTCGACGTCATCATCCAGGCGGCGCGCCTGCGTGACGGCTCGCGCCGCATCACCCAGATCACCGAGGTGATCGGCATGGAAGGCGACGTCATCATCACCCAGGATCTGATGCGCTACGAAATCGAAGGCGAAGATGCGGGCGGCCGATTGATCGGCCGGCACATGTCCACCGGCGTCGGCAAACCGCATTTCTGGGATCGGGCGCGTTACTTCAACGAGGAAAAGCGCCTGGCCGCCGCCCTCGACGCGATGGAAGCGAAAACCAAGGATTAGGCTGATGTTCGGGTTCGATCCGGTAGTCCTGGCAATCGTCGTCCTCGCCGCAGTTTCCGCGGCGGCGGTCGCCTATGCCCTGATGTTTTCCCGGATCGAGGCCGACAAGAAATCGGCAAGCCGCATCAATCGTGTGAAATCGGCAGAGGTTGACCGGGTCAAGGTCAAGGCTGCCCGCGACCGCGTGCAGGAACTGTCGAAGCGGCGCAAGTCGGTGCAGGACAATCTCAAGGATCTGGAAAAGCGTCAGAACGAAAAGACCAAGAAGACCCTGTCGATGAAATCGCGTCTGGTGCAGGCCGGCCTGACGGTCAGCCTGTCGCAATTCTATCTCTTCAGCGCCGTCTTCGCCTCGGTTCTGCTGTTTGTGGCTTTCGTCCTCGGCGCATCCCTGCTGGTCATGGCCGGTGTGGCCGTCGTTGCCGGTCTCGGCCTGCCGCGCTGGGTTCTCGGCTTCCTGATCAAGCGCCGCCAGAACAAATTCCTCAACGAGCTCCCCAATGCGCTCGACGTTATCACCCGCTCGATCAAGTCAGGTTTGCCGCTCAACGATGCGATCCGGCTGATCGGAACCGAAGGCACCGAGCCGGTCAAGAGCGAGTTCCGGCGGGTCATCGAGGCGCAGCAGGTGGGCCTCAGCATTCCCGACGCCTGCGCCCGCATGACGCTCCACATGCCGCTCCAGGAAGTCAACTTCTTCGCGATCGTCATCGCCATCCAGTCGCAGGCCGGCGGCAATCTGTCGGAAGCGATCGGCAACCTCTCCAAGGTGCTACGCGAGCGCCGGAAGATGAAGGCCAAGGTGTCGGCGCTGTCGATGGAAGCCAAGGCGTCGGCCGTCATCATCGGCGCGCTGCCCTTCATCGTCGCGACCCTCGTCTACCTCACCTCGCCGAACTACATGATGATCCTTTTTACCGACCCGCGCGGTCATTTCATCATGGGTGTCTCGGCGATCTGGATGTCGATCGGCATCTTCGTCATGCGCAACATGGTCAATTTTGACATCTAGCGGAAGGAAGCACCATGTCGCAGGACCTCGCCGCAACGCTGACCAATCCAAGCATGCTGATCGCCATCTTTGTCGCGATCGCCGTCTTCGCCACTTTCTACACGATCGCCATTCCCTTTTTCGAGCGCGGCGATCTCACCAAGCGCATGAAGGCTGTTTCGACCGAGCGCGAGCAGATCCGCGCCCGCGAACGCGCCCGCATGAATACTGACCCGGGCGCCGGCAAGGCGTCGCTCCGCAGCCAGAACAACCGCTCGGTCCGCCAGATCGTCGAGCGGTTCAACCTGCGCCAGGCGCTGGTCGACGAAAATACGGTCAACAAGCTGCGTGCCGCCGGTTTCCGCTCGGAGAATGCACTGAATACCTTCCTCGTCGCGCGCTTCCTGCTGCCCTTCCTCTTCCTGGCGCTTGCCGCCTTCTGGGTCTTCGGCCTCGGCAACCTCGCCGAAAGGGGCATTCCTATCCGCCTCTTTGCCGTCATCGGCATCGGCTATGTCGGTTTCTACGCGCCCAACATCTATATCTCCAACCGCATGGGCAAGCGTCAGCATTCGATCAAACGCGCCTGGCCGGATGCGTTGGACCTGATGCTGATCTGCGTGGAATCCGGCATCTCGATCGAGGCGGCGATGCGTCGCGTGTCGGAGGAACTTGGCGAGCAATCGCCGCCGCTCGCCGAAGAGATGGTCCTGACGACGGCAGAGCTCTCCTTCCTGCCGGATCGCCGGGTGGCGCTGGAAAACCTTGCCACGCGCACCCAGATCGAACTGGTGCGGTCGGTGACCCAGGCGCTGATCCAGGCCGATCGCTACGGCACGCCGGTCGCCCAGGCGCTGCGCGTTCTCGCTCAGGAAGGGCGCGACGAACGCATGAACGAAGCGGAAAAGAAGGCGGCCGCCCTGCCGCCGAAACTGACGGTGCCGATGATCCTGTTCTTCCTGCCGGTGCTGATCGCCGTCATCCTCGGCCCGGCCGGCATCCAGGTGGCCGACAAGTTCTGACGCCTGCGCAGACGATATGTCGTCCGTGCCCGTGACGGGCGCCGGCATAGCTGCTAAACGGGATGGACGATGATCGGCTGGCGCGGGGCCGTGCCTCTCCGACGCCTTCCATCCCGAAAGCGAGGTTCCGATGTCTTCTCAGGGCATTTTCATCAGCATCATGGCAGCCCTGGTGGTCGGCGCCATGAGCCCCGGCCCGAGCTTCGTCATCGTCTCCAGGATCGCCATTTCACGATCCCGGCTGGACGGACTTGCGGCCGCGCTGGGCATGGGTGCCGGCGGTGTCGTGTTTGCCGTGCTGGCGCTCGCCGGGCTCACGGCGCTGCTATCTCAGTTCGAATGGCTCTATATCCTGCTGAAGGTCGCAGGCGGCGCCTATCTTGTCTATATCGCCGTCAATATCTGGAAAGGCGCCGGTCGCCCGCTCGAGGTTTCCGACGCCGTCCATGGCCGCCGCGCGCCGATGCGCAGCTTCACGACCGCGCTGCTGACCCAGCTCAGCAACCCGAAGACCATCATCGTCTATGCCAGCCTGTTTGCCGCGCTTTTGCCGAGGACGGTGCCGCTCGATCTCATCTTCGCGCTGCCGCTTGGTGTCTTTGCGGTGGAGGCGGGCTGGTATTCGATCGTGGCGTTCGCTTTTTCGGCCCGCCACCCGCGGCGGCTCTATCTCCATGCCAAGGGCTGGATCGACCGGGCCGCCGGCGCCGTCATGGGTGGCCTCGGTCTCCGTCTCATCTTTTCGGGCCTCAGCGTCCGCTGAACGCGGTTAGTTGGTATTGCTGCCGTCCGCCGCGCCCGGCGTCTTGTCCTTGGCGGCGAGCTTCTGCCAGGAATTCTGCTGAGAGAGCATGCCCCTGAGATAGGCGACATTGGCATCGGCCTGTTGCGGCGAAAGTTCGCGCCTCGCGATCTGCTCGGCTTCCGCAAAACGTCCCTGCAGGCCGACGACGAGGGCAAGGTTCTGCCTGACGCGGCTGTCGGCGTTTGGTTGGCCGGCGGCGGAGCGCAGATAGGTTTCGGCTGTGCGCAGGTCGCCGGTCAGAACGTAGGACATTCCGAGATTGGAAAGAATGGACGGTTCGTTCGGCTGAATGTCGAGCGCGTCGCGGTAGCGCTGCCTGGCCTCGCTTGCCCGGCCCATCTGATCAAGGATCGCGCCTTGGGCCGAGATCAGCCTCCAGTCCGGACGATCCGGTGTCTGGGCCCGGCCGATCGTGTCGAGCGCCTGCTGGAACTGCCCGGCTGCCGCTTGCGCCTTGCCATAGGCGGCCAGCACGTTTCGGTCGCCGGGATTGGCGATCGCCACCTGCTGCATGACGGCGAGGGCCTGCGCGTCACGGCCGTTCATGCGCAGCAGATTGGCATAGTTGACGCCGGTGACGGGATCGCGCGGGTTCTTGTCATAGGCCTGGCCGAGCCGATCCGTTGCCGAGCGCAGCTCGGTCGCGTCCATCTCTTCGAGCGGCTTGGTGAGTTTAGGCACCGAGCCTGTCGTCATCCGGTCCTTCGTCGTCGTCGAGCAGCCCGCCAGCGCAAGAACGATCAGCGACGCCGCGACGCCCTGCAGGAAGCGATTGGTGGATATGGTGGTGAGCGAGGCAGGCATGACGCGTTCCTGATTCCGAAATCGGCGCCTGACCTCGAACGCGGAACAGGGAAAGGTTTGACGCAATCTTCGCTCCAGCAATAGTCTGTTAACCCTAACAGACCGTTAAGGAGTGATTCCTGACGACCGCCGAAGGACAATCATGGCCCCCTATCAGTTCATCGAAAGACCGACCCCCTTCAACACGAAGGGCGGTTCGACGCTGCCGATCTTTGCCGTCACACCCGCCCATATCGAGACCGGCACAATCGATCCGATCGCCCTCGACTGGGCGAAAAGGGCAGGGTTCAAGGCCGAGAGCGGATCGCTGCTGCTGATCCCGACCGCCGAAGGCCATCTCGGCGGCGCCCTTTTCGGCCTCGGCACCAATCCGTCCGAACAGCCCTATATCGCCGGCAGACTCGCGCGTGCGCTGCCGGCCGGCGACTGGCACATCGAGACCGCGCCGCTGACGGCAAATCGCCTGGCCCTCGGCTTCGGGCTCGGCAGCTACCGTTTCGACCGCTATAAATCGGAAAAATCTCCCACTGCGACAATGCTCATTCCAAGCGATGCCGACGGCACCGACATCAAGCGCCAGCTCGCCGGCGTCTTTCTCGCCCGCGATCTCATCAATACGCCGACGAACGACATGGGGCCGGACCAGCTCGAGGCGGCTTTCCGCGGCTTGGCTCAGCATTACAAGGCCGAAGTATCGGTTATAACAGGTGACGCGCTGCTTGAGCAAAACTTCCCGCTCGTCCATACCGTGGGCCGCGCCAGCGCCGATGCGCCGCGCCTTCTCGAACTGCGCTGGGGCAAGAAGGGCCATCGCAAGGTGACGCTCGTCGGCAAGGGCGTCTGCTTCGATACTGGCGGTCTCGACATCAAGCCGGCGGCCTCGATGCTGCTGATGAAGAAGGACATGGGCGGCGCCGCCAACGTCATGGGGCTCGCCCTGATGATCATGGACGCCAAGCTGAAGGTCGATCTGCGTGTCATCATCCCCGTCGTCGAAAACGCGATCTCCTCCAACGCCTTCCGCCCAGGCGACATTTATCGCAGCCGCAAGGGCCTCACCGTCCAGATCGACAATACCGACGCCGAAGGCCGCCTGATCCTGGCCGATGCGCTCGCCTATGCCGACGAGGAGGAGCCCGAGCTCTTGATCGACATGGCGACGCTGACCGGTGCCGCTCGCGTTGCGCTGGGTCCGGATATTCCGCCCTTCTTCACCGACGACGCCAATCTGGCGCATGACCTGACCGAAGCGAGCCTGGAAACGGATGATCCGATCTGGCGGCTGCCGCTCTATCCCGGCTACGAAAAAGATATCCGCGCCAAATTCGCCGATCTCACCAACGCGCCGGCCGGCGGCATGGCGGGATCGATCACCGCTGCGCTCTTCCTCAAGCGTTTCGTCAGCAAGACGCAGAGCTGGGCGCATTTCGATATTTACGGCTGGGCCCAGTCCGAACGGCCGCATTCGCCGGGCGGCGGCGAAGCACAGGCGATCCGCGCGCTCTTTCATCATATCCGAACGGGCCTGCGCTGAGGTCGAAACCGCGCCGGCGTTGGGGCAGGGGCGATCGTTAAAATTTTATTCACCCTGCCGGACGGCAATTGCCGGCCGCCCTTGCATGTCCACGGCAACTGCCGGAAAATGAAACGCTAGCGTAACGATTTTCCGGAGGGGCCGTGCCGATCGAACTGACCGCGTCGCAGGCGCTGGGGCTCTGGCATGGCGTGGCACTCGATCAGGTGCGCCTTGACGATCGAGATTTGACGTTGCGCCAGATGGCGATCCTGCTGCATATTTATCTGGTGCCGCCGCCCCACACCGTGCGCGGGCTTGCCGCCACGCTCGGTGTCACCAAGCCGGTCATCACCCGCGCCCTGGACACGATGGGCGAGATGGGCCTGGTCGATCGCGTGCGTGACGATGCCGATCGGCGAAACGTGATCATCAAGCGCACCGTCGGCGGCGCGCTTTACCTGGAAAAGCTGGGCGATCTCGTCCGGGAGCAGGGCCGCCGTCTGCCGACCTGAACGGGCGATCTGAAAGGAATGGGAATGACAATGTTCGACCGCCGCCTGCATGCCTTTAGGCCCGATCTCGCCGAAGCAGAACTCGAAGGCAAGGTGGAAGCGTCGCGCTTCGTGGAAGGCGCCCCGGCGCGCGTCGCCGTTCCCGTCATTGCCTTGCGCTCCGAGCCGGCGCTTGCGCGCGGCATCGATACGGAGCTGCTCCTTGGCGAGCAGGTGACGGTTTTCGATCGCGCCGACGGCTGGTGCTGGGTGAAAGCCGCTTCGGACGGTTATGTCGGTTATGTAACCGCAGACGCGCTCTCGCAAATTGATCCGGCACCGACCCATATCGTCACCGTGGCGCGCACCTTCCTCTATCCGGAGCCCGAACTGCGCAAGCCGCACCTGACGACGCTTTCGATGGGAAGCCGCGTTCACGTCGCTGGCGAGGCGGAAGCGCGGGGCAATGATTATGTCGTGCTCGAGGATGGAACCGCGATATTCGCCAGGCACGTCCAGCCGATCGGCGCTCTCGACGGTGCCGATTATGTCGAGATCGCCGCCCGATTCCTGGAGACGCCCTATCTCTGGGGCGGGCGCTCCGGTCTCGGCATCGATTGCTCCGGCCTCGTCCAGCTTGCGATGCTAATGGCCGGCCGACCGGCGCCGCGCGATACCGACATGCAGGCAGCCGGCCTCGGCACAGCGATCGATCGTTCTGAAATCCGTCGCGGTGACCTGGTCTTCTGGAAGGGCCATGTAGCGATTTTCGAGGATCCGCAGACCATCCTTCATGCCAATGGTCACAGCATGACGGTGGCGCGTGAGAATTTCGAGGCCGCCGTTGCGCGCATAGGCTCGCTCTACCAACAGCCGACCGGCTATCGCCGCCCATTCAAGTGACAGGTGGCCGCGGCCAGGCGCTCACGCCGCCGGTCCAATCTTCGAAGGCTTTCGACAGCCTGAGGACCCGCATGTCGTCGAAGCGTGGCCCAACGATCTGCAGCCCGATGGGCATGCCCGACCGGGAGAAGCCGCAATTGATCGAGGCGGCCGGCTGTTCCGACATGTTCCATGGCACGGTGAAGGCGATATGTTCGAACGGCTTTGCCGGATCGTTGGTCGGCGATGCCCATTCGGCCGGATAGGAAATGATCGGGTTGGTCGGCGAGAGCAGCGCGTCGACCGTGGTAAACAGCTGCCCACAGCTCCTGCGCATTTCGATCGTCTGGTTGAAGCCTCTGACCGCATCGACGCCGCTGACATCGGCGCCGGCCTTCGCCCAATCACCTATATAGGGCAGGATACTGTCGCGCCGCTCTTCGTCCAGATCTGCGATTTCGCTCCACAGGCGGGCGCGCCAGAAGCTGTCGAGCCCGTCAAGCATGGCGCGGGTCAGCACCGGTTGGACGGATATGATGGTGGCGCCGGCCTTCTCGAAACCTTTTGCCGCCGCTTCGACCGCGTCTCCGATTTCGTCATCCACCGCAAGCCCGCAACCGGCATCGAGCATCAGGCCGATCTTCATGCCTGACATGTCGATGTCGAGATCCATCCAGTTGAAATCGTTCGGCGGCAGGCTGGTGCCGTCGCGCCAGTCCGGCCGTGACAGCGTCGCCATGGAAAAGGCCGCATCCTCAACCCTGCGCGTCATCGGGCCGAGGCAGCGCCCGACATAATAGGGATCGGCCGGAATGCGCCCATGGCTCGGCTTGTAGCCGAAGATGCCGGTCCAGCCGGCGGGCAGGCGCACCGAGCCACCGATATCCGTGCCGATATGCAGCGGTCCGTAGCCGGCCGCCGCCGCGCCGGCAGCCCCGGCGCTCGATCCGCCGGGATTTTGCGTGATGTTCCAGGGATTGCGGCTGAGAGGATGAAAGCTTGAAAGGCCGGAGGAAAGCATGCCGTAATCGGGGCAGGTGGTCTTGGCGAAGATTACTGCGCCATCCTCGCGCAGCCGGGCGGCGGCTGGCGCATCGGCCTCCGCCGGTTTTAACTCCACCGCTTTGGTGCCGAACGGCACCGGCTGGCCCTTCGTGGCGATCAATTCCTTCAGCGTCACCGGAATGCCGTCGAGCGCGCCGAGCGGCCGTCCCTTCGCCCACCTCGCCGTCGATGCTTTCGCCTGCGCACGCGCCGCGTCCGGATCGTAGAGGTAGAGCGCTGTAATCGATGGTTCCCAGGCGGCGATATGGTCTTCGAGCGCGAGCCAGTATTCCAGCGGCGAAAGGCTTTTGTCGGCGAAGCGCCGTCTGAGCTCGCGGATGGTCAGATTGGTGTCGCTCATCGCCTCGGTCCTGGGCTTTTTGTCTCGGGAGGACATCAGCGGCTTGCCTCGCGTGGATCGAGAAGGTCGCCCAAGCCGTCGCCGAGCATGTTGAAGCCGAGGACGGTCAGCGCGATCGCAAGGCCGGGCAGGATCGCCAGCCACGGGGCCAGAGCCAGATAGGTTTGCGCATCGGCGAGCATCCGGCCCCATGTCGGGGCCGGCGGCGCCATGCCGAGTCCGAGAAAGCTGAGACCGGCTTCGGTCAGGATCGCCAGCCCGAGCTGGATCGCCCCATGCACGATGATCTGGCTGATAATATTCGGCAGCACATGGCGCAGCGAAATGGTTAGGCGCGAATTGCCGATCGCGCGCGCCGCCGTCACATAATCCCGGCTCCAGGCCTGCAGCGAGGTCGCAAGCGTCACCCTGGCAAAGACCGGGATCATGAAGACCGCGATCGCGGCGATCGCGGTGAATCGGCCCGGCCCGAGAAAGGCGCCGAGCACCATCGCCGACAGGATCGGCGGCAAGGCAAAAATGACATCGCAGATGCGCATCAGCAGCGCTTCAAAAGGACCGCGGATCGCCGCGGCCGAAACGCCTGCGATCGAACCGAGCGTCCCGCCGATCGCAACCGCGGTGATGGCGATCGACAGCGAATTCCAGCATCCCGCCATCAGCATCGACAGGACGTCGCGGCCGAACTGATCGGTGCCGAGCAGGCCGAAGGCGAGCGGCGGCTGCAGTTTGTGGACGATCTGCATCTTTTCAGGCGGCAGCGGCGTCCAGACGAGCGACAGCAGCGCAACGGCGATCAGCAGGGCGACGATGACAGCACCGGAAATCAGGTTCCTTCGCCGGCTAAGTCTGAAAGGGCGGCGGCCCCTTGACGTGGCGGTGGCTGCGATCGGCACCATCGTCAGGCCGCCTTTCTCATCCTGGGATCGATCGCCAGATAGGAGAGATCGACGATGAAATTCACCACGATGACGAGGGCGGCGAAGAACAGCACGACATCCTGCATGACGATGATGTCGCGCTGGGAAAGCGCCTGTAGCGCAAGCCGCCCGAGCCCGGGCAGGTTGAAGACGTTTTCCACCAGCACCGCGCCGGCGACGAGAAAGGTGAACTGCAGCCCGATCATGGTGAGGATCGGGATCAGCGCATTCGGCACGACGTGTCGCCATAACACGGCGCTGCGCGAAAGCCCTTTGGCCACCGCGGTGCGGGCAAAATCCTCATGCATCGTCTCGAGCACGGCCGAGCGCGCCACCCGCGTCAACACGCCCGCCTGCGGCATAGCCAGTGCGACCGCCGGTAGAACAAGCGCCTGCAATGCCGGCATAAGACCGGCGCTCCAGCCGGGGAAACCGCCGGCCGGCATCAGTCTGAGCATCGTCGAAAACAGAATGATCAGCAGCAAGGCCACCCAGAAAGCCGGCATTGCGATGCTGATCTGTGAAAACAGCGCTGCGGCGATATCGAAGACACGGCCGCGGCGCGAGGCGGCCAGTACCCCGAGCGGCAGGGCGATCGCCACTGAAAGTGCGATCGCCATCAACGCCAGCGGCAGCGTCACCGCCAGCCGCTCGACGATCAATCCCGCGACCGGGACACCATAGGTATAGGATTGGCCGAGATCGCCTGACAATACGCCGGTCAGCCATTGCCCGTAGCGCAGGATGAGCGGCTGGTCGAGCCCGAGATCATGGCGCAGCGCCGCTAAGGTCTCCGGGCTTGCCGAGGTGCCGAGCAGAATCGAGGCGGGATCGCCGGGCAGGAGATCCATGACAGTGAAGATCAGCAGTGAGACGATGAGAAGCGTGATGACAAGGCCGGCGAAGCGGCGGGCGAGGAGGGCGATCATGTGGGCCACGCTGGCGAGGTGGCACGGCGGCTCTCCCATGGGCTGGCGTTGGGTTTGACGAGAAGCTCGACCCCACTCTCCGTCTTCCTCGGCCTTGAGCCGAGGATCCATGTCGCGGCTGCTGGTGGATGCCGTGTGGATGCTCGGCTCAAGGCCGAGCATGACGGAGTGCGGGGTGAGTGGAGGGAGCCATCCAGGGCGCTGACGCCAGGGGTGCCATCCAGCGAAATCAAACCATGTCGGCGCCAGCTGAACGGAGTTGGCGAGCCAGGGAAAGGGCTGCACGCTGCATCGGCCAAATACATCTCGGATCTGTCCAAGGCCATCCTCTTTTTCGCGTCCCCACCCGGCCCGCAGCTCACTCCTCCCAGGAAACCCCGGACAGCACGTTGGAAGGGATCGGCTCGTTCTCCCACAGCCCTTTCAACTTCCTGTCCCAGACGCCGAGTTTCGGCATGACGAAGAGGTAGAGCGCCGGCACGTCCTCGGCGAGGATCTTCTGCGCTTGCGCATAGATCGCGTTCTGCGCGGCGGGATCGGTCGTCTCCTGGACCTTCTTCATCAGCGCGTTGAAGGCCGGGTTCTTGTAGTTGAAATAATAGGGATCGCGGGCATAGATGTCGATGTCGAGCGGCTCGGCATGGGCGACGATCGTCATGTCGAAGTTGCGGTCCTTCATGATGTCCTGGACCCATTTCGCCGGAAATTCCGTCGGCTCGATATTCATCGTCACGCCGATTTCGGCAAACATCGCCTGCATCACCTGAGCGCTGCGCGGCGCATAAGCCATCTGCGGCGATTTGATCGTGAAGGTGAAGCCGTTGGGATAGCCGGCTTCGGCCAGCAGCGCCTTGGCCTTCTCGACGTCGTAGGGCAGCACGCTCGTCATATCCTGATAGCCCGGGTCGTTCGGCGTGTAATGGCTGCCGATCGGCGTGCCGAGGCCTGACCACGCGCCGTCGATCACCGTCTTGCGGTCGATCGCCATCATCAGCGCCTGCCGCACGCGCTTGTCGTCGAACGGCTTCCTTGCATTGTTCATGCCGGCGACGACCTTGAGCTCGGTATTGCCGATCCTGGTGACGAGCCTGGCATCGTCGTCGAATGAACTCATCAGCTCGGGTGCGGCAAATTCCGGAAAGGCGTCGAGATCGCCCGATTTCAGCGCGGCCGCCTGCGCCTGTGGATCGGCGATGAAGCGGAAGGTCACCTTGTCGAGCTTGGCGGCGGCATCCTTGTTCCAGTAGTCGGCATTTCTGGCGAGTTCGACCTTGTCGCCCTTCGCCCAACCGGCGAATTTGAAGGGACCGGTGCCGATCGGTGTCGTCTTGTCGTCGGCCGCCGTCTTCGGCGCGACCATGACAGAGGCCGGCCAGCCGAGCCAATAGATCAGGCTGCCGGTCGGCGCTGAGAGATGCAGCACCAGCGTTTCGGCATCGGGCGTTTCGATCGAGGCGATCGAGGCGAAGAAACGCTTCTGCGGATTGACCGAATCCGCGCCGCGGGCGCGGTCGAGCGAAAACTTGGCGCTGGCGGCATCGAAGGCCTCACCGTCGTGGAATTTGACGCCGGTCTGCAGCTTGAACGTATAGGTCAGGCCGTCGGGTGAGACCTCCCAGCTTTTGGCCAGTTGCGGCTGAACCTTGCCGGCCTGGTCGATTCTCACCAGTCCCTCGAACACGTTCTGCCAGGTGACCTGGCCGATTGCGACGGGGGCTGCGATCGTCGGGTCGAGCCCGGTCGGCTCGACGCTCATGCCAAGGTTGAGGGTGGTTTTCGCCGCTTCCGCCGGCGTCATCGCCGTTATCATCAGACCGGCCGAAAGCGCCGCGCCAAGGGAAAGCCGCCGGACGAAACGTCCCGAAGGCGCAAATGAAACCTTATTCATCATGCTCATTCCACCAGGTTGCGACCATAAGGCGTGCCGCGATCTTCAGATCTGCCTGCCGCTTCCGATCTTAGTTTTCCGCATGTCTTTGACGTACACCGTGCACAGTTTTGCGAGACATGTTTATTCAATCAATGACCGTCAGGATAGCGGTCGCGCCACGCCTTCTGCGCGCCTTCGGCCGGAAGGGCGCTCGCCTCGTAGACGCCACGGGCGATCGCCCGCGCCATCACGATGGTAGCAAGGTGGCAAAGCTCCATCAGGCTTGCCATGTCGTCTCGTCGATGCCTGCCGGTCGAAGCGGCAAAGACGGTGTCGCCGTCGAGCGGCAGGTGCGCCGGCAAAAGCGCCCGGGAGAAGCCGTCATGGCCGGAAAGCGAAAGCCGGTGCGCCTCCGCCTTCGTCAGCTGTGCATCGGTGACCACCGCACCGATCGTCGTTGCCGGCGTGTTCATCCCCTTGAGCCTCATCCTGTAGTCGGTCACGACCGGCATGCCGAGCCCGCCGAATTCGCCGTCCTTCTCGAAGGACGCTGCCCAGAAATGCGGCCCGTCGCCGATCGTTGCCGAGCCGAGCGCGTTGACGGCGACGATCGCCGCGACGCGGTGCCCGGCGCTGCTGACCGCACTGGCCGAGCCGAGCCCGCCCTTGAAGGTTGCCGTTGTCGCCCCCGTCCCGGCGCCGGCGGTGCCGAGCGCGAATACGCCCTTGGCGGCCGCCTTCAACGCCGCATAGCCCATGTCGCGATAGGGTGAATGCAGCCCCCAATCCTTATCGCCGCCATTCAGCAGGTCCATCAGGATCGCCTGCGGCACGATCGGTATGTGCACCGAACCAACCGCAAAACCGCGGCCGATCTCGCGCAATCCCGCCTGCACGCCACCGGCGGCATCAAGCCCGAAAGCCGAGCCGCCGGAAAGCACGAAGGCGTCCACCGCGCTGACGGTCATCGACGGGTCGAGCAGGCCGGTATCGCGCCCGCCCGGCGCGCCGCCAAGCACCGTGCCGGATGCGACGGCCGGCTCGTCGAAGACGATGACAGTAACGCCGGAGCCGAGGGTGAGATCGGTCGCATGGCCCACGGCGACGCCGTCGATATCGGTGATCAGGTTTAGAAGCTCAGGCAAGGGCGGATCCTTGTGCACGAAGGGCCGCCGATAGGACTGCAATTGCCCTCAAAAAACAAGACCGGCCCCTAAGGACCGGTCACGACAGGAAAGCCGCCAAACTCGGCAGCGGCCGCATGCCCTCAGGCATGAACCGGCTTCGGATGACGGCGGGTCATCAGGTCATGGATGGCCAGCCGCACCTCGTCGGGCGAGCCGAACCGCTGCTCGTCGAGGTCGTGGACATGATATTTCACGGCGATGAACTTCAGCCGGTCTTCGTCGGGAATGACGATACCGACGGGAACGCCGGCATATTCGATAACTTGCTTCTTCATGGATAGAACTCCTGCCGCGCGACATGCGCAGCCATGGCGAATTGACTTGTCTGGTACCGTTGAAAGGAGGACGAACGTCACATTCGACAGTTCGGGCGGGAGAGGGCGCCCGGACGGTCATTGCCAAGCACAGATCGCCCAAGGAGATCGGCGAGAATATCGAAGTCTGTCATGTCTCGTTCCTTGCGTTGGCGTTGCGCTTGAGTGGTCCCGGAAGAGCCGGGGCCGGTGATGGCTATCTTCTATAATCTACTAACTTGGTAGAGATTACCCGAGAGCCTGTCAGAAACATATTCCGAAACGTGTCAAAAAATCGACGATTCGAAAAAAATCATTCCGCCTTGCCCAAAACTTACGGAAAGAAACATATCAGCTCTTCGTAAAATTCGGATGACAGAATCGAAACTCTTTCGACCGCCGCAGCAGAGATAGGAAGCCTTGCTGATTCCGGCAATGGGCCGCATCGGCAAAAATCGAAATGTCTCGAAATGACCGATTTGGTTAAGTCGGCAAGAGCTACGTTCACCAGCCTTCGTCGAGCACCTTTTCCAGCATGTCGGCGAAGAAATCCGCGCTTTCGATGCTGAGGCAGAGCGGCGGTTTGATCTTCAGCACATTTTGGTGATCGCCGGTCGGCTGCATGATGACGCCGAGATCGAGAAGCCGGTCGCAGATCGCCGCCGTCTCTTCCGTCGCCGGCTCCAGCGTCGTTCTGTCGCGGACGAATTCCAGGCCGAGATAGAGGCCCATGCCGTGCACGGCGCCGGCGATCGGGTGGCGGTCGATCAGCGCCGCAAGCCGCCCCTTCAGGTGTTCGCCGACCGTGCGGGCATTTTCCTGAAGTTTTTCCTCGGCCATGATGTCGAGCACCGCCAGGCCGGCGACGCAGCTGACCGGGCTGCCGCCGGTGGAGGAAAAGAAGGGCCCTTGCTTTTCCAGTGACTGTGCGATCTCGCGTGTGGTGATGACGGCGCCGAGCGGATGGCCGTTGCCCATGCCCTTGGCGACGGTGATAATATCGGGCACGACCCCTTGTTGTTCGAAACCCCAGAAATAATGACCGAGTCTCGAATAACCGACCTGCACCTCGTCGGCGATGCAGAGGCCGCCGCGGGCCCGTACCTGCGCGTAGATTTCCCGGAGATAACCATCCGGCAACGGAATGCCGCCGGCATTGCCGTAGACCGATTCGCAGATGAAGCCGGCCAGGCCTTCGCCGCCGGCGTCGATTGTCTCCAGCATCGGCATGACGGCGCTGAGATAGCTCGCTGCCGTGTCGGGCCCGCGAAACGCGCCGCGATAGGTATTCGGCGAAACGGCCGCATGCACCCAGTCCGGCCGGGTGGTCAGCGCCTGCGGATTGTCGGCGATCGAGGTGGAGACGGCGTCACTCGCCGCCGACCAGCCGTGATAGGCTTCGAGCAGGCAAAGCATATTGCGCGCGCCGCTATGGGCTTGCGCCAGCCGGATCGCCAGATCGTTCGCCTCCGAGCCGCTGTTGACCAGAAAGACCGTATCGAGCCCCTCCGGCGAGAGAGCGGCGAGCCGTTCGGAAAATTCCGCTATCGCGGCATAGTGGAAGCGCGAATTCGTATTGAGTAGCAGCCATTGGGCGTTGATCGCCGCCGCCAGCTTGGGATGGCCGTGGCCGAGAATCGTTACATTGTTGACCATGTCGAGATAGGCGCGGCCCTCGACATCGAACAGGTGCTCCCTCCAGCCGCGCTCGATCTGCGGCGGCGCGGCATAATAGTGCTTCTGTGGGTCTGCGAGATGCGCCTGCCGCGTGACGAGCAGTTCTGCAGTTTTCGATTGCGGCGCATCCGCTCCCGGGCTGAGAAGGGGCGATGGCGAAGGGCAGAGCACAGACCAGGCGGCCGCCTCCCGCGGCGTGGCAAAGAGCGGCGGTTCGAGACCGGCGACGCTGCAGAGCTGGAGGCGCAGCCCGCCGAGCGATGACGCCTCTCCGGAAACCGAACCCAGCGGATCGCCAGCGGCAAGCGCGGCGCCATCCTCGACCCCACCCTCGATCGAAGGGGTGAGCCCATCGAGGTGCAGGGTCATCGTCCCGGAGGTCAGGGTCAGATGCTGATCCTTCCAGCCGATGCGTCCGGCAAACGGTGCTGTGACCGCGCTTCCCGCGGCAAGGCATATGTCGACATGCAGGGCGCAGGTCGCCTGTTCCTTGGTGTTTCCGAGGGCCGCGCGGGAGAGCCGATATTCGCCGTAGCGCGTTGCCGCCGTACCGTTTTCGGCTGCAGCCCTGGCCAGTAGCCTCCAATCCATATCGGCATTCAGCCAGTTGCCGGCGGAAAAATGCGGGCTTTGCACGCCAAGGTCGATATAGGTGATCGCGGCGGGATCGAAGTCCGGCAACAGCGGCAGCCATTCCGATGTTTGCGGAGCGGCGACGTCCGCACCTGCTGCCTTGAGGATGGCGGCTTCCATGAGTTCGAACGGAACCGACATTGCCGTATCGAAGATCGCCCGCTCGCGCTCGAGATTGCCGCGGACGTAATCATTGTCGGGATCGATTGAAATCTGCTGCTCGCTGCTGGCGACGAGGATGACGGCGCGGGCGACGATCAGTGGCCACAGCGCCTTCAGTTCGTCGTCGCTCAGCGGGTAGATCGCCTGATAGGCGGTGACGGCAGGCAGGATATGAAAGGGATCGCCATTTGCCTGATGCAGCAATGAGGCGCAGGTGACGGCGAGGTCGCCGACCAGCCAGCCGCGGATGGTGTCGCCGAAATCGATCACCCCATCGGGGATTGTATGGCCGCGTGCGTCACGGTGGCCGACGACATTGTCGCCGGTGACATCGTGATGGACAGCCTGCAGCCGGAGCGACGGCGCCAGGGGCTGGATGCGGCGAACGGCCAGCACCATGGTCTTGGCGATCCGGTCGCGGGCAGCGCTGTCGGTGATGGCGGAAAGCAACTGCACGGCGACCGGCCCGGCGCGTCTCAGATCCCATTGCAGGCTGCGGTCGAGGCCCGGATGGTCGAAATCGGCAAGTGCTTGCGCCAGCCTCGCGCAGAGAGCGCCGAGCGCCGCAACGGAAGCCGGCGCGACATATGTCAGTTCCGTCAGCCCCCGACCTTCGAGATATTCCAGCAGCCGGACCTGGTAGCCCTGTCCACGCACGGTGAGAACAAGGATCTCTCGCCCGTCATTCGTGGCAACGACGTTTGGAACACGCGGCGCGTCCGACTTGCTTTTGAGGTGATGGATCGCCGCATTCTGCGCTTCGAGTTCGCGGGTCTCGTAGGCGGCATGGCAGATCTTCAGCACATAACGGCCGCGATCGCTGTCGACGCGGTAGTTTCGATCCTGCTGGCTGCCGAGTTCGGCAAGCGTGCCTGACAGGCCGTAATGATCAAGCAGGATCTCTTCCGCGTCCGCGACTGTGACGTCGGGACGCGGCAGCGCCATGCGATCAACAAGCGCCTCGTCGGTCATGACACCCCCTCCCGCAGCATGATTCGATTACCCGTTGAACGAGATAATCAAATACTTGCTGCCGGCAGGCAACGGGTGATTGTCGTTTGCCAGCAAAAGAGAAGCGGGTCCTGACCAGCCTCAGCCCATGCGTTCGGAGGCGTAGCTTCCGGGGCTTGCCGGGAAGACGACGGTTCGGTTGCCGTTGATGAAGGTGCGGTGGTGGATATGGGCGTGAATGGCCCGCGCCAGCACCTGGCTTTCGACGTCGCGGCCGATCGAGACATAGTCGTCGGCGCTCTGGGCATGGGTGATGCGGGCCGTGTCCTGCTCGATGATCGGGCCTTCGTCGAGGTCGGCGGTGACGTAATGGGCGGTCGCGCCGATCAGCTTGACGCCGCGCTCATAGGCTTGCTTGTAAGGGTTGGCGCCCTTGAAGGAGGGCAGGAAGGAATGGTGGATGTTGATGATCCTACCCGACATCTGCTTGCAGAGCTGGTCGGAGAGGACCTGCATGTAGCGGGCGAGCACGATCAGCTCGGTGCCGGTCTGATTGACGAGCTCGACCAGCTGCGCTTCGGCCTGCGGCTTGTTCTCCTTGGTCACCTTGATGTGGTGGAAGGGGATGTCGTGATTGACCACGACCTTCTGGTAGTCGAAATGGTTGGAGACGACGCCGACGATGTCGATCGGTAGCGCCCCGATCTTCCAGCGGTAGAGCAGGTCGTTGAGGCAATGGCCGAAGCGCGACACCATGAGCAGCACCTTCATGCGCTTGTCGCTGTCGTGGAATTCGTAGTCCATCGCGAAGGGAGCGGCGACGGCGGAAAAATCGGCGCTGATCTCGGGGCCGGACAGACCTTCTTCCGAAATGAAGCTGACGCGCATGAAGAACTTGCCGGTATCGAGATCGTCGAACTGCGAGCTGTCGACGATGTTGCAGCCCTTGTCGGCCAGATAGCTCGAAATCGCCGCCACAATGCCGCGCGTCGATTTGCAGGATACCGTCAATACATAGCTTTTCATGTTTCTTCCTCTTCCCTCTTGGAGGCCGCAGTCCGTGCTTAGATCAAAGCCCGAGCCGCGAATAGGCCGCCGCACTTTCATTTATGCGACAAATTGCGAGATAAACCATCACGTTCCTGCATGTTCTCTCATCGCGACATCAGCTTAGGAGAAGTTGCTCGAAACGCTGTGCCGCCAGCGCCACCCGGATGTGTATTCTCGCCTTCAGTGAGGGAAGTTAAAGCATGCCGCTGAAAGCTGATGAGCAATTTGCGACATCGAGAGGCGGGAAACCAAGGATATGAAGGGCGGAAGTGAATCCGAAGGATCTAGACTGGCGGACGGCCTGGGACCGCCACCTTCCGGCGCGGCGTGGTGATTTCGTGGACGATTGCGCCGCCGATTGACGAAAGCACCAGCGACAGGATCACGAAGAGCACCGGCTGCTGCAGGATGCCGATCGGCAGGCGGTCCGAAGCCACCCTCAGGAAAGCGAGCGTGAAGGCATGGGTGATATAGATGCTGTAGGAGCAGTCGCCGAGATAGTTCAGCCATCCCAGAACCGGCAGCCGGGAAAAGTCGATTGAAACTGCCCCGTAGATAATGAAGATCGCCGGGATTCCCCAGGCATAGAACCGGCTCTCCGGCGCCATCAGCGCTTCGTTGACGAAGAGGAACACAAAGCCGGCGGCCAGTGCCGCCCATGCCCAGCGGTTCGGCAGAAGCACCTTTTGCCCGTAAAGCCAGCCGAGCACGACGCCGGCGAGAAACTCCAGCATGATCGGTTCGCCGTAGAACCGGGTGGCCGTTGTTTCCGGCAGCAACCTGCTGGCAATCAGGATCACGGCAAAGACGGCAAACATCGCCGGAATCCGGCGAGCCTCCGAAAGCGGCAGCAGCAGCGCAAACACGAAATAAAAGAACATTTCGTAATTCAGCGTCCAGCCGGGCACGACGACGGGGGTGATCGTGCTTGGATCGGCGGCATTGGCCCATGGCAGAAACAGCAGCGAAGCGATGAGGTGCGGAAGGTCGAACACTGTGGATTTGAGCAGTGAGGGGGCAACCAGTGCCACGACAGCCGAAAACAAGGTTGCCAGCCAATAGAGCGGGACGATCCTCCTGATGCGGCGGCGGGCGAAATGGACGGGGGTGATCGCGCGCCCGCTCGTCGTCAGCCACATCACGAAACCGCTCAGGACGAAGAAGATGTCGACGCCGGTTTCGCCATAAAGAAAAGCCGTGGCGTCGACGGCGGGATTGACCTTGGCAAGCTGCAATATCGCATGGAAATAAACGACCATCAGCGCCGCAACGGCGCGCAGATATTGAAGCTGGACAAGCATCTGATGTCTTGCTCCTCGGGCTCGCGCGGTCGCCGTTTACCGTGCCGCTCCGGTCAACTCAGTACATCTGCCGCACGACCCTGCCGGATGCGCGGGCTGTCGTGGAAGCGCATATATCCGACGACGAACCACAAGAGGCCGGCAATCTTCATCGAGAAAACGGCGGTCCCTCCAATCATCATATTCAGAAAAATGAAAAGAGAAAGTGAATGGGCGCATCGCCGCTGCGCCGCCGTACGCCCGGCAGGGAAGAGGCAGACGAACAGCCAGAGGGCGATGACGCCGAAGATCGTCGCCGCATAGATCAGGTAGACGTAGCCGCTGTCGGCGAACTCGGCGACCCTGTCGACCGAAAGCCCGAGAACGGCAAGAGGATCGAGCTCCATGATCTTCTTCATCGTCAGGTTGATGCGGCCGGTGAAATTGTCACCCGTGGCATTGGGTTTGAGGGTGTAGACGACGAAACCCGCGGCGACGATCAGCGGCATCAGCGTCAGATTGAAATTCCGCGGGATCTTCGGAAAGACGAAATAGCCGACGAGACAGGCAAAACAGAAGATCAGCATTGTGCGCGTATCGTTCGTCACCAGGATCAGCACCGCCGTGCTGATGAAGAGCAGCCGGTCCCAGCGCCCCAATCTCTCCCACATGGAAATCAGGTAGATCGCGATCACGCCGCAGAAATTGGCAAGCGACACCTGTTCGAGGAAGATCGAGGAGGAGCGATGGTCGATGATGCCGAATGAAAAGCGTTCGGGAAAGCCGAGCGCGTTCTGGAACAGGCCTGTCGTGTTGTAGCTGAGCGGCAGCAGCCCGCGCGTATTGGCGAAATAATCGGACGGATGCACGATGCTGACATAGAAGGGCACGCTGACGATCTCGAAGATCAGGAAGATCAGCACCGTAAGGCTTGCCCAGCGGAAGACCAGCTTCATCGTTCTCTCGTTGCTCCAGCCGCCGATGCCGGAAAAGCAGAAGATGATCAGCACGTTGCGGAAATGATCGACGAACGGCATGCGATTGAGCACGCTTACATAGATGGTCACTACAAGCGTGAACAGCAGGAACAGGAAGGCGGGCAGATCCGTCTCGTAGATCCCCTTGTGAAGGATGTAGATGATGGCGCCTGCCAGAATCAGGCCTTCGCTGGCGGCGACATGCGTCATCGACAGCGGCATGATGTTGTGGTTGATGAAGGCAAGAATGCCGTTATAGAGCATCGAAAGCAGGCCGAGCCAGAGCACCGGATGGTCGATGCGCGACGTTCCCCCGGCCGCATCGAGGCGGGTGCCCGCCACGGTGAAAGTCGCTGCCTTCTGATCGACTGTCGCCAAGGTCAATTCCCCGCAGGCTTGACAGCGGTGCAGGCGCCGGCGTCCGCTTTCGCCGACGCGGCGAGAAGCCGCATCTGCGGTCGCTCAGGGCCCTTGCCCGGCTGAACGTTGAAAGGTTCGTCCGCCGGCCACCATTCGCCGGCGGCCCAATAGGACCAGCCGAGCCAGACGTCGCTATTCCCGGACATGGTGGCGTAGATCTCGGTCAGGCCGTTCATGCAGTCCTTGTCGGCGGAGCCGCCGAATTCGCCAAGAAAACCGCGCTTATGGTTCCGCTTCAGCCAGGCGGTGACGCCGGCGATGGCCTCGACCGCGGTGGCGGCGCCTTCGCAGGTAGCATGGGTTCCCGACGAATCGACGTCGAGATATTGGTGGACCTCGTAAGCGTAGAAATCGAGCGGATCGCGCACGCCGAGCATCACCGTGCCGTTGGCGCCGCCGATCACATCCTTTTCCCAGCTGTGAGCGCCGCTCCAGGCGGTACCCGGCACGAGGATGAGATTGCGTGCGCCGACGGCCCGGATACCGCGGATCGCGACGTTGGCGGCATCGAGCCAGTCCGTTGCCTTAATGTCATGCGGTTCGTTCATCAGGCCGAAGAGCACGCCGCTCTCATTGGCGAATTCGACCGCGAGCCTCGCCCAGAAGTCGGCGAATGCGGCGTCCGTCGCCGGCGCAGTGCCGATCTGGACCTTGTCGTAATAGCCGAAATTATGCGGGTCGAGCAGGACAGCCATGCCGTGTTTGCGGATCAAAGCAGCGGTATCTTTGATCCGCTTGATTTCGTCCTCATCGAGCCGGCCGCCGAGCGCCGGCTGCAGCCGCTCCCAGCGGAAGGGCAGCCGGATGATCGTCATGCCTTTCCTAGCGAAATAGCCGATCGTCTCCTCGCTCGGATAGATGTAGTTCGTGCCGTAGGTGGCGCCGCGCTCGCCATATTCGCCGCCGGACAGATTGACGCCGCGATAGCATGGCTTGTCGGTCGCAAGCGCCGGCGACGGGATGAGGGCGGCCGCAAGCAGCAGTGCCGCCAGATGTCGTGTCGTCCTCATGGCAATCCCTCGCAGTCGCGGCAAACGGCAACATCTCTATGGCCGCCAGTATCTTAACGGTCCGTTAGCTAAGAATTTCTAAAGTCTCGGCACCTCGGCTTCAGTCTTTCACGCTGGGCGGGACACGAGTGCGCGTATGAGCCAGTATGACAGGAATAGAGTAAGCCGGCTGCCCGGCTGGCGCAGTTACGAGCCGCCTCAGACTGCGCCGGAAGGCGTGCGCCTGCGCAGTCCTGTCATCCGCCCGGGTGATTTCGCCCGCCCGACGCCCGAACCCTCTCCGCCGCCTTTCGTGCCGCCGCCGCCCAACGTTGCGCAAACGCTCCGATACGAGCAGGCGTCGCCGCCCGCTGAGCGACCTGCGGCCGATCTGCCGCCGCGGACCACATCGGACCCACCCGCCGCCCCGCTTCTTGATCTCCGCTCCAGCATCGCGGCGATCTGGAGCCGCCGGCTGGTGGTGCTTACCCTGGCCCTTATCGGCGCCTTCGCTGGCGGTGCGGTGGCCCCGTTCGTCGGCCAGAAATACACCGCCGTCAGCAGCCTTTATTTCGATCCGCGCCAGATCGGCCTTGCCGAGGCAGGTGCGCAATCTTCCGGTCCGTCGCCGGAAATGATCTCGGCGCTGATCGACAGCCAGGTGCAGATCCTGACCTCGGGCAACGTGCTGCGCCGCGTCGTCGAGGCGATGAAGCTCGATCAGGATCCGGAATTCACCGGCGGCCGGACCGATGGCGCTGCCGTCATCGGCACCCTGCAGAAGGCGCTTGTCATCACCCGCCAGGCCAGCACCTATGTCGTTTCGCTTGCCGCCACGACCAATGATCCGGAAAAATCGGCAAGGCTTGCCAACCAGGTCGTCACCGCCTTCACCGAAGAGGAAAACAGCGCCTCGAACGGACTCTACGAAAATACCTCCTCGACGCTCGACGGACGCCTCGACGACCTGCGCCAGAAGGTGCTGGAGGCCGAGCAGGCGGTCGAGACCTTCCGCGCCGACAACGACATGGCCGCGACCGAGGGCAATCTGATTTCCGATCAGCGGCTCGGCTCGCTGAACACGCTGCTGGTGACGGCGCAGGAAAAGACCATCCAGGCGAAGGCACGCGCCGACGCCGTTGCCAATCTGCGCGTCGAAGACATCGTCGCCGGCAACCAGACCGAGGGCGGCGTCACTTCACCACTGGTCAGCCTGCGCCAGCAATATGCCACCCAGGCCGCCGCCGTCGGAAGCCTCGAAAGCCAGATGGGCACGCGTCATCCGCGCCTGCAGGCGGCCCGCTCCTCGCTGCAGAGCATATCAGGCGAAATCAAGGGTGAATTGCAGCGCCTCGCCACTTCGGCACGGGGCGAATACGAGCAGGCGAAGGCGGCCGAAGACAGCATCGCCAAAGAGCTTGCCGTCCAGAAGGCGCTGCAGGCGACGACCTCGGATAAGCAGGTGGAGCTGAACGAATTGCAGCGCAAGGCGACGGCGGCGCGCGATATCTATGAGACGGTGCTGAAGCGCTCGAGCCAGACGAGCGAGGAGCAGAACCTCAGCCAGAGCAATATTCGCGTCATCTCGCCGGCCGAGCCGCCGGTCAAGGCCGACGGCCCTGGAAAGAAGATCCTGCTGGTCGCCGGCATCATCGGCGGTCTTCTTGCCGGTTTCGTCGTCGGCGCCGGCTTTGCGATCCTCGCCGGCCTTTTCAGCCATCCCATCATCAGAAGCTATTTCAGGAAATCGCCCGCTGCGGCTGCTTGATCAGGATCTCGGGTTTTCCTACATCCTATGAGCGGCGCAACGATGCCGGCAGGAGAGTTTCCATGCGGCCTGTGATGATGCTTCCGATATTGCTCGTTGCCCTATCAGGCCTTGCGCCGGCGTCCGCCTCTGCCGTCGATTGGTCAAAACCGGTGAATTCGGACGTTCAAGCCCTCTATCCCTACAAGGGCCTGCCCGGCGTCAAGGCGCAGCCGGACAAAAAGGAAGAGGAATCCTATAATTGCCGTACTGAAACCGTCCAGATCCGTCGCCGCTACGACGAGATCTTCCGCTCCGGCGGCATGCCGACGCTGATGTATGTCTGCGAACGCGACGGCTTCGTCACCATGGGCGGCAAGGTGCCGCTGCGCGGCCGTTATCAGCCGGTGCGGTAAAGGTCGGCGGCGCAAGCCGCTACCGGCCTCCTTAAGCTTCCAACCAGATCAATTCCAGGCCAGGCCTCTGCAGATAGGGCATGCTGCCGATCGCAGCGCGAGCCTTCAGCGGGTTGAGGCCGATGAACAGCGCCTCTGCATCGTCGGCGATATCAACCGGCGCGATTACAGGATGGCCGAAATGTTCGGTGTTCTGCAGGCCAGGATTCTGGTCAAGGAAGGCCGTCAGCTCGACATCCTTGCCGATACGGCTGAAGATCCAGCTTCCATAAAAGCCCGCACCATAGATCGCAGCCTTGCGCCCGCGGAGGGCGTCGGCCCGTTTCTCGATGCCGGCGGCCGAAGCTCGCCAGAAATCGCAGATCTCCAGCCCGCGCGCGATGGAACGCTGGACGAGAGCGGCGTCCTGCTTTTGCCGGACCGGCGTTTCGCTGCGAACGGCGACGGCAAAGAAGGCGCCGGGGAAGGACGTCGTGTCGATCGCAGATACTTCGAAGCCGCCCGCAGCCAGTGCGCGGCGCAGCGAGGCTTCGCTGAAATGATTGACATGGTCCGCCACCGTCATGTCGCCCGGATTGGCCGAAACGTCAGGCATCGAAAGCAGCAGCGTGCCGTGCGGCTTCAGGAGCTTATGTATCTCCCGAATGAAACTGACCGGATCGGCTACGTGCTCGATCACGAAATGGCTCATCACTGCATCGAAGCGGCCGTCCCATGCGGGAGGAACCTCGTAGGTTGCTTGCGCGTGCGGCGCGATCCAGCCACTCCAAGCTGGTGCATAATCGGTGGAAACATCGAAAACGTGAGGCTCGATATCCGGCCTTGCGGCGATGATCTTGCGTAGCGTATCGGCCTTTGCCGCGCCGTAGTCCAGAAGCTTGGTCCCCTGCGGAAGGTCGAGCAAACGGCATGCAATCTGGGCCTGATGATCCGTTCGGTAAAGAATGGTGCCGTCGGACTTGACCGCAAAGATCTGGTCATGGCCTTCGCTATTCAGCGAAATGCGATAGCCGGTATCGTAGAAGGTTTCGATATCGGGAATTTCGTCGCATTGCGCATGGCCGCATCCGTCGCAGACATAGACGCGCGTCGGAATGTCAAGAAGGGTCATGATGGAGGTTAGAGCAGGCGCCGGTGTTTCGTAGGCCGGCGCCGCAATCTTACCACCGCAGACGCGGCAAGTCGTCATTCGGCCGCCTCACGCTGAACGGAAAGTTCGGGTAGGACGTCGGCGAATTTTACGCCGGCGGCAAACGAACCCTTCCAGCCGATGCGAATGCCGACCGGCTCGAGGTAGTTGAAGTAACGGAACTGAATGCTCCAGCGCGGCGTCGTCGAGACGTTGTGGCCCGACTGGTGCAGCGTCAGGAAGTCCATCAGCACGAGATCGCCGGGGTTCGTCAGCGGAGCGACATGCTTGTAGCGGGAAAGGCGCTCTTCGGCGCGGTCGAGATGCAGCGCATAAGCGCCCGTCTTGCCGGCGCCGGCATCATCCTCGTAAACCGGAACCAGACCTTCGGCATGCGAACCTTCGGCAATCTGTACGGGTCCCATTTCCTGCGTGACGGGCAAAAGCGGTGTCCAGAAGACGACGCCATCGACACTTCGCAGCTGGCCGGGAAATTCCTGATGCCATTGAGCCCGGAACTTTTCTTCGCCCGGATTGTCGATGCGGATGCCGTAGCCGCCAGCGGCAATACCCGGGACGCTCTCAGGACGTAGTGCCTTGAAGGCTTGGTCATTGGCGCCGTTGGTGACCAGGCGCATGAAGGCCGGGATCTGCTTGACCGCGTCATAGACCTCGCCACCCCATGAGCGGTTCGTGGCGATCAGCTTCGGATAGGCAATGGTCATTGCCTCATGCGTGGTTTCGGTCGGGGCCTCGACGCCATATTTCCTGCAGATGACTTCAAGGATCTGGCGGATCCCCTCCTGTATGGGGGCGATATCAGCGGCCGAATCATAGAAACCCGGAACGACCAGGTACCCCTTGGTGCCGAAATCAGCGCGCAGGCTGTCGGTGATTTTTGCGTGTGTCATGGTGTGACCGTTTCCTCCTTCAGGAAGTCTTGCCACGCTACGGTGGCTGGGATGAGACAGTTACGCGCCTCCGGGCCCATTCGGGCGATAAGATCGAGTACAGAAACATAGGGCGTGAACGCAGCGACGGTCTGAGGCCAGGGGGTACGGCTGTAATTCATGTATTCCACTTGCACGCCGGCCTGTTCGAAGGCCTCATGGTCGAGATAGTTCGCCGCGCCGTGGCCCGTCAGATACCGGGTGCCGCCGGCCTCCAGCACTATATCGAGTACACGCTGCCAGGATGTGCCCTCGACATCCATCTCGCTTGTTTTCTCGATCTTCCGGTTCGCACCGATGCCAAGATAGCGTGCGGGTTCCTCGATGCTGGCGATCAGCAACGCCAGCAGGGAGGAATGGCGATAGACGTTGTCGAAGATCGAAAGCGCATCGTCGATGAAGGGAGCGCCGAGCAGCGATTGGCGCAGAAGCGCGCGATGGCTTGCCTTCCAGTCATCGCCCGCAGCGGTGAGTTCGGAGATCTTTTGGAAACTGCCCTTTCCGGCAAGTGGAATCGTCATCCAGCAGCGGTCGTTGCCACGCAGAAGCTGGATACGGTTGGTGAAGCTGCCCTTCGAGAATTGGGTGTCATCCAGATAAATATAGCTGTCAGCGAGCATCAATTGCTCGAAGAAGCCAGGCCAGGGAAAGAGCATCGGTTGGGTAATGACGACGGCGGTCAAATTAATTGTCCTCCAATCGCCGCTCGAAAAGCATCACATCGCGCGGGACGCCGTTGGCGTCGGTGAAATGGGCTTCGAGAAGGCCAACCTTGCGATAGCCGAGCGACAGATGCAGCCGGATGGAGGCAGCGTTGTCGATATCGATTTCAGCCATCAGTTTGCGAAGACCGAGCATACGGGAAGCATGGAACATAAGTCCGGCGAGTGCTGCGCGTCCCAAGCCGAGGCCGCGCGCCTCCTCCGCCAGAACGATGCCGCCGTAGCCGTTCGCATTCCGGCGATGTACCTGGGTGATCTGGGTATAACCGGCAGCCTTGCCGCTGGCCCGATCTTCGATGATGAGAAATGCCCCGCCCATCTCATTGCACCGCCGTTCGATCCAGGCGCTGAGCGCCGCATCATCGGTCGCATCGGGCACTGTCAGCAGGAGCGATTGGAGCGCGCGATCGCGGCGGAGGGAAAAGAGCAGCGGCCGGTCGCCGTCCTCCACCCCACGCAGTCTGACCGACGCCTGATGTGGAAAGTCGCGATGACTCCCCATCATTTGCGGATGCATTTGAGATATCCTCCCGGCGAGCTGGATAGCACCAGCTTGCCGTTCAGGGCCTCGTCAGTCTCGAAACGATCGGTTTCCTTGAGATAGGCGTTGAGCGCCGTATAGGGCTCGTCACCGGGATACCAGATCTTCGAGCGTTTGGTCGGCGTCTGCGACATGTCTCCGCGGCCGAGCAGGGTATCTGCGACGACGACATACTGGCCTTCGGTGACCAGTGGGCCGTAGCTGCGCAGCTCGTCGAGAACGTGATCGCGGCTGTGATCGCTGTCGAGGACGATCATGACGGAGGCGCCGGCTGGGATCTCGGCCTTGACCTTGGCGAGCGTCTCGGCTGTCGTCGATGGGCCTTCGATGAGCGTGATCAACGGCGAGAGTGGGTGAGTCTCGATCGAATCGCGGTTATGGGCGCGGATATCGATATCGACGCCGATCACCTTGCCCTTGCCGATCACCTTCAGCAGCGAAGCCATGAAGATCATCGAGCCGCCACGCGCTACGCCGGTTTCGATGATGATGTCGGGCTTGGTGTCCCAGATCACTTCCTGGGTGGCCATCACGTCGGCCGGCATCTGGATGATCGGAACGCCCATCCAGGACCAGAGATAGGCGTAGTCATATTTGTCCAGCGCTACCAACGTGTTCAACGACTGCTGGAAAGCTTCCTCGTCCTTACCGAGTGCAAGCGCCATCGCGCGCTTGTTGGCTTCAAATTCGAGGCGATCGTCCTTGGTGGTCATAACTGTCTGAAACCTTCTCTATATTCTGCACTCAGGCCGACTGACGGAGGTGAACGGCGCCCTTGTCCTGATGGCTGCTGACAACCGAGATCAGCGCCTGCGCCACGCGATCGATATCGGCCTCACTCATGTCGTGGTAGCTCGGCAGGTTGATCGCCCGCTCCGGGATGCTCCAAGCATTGATATTAGCCGGTTTGTCCTCGAACATCGAAAGGCTGGAAAGCGGGTGGAAGAAGACGCGCGCATCGATATCGGCGGCTTCGAAAGCCTGCTGCAGTATTTCGCGGGTGATGCCGGTAGCGGGATGGAAGACGGCAGTCGGCATCCAGGCGCCGTTGATCGTGCCGGTATATTCCGGGTTCATGCTGATGCCGTTGAGCGTCGAGAGGCGCACCATATAGGCCGCGAGAATTTCCCGCTTGCGGGCGACAAGTTCCTCGATGCGCTCCAGCTGGGCGCAGCCGATGGCCGCCTGGATGTTGGACATCTTGTATTTGAAACCGATCGCATCCGGCCAGAACTGTTTCTTCTGGCTGCGGGCACGGCCGTGGTTGCTAAGCGTCAGCACCTTTTCATAGAGATCGGCATTGCTAGTGACCAACATGCCGCCTTCACCCGTGGTCAGCGTCTTGGTGCCGTGGAAGGAGAATGTGCCGAAGGTACCGATCGAGCCGGCGCGACGGCCGTGCCAGACCGAGCCGATCGCCTCGGCAGCGTCTTCGATCACGGCGATGCCGCTTCGCTTGCCGATCTCGATCAGGGCATCCATGTCGCAGAGATTGCCATAGATGTGAGTGGCGATGATCGCCTTAGTGCGCGGTGTGATAGAGCGCTCAACTGCGGCGGGATCGATGCACCATGTATCGGGCAGTACGTCGACGAAGACGGGGCTCGCGCCGAGATGCATGACAGGCGCTACGGTCGCCACCCAGTTCGTATCCGCAAGGATCACTTCGTCACCGGGGCCGATGCCGAGTGCGGCAAGCCCCATATGCATCGCGCCGGTGCAGCTCGATGTCGCGATCGCAAAGCCGCTACCGAGATGGGTGGCGAAATCGCGTTCGAAGCGGTTGATGTAATCGTAGCAGCGCGCGCCCCAGCCGTTCGCGGCAGCATCGGCGGCATAACCGATTTCCAGCTCGGTGATCGATGGTTTGGTGTATAATATCCTGTTCGTCATGCCTTATTCTCTTGGGATGAGGGCCTGGAACTCGCAAAGCAGGGGCACATTAAAACTGACTAACGCTTGAAACTGGCGCGAGGCTTAGCGTAGGCCGCATCGCCCCGCGCGCCATCCGCCTCAGATGATCACGTGCTGGATAAGATCCTGCTCGCTGAAAATCAGGTTCGGCTTGTAGCCGAGTGCAACGAATTCGCCATGGCGCACAGCGTCGGCGATGAAAACCGCCGTGTGTTTCGCAAGGCCCATATCATGGCCCACCGTCTCCTCGACGACATCGACCCCCGCTGGCAGGCCGAGATCACGCAACAATTCCTCGATAGAGCGTCGGTCAGCGATGCCGCTGAGCATCAGCCGACTGATGCCCTCGGTCGCCCCCACCTGATAGGCAAGCGTCTGAATCGCCACCATCAGCGGGAGCGCGTTGCGGAAATGCATGACTTCGGGGTGATCGGGCATGCCGCCGATCGCCAAGCGCGTGTAGAGTTCATAGGCCTTGATGAAGTCTTTGCGTTGCGCCCAGAAACGGAACGCAACGGCCATGCGGTTGAGTGTAAAGACCTTGCAAAGTTCCTCGAACACGACGCGGGCTTCGCGCGTCGTGGCGAGATTGCCGCGCTTGGAGCCGATATAGAGGAAATATTCGAGGCCGCCGCGGTATTTGTCCCACGAGGTCATGACGTCGTCGTTGCCTGCCTGCTGGCGGTTCGGGGCGATCTTTGAGACGGCAACCGAGCGGTAGAAAGGCTGTTTCAGGAAGGCAACGGCTCCTTGGTCGAGGAAATGCGCAAGATAGGAGAAAGCCCAGAAGCAAAAATCGCGGGGAACCCAGGAGGAGCGCAGAGCCGAGGCGCGATAGATGCCGATCTCAGGGAAGATATGGCGCTCGCAGATGAACTGAAATACCGCTGCAAAATTCCGCTGCTCGAACTTGATGTTCTCGTCGATCGCATAGAATTGAGACAGGTCGCGATCGGCCACTTCGTCGTAGAAATACCAGGGCGCGTGGCAGGCGGCGACGTCGGGGTTGGCGTCCAGATAGGCCATTGCCGCTTCGACGCCGCTTGGCACCAGGAAATCGTCGTCGGCAAGATAAATCGAATATTCCCCGACGGCATGATGGAAGGCGCAAGCGAGGTTCGGGCCCGAACCGCCGTTGACGGGGCGGCGGTGATAGTGGATCGGCAGTCCCTTGGCGATGAATTCTTCGACGAGCTGGGTCGTATTGTCCGTCGAAGCGTTGTCAGAAACGACGATCTCGTAGGGAAAGCTGAAACTGTATTTCTCGCAGTGCTCGAGCGCGCTTCGCAAATAGGCTTCGCGGTTGTAGGTCGGAATGCAGATACTGAGTTTGATGCCGCTCAAAGACTTCTCTCCTGGCTGTAGCTGTCAAGCGCGGCGTCGCGCTCGCTGATGACGCTCGGCGCGAAAGGCCAGGCGATGGCAAAGGCGGGGTCGTCCCAGCGGACGCCACGGGCAAGTTCCGGTACGTAGACTTCCGACATCTGGTAGAAGAGTTCGCAGTCATCCTCGAGCGTGAGGAAGCCATGTGCGCATCCGGCAGGTATGTAGAAGGCGTTGCGCCGGGCCGCATCGAGCTCCACAGCGGCCCAGGTAAGATAACTCGGCGAATCCGGCCTCAGATCGAGTGCCACGTCGAATACCCTGCCGCGGATGGCGCGTACCAGTTTCACCTCCGGCCGCGGGTCGGCCTGGTAGTGCATTCCGCGCAGCGTCCCGCGCCTGTGGTTCTGCGAGACGTTGCATTGCGGGTAGACCGGCACCAAACCCTGCGCCGCGAAGGTCTGCGCGTCGAAGGTTCGTGCGAACATTCCCCGGTCGTCGGAGCGCGCATCGACTTCCACGGCAAAGGCGCCCAACACCGCGGTCGGAAGGAATTTCATCCGAGCACCGTCAGCTCAGGCACCGCGACGGCGAAGCGGCCGCCCCAGGCTGCAACCTTGCTGTTGCCGGAAACCACTTCGTTCTTGATGTTCCATGGCAGGATCAACACGTAGTCGGGCTTGGTCTCTTCCATTTTTTCGGGCGCATAGATCGGCAGCTTGCTGCCCGGCAGATAATGCCCCTGCTTATGCGGATTGCGATCGACGACATAGTCGATGAGATCGGTGCCGACGCCGCAGAAATTCAGCAGCGTATTACCCTTGGCGGCGGCGCCATAGGCGGCGACGCTCTTGCCGTTCCGCTTTGCCTCCTCAAGGAAGGAGAGCAGTCCTTCCTTGATCGGTGCGACACGGCTCTGGAACGCCTCGTATGTTTCCGCCCTATCGAAGCGGGCGGCCTTTTCGTCGGCCCGCACCTTGGCTAGTCCAGGACTTGTTGCGTGGGCGGTCGAAGCCGCGCGGCAGGCGAGGACGCGCAGGCTGCCGCCATGAGTCGGCAGCTCCTCAACCTCGAAAACCTTCAGGCCGTGGGCGGCAAAGACCTTTTCGACGGCGAGCAGCGACAGATAGTAGAAATGTTCGTGATAAACGGTGTCGAACTGGATGCTTTCCATCAGCCGCAGGAGATGTGGAAATTCGACGCTCACAACCCCATCCGGCTTCAGCGCAGTCGAAAGCCCACCGACGAAGTCGTTGATGTCGGGTACGTGAGCAAGCACATTGTTGCCGATGATGATGTCGGCGGCGTGGCCGCGCGACACGAGATCTGCCGCCGTCTCCCTGCCGAAGAATCGTGCCTCCGTCGGGACGCATATACTGCGCGCCACTTCGGCGACGTTTTCGGCCGGTTCGACGCCGAGCACCGGCACGCCAGCCTCGACGAAATGCTTCAGCAGGTAGCCGTCATTGCTCGCCACTTCGATGACTTTGGATGTCGCGCCAAGGCCGAAGCGCTCGCGGGCCATGATGGTGAACCGCCGCGCGTGCTCTACCCAGCTGTCGCTGTAGGAGGAGAAATAGGCGTAGTGGCTGAAGATATCCTCCGGCGGCACGAAGGCATCGGCCTGCACCAGCCAGCATTCGGAACAGACGAAGGCGCGCAGCGGATAGGACGGCTCCGGCTGTGTGAGCTGCTCAGCCGTCAGATAGGCATTGGCGAGCGGCGTCGAGCCGAGATCGACGAAACAATGCTTCAACGGAGCGTCGCAAAATCGGCAATTGTGCGCTGTCATGATAGTGCTTCCTCATAGGCCGCGATCTGACCGAGCGAGAAGGCGCGCATGTCTTCGCCCTCGCGGTTGGCCCGGTACCAGGCGGCAGTCCAGTCGATGGTCTGTTGCAGGCTGAGGCGCGGCCGCCAGCCGATGGTGTCGAAGGCAAGCGCCGAACTCAGCGTCAGGGCCGGCGCTTCCGGCAGATGTTCGCCCGGTGCAAGCCGCCACACGTCCTCGACGCGGTGCGCGCGCCCGAGCGCTTCGGCAAGTTCGGAAACGGTCGCGAAGCTCTCGGGATGCGGACCAAAATTCAAAGTATCGGGCAGCTTCCTGTCACTGCCAAGCGTCAGTGCTTCGGCGAAGGCGAGATAACCGCCCAATGGCTCCAGCACATGCTGCCAGGGACGGACCGCCTCGGGATAACGCAACAGGATCGGCTGGTTGCTCTCGAAAGCACGAATGAAATCCGGGATCAGCCGATCCTTCGACCAGTCGCCGCCGCCGATCACATTGCCGGCGCGCACCGTGGCGAGCTGTATGCCGCGCGCCTTGAAGAAACTGTCGCGGTAGCTCTGGCAGACGAGTTCCGTGCAGGCCTTGGAGTTGCTGTAGGGATCTTTGCCGCCGAGCGTATCGGTCTCGACGAAGGGTATGCCGCTGCCATTGTTGGCATAGACCTTGTCGGAAGTAATGACGAGCACGGTTTTGACCGAGGGCGCCTGCCTGGCCGCGTCGAGAATATTCGCCGTTCCCATGACATTGGTCGAGAAGGTTTCGGCCGGGTTCTCATAGGAGCGCCGCACCAGTGCCTGCGCCGCCATATGAATGACGATCTCCGGCTCGAAGCCTCGAACGACGTCAAGAAGTGCGCCGGCATCACGGATATCGATGATGTGGTGGCTGCGATTGTCCCAGGGAGCGAGTTTCCGATAGAGCGACGGCTCGGTCTCGGGTGCCAGCGAAACCGCGGCGACGTCGGCACCAAGGCGCTCTAGCCAAAGGGAGAGCCAGGACCCCTTGAAGCCGGTATGTCCGGTCAGGAAGACCCGCCGCCCTTTCCAGAAGTCGGTCAAGCCCATAGCTTCCACGGCGCCTTTCCGGAATTCCAGAGTTCCTCCAGATGGGTGCGCTCGCGAAGCGTATCCATCGGCTGCCAGAAGCCGTCATGCTTGAAGGCGGCGAGCTGGTTGTTGGCGGCGAGCCACTCCAGCGGTCCGGCTTCCCAGATCGTGTCGTCGCTCGGGATGAGATCGATCACCGACGGATCGAGTACGAAGAAGCCGCCGTTGATACGCTGGCCGTCGCCTCTCGGTTTCTCCACGAAAGAGGTGATGAACTGACCCTCGATGTTAGTAGCGCCGTAACGTCCCGGCGGGGTTACCGCGCACATCGTCGCCTTCAGACCATGATCGCGATGGAAGGCGACTTCGGCGGCAATATCGATGTCGCCGACGCCGTCGCCATAAGTCATGCAGAAGGGTTCGCCTGGCGTCAGATGCTCGCGAATGCGCCCGAGACGGCCGCCGGTCATCGAATGCATGCCGGTATCGACCACGGTCACGCGCCAATCCGGTCTTTTGCCGCCGTGATAGTTGATGCTGTTGGCGCCGAGGTCGACGGTGATGTCGCTGTGGTGCAGAACAAGGTTTACGAAGTATTCCTTGATCATGTAGCCCTTGTAGCCGGCGCAGATGATGAAATCATTGAGGCCGTGATGGGCATAGATGTTCATGATGTGCCAGAGGATCGGCATGCCGCCGATTTCGACCAGGGGCTTGGGCCGAACGCTGGTCTCTTCGGCAAGACGCGAGCCAAGGCCACCGGCGAGAATTACGACTTTCATCCCAAGCGAACTCCAGAGTGGCTAGCAATCGGCTTTCCGCGGAAGTTCGCTGAGATCCCGACAGGCGGGATGGCTCTCCTCGGGCGGAACGGCCGGATGTTTATCCTTCTCTCGGTATCCGATTTCGTTCTTGTGCGAGGCTTGCGAGGGGATGGGACGGGGAGCGGCGCTTTCCGCAAGAACTTGAGCAATGGAACAGCTGAGCTGCCGCACCAGTCATGTAGGTCGTTGCCGGAGGGATCAGAAGAAAATGGCTCGATCGGGCAACAAAGTCGCTTTCCACCTTGCCCGGCACGCTCCTTGCATTATTACTAATATTCTAATCCTTGGGGAGAAAGTGCAATGCAATGGAACACATCGGCGGATTTTTCGCCTCTTGTTCTCTTTCTTGGCGCCCGGCACAAGCGTAGGATCGTGAGAACGCTCCGCGACGCAGCCGAGGTTTTAATGACGGAATGGCCGCTTGAGGATGGAGAGGAATACGTCGCGGCCGTGAAGGCTTGCGCTGATGCCATTACGGGGCAAGCGGGGACGGATCAGCTTAGGGATTTGCTTTTGAGCGCCGCCAGGGAGGCCGGCATCGCCGTTTTGTCAGTGATTCCCGACAGCAGGCAGACAACGCCGCACATGGCGGCGTAGAGGCCGACAACCGCGCCATCATTCTTCCTGGCCCGACCTCCAGAGTCGGCATCATGCAACCACACGCGTAGGCAAACGCAATGCTAATGGCCTTCGTTGGAAGATGCCAACCTGCGATTTTGGAAGGTCTGATTATCTGATCTCGGTAGCGATCAAGATTGGAAATGGTGCCCAGAAGAGGACTCGAACCTCCACGCCTCGCGGCACAGGTACCTGAAACCTGCGCGTCTACCAATTCCGCCATCTGGGCGACGGAGAGCGATGTAAGGGGGTGGCTCGTGACTGTCAACTGGGTTTTTGAAGTTTTCCTGACAGTCGGCAAAAATCTGCCTTTCACATGCGGGAGAGCCGCCGGAGGGTGACCATAGCGCTTCGCTCGCGACGCCCTATATTGAGGGAGTATCGAAAGGAATGCCTCATGGCTGCTGCCCGCACGCTTCTGTTCGCCGGTCTTCTCGCCGTTTTCGCGCCTGCCATGGCCAGCGCTGATTCGCCGAAGCCGGGTCTCGGGCCGCTCAACACGGGGTCGACGCTCTGCGATTTCCGCGGCTGCTTCGGTTTCGGGCCGCAGCAATGGCATCGGCCCGCCTATGTCCAGCCGAATTACCGTCCGCGTGGCGCCGGGCCGACCTACTATCTGCCGGGTGCGGCCGGGCGGCCGCAGCTGACCTATGATCCGCCGCCGGTGCGCCGGGCACAGCCGGCGGCGCGCGATATGAACAAGCATATCGCCTGGTGCACCAACGAATACCGCTCCTATAATCCGCGGACGGATCACTTCCTTACCTACGAGGGCGTCTACCGGGTCTGCCGCTCGCCCTATCGCTGAGATCAGCTCTCGAGCGAGGCGCGGTCGACATGGCCGAGATCGCGGCCGGGCTCGACGATGTCGCGAACCCGCTGCTTCAGTTCCTTCGGCCCGGGAAAACCGCCGTCGCGCTTGCGCTCCCAGATGAGATCGCCATTGACGCGGATTTCGAAATTGCCGCCGGTGCCGGGGATCAGCGCCACCTCGCCTAGGCTGTCGGAAAAGGTGTGCAGCAGCTCCTGCGCCATCCAGGCGGAGCGCAGCAGCCAATTGCACTGGGTGCAGTAGAGAATCGAGACGCGGGCTTTTTCGGTCATGGCGATTTCCTTTCGTTCCGGCAGGTTTAAGCCTTGCCGCCTGCATGCGCAATCGGCCTTGCACAAGCGTCTTGCGCGCTGCATCCGGGCATGATCTCCTCCCGCCATCAGCCAGATCGGGAAAGCCATGCGAGTCGCTGTCGTCGAAAATATGAGGAATACCGGGCTCGGCGCGCTTGCCACAGCGCTCGAGGAGGCGGGAGCGGAGATCGAGTGGTTCCGCGTGTGGCGGGACGGCAGTCTGCCGCAAGATATAGCCGGCCATGACGCGCTCGTCGTTCTCGGCGGCGAACAGAGCGCGCTGGATGACGAGACGCACCCTTATCTACCAGAACTCGTGCGGCTAACGCGCCGTTTCGGAGATGCCGGCAAAGCCGTGCTCGGCATCTGCCTCGGCAGCCAAATTCTCGCCCGCGCCTATGGCGCCGACAATCTGTTGGGTGCCGCTCGTGAGTTCGGCTGGCACAGCATTGGCGTCACGGGTGAAGGCCGGTCCGATCCGCTGCTGTCAGATGTCGGCGGCGAATTCACCATCTTTCAATGGCACGCCGATACGTTTTCGCTGCCCCAAGGTGCGGTGTGTCTTGCGACGAGTCCCGTAGCCAAGAACCAGGCCTTCCGCATCGGCCGCGCCGTCTACGGAACGCAGTTTCACTTCGAGGCCGACACTGAGGTCGTCAGGCAGTGGAAAGGCGAATTTCTCGGCACGATCGAGCGTATCGCTCCCGGTTGGCTGGGGAATTATGACGAATTGGCAGAACGCCATGGCGCCGCCGCCGATGCCGCAGGCCTTGCCATAGCGCGCGCCTGGGTCAGCCTCATCGAGCGGCAAGAGGTCGGACTCCTGTCGCAGGCGACCGCGTGAGGAACGAGACGATGCCGGTCAGCGAACGCGAAAAGATGGCGGCCGGGGAATGGTATTGCTGCCTCGACGACGAACTCGACCGCCTGCGCCAGCAGGCGCGTGTGGCCGTCCACGCCCACAACTTCCTGCCGCCCGACGAGCGCGGCGCCGCGGCGCCTGCCTTGAGGGCTCTTTTTGCGCAGGCCGCGCCCGATATCTTCATCGAAGCGCCGTTTCACTGCTCTTACGGTATCAACATCAGTCTCGGCGAGCGCGTCTATTTCAATGCCGGCTGCACCATTCTCGATTCCGGCCGGGTGACGATTGGCGATCGCACCATGTTTGGCCCGGGCGTGCAGATCTATTGTGCCGAACATCACAAGGATCCCGCACTTCGCAGCCAGGGCATCGAGATCGCCCGGCCGGTTTCGATCGGCAGCGACGTTTGGATCGGCGGCGCTGCCGTCATCCTCGGTGGCGTCACCCTCGGCGATGGCGCGATCGTCGGCGCCGGCGCAGTGGTGACGAAGGATGTGCTGGCGGGTGCAACCGTGGTCGGCAATCCCGCGCGCCCGATAAGCCGTCTCTGAGATTCTTAGCCGCGGGCTCCCTCGACAATGGCGCCGGCTCCGCTAGATCAGGTGGCGGAAGGGGGAAGTAATGATGAGAGCAAAGAACCTACCCATGGAAGGCGGCTGCCGTTGCGGCCGGGTGCGATTGAAGATCAGCGCGCCGCCGCTGCTGACCATGGCCTGCCATTGCACAGGCTGCCAGAGGATGACCGCGAGCGCCTATTCGCTGAGTGCCGCCATCCCCAGCGAAGGCTTCGAGGTGACGAAGGGCGAGCCCGTCATCGGCGGCCTGCACGGCACGACGAAACATTATTTCTGCCCGCATTGCATGAGCTGGATGTTCACCCGTCCGGAAGGCATGGACTGGTTCGTCAATCTGCGCGTGACCATGCTCGATGATCCCAGCTGGTTCACACCGTTCATCGAAACATGGACGAGCGAGAAGCTGGCCTTTGCCGAGACCGGTGCGGTGCACAGCTACGCGGCACTGCCGGAGATGGCGGCCTATGAGGGGCTGGTCAAGGAGTATATGGGCAAGGGATGAGTCAAACTGCCTGTATTTCGCGAACGGCGGGCCATGCTTCGCGACATACTCATTTTGCTCAATTCGCCAAAGTCTTTCGCGTTCTTCTCTATCTCCTTGGACGACTGATAGTGCGTGACCACTTCTCCTCCGTCATGCTCGGGCCGGGCCCGAGCATCTGCAGCCGGTTGATAGATTTGCAGATCCTCGACACAAGGCCGAGGATGACGGAGAAAAAGGGCGAGGCTTGTCAACAAACCAAAGAGACTCAGGCCTCCTCGTCAAAAGAGGCTCTGCGAAAGCCTATTCGTCGCCCATCTTCAACGCCGCGATGAAGGCTTCCTGCGGAATCTCCACCTTGCCGAACTGGCGCATGCGCTTCTTACCGGCCTTCTGCTTGTCGAGCAGCTTGCGCTTGCGGGTGGCGTCGCCGCCGTAGCATTTCGCGGTCACGTCCTTGCGCAGCGCCGAGATCGTCTCGCGGGCGATGACGTTGCCGCCGATCGCCGCCTGGATCGGGATCTTGAACATGTGTTTCGGGATCAGCTCCTTGAGCTTCTCGCACATGTCGCGGCCGCGCTTTTCGGCGGCGGTGCGGTGCACCATCATCGACAGCGCGTCGACCGGCTCGCCGTTGACGAGGATCGACATCTTCACGAGGTTGCCCTCGCGATGATCGGTCAGCGTATAGTCGAAGGAGGCATAGCCCTTGGAGATCGACTTCAGCCGGTCGTAAAAATCGAAGACGACTTCATTGAGCGGCAGATCGTAGGTCAGCATTGCGCGCGTGCCGACATAGGTGAGTTCGATCTGGATGCCGCGCCGATCCTGGCAGAGCTTCAGGATGCCGCCGAGATAATCGTCCGGTGTAAGGATCGTCGCGCGGATCCACGGCTCGTGGATCTCCGAGATCTTAACGACGTCGGGCATGTCGGCCGGGTTGTGCAGCTCGCGCTCCGTGCCGTCGGTCATGAACATCTTGTAGACGACGGAGGGGGCGGTGGCGATGAGGTCGAGGTCGAACTCGCGCTCCAGCCGCTCCTGGATGATTTCGAGATGCAGCAAGCCGAGGAAGCCGCAGCGGAAGCCGAAGCCGAGGGCGGCCGAGGATTCCATTTCAAAGGAGAAGGAAGCGTCGTTGAGGCGAAGCTTGCCCATGGCGGCGCGCAGATCCTCGAAATCGGCGGCGTCGACCGGGAAGAGTCCGCAGAACACTACCGGCTGTGCCGGCTTGAAGCCCGGCAGTGCCTGTGCGGTCGGCCGCTTGTCCTCGGTGATCGTATCGCCGACGCGGGTATCGGCCACTTCCTTGATCGAGGCGGTGATGAAGCCGATCTCGCCGGGGCCGAGGCTGTCGACATTGACCATCTTCGGCGTCAGCACGCCGACACGCTCCACCTGGTACTTCGCATCCGTGCCCATCATGCGGATCGTCTGGCCCTTGGTCAGCACGCCATCGATGATGCGCACGAGAACCATGACGCCGAGATAGGTATCGTACCAGCTGTCGACGAGCAGCGCCTTCAGCGGCGCCTTGTCGCCGCCGGGGCTCTTCGGCGCCGGCAGCTTGTGAACGATCGCTTCCAGCACATCGGGAATGCCGAGGCCGGTCTTTGCCGAGATCAGTACGGCCTCGGAAGCATCGATGCCGATCACTTCCTCGATCTGTTCCTTGATGCGGTCGGGTTCGGCGGCCGGCAGGTCGATCTTGTTGAGCACGGTGACGAGTTCGTGGTTGTTGTCGATCGCCTGATAGACATTGGCGAGCGTCTGCGCTTCCACACCCTGCGAAGCGTCGACGACCAGCAGCGAACCCTCGCAGGCCGACAGCGACCGCGAGACTTCGTAGGCGAAGTCGACGTGGCCGGGCGTGTCGATCAGATTGAGGATGTATTTTTCGCCATTGTTTGCCTGGTAGTGCAGGCGCACGGTCTGGGCCTTGATGGTGATGCCGCGCTCACGCTCGATATCCATATTGTCGAGCACCTGCTCGGACATTTCGCGCTCGGCAAGGCCGCCTGTCGTCTGAATCAGGCGGTCGGCCAGCGTCGATTTGCCGTGGTCGATATGGGCCACGATCGAGAAGTTGCGGATATGGGACAGCGGAGTGGTCGAATTGGTGCTCATGCGCGCCATATAGCAGCGCCGCCCCCGGCCGCAAAGCGGTAATTATCCCGCCGTTTACGCTATTTTGCGGGCGACAGGCGCCTGTCAGACCGGCCACGCCTCCAGCCGCCAAGCCGAATCCCAGAACATCCATTCATATTGCGAGGCGCGCACGAAAACATCCATCATCTGAGAGCGTTCCGCCGGCGATGCCGCGCGGGCGGCGATATCAGTCAGGGCGATCACCTCGCGGGCGCCGGCGGCAAATTGCGGATCGCCATAGGTGTTGATCCAGGCCTGGAAGGCATTGCCCTCGATAGCCGGCCGACTCTTGATCGCTTCGCCGACATGCCAGTAGATCCAGAAGCAGGGAAGGATGGCGGAAAGCGCCACCGCATAGGAGCTGTGATAGGCGGTGGCGAGCAGGAAATTCGTGTAGGCGAAACAGGAAGGCGAGGGTTCGGCCGCGCTTACATCCTCGGAGCTGATGCCGAACTGGGTGAGAAAGCCGGCATGCAGGCCCTGCTCGACGGTGATCGCCTTCTGCGCCGATCCGAGGAAACGCAGCACCTGCGCATTATCCGGCGCTTTCGCCGCAACAATCGCCAGGCAGCGCGCATAATGCTTGAGGTAAAGCGCGTCCTGGAGGATGTAGTGCCGGAAAACCTCGGGCGGCAACGTGCCGTCAGAAAGACGCGTGAGAAGCGGCAGCACCTCGATCTCGGCCATGACGGCCGCGATCCTATCCCAGGCGGCGGCCGTGAAGCTTCCCGTCAGTTCCGTGCTCTGCGTGCTGGCGTCCATCACTCTCTCCGATCTCAATAGCGCTGCCATATATCGGCGAGGCTGCGGCGAAAGCAAGGTTGGGTGCCCATCTTGCCGAGGCTTGATTCCATCATCGGATCATGTATTTCTCTTATAGTAGAATCAGCGGACCGGAACGTGGAAGAACAACTGGAACAGGCAATCGGCATCCGCATCCGCAAGCTGCGGCTGGATAAAGGATTGACCCTCGATGATCTCGCGACGGCCTCCGGCGTCAGCCGGGCTATGATTTCGCGCATCGAGCGCGCGGAGGCGAGCCCCACCGCCTCGCTGCTCGCAAGGATCTGCGCCGCGCTCGGCCTGTCGCTGTCGGCCTTCTTCGCGGAGGAGGGAGAGCAGGCTTCGCCGCTTGCCCGCCGTCCGGAGCAGCAGGTCTGGCGCGATCCGGAGACCGGCTATCTCAGGCGTTCGGTCTCTGCGCCCGGCACCGCCTCCGACGTTGATATCGTCGAAGTCGAATTCCCCGCTGGCGCCCGCGTCAGGTTTCCCCCGCATGCGGCATCCCACGGCATGACGCAGCATGTCTGGCTGTTCGACGGCGAGCTGGAGATGACGGTGGGCGAAGTGGTCTACCGGCTACGCCCCGGCGATTGCCTCTTCATGCCGGTCGGCGAAGGGCATGTCTTCCACAATCCCGGCAACGCGCCGGCGCGTTATTGCGTCGTGCTCGATCGCGGCGGCCGATAGCAGTATCCATTTCAGGAGAAGAAGACCATGCCCGACATTCGTACCCTTTCCGCCGAGGAGGCGCGCGCCGCCATTCCCGCCCTGTCGGAAGTGCTTGCCGATTGCGTCGCGGGCGGCGCCTCCGTCGGTTTCATGCAGCCCTACGGGCCCGAAGATGCCGCATCTTATTGGTGCGATGTCGCCGATGCGGTCGCGGCCAGCGGCAGCCTGCTTCTGGTCGCCGAACTGGGGGGCCGGATCGTCGGCACGGTGCAGGTGGGGGCTGCGCAGATGCCGAACCAGCCGCACCGCGGCGATCTGAAGAAGCTCTTGGTGCATCGCTCCGCCCGCGGGCGCGGTCTCGCCCGGCTCCTGATGGAAGCGGCGGAGCACGAGGCGGCCAAACGCGGCAAGACGCTGCTGGTGCTCGACACGGCAACCGGCAGCGATGCCGAGGCGATCTATGCGCGCCTGGGCTGGCAGCGTGTCGGCGTCATTCCCGATTATGCGCTGTGGCCGCAAGGCGGCTTCTGCGACACCACTCTCTTCTTCAAGCGGCTCGCCTAATTGCGCCGGCTCGGTTCATCTCGGATGGCCGAAGGCGGAAAGCGTCTCGTGCAGCCTCGCGCCCGCCGTCCATTGCGCAGCACTCCAGCCGAACTGCCGCGCCGCTTCAATATTTTCCGCCATGTCGTCGATGAAGCCGATTTCGCCGGGCAGGGCGCCGGCGCGTTCGGTCGCCAGCCGGAAGAAGTCCGGCGAAGGTTTGCAGTGCCCGAGCGCGGCGGAATAGATGATGCCGTCGACATGCGCGCCGAGCCCGGCCCCTTCCATCAGGTAGCGCGCCCTCCTGTGCTCCTGATTGGTCGCCAGGAACAGCGCGACACCGCTGCGCCGGGACAGTTCCAAGCTCTTCCAGAAGATTGAGATCCAGGCAGGAATCGTTTTCGAACCAATAGTCGATCAGCGTTGCCGCACTGAGATGGGGCGCGATCTTTGCAAGCACGGCGGAAAGCCGCGGCTCCAATGCCTCGCGGCCGATGACGATGTCATTCCAACAGGTCTGGAAGAAGGCCTGCTGCAGCAAGTCGGGTCGCAAGCCGAGATCGCGCTCGAGATAGGTGAAGTGCGGCAGGCCGTCGGCCGGGCGGCCATGAATGAGCACGCCATCGACATCCACCATCAGCACCTTCATGCGGAAGCTCCCTTCTCAAAACACCGGCGAAGATGGCGTTGTCGCTCTGGATGATCAATAGATCGCCGTGCTGCTTTTTTGTCGCGGCGAGCCCGTGTAAAGCTCGATCTTCAACTCAAGGGCGGGGTCTGAAATGCGTGTCATCTATTCCGAGGACCATAAGCTGCGTGATGCCAGGACCGAGCTTTACGCCGGTCAGCTGGTGACGCCCTTCGAGGCGCCGTTTCGGGCCGAATGGATCCTGGCAGCCGTCAAGGAGGCGGGCTTTGCCGATGTCGTCGCTCCCGATGCACACGGGCTGGAAACGGCCAAAAAGGTGCATGATCCCGCCTATCTCGATTTTCTCGCCACCGTCTGGGACCGCTGGGTGGCGGCCGGCTTCGAAGGCGAGGCGATCGCAAATTCCTTCCCGGTGCGCCGCACCAGCCAGCGCGTGCCCGACAATATCGTCGGCGCGATCGGTCATTATGCCAATGCTGCCGATACCTCGATCACCAAGGGCTCCTACGAAGCGGCGATCGCCTCGATGCGCTGCGCCGTAACGGGCGCCGACTGGCTGGCGGAGAGCCATCGTTTCGCCTTCGCGCTCTGCCGCCCGCCCGGCCATCACGCCGGCATCGATCTCTTCGGCGGCTACTGCTTCATCAATAATGCGGGGGTCGCGGCCCAGCGGCTGCTCGATCGTGGTGCGGCCAAGGTCGCCGTGCTCGATGTCGACTTCCACCATGGCAACGGCACCCAGGATCTCTTTTATCGCCGCGGCGATGTCTTCACTGCCTCGCTGCATAGCGATCCGATGCACGCCTTTCCCTATTTCCTCGGCCATGCCGACGAGGAGGGCGAAGGGGCGGGCACCGGGACCAACCGCAACTATCCGATGCCGCCGGGCACGCCATGGCGGGTCTGGTCTTCGGCCCTTGCCGATGCGCTCGCCCGCATCAAGGCCTTCGGCGCCGAAGCGATTGTCCTGGCGCTCGGGGTCGACACCTTCGAGCGCGATCCGATCTCCTTCTTTCGCCTCAGCTCCAACGATTTCACCCGCATGGGCGCGATGATATCAGCCGCCGGCCTGCCGGTGCTTGTCTGCATGGAAGGCGGCTACGGCGTGCCGGAGATCGGGCTCAATGTCGCCAATGTCCTCAAGGGTCTGGAAGTCTGATCGCTTGATATGACCGACGAGACCGTTCCATCCGATATCCCGACGTCCCGCATGCTGAGCTGGGCGCGCAACTCCACCATCTACCGTCTGGAGCGCCGGATGATGACGGAAAAGCAGCTCTTCGACGCCATTACCCGCAAGGCGAAGGAGAAGTTCGACGAGATCAGCGCCGGCCAGCTCAAGGCCGTTGCCGAATTCGCCGTCAAATTCGCCTATGACAACAAGGTGCTCGACGATCGCGCCTATGCCGAGATCAGCACGCGCTCGGCCGTGCGCGGCGGCAAGTCGAAGCGTGCGATCGCCCAGAAGCTTGCCGCCAAGGGTGTTGCGAGCGACAAGGTCGAGGCTGCGCTCGAAGGGGCTGACGATCTCTATGCCGCGACCATATTCGCCCGCAAACGCGCCTTCGGCCCGTTTCGCCGTGGCGAAGTTAACGACAACAGGAAGGCAAAGGAACTCTCCGCCTTCGCCCGCAATGGCTTCAGCTTCGAGATCGGCAAAAAGGTCTTCGATATGAGTTTCGAAGACGCCGAAGAGGTGATCCTCTCCGGCCGCCTCTGATATGCATCAGCTCTCTTGCTGCCTGGATCAGAAGATTGAATTTGTCGGTTGCAAGCGGCCTCCGTATGAAGGGCGCTCAATCGGAGATGCAGATGAAAGACGGAACGAACGACGGCGCCGGCGTGCTGGCATTGGAAACGCCTGCAACGTCCTCCGGCCTGGCGGCCGGCGGGCTGATGTGCCTCCTGTCCATGTCATCGATCCAGTTCGGCGCAGCTCTGTCTTCCCACGCGATCGCCACCTACGGACCGGCCGGCGCAAGCTGGCTGCGCCTCGTCTTTGCCGCGATCATCCTGGCCGTCGTCGTCCGTCCGCGCATATTCAGCTACTCCCGAGAGCAATGGACAAGCGCGCTCGTTCTCGGCACGACGACAGCGTTGATGACCATGAGTTTTTTCGCGGCCATCGAGCGCATTCCGCTCGGGCTGGCCGTGGCGATCGATTTTCTCGGCCCGCTTTCGGTCGCGACCATCGGTTACGGTCTCAGCCGGCGTCTCGTCTGGCCGCTCATTGCCGCGCTGGGTGTGCTGGCGCTTGCCCATGACGGTGAAGGCTGGATCGGGGATATGTGGGGCATTCTCTTTGCCGGCGGCGCCGGGACCGGCTGGGCGATCTATATCGTGCTGACCAAGAAGATCGGCGCCAGCTTCAAGGGGCTGGAAGGGCTTTCCATGTCGCTGATGGTTGCCGCGGCGGCTGCGACGCCCTTCGGCTTTGCAGGCGCAGCGCCGGCGCTTGACGCCTATGGCCTGATCGAGATGGCGGGCCTTGCCGTGCTCGTGCCGCTGCTGCCCTATACGCTGGAGCTGATTGCCCTGCGGCGCATGCCGACGACATCCTTCGGCATTCTCATGAGCCTCGAACCGGCCATTGCGGCTCTGGCAGGCTTCGTCATTCTGATGCAGCCGATGACGCTTCTGCAGATGGCAGGAACGGCCCTGGTCGTCGCCGCAAGCGCCGGCGCGACCTTTTCAGCCAGGCAATGATGCGTCAGCCCGCTTTCTTCGCAGGGTCGTCGAGCGCCGGATTGTAGAACAGCGACAGCGTCAGGCTCTTAGCGATCCGCTCCGCCGTCGCCATGAACCAGGCCTTGGCCTCCGTCGACGGGGCGATATCGTCGAGCGTTGCGGCAAACAGCGCCAGCCACTTCGGAAAGAGATCCGGCGTCAGATCCGCGACGCCCGTATGCGCCTGCACCGGCTTGCCGCCATAGGCGCCGCTGCGAAAGGCGACGGCCGACCAGAAGCTCTTCATCTTCTCCATATGGTCCGGCCAGCGGCCGGAGAGCCTGGCGTCGAACACTGGACCGAGATCGGGATGCGCCAGTACCCGCCCGTAAAAGGCCTCGACCAGCCTGCCGATGAAGGCCTCGTCGACGCCCATCGCCCGCATCTCCACCTCCGCCCTTTCGCGGATCGCCGCGACATGGGCAGGACGGCCCTGAATGTCACTATTCATCATAAACCCCGGCGCCGCATGATGCGGCGCCCTCTCATATAGGTGTTTGTGCGGGCGCGCCAAAGGCATCCGTGCGGCTTGCGGCAATCTGTCAGCCGGCCTGCTCTAAGCCCTTGACCGTCACCACCGCGTTCTTTAAATTTAGAATTATTCTAAATTATTGGAGCAAGTCATGCTGGCGCGGTTTTTCAGATCCTCGAAACGATCTTTTCAGTCGCTGTCCGAGCAGGAAATCCTCGCCCTTGCCATTGCCTCCGAGGAGGACGATGCCCGTATCTATCTCGCCTATGCCGACAAATTACGGCCCGAATTTCCGGCATCGGCTAAAGTCTTCGAGGATATGGCCGAGGTCGAGGATACTCATCGCAAATCGTTGATCGAAATTTATCGTCAGCGTTTCGGCGAACGCATCCCGCTGATCCGGCGCGAGCATGTTGAAGGCTTCTATGATCGCAAGCCTGACTGGCTCAGAGCCAACCTGTCGCTTGATGCGATGCGGCAGGAGACCGAGGCGATGGAGGAGCAGGCCTACCGTTTCTACGTCGAGGCGGTAAAGCGGACCTCGGATGCCTCGACGAGAAAGCTTCTCGGAGATCTGGCGCTGGCCGAGCAGGGGCACGAAGATATTGCCCGCATGCTGGGCGACAAGCACACGCCCGAGGATGTCAGGCGCGACGAAGATGAGACGGCGCACCGACAATTCGTGCTGACCTATGTGCAGCCGGGCCTGGCCGGGCTGATGGACGGCTCGGTCTCGACACTGGCGCCGATCTTTGCCGCCGCCTTTGCCACCCAGGACACCTGGCAGACCTTCCTTGTCGGCCTTTCGGCTTCCGTCGGCGCCGGCATCTCGATGGGCTTCACCGAAGCCGCCCATGACGACGGCAAGATCTCCGGCAGGGGCTCGCCGGTCAAGCGCGGTCTTGCCTGCGGCATCATGACGGCGCTCGGCGGCCTCGGCCACGCGCTGCCCTATCTGATCCCGCATTTCTGGACGGCGACGATCACCGCCGGCGGCATCGTTTTCTTCGAACTCTGGGCGATCGCCTTCATCCAGAACCGCTACATGGAGACTCCCTTCCTGCGCGCCGCCTTCCAGGTCGTCCTCGGCGGCAGCCTGGTGCTCGCAGCGGGGATTCTGATTGGGAATGGGTGAGGAGTGGTCGGCGAAGAGCAATCAATCCAGTGAATCGATTGCAGCGACGAACGCCCGGAGCCATGCGGAGGGCCGGGATAGGGCGCGGCAAACGCAACCCACTTAAAGTGCCGCAATCTCCACGCCGATTTATATCTTCCCAAGCCCACTTCCCTCATCCTTGTACGCTGGGAAGTCCCCAGCGGGGAGAAGATGCCCCAAGGGCAGATGAGGGGGTGAGGAGCGTGAGTGACGAACAGCTTGAGCGGTAGCGAAAGGCGACGGTCGACGCGGTTCCAATTCCCCCAAAAGCAAAAGGCCGGCTTTCGCCGGCCTTTTTCCCCGCATCCCCCAGAAATCCTCAGCGCAGTGCGCCGACCAGAACGTCGCGGCCGTTCTCGATGGTGACCCAGCGGCCGGCATTGAAGCTCGACTGGCGCTTGACGAAGGAATAAGGTGTCGCAAACCACGGCTTGACGTCGACGGCGAGGTTGTCGAGCACGAAGTCGCCCTCGGCGGTGCGCAGCGTCAGGACGGCATGGCCCTCACCATCAGGCTTGCGCACGACAGTCATCAGCAGGTCGGCGGCCGGAACGCCGCGCTGGATCAGAATGCGGCGCTTCAAGAGCGCGAAATCCTCGCAGTCGCCGGCGGTGGTCGGATAAGCCCAGACTTCATCCTTGCCGTAGATTTCCTTGTCGGTCATCGGCGTGATCGTGCGGTTGACGGTGGCGTTGACCGAACGGACGAGCGACCACTTGGCCGGGGTCATCTCGAGAGGGCCCGCATTGCGGTTTGCGCCGCACTCACTGCTGTGGGTCTGACAGAAATCGTAATGGCCGATCGGCTGCGAAGTGGCGTTGCCTGTTACCATGGAAGCATTTCTGCTTGGAGCTGGGATGGCGGCAGTCGCCATCGCAAACACGGCCATCATGGCCACAAAGATACCTTTGATCCGCACGCCCGCTCTTTCCTCGATCGCCCCTTAATTATTAACAAACTGTTAATGGAGAGGGCCGAGAAGAGTCAATCGTTACTTCTTGTGAGGACCTTGCGACCCGTCGACATGGTTAAAATGCAACAAGATGGCGATCTGTTTCAGCAGGTTGTTATCCGGCCATGGAGGTGCGGATGATACCTTTGACGGCGCTCAGAATAAGGGCGATATCGCTGGGCCGGGACAGGCGATGGTCGCCGTCGCGGATGAAGGTCAGCACCACGTCGTCGGCAGGAAGGTGCTCGACAAGCTTCATCGCGTGCGCATGTGGCACGTCGGGATCCTTCATGCCCTGGAGAATATGCACCGGGCAACCCGTCTCGATCATGCCGTCGAGCACGCGGTTCTTGCGGCCATCCTCGATCAGCGCTCTGGTATAGATGTCCGGCTCCGGGCTGTATTGCGAGCGTTCTTCGAAATAGCCTCGCTCCGCCAGTGACTTGCGCTCCTTGGCCGTCAGGTTCGGCTCGATTAGTTCGGAGGTGAAATCGGGCGCCGGCGCGATCAGCACCATTCCTTCGAGTTTTGGGCCGGCTGGCTTCTGGCCGTCCGGTCGCGCGAGCTCCTGTGCCAGCCGTAGCGCAATCCAGCCTCCCATCGAGGAGCCGACAAGAATGACGCGGTTGGGCGCGACGTGGTGGATGACGGTCAGCGCCTCCTCCAGCCAGCGTGAGATCGTGCCGTCGCGGAAGCTACCGCCGGAAAGCCCGTGGCCGGAATAGTCGAGGCGGATACAGGCGGTACCGACTTCGCCAGCCAGTCCGTCGAGTTCCAATGCTTTGGTACCGCTCATGTCGGAACGGTAGCCGGATAGCCAAACGAGCGTCGGGACATTGTTGCCGGCTTGCGCCGGGCGCACCAGCATGGCGATCTCACGCGCCGCCTCGCCTTCGCCGACCGTCAGGAACTGCGGCTGAAGATTGGGCATCTGATCGGACATCGGCGAAACTCCTGTTGTTTTGGCCTATAAAACAGATTCTTGGCAGGCTGACAGCAGGTGATTTTTCCGCTAAAGGATGATATCGACTCCGTTGCAGTGATAACGAGATACGTTTTGTGCACCCTGATCGGGAGCGCGCGGCTGCAACATTCCGGAAACAACGCGAGGAGAATACGACCATTCGCAGACCTTTTAAGACCGATGCGCCCGTGAAGGACGGCCCGCGCTCGAACCGTGAAATCCGCATTCCCAAAGTTCAGCTGATCGCGGCTGACGGACAGAATATGGGCATCGTGCCCACCGACCAGGCCTTGAGAATGGCAGAAGAAGCCGGCCTCGATCTCGTCGAAATTTCCCCCAATGCCGAACCGCCGGTGTGCAAGATCCTCGATCTGGGCAAGCTGAAATATGCCAACCAGAAGAAGGCTGCCGAGGCGCGCAAGAAGCAGAAGATCGTCGAAGTCAAAGAAATCAAGATGCGCCCGAATATCGACACCCATGATTATGAGGTGAAGATGAAGGCGATGGGCCGCTTCTTCGACGAGGGTGACAAGGTCAAGGTGACGCTGAAGTTCCGCGGCCGTGAAATGGCCCACCAGGAACTCGGCATGAAGCTTCTGCAGCAGGTCAAGGCCGATACGACCGAGATCGCCAAGGTCGAAGCCGAGCCCAAGCTCGAAGGCCGCCAGATGATGATGGTGCTGGCGCCGAAGTAAGCGCCAGATACTTTTTCGCCCAAGGCCGTCCGCAAGGGCGGCTTTTGTGCTTTTGGCAGTCCCGCCTCCGGGCTGGCGAAGAATCCTCCGCGGCCCCGTTGCACTTTCATGACGCTGCGGTTATAAGCGCGCGTCCGAACTGACCGGCAGGGCATGCCGTGGCAGTTTCGAATGCTTGCGGAACGGTTCGTCGCCGAAGCCGCAGATCAACAACAAACGCTCCCGCACCTTGTTGCGACGGCCGGAGAACCGGACTTCGCGAGAGGGCTTTTTTGATGAAGCGCGCAGGGAGGACAGAAGGAGTAGCAAAATGCCCAAGATGAAGACGAAGTCCTCCGCCAAGAAGCGGTTCAAGATCACCGCGACAGGCAAGGTCAAGGCTGCCGCTGCCGGCAAGCGCCATGGCATGATCAAGCGTACCAACAAGTTCATTCGCGATGCACGTGGCACCATGGTTCTCGCAGAACCGGATGGCCGCAAGGTTATCAAGAATTACCTGCCGAACGGTCTCTGAGACTCGTCCGCGAACGCTAGATTTAAGGAGATCATGATATGGCACGTGTAAAAAGAGGCGTCACCGCCCACGCCAAGCACAAGAAGGTTCTGAAGGCCGCCAAGGGCTTTTACGGCCGCCGCAAGAACACCATCCGCGCCGCCAAGGCCGCCGTCGACCGGTCGAAGCAGTACGCTTACCGCGACCGCAAGGTTAACAAGCGCAACTTCCGTGCGCTCTGGATCCAGCGCATCAACGCCGCTGTCCGCGAATTCGGCCTGACATACGGCCGCTTCATCGACGGCCTGAACAAGGCCGGCATCGAAGTTGACCGCAAGGTTCTCTCCGACATGGCGATCCACGAGCCGGAAGCATTCGGCGCGCTCGTCAATGCTGCCAAGAAGGCCCTTGAGTACCTCAAGGAAACCGGTACGGCCAACGAGTTTGAAGGCGCGGTTCGTTAACCAGCGCTTCCCAGGCTCTATGCTTTTCGAATTTTGGGAAACCCGCGCTGGTTTGGGCTAGCGCGGGTTTTTCTTTCTTTATATCCCTTGCGCCGGTCGGCGCCGCCTGCCTCCCGATCCCCGCCTGATACTGGACGGAAAGAAGTGACAATGTCAGATATCGACCAGCTCAACTCATCGCTGCTCGCGGAAATCGCCGCCGCCAATGACGAGGCCGCCCTGGAGGCCGTGCGCGTATCTGCGCTGGGCAAGAAGGGCTCGGTCTCGGAACTCTTGAAGACGCTCGGCGCGATGACGCCGGAGGAGCGCCAGAGCCGGGGTGCTGCGATCAACGCCCTGAAGAATGCCGTGACGGACGCCATCGCCGAACGCAAGTCGGTGCTGAAAATGGCGGCGGTCAACGCCCGCCTCAAGGCAGAAACGGTCGATGTCAGCCTGCCGGTGCGCTCCTCGCCGGCTGAGCGCGGCCGCATCCACCCGATCAGCCAGATCGTCGACGAGATTACCGCAATCTTCGCCGATATGGGCTTCTCGATTGCCGAAGGCCCCGATATCGAGACCGACTACTATAATTTCACGGCGCTGAATTTCCCCGAAGGCCATCCGGCTCGCGAGATGCACGACACTTTCTTCTTCAATCCGGACGAGAATGGCGAGCGCAAGGTGCTGCGCACCCATACCTCGCCGGTGCAGGTGCGCACCATGGAGGCGCAGAAGCCGCCGATCCGCATCATTATTCCGGGCAAGACCTATCGCCAGGACTCGGACGCCACGCATTCGCCGATGTTCCATCAGGTCGAAGGCCTGGTGATCGACAAGAAGGCCAATGTCGCCAATATCCGCTGGGTGCTCGAGGAGTTCTGCAAGACCTTCTTCGAAGTCGACAGCGTGACGATGCGCTTCCGCCCGTCCTTCTTTCCCTTCACCGAACCCTCTTTCGAGGTCGATATCCAGTGCGACCGCTCCGGCCCGATCGTCAAATTCGGCGAAGGCACCGACTGGATGGAGATTCTCGGCTGCGGCATGGTCCATCCGAACGTGCTGCGCTACGGCGGCCTTGATCCGGACGAATATCAGGGTTTTGCCTGGGGCATGGGCCTCGACCGCATCGCCATGCTGAAATACGGCATGCCCGACCTGCGCGACTTCTTCAACGCCGACGTCCGCTGGATGACGCATTACGGCTTCCGCCCGCTCGACATGCCGACGCTGTTCGGCGGCCTCAGCGCTTGAACGGAGATTTGGGACGATGAAATTCACGCTCTCCTGGCTGAAAGAGCATCTGGAAACGGATGCCACGCTCGATGAAATCTGCACCCGCCTGACCGAGATCGGGCTAGAGGTGGAGGATGTCGACGACAAGGCGGCATTCAAGCCCTTCGTCATCGCTAGAGTTGTCTCGGCGGAAAAACATCCGCAGGCCGATCGCCTGAAGGTACTGATGGTCGATACCGGCGCCGGTTCGCCGATCCAGGTCGTTTGCGGCGCCCCGAATGCGCGCGCTGGCCTTATCGGCGCCTTCGCCGCACCCGGGACCTATGTTCCTGGTATCGACACGACGCTTGCCGTCGGCAATATCCGCGGCGTCGAAAGCCGCGGCATGATGTGCTCCGAAAAGGAACTGCAGATCTCCGACAATCACGACGGCATCATCGATCTGCCCGACGATGCGCCGGTTGGAAAAAGTTATGCCGCCTATGCGCATCTGGACGACCCGGTGATCGAGATCAATCTGACGCCCAATCGGCCCGACTGCACCTCGATCCACGGCATCGCGCGCGATCTCGCCGCCTCCGGTCTCGGCACGCTGAAGACACGGACCGCGCCGTCATTTTCCGTCGAAGGCGAGACGCCGGTCAAGCTGATGCTCGATCTCGACGATCCGAAACTCTGCCCCGGCTTTTCGCTCCGCCTCGTGCGCGGCGTCAGGAACGGCCCGAGCCCGCGCTGGATGCAGCAGCGGTTGATCGCCATCGGCCTGCGGCCCATCAATGCGCTGGTCGATATCACCAACTATATGACCTTTGACCAGGGTCGGCCGATGCACGTCTTCGACGCCGCCAAGGTGACGGGCAATCTTACTGTCCGCCGCGCCAGGGAAGGCGAGACTGTGCTGGCGCTCGACCAGCGCGAATACAAGCTCGGTCCGAGCAACGTCGTCATCGCCGATGAAGACGGTATCGAATCGATCGGCGGCATCATGGGTGGCGAACACTCCGGCTGCGACGAGAACACCGTCGACGTGCTGATTGAATCGGCCCTCTGGGACCCAATGAACATCGCCAAATCGGGCCGCAGCCTGGGTATTATCACCGATGCCCGCTACCGTTTTGAGCGCGGCGTCGATCCGGAATATATGGTTCCCGGTCTCGAACGCACGACGGAACTGGTGCTTGAGCTCTGCGGCGGCACGGCCGCGCGCGCCGAGGTCGTCGGCTATAAGGGGCACGAGCCGAAGGTCATCGATTTCCCTTATTCCGAGGTCAAGCGCCTGACGGGCCTGGACGTCTCGACGGAGGAGAGCAATGCGATACTCGCCCGCCTCGGCTTCAAGGTTTCCGGCTCCGGCGAACGCGTTTCCGTGTCCGTTCCGTCGTGGCGCCCCGATGTCGACGGCAAGGCCGATCTCGTCGAGGAGGTCATGCGCATCCACGGCGTCGACAAGATCAAGCCGGCGCCGCTTGAAAGCCATGCCGCCGTTAACGGCAGAATCCTGACGACGCTGCAGATCCGCACCCGCGCGGCCAAGCGCGCGCTTGCCTCGCGCGGCATGCTGGAGGCCGTCACCTGGTCCTTCATTCCGGAAGATCAGGCGAAGCTCTTCGGCGGCGGTGCGCCGGCCCTCAAGCTTGCCAATCCGATCGCCGCCGAAATGTCCGATATGCGTCCCTCGCTGCTGCCGGGCCTGCTGACGGCGGCCCAGCATAATGCCGACAAGGGCTATGGCGACGTGGCGATTTTCGAGGTCTCGGGCACCTATGAGAATGACCGACCGGACGGTCAGCGCCGCGTTGCCGGCGGCATCCGCCGCGGCACCGCCTCGCTCGCCGGCGGAGGCCGCATGTGGTCGAATGCAGTGAAGGGCGGCGGCAAACCGGTCGACGTCTTCGACGCCAAGGCCGATGCGCTCGCCGTCATCGAAGCTTGCGGATTGCCGATCGGCAATATCCAGATCGAGCAGGGCGGCCCGGAATGGTATCATCCCGGCCGCTCCGGCACGATCAAGATGGGGCCGAAGGTGGTGCTCGGTTACTTCGGTGAATTCCACCCGCTGACCCTGGAAGCGCTCGATGTCTCCGGCGCTCTCTGCGGCTTCGAGGTCTATCTCGACGCGATGGCCGAGCCGAAGAAGAAGGCGACCCGCACCAAGCCGGCGCTGGAATTGTCGCCCTTCCAGGCGGTCAAGCGCGACTTCGCCTTCGTCGTCGACAAGACGGTTGAATCGGGCGCCATCATCAAGGCTGCGACCGGGGCAGACCGCAAGCTCGTCACCGGCGTCAACGTCTTCGACATCTTCGAAGGTGCGTCTGTCGGCGAAGGCAAGAAGTCGGTGGCGATCGAGGTTCAGATCCAACCGGTCGAGCGCACGCTGACGGATGAGGATTTCGAAGCGCTGACGCAGAAGATCGTCGCGAGCGTCGCGAAGTTCACCGGCGGCGTTCTCAGAAGCTGATCCCGCCAATCTTCGCCTAAAACAGAGAACCGGTCGTTGGCGCGACCGGCTCTTTCAAGTGTGAAGATGGTAGAGCTTGCTGACGATGACCCATCGGCCGTCGATCTTCAGTAGTGAGAGATAGTCGGTAAAGCGCATTCCGGCGAAATCGTCGGTGACCTTGACGCTCGCCGCGTCACCTTCGACATCGACGCTTTGGATATCCATGAAGGGCTGCGTGCCGGGCGGAGCCGGTTCCTCCGCCATGATCGCGGTGATGAATTCGTCCCGCGTCAGCCATTCGATGGCATTCTGGTAATAGCCGATGATCGAGCTTTGCGGGTGAAAGGCCTTCTTCAAGGCTGCCGCATTGGCGAAGGCCATGCCTTCGACATAGAGATGAACCGTCTGTTCGACTGCCTGCCTGTCCGACATGTTTCCATCCCGTTCTCCGAGATGACGTTAGATAGTTTCGCCGGACCGGAAGACAAGCCCGGCCGATTGCATCAGGCCGGGCTTCTTCGATTACAGATTCGTCATCGCAAGCGAGGCGTCCGAATAGCGTTTTCCCGCCACCTGTGCGGCGGGGATCGCTTCGCCGAGCTGCTGCAGTTCGGCTGCACTGAGCGTGATATCGGCAGCGGCGGCGTTCTGTTCGAGATGCTGAAGCTTGCGGGCGCCGGGGATCGGCACGATGTCGTCGCCCTGGCTCAGCACCCAGGCCAGCGCCAGCTGCGCGGCCGTCACACCCTTCCTGGCCGCAAGCTGCTCGAGCGCTGTAACGAGGGCGGCGTTGGCATCGAAATTTTTGGCCTGGAAACGCGGCACCTGCCGGCGGAAATCGTCGGCGGCGAGATCGTCGGCCTTACGGATCGCTCCCGTCAGGAAACCGCGGCCGAGCGGGCTGTAGGGCACGAAGCCGATGCCGAGTTCACGGCAGGTGGCAAGCACGTCCTCTTCGGGATCGCGAGTCCAGAGCGAATATTCGCTCTGAAGCGCTGCGATCGGATGGACCGCATGCGCCCGGCGGATGGTGGCGCTGCCGGCTTCCGAAAGTCCGAGTGCGCGGACTTTGCCTTCCATCACCAACTCGGCCATGACGCCGACAGTCTCCTCGATCGGCACGTTGGGGTCGACCCGGTGCTGGTAAAGCAGGTCGATGGTCTCGATGCCGAGACGTTTCAGCGAAGCCTCGGCAACTGCCCTGACATGTTCGGGGCGGCTGTCGACGCCGGCGATGGCGGCAGCGCCTGCCTTACTGGTATCGATCTTGAAGCCGAATTTGGTGGCGATCACCACGCGGTCGCGAAACGGCTTCAGCGCTTTTCCGAGGAGGACCTCGTTGGTGAAAGGACCGTAGACTTCGGCAGTGTCGAAGAAGGTGACGCCGAGATCGACGGCGCGATTGAGCGTCCGGATCGATTCCGCTTCATCGCTGGCGCCATAGGCAAAGCTCATGCCCATGCAGCCGAGGCCGACGGCTGAGACGGTGAGATCGTTTCCGAGTTTCCGGGTTTTCATGCTGCGCTCCTTGTTCTGAGCTGATTGTGAACCGCTGAGGATATCGTTGCGTACGGGCAGATGATATCGGCGGGGCATCGATCAGAAAATGCATGCAGATTCTAACGGCCTGTTCTATCATTTCGATCAATGAACAGAACTCAGCTCTCGCAACTCGCCGTTCTCGCCGCCGTTTCCGAGCATCGCAGTTTTCGTGCAGCGGCCAGGGAACTCCTCGTCGCGCCGTCGGCCATCAGCCATGCGATCGCGAGCCTTGAGGAAAGCCTGGGCGTCAGACTTCTGGCGCGCACCACCCGCAGCGTCGCGCCGACGGAGGAGGGCCGCCTGCTCCTCGAAAGGCTCCGCCCGGCGCTGGAGGAGATCGATGTTGCATTGGAGGCCGTCAGAGATACGCGCGGCAAGCCCGCTGGAAATCTGCGCATCACCGCGCCGCGCTTCGCCTCCGATATTTTGCTCGCCCCGCGCCTCGGCGATTTTCTCAATCTCTACCCCGACATCACTCTGGAGATCGCCAATGAGGACGGTTTCACCGATATTGTCCGGGAAGGTTTCGACGCCGGCATCCGGCTGGAGGAGAGCCTCGAGGCCGATATGATCGCGGTCAGGATCTCGCCCAAGCTGACGACTGTCATCGCGGCCTCGCCGGACTATTTCGAGCGCTACCCGAAGCCGGAGCATCCGCGCGATCTTGTCCATCACCGCTGCATCAAACGGCGCTTCACCAACGGCTTCATCTATCGCTGGGAATTCGAAAAGGACGGCCGGGAACTGGTTGTTGCCGTCGATGGGCCGCTTGTTGTCAGCGAGGACCGGCTGGCCATGCTTGCGGCGCTAAACGGTGCCGGCCTCGCCTATCTCTTCGACATGCGGGTTCATGACGAACTGGCAGCCGGCAGACTGGTGCGGGTGCTGGAGGATTGGTGCGCGCCCTATCCCGGCCCATTCGTCTATTATCCGAGCCGGCGGCAGATGCGGCCGGCGCTGCGCGCCTTCATTGACTTCTTCAGATATGCGGAGACGGATAAGGGTGGCCGGTAGACGGCCACCCTTTCATATGGATCAGGCGGCCTTCGCCTTCTGGTTCGCCGCGGTGGTGGCGAGCTGCGAGAGTTTCTTGTCGGTGGCCGTCTCTTCCTGCAGCGTCTGATCGAGCAGGCTGACGACATCCTTGAGGCCGAGCGTTGCAGCCCAGGTTTTCAGCGTACCGTAACGGGCGATTTCATAATGCTCGACCGCCTGAGCTGCCGAGATCAGGCCGGCATCCAGCGCCGGCGTGCCCTTGAACTCCTCCATGATTTCCTCGCCTTCGGCGATAATGCCCTGGATCGCCTCGCAGGTCTTGCCCTGGGCGCGCTTGCCGATCTTTTCGAACACCTGCTGCAGGCGCTCGACATGGGCTTCGGTTTCCTCGAGATGCTTCTGGAAGCCCGCCTTCAGATCGGAGGACTGGGCGGCGCGCGCCATCTTCGGCAGGGCGCGCAATATCTGCCGCTCGGCGAAGTAAATATCCTTGAGCGTGTCGTAGAAGAGATCTTCCAACGTTTTTTCCTTGGCCATTTTCTCGATCCTTGTTTTGGGAAAGGCCGCGAACGCGGCGACACATTAAGAAGCAAGGATCGCGCAAATTGTTCCCGATGGATTTCGGGTGGACTGGAAATCTCCGCCGGGCGATCATCCCGCTGTTGACGTTGGGAGAAAAAAATGATGCGGAAGCCGGGTTCGAGGAAAGGTCTGGAGGATCTTGGTCGCGTGCGGTTGTCGCGAAACTTCTTCTTCCGCGATTTCCTGCATTCCGAAATCGCCGATTTCTACCGCATCCCCAACATTCCCGTGGATCCCGATCTGGCGATCGAGGCCGGCAAAAGGCTGTGCGAGGAATTGCTGGAGCCGCTGGAGGCAACCTTCGGGCGTCTGCACATCCGCTCCGGCTATCGCTCGCCTGACGTCAACAGGTTCGGCAACGAGAACAAGCTGAACTGCTCGACCAATGCCGCCACATCAGCCCATCACATCTGGGATATCAGGGATTTCGACGGCTGCATGGGCGCCGCCGTCTGTATTGCCGTGCCGTGGATGATCGACCGCTATCGCGATGAAAGCGACTGGCAACGGCTGGCCTGGTGGATCCACGACCACCTGCCTTATGCTTCGCTCTGCTTCTTCCCCAAGCTCTGGGCCTTCAATATCCAGTGGCACGAACGGCCGAAGCGGATCATCCAGAGCTATGTCAGCCCGCGCGGCATCCTCACCAAGCCGGGCATGGCGAACTGGGAGGGCGATCATGGCGCTTTCTACGAAGGATTTCCCGCGCTCAGAGGCTGATGCGATAGCGGATGTGGCCGTCGCTCTCGACATAGCTGTCATAGAGCGCCCGGGCGGTCTTGTTGTTTTCACTCGTATGCCAATAAAGCCGCGACCAGCCTCTCGCCTTGCCGAGCGCGATGAGATCGTCCATCAGCGCCCGGCCGACGCCCCTGCCGCGCGCCTCGGGATCGACGAACAGGTCTTCGAGATAGCAGTCCCTGCCGCGAATCCACGTGCCCTCATGGGTGAGATAGAGCGCAAAGCCCATGATCCTGCCGTCGATCTCGGCGACGCGCATGGCGATCGCCGAGGCCGGATCGAAGACCCGGCGCCATGTCTGGTCGGTGATATCCGCATCGACGGTCACCTGGTAAAAGGCGAGATAGGCCGCCCAGAGTTGGCGCCAGCGGGTTTCGTCTTCGGGGCGGGCATCGCGTATCGTCATGGTCATCGTCCTGTTCTCTCAGCGCTTGGCTTCGTCGAGCAACGCCATCGCGTCATCGGAAAGCGAAAGTGTCGCCGCTTTCACCAGGCTTTCGAGCTGCGAAAGGTTGGTGGCGCTGGCGATCGGCGCCGTCACACCCTTCTTGCGCAAGAGCCAGGCAAGCGAGATTTCCGCGGGCTTGGCGCCGGTCTCGGCAGACACCTTGTCGAGCGCGGCGAGAATGCGCAGCCCGTTTTCGTCGAGATATTGCGAAACCCGGCCCTCGCGGGCGCGGCCCTGGGTATCGGCCTTGCTGCGGTATTTGCCGGTGAGGAAGCCGGCCGCGAGGCTGAAATAGGTGATGACGCCAATATTTTCCTTGACGCAAAGCTCGGCGAGCGGCCCCTCGAAGCTTGACCGCTCATAGAGGTTATACTCCGGCTGCAGCACGTCGTAACGCGGCAGACCGGCCTTTTCGGCAGCGTCGAAGGAAGCTTGCAGCAGCCCCGCATCATAATTCGAGCAGCCGATGGCGCGGACCTTGCCCCGCGCTTTCAGCTTGGCATAGGCGCCGAGCGTTTCCTCGTGCGGCGTATCGGCATCCGGCCAGTGCGAGAGATAGAGGTCGATGTAGTCGGTCTGCAACCGGCTTAGCGACGCTTCGACTGCCTTCAGAATATAGCTCGCCTTCAGCGTCTTTCCCCGCCCCATATCCGAACCGACCTTGGTGATGATGACGGCTTGGTCGCGCGAAATCCTCGCCTGCTTCAGCCAGCGCCCGATGATCTCCTCGGAGTCGCCGCCCTTGTTGCCCGGAACCCAGGAGGAATAGACATCCGCCGTATCGATTGCGTTCAGCCCCGCATCGAAAAAGGCATCGAGAACGGCGAAGGATGTTTTCTCGTCGGCCGTCCAGCCGAAGACATTGCCGCCGATGACGATCGGCGCGACCGAAAGACCTGTTTTTCCGAGCTGGCGCATTTCCATGACGCTCTCCAAAATCGTTAGGTGAGTGAAATCGCGGATACGGCAGAACGCCGCCTGAAGTAAAGTAGCGCGATCCCGGCATCCGGGAAACCAAACTTCCGTGATTTCATGTCGCACCATTGCGCCGCAGCGAAGCCCTGAATATGGTTCGCGGACATCAGTTCCGGGAGGTTTGGACATGCTGCGTTTAGGTATCATTTCGACGGCGAAGATCGGTCGCGACAATGTCGTTCCCGCTATCCAGGACGCGGAAAATTGTGTCGTCACGGCGATTGCGAGCCGGGATCTCGCGCGCGCAAGGGAGATGGCCGACCGCTTCTCCGTGCCGCATGCCTTCGGCTCCTATGAGGAAATGCTGGCCTCCGATGTCATCGACGCCGTCTATATCCCGCTGCCGACCTCGCAGCATATCGAATGGTCGATCAAAGCAGCCGATGCCGGCAAGCATGTGCTCTGCGAAAAGCCCTTGGCGCTGAAGGCCGGCGATATCGACGCGGTGATCGCTGCTCGCGACCGCAATAAGGTGGTGGTCACGGAAGCCTATATGATCACCTATTCGCCGGTCTGGCAGAAGGTGCGCTCGCTGGTCGATGAGGGCGCGATCGGCTCGCTCCGGCATGTGCAGGGCGCCTTCACCTATTTCAATCGCGATGCCGCCAACATGCGCAACATCCCCGAGCTCGGCGGTGGCGGCCTTCCCGATATCGGCGTCTATCCCGTCATGAGCACGCGTTTCTCCACCGGCAAGGAGCCGCTCCGGATCCAGGCGATTACCGAGCGCGATCCGGATTTCGGCACCGATATCTATTCGAGCGTCAAGGCCGACTTCGACGATTTCGAGCTGAGCTTCTATGTCTCGACGCAGATGGCCAACCGCCAGATCATGGTTTTCCATGGCACCGACGGTTACATCGAGGTCAAGTCGCCGTTCAACGCCAATCGCTGGGGGCCGGAAGAGATCGAACTTGCCGATCGCAGCCACAATGAATCACGCATCTTCCGCTTCCAGGACAATCGCCAGTACAGGCGCGAGGTCGAGGCTTTCGCTCGGGCGGTAAAGAACGGCAAGGAAGAGATCGTCACGCTCGAAAATTCGAAGCTGAACCAGAAGGTCATCGATGCGATCTATCGCGCCAGCGAGAAGGACGGCTGGGAGGCGGTCTGATGATCACGCGCGGAAAACGAAGCGCGAATAGCCGAAGAAGCTGAAGACCATCGCGGCGACGCTGGCAACCACCATCGCCGCAAGCGGCTGAAGCCCTGGCAGCGAAAGCAGCAGCGCGGAATAAAGCCCGTAATTGACGAGCGCCGCCGTGACGCCGACCGAGCCGTAGCGGAAGCCTTCGGCGGCGAGCGAGCGGCCGGAGCGATCGAAGGTGAAGTTCCGGTTGAAAGCCCAGGTCGCCGCCATTGCGAAGGCGATCGCGATAAGCCGGGCCAGGAAAGGCCCGAGCGGCGTCAAATCGAGCAGCGCCGACAGCACACCTGCATCGACGAGAAAGCCGATGCCGCCGGCAATCGCGAAACGGATAAGCTTCTTCACGCTGCATCAGCCTTGCCGCGGCCGGCGCGGAGCGCCGGCGCCGGCTGGCGATCCGGCAGCTTGGCGGCACTTGGCGTTTCCAGGCTCATATAGTGGATGCGCAGTTGCTCGGCGCGGGCGCGGGCGACGGAATCCAGGATGACGCCGGCGGTGAACAGCATGAAGGCGATCATCATCAGCGCGGTCGATAGAACCCAGGTCGGCATGCGGCTGACGAGACCCGTCTCGAAATATTCCACCAGCACCGGCGTCATGAAGCCGAGGCTCGCCAGCATGAAGAGACCGCTGATCGCGCTGAAGAAGGCGAAGGGCCGGGTTTCCTTCATCAGCATCGCAAACATCCAGAGAATCTTGGCGCCGTCGCGGAACGTTGAAAGCTTGGAGTGCGAGCCTTCCGGCCGGCGGCCATAATCCAGTTCAAGTTCGCTGACCGGCAGCTTCAGCCGCGAGGCATGCACCGACATCTCGGTTTCGATCTCGAAGCCGCCCGATACGGCCGGGAAGCTCTTGACGAAACGGCGCGAAAAGGCGCGGTAGCCGGAAAAGATATCGGTGAAATCAGGACCGAAGATCGTCCGGTAGAGCAGGTTGAAAAGCCGGTTGCCGAACGCGTGGCCCTGACGGCCGGCATCGGCATGCACGCCGCGCCGGGTTCCGACAACCATGTCGGCGCGCTCGGTCAGAAGCGTGCGCACCAACTCCTCGGCATCGCCTGGCGCATAAGTTCCGTCGCCGTCCGCGATGATGTAGATGTCGGCCTCGATGTCGGCGAACATTCGGCGAACGACGTGACCCTTGCCCTGCCGCCGCTCGCGCACGACATGCGCGCCGGCCAGCATCGCCTGCAGCGCGGTTCCGTCGGTGGAATTATTGTCGTAGACGTGGATCGCGGCATCCGGCAGCGTTGCCCGGAAGCCCTGCACCACAGAGCCGATCGTTGCCGCTTCATTATAACAGGGAAGCAGGACGGCAATGTCCGGGTGATTGGTACGCGATCGGGCCATGACTCTACTCGTTACACTGAAAGCCGCCACCAGCCTAAATCATGCAGCGTTAATAAGACCCTATGACGAAGGCAAAATCGGCCGCGCCGGCAGCCGGCTTTACACTTTCTTGATCGGCGGCGGCTAAGGTTCGGCCATCCGGAAACGAACCGCTAACCACGATGAACGCCGTACAGCCGATCACCAACACATCATCCGCGACCGATATCCCAAGCGGCGGCATCCGCGGCCTTCTGATGCGTCTGTGGCCGACCGTCATCGCCTATAGCGTCATTCTTGCCGCGGTCATCGTTGTCACCGGGCTCTATGGCGCTACCGATTACGTCGGCCCCGACAATGACGATGGCATGCGCCTCGTCGAGGTGCGCGATTTTCTCGCCGGCCAGGGCTGGTTCGATCTGATGCAATATCGTCTCGGCCTCAATGGCGGCACGCTGATGCACTGGTCGCGGTTGATCGACCTGCCGATCGCTTCGCTGATCTGGTTCTTCGGCCTGTTTGTGCCGCGTGAGACGGCCGAGGCGATCGCGCTCGGCATCTGGCCCATATCGCTCATCCTGCCCGCCATGCTCGCCATGGCCGTTGCCGGCCGGCGCATCGGCGGCGTTGCCGGGATGCATATCAGTCTCGGGCTGACCGCGCTCGCGATCTATACCGGAAACCGGTTCGCGCCGGGCGCCATCGACCATCACAATGCGCAACTGGCGCTGGTCGCGACAATGACGGCGATGCTGCTGGATCCCAACCGTCGCGGCTGGAGCTACGCGGTTGCCGGCATTGCGGCCGCCATCGCCATCGCCATCGGCGCCGAGACGACGCCCTTCGTTGCCGCCGTCTGCCTGACGGTCGCCGTTCTCTGGGCATGGGAGGGCAAGGATTTCGCCGTCGCCGCCCAGTCCTTCGGACTTGCGCTGGCGATGATGATCAGCATGCTCTTCTTCGCAACGGTGCCGCCGCGGCTCTATTCGATGGTCACCTGCGACAATCTCTCGCTCGGTTATTACAGTCTGGCGGCGATCGGCGGCGGGCTTCTGCTATTTTGCGCGATGTTTGCGAGCGGCCTCACCACGCCGCTGCGCTTTGCGGCGCTCGCCGTCATCGGCGCCGGCGTCCTCGGTTCGGCTGTCGTGATCGCGCCGCAGTGCCTGAGCGATCCGCTGGCCGGGCTCGATCCCATGCTCGTCGAACTCTGGCTGCGGAATGTCTCCGAGGCGAAGTCGATCTTCGCTTTGGCGCGCGGCGAAGCTTTCGATATCGGCGCCTTTTATGCGGCCGGTCTTTTCGGCATCGCCGTCTGCATCTTCCGCATCGTTCAGCGCGACCGCGTGCAGATTCACCTTGTTCTGCTGTTCCTGCTTGCAATCAGCTGGGCGATCGCGCTCGTCCAGGTGCGTGGCTCGACCTTCTCCAATCTCATCTCCATCCTGCCGCTTGCCCTGCTGATCATCGATCTCAGGCGGATCTCCAACAGTGACAGCGAAAATGTCGCTGTTGCCTTCGTCTATGTGATGACGGTGCTGGCAAGCGTCCCCGCCGCCTGGGCCGTCGGCGGTGGGCTGATCTCGCTGCAGATGCAGAATGAGGCGCAGAAGAAGGCGTCGGAACCGGCAAAGGAAAAGACCTGTGCATCGCGAGAGGCACTGGCGCCGCTTGCCGGTCTGCCTGTCGGCGTCGTCTCCGCGCCATCGGAAATGGGCGTCGCAATTCTCCGATTTACGCAAAACCGAGTTCTTTCGGCCCCCTATCACCGCAATCAGGGCGGCATGCTGACGGAGTTGCATATCGGCATGGCTGAGCCGCAGGAGGCGGAAGCTTTTCTGAAGGGGGCAGGCATCACGACGCTTGCCTTCTGCCCTGGTGATCCGCAGACACGGCAGCTCGCGAAACTAAAGCCGGGCGGCCTCTATGCGCAGCTCGGCAAAGGAAATATTCCGTCCTATCTGGAGCCGGTTTCGAAAGCGGCGGATGCGGCTGTCCAGTTCTTTCGTTATCGGCCGGCGACGAATTGACGCCGGCGATCATCGTGAGGGCAAATCGTTAGAGCCTTTCCTGGTTAGATCGAAGCATTCTGCCGGAGCAGGTTTTCGTCAGGGCAGAGGCGATTGGCGATGGGCATACCCCAAGGTACGTCCGAGCCGATCGCCTCTGATCCTGGCTAGAGATGCCCGGCCCACCGGCCGCACCGCTTCGCCGTGGCGAAGCGATCAGTGCGTCCGGCGATTCTGAATCTCGCAGATTTGCCAGGCAAATCTGCGGGAGGGTTGGCTGAAACGGGCCGGCTGCTCGACCGGTCGGCTTGGCCGTAGAGCTGGGCTACGACGCGCGCCGGCCGGTCGACCATCCGACTCCGTTTGAGCCAACAAAATGCTTCAATCTAACCAGGAAAGGCTCTAATGGGAAACACGCGGCGCGCGAAAGCGCGCATGGGCATAGAGGCCGAGCACGTAAAGGATCAGGCCGCCATTGTAGCCGAGAATGGCAAAGAGGAGCCCCAGCAGGGACACCGGCCCGGGCGAGGTTATCGCCGCCAGCGCGAAGGTGATTCCGATCAGCGCGGCGATCAATGCGATCGCTGCGGCCGAGCGCATTTGTGCGGCGCTGATGCCTAATGCTGCTGCTGTGAGAATAATCATTTCAGCACCTTCCCGAAGAGAACGAGGGGAAGCATAGGAAGCGCCACCTAACAAAGATTTACCGGTCATATCGGCCGAAAAGCCTTTGCATTGCGGTGGTTAGCAATCCCTTTCGACTGAAACGCATAGTCTAATTAAGCGTTCCCCCGCGAAACAGGTTTACTCGATTGTTGCGTTTGTTTTGGCGCGCCACGACCGCCTGTAGGATGGACGTGGATCAGCGCCCGTTCTACGGAGTCTCTTCACCATCGGCTCGACCGCCGGGAGAAACCGGCCTTGGCGCGATCGCGACCTTCCTGTTTGCCGCCGATCGACATAGAAAGAAGCGATGAGCAACCTCTTCGACAGCGATTCGCCGACCAACCTTGCCGAATATTCGGTTTCGGAGCTTTCCGGCTCGATCAAGCGGACCGTCGAAACGGCCTTCGATCAGGTTCGCGTGCGCGGCGAGATATCAGGCTATCGTGGGCCGCACTCCTCGGGTCACGCCTATTTCGCCCTGAAGGACGATCGCGCCCGCATCGACGCCGTCATCTGGAAGACCACCTTCTCGCGGCTGAAGTTCCGTCCCGAAGAGGGCATGGAGGTGATCGCCACCGGCAAGGTCACCACCTTTCCGGGCTCCTCGAAATATCAGATCGTCATCGAGACGCTGGAGCCGGCCGGCGCCGGCGCGCTGATGGCGCTGATCGAGGAGCGCAAACGCAAGCTCGGCGCCGAGGGCCTGTTCGATGCCGCCCGCAAGAAGCGGCTGCCCTTCATGCCCAAGGTGATCGGTGTCGTCACCTCGCCGACCGGCGCCGTGATCCGCGATATCCTGCACCGGATCTCCGACCGATTTCCCGTGCATGTCCTCGTCTGGCCGGTGAAGGTTCAGGGCGAGGGGTCCGGCGAGGAGGTGGCCAACGCCATCCGCGGCTTCAATGGGCTGGAGCCGGGAGGTACGATTGCCCGCCCTGATGTGCTGATCGTCGCGCGCGGCGGCGGCAGCCTGGAAGATCTCTGGAGTTTCAACGACGAGATCGTCGTGCGCGCGGCGGCCGAAACCCGGATCCCGCTGATCTCGGCCGTCGGTCACGAAACCGATTGGACGCTGATCGATTATGCCGCCGATATCCGCGCCCCGACGCCGACCGGGGCGGCGGAAATGGCCGTGCCCGTCAAGGCGGAGCTCGAGGCGCAGCTTGCGGCCCTTGCTGCCCGCCTGCAGGGCTGCATGAGCCGGCAGATGGATCAGCGCCGCCAGTCCGTCCGTGGTTTGATGCGGGCCTTGCCCTCGCTCGACCAGCTTCTCGCCTTGCCGCGCCGTCGTTTCGACGAGGCGGCGGCCGGCCTTGGCCGTGGGCTCGAACTCAACACCGTCAACAAGCGCCGCGGCTTCGAGCGTGTCGCGGCGCATCTGCGCCCTGATGTTCTGTCCAATCGTATCGCCGAGCGGCGGCAGAGGCTGAATGAAAGGATAGTGCGGGCCGAGCGGATGGTCGAGCGGCTGATCGACCGTTCGGCATCGCGCCTCCAGCGCGCCGAGGCGGTCCTTGCCTCGCTACCGGCACGGTTGAAGACGCAAACCGACCGCTCCCGCGAGCGCCTCGGCAATCTTTCGCGCCATGCCGACACGGCAATTCGCCACCAGTTGACGCGTGCCCGGGCCGAGCTTTCCGCACAGGATCGGGTGCTGCAGTCGCTTTCCTATAAGAATGTGCTGAAGCGCGGCTACGCTGTCATCCGCGACGAGGAGGACAGGCCGGTCTCGCAGGCGGCAGGTCTTTCGGCCGGCGCTGCGGTCTCGATCGAATTCGCCGACGGCCGCATCGGTGCTGTCACCACCGAAGGCGGCATGCCGCCGGTCGCGCTGAAGAAACGGCCTGCCAAGCAGGAAGCCGGCGACCCGCCGAAACAAGGTAGCCTTTTCTAGTACAGTTCCGTGACGGCCGACGGTGTGAGCCCGAATACGGTACTTGTGGTCATGGGTCCTCGGGTCAAGCCCGAGGACGACGGAGGGTGGAGGAGCCTGTGTGGCAAGGAGCGCGAGCGCGCAGGTGGTTTTGTTGAATTGCCGTGTTTTAGTTACGCGATTCCCAAGCAAATCCGCATTTTGCTGGAATTACCCCAGGCGTCTCGCCTCTTGCCCATGGTGCTTCCCCACCCTCCGTCATACTCGGGCTTGCCCCGAGTATCCATGTCCACCACTCCGCTGCCTTGTAGAAACGCTCGAACTACTCGAAATCCGACAGAAACTTCTTGAGCAGCCGGTCGAACGCGGCCTTGTCCTCGGCGGTCAGATTGCGCGTCAGCCGCTGCTGGTTGGCGACATGGGCGCCGACTGCCTCTTCGACGGTCGCGAACCCCTTATCCGTCAGCGCGATCAACACGCTGCGCCTGTCGTCCGGATTGACGATGCGCTCGACGAAGCCCGCCTTCTCCAACTGATCGATGCGGTTCGTCATCGTGCCGGAGCTGACCATCGTCATCTCCAGAAGCTCGCCGGGTGAGAGCCGATGAGGCGCGCCGGAACGGCGAAGGGTGGCCAGCACGTCGAAGGACGAGGTGGAAAGCCCGTGCTTCAGCAGCACCGCCTCCACTTCGCGGCCGAGATGCGTGCCGAGGCGCTTCAGGCGTCCGAGGATGCCCATCGGCTCGACGTCGAGGTCCGGGCGCTCGCGCCGCCATTGCGCCAGGATTCTGTCGACGTGATCTTGCTTGTCTTCATCCATTCCACATCGATAACAGTAGATATCTTGACGTCAAGATAAAATCCGCTATCCTGGATTTATCTTGATATAGAGATTCTTGAGATGAAGACAAATCCCCGATATTTGACCGATGTGCTGATGACCCCGCTCGCACCCGCCATCTGGGGCAGCACCTATATCGTCACCACCTCCTTCCTTCCGGCAGGGTATCCGCTGACAGTCGCGATGCTGAGAGCCCTGCCGGCCGGGCTGCTGCTTCTGCTCCTGGTAAGGAAGCTGCCTTTCGGCATCTGGTGGGGAAGGGCCTTCATTCTCGGCGCGCTGAACTTCTCGTTCTTCTGGGCGATGCTCTTCGTCTCGGCCTACAGGCTCCCGGGCGGCGTTGCCGCAACGGTGGGCGCGGTGCAGCCGCTGATCGTCATCGCCCTGTCGCGGCTTTTCCTCGGCAAGCCGGTTCGGCCGCTGGCCGTGCTGGCCGGTCTTGCCGGCATGGCCGGCGTCGGATTACTGGTATTGACGCCGAAGGCGGCGCTTGATCCCGTCGGGATCGCTGCCGGTCTTGCCGGCGCCGTCTCGATGGCCTTCGGCACGGTGCTGACGCGCCGCTGGGCGCCGCCGGTGTCGAACCTCACCTTTACCGCCTGGCAATTGACGGCAGGTGGCATCCTGCTGGTGCCCATTGCGCTTTTCCTCGAGCCGGCGCTGCCGGCACTCAGCGCCGCAAACATTGCCGGTATCGCCTATCTCGGCCTGATCGGCGCAGCCTTCACCTATCTGCTCTGGTTCCGCGGCCTGTCGCGCATCGAACCCTCGGCGGCCGCCTCGCTCGGCTTTCTCAGCCCTGTCGTCGCGACCCTGCTCGGCTGGCTTGCGCTCGGCCAGAGCCTGGCGCCGGCCCAGGTCGCCGGCTTCGCCATGGTGCTCGCCGGCGTCTGGCTCAGTCAGCGCGCGACGATGCCGGTCAGGCCAATTCGCCCTGCCGCATCACCGCAACCCGCGAACCGTCCGGCCTGAGGCCGTCGATATCGACCTTGTCCGAGCCGATCATCCAGTCGATATGGATCAGGCTGGAATTGCCGCCCTGCGCCTTGATCTGCTCCTGGCTGAGCGTCGCGCCGTTCAGGAAGCATTTGGAATAGCACTGGCCGAGCGCGATATGGCAGGAGGCGTTTTCGTCGAACAGGGTATTGTAGAACAGGATGCCGCTCGCCGAGATCGGCGAGGAATGCGGCACCAGCGCCACTTCACCGAGCCGGCGCGCGCCCTCGTCGGTATCGAGCACCTTGTTCAACACCTCTTCGCCGCGCGACGCCTTCGCCTCCACGATCCGCCCGCCCTCGAAGCGCACCTGGATATTGTCGATCAGCGTGCCCTGGTGCGACAGCGGCTTGGTGCTGGAAACATGGCCTTCGACGCGCAGCGCATGCGGCGTGGTGAACACCTCCTCGGTCGGAATGTTCGGATTGCAGGTAATGCCGTTCTTGGCGGTGGAGGCGCCGCCATGCCATTCATGCCCGTCGGCAAGGCCGACCGTCAGATCGGTGCCCGGCCCCTTGAAATGCAGCGAGGCGAAGCGCTCGCCGTTCAGCCAGGCGGAGCGCTTGGCGAGATTGGCATTGTGTTCCGCCCAGGCGGCGATGGGATCGTCCACATCGACGCGCGAGGCGGCAAAGATCGCCCTGGCGAGCTTGGCAATCGCGATCGGCTCCGGATCGTCGGGAAAGACCACCTTGGCCCAGGACGGATTGGGATAGGAAACGATGTTCCAGTTGATGTCGAAATTCGAAATCTTTTCTAGCGCCGGCTTGTAGGCCGTCGAGGTGGCGCGATTGGCGCGGCCGACCTTGCCGGCATCCTGCTCGGAGAGCAGCAACGGGTTGTCGCCGGCAACCGCAAGACGGGCCGCCCCATTGGCATAGGCCTTGGCCATGCCCTCATAAAGCCAATCGGAGGCCCGGTCGAAGCTCTCGTCGCTGCCATACTGATAGCGCGACAGCGTCGTTTCCTCGTCGGAATAGAAGGCGCTCACCAATCCCGCACCGGCCTGATAGGCCTGTTTGGTGATCAGCCGCACGAGCGGCAGCGCCACGACCGGCGCGGTGACGACCAGATCCTGACCTTTCTGCAGCCGAAGGCCGACCTTGACGGCGACTTCCGCAAGCTTCTCCAGCTTGACGGGATCAACGGCGTTCTGGCTTTGGGGCATGAAAGTCATGGTTCGACCTGCTTTCTGTCATCGATGGGAAAGCTGGAAGACTTAGACCCGTTTGCGGCGAAAATGAAGTGTGCCGCTGCCGAATTAAGCGGCCGGTCTTGTCCGGCCGCTTACAAGGCCTTTACGCTGCGGCAGACTGCCTGAGCAGGATCGAGGAGTGTTTGTCGAGGAATTCCATCAGCCGCTGCGGGTAATCAGTGCCGACAGCCGCCCGGACACTCGCACGCGCGGAAAGAGCCTTGCGCCAGCGCTTCACCCGCTCCAACCCATCGAATATGCCGCTGTCGCCGAGCGTGTCGAAGAGGTCGAAATAGCGAAAGACCGGGGCAAAGACGGCGTCGACGAGGCTGAAGCTGCTGCCCGCGAAATAAGGCCCGTCGGTCAGCGCGCTCTCGATCGTTGCGAATTTGGCGATGAGGGCTTTGCGCTTGGCTTCGAGCTGAAGCGCGTCCTGCGCCGTTTCGTAACCCCAGAGATCGGAAAGCACGGATGAGCCGAATTCCATCCAGCCGCGGTGGCGGGCGCGAGTGAGCGGATCGTCCGGATGCAGGGCGGCGCCCGCCTGCGTTTCCTCCAGGTATTCGCAGATGACGCTGCTTTCGAAGAGCACCGCCTCGCTGCCGTCCTCCTCCTCGATCCGCAGCAGCGGCACCTTGCCGAGCGGCGAAATTTTCAGGAACCAATCCGGTTTGTTAGCGAGATCGATGTTGATGCGCTCGAATGGCACGCCCTTTTCAAGAAGCGTAATCGCGGCGCGCTGCACATAGGGGCAGAGATGATGGCTGATGAGAGTAAGGCTGCTCATGGAGATCTCCTGGTTATTCCATGCAAATGCATCTAATATCACTTGCGGCGGAATTCAAGATAGATGTAATTGCATTTATGAAGGATATCCCGAAACCGAGCGAAGCCACCACCCGTGCCTGGACGAGCATCATGCGCGCCCGCGAGCGCTTGCTTGCCGCCATCGAAGCCGAGTTGAAAGCGGCCGGCATGCCGCCGCTTTCCTGGTATGACGTGCTGTGGGAACTGGCGCGCGCCGATGATGGCAGGCTGCGCCCCTATGAGATCGAAGAGCGGACTTTGCTTGCGCAGTATAATCTTTCCCGCCTTATCGACCGTCTGGAAGGAGAGGGGCTCGTCCGGCGCGAAGTCTTCACGGACGATGGACGCGGTCGCTGGGTTGTCATCACCGAAGCCGGCCGGCAGCTCCGCGAACGCATGTGGGCGGTCTATGCCAAATCGATCGAGAGCCATATCGGCTGCAGGCTCACCGAAAGCGAAGCAAAGAGCATCTCGGCCTTGCTCGCGCGTTTCCTGTGATCAGGCGATCAATGGCGCGCTGACGGCCTTCAACACCGCCAGCGCGTCCTTCGGGTCGAGCCGCACCTGCAGCCCGCGCTGTCCGCCATTGATATAGACGAGCGGTTCAACAAAGGCGGTCTCCTCGATCGCCGTCGGCACGATCTTCTTCTGGCCGAAGGGGCTGATGCCGCCGACATGATAGCCTGTCAGCCGCTCGGCATCGGTAGGCTTCATCATGTTGGCCGACTTGCCGCCAAAGGCGCTGGCGAGCTTCTTCATGCTGACTTCGCGGTCCGACGGCACCACGACGCAGACCGGCTTGCCGTCCAGCTCCGCCATCAGCGTCTTCAACACCCGATGCGGTGCTTCGCCCAAAGCCTCGGCCGCTTGCAGCCCGACGCGCTCGGCGCCGGGGTCGTAATCATAGGTATGGACGGTGAAGGCGACCGGCCTTGGAAAGAACCTGTGTCGCGCGTGTGGTCTTGGACATACGACGCCGTCAGCCGCCAAATGTGCTGGTGTAAATTTCCGGCTTGAAACCGATTACCAGCTTGTCCTTCGCCTCCAGCACCGGCCGCTTGATCATCGACGGCTGGCCGAGCATCAGCGCGATGGCTTTCTCTCGGCTGAGGTTCTCGCGCTCGGCATCGGGCAGTTTCCGGAATGTCGTGCCGGCGCGGTTGAGCACGGCGTCGAGGCCGGCCTGGTCGACCCAGCCCTCGAGATGGGCGCGGTCGATGCCGAGCGCCTTGTAATCGTGAAATTCATAGGCGACGTCGTGATCTTCCAGCCAGCTGCGGGCCTTCTTCATCGTGTCGCAATTCTTGATGCCATAGATGGTAACGGCCATGCCTGATCGATCTCCGTGTAATGGCAGCGGAATAGCATGCGCGAAGGCCGGCGCAAACGCCATGCGAGGCTTATCCCCGGCAGCGCCGCCTTAGCTCTCCAGCGTGCCGGCCTCGCGCGACGTCTTGCTGGGCCCGGCGCAGACGATCTTCATCAGATCGCCGCGCCGCCGCACCAGCCGGTCCGACGTCCGGGTCAGGATCAGCCCGTCCTGCGGCGCCTGCAAATCGATGCTGCCATCAACCTGCCCCGGCCGGGTGATGATCGTCGCCAGACACTCGCCCTCCACAACCCTGTCGCCGATCGTGCGATGGAAGAGCACGGCGCCCCCTTCGGGAGCCCGGATGATCTCGACATTGTCGAGCGGCGCGGCCGGGCCGGCAAACGCGGCCGGCGCCACCGGTTCGTCGCTGACGATCCCGCGTGCTGCGAGGAAACGCCAGAGCCCGTCCGCATCCCGCTTCGCCAGCGCCGGATCGACGTCGCGCTTGCCGCGCAGCTCGACTGTGACCGAAAGCCTGCCCGGCAGCATGGACCGTCGTTCGCCGGGGATTTCATATTTCCATGCAAAGCCGACAGCCTCCTCGAAGGCGGAGCTTTCGCCATCCGACAGCAGCACGGCCTCCATGTCGAGCGCGGCGGCGAGATCGGACGCCTCCGGCCAGAAAGCCTCGTCGATATAGGCATATTGCAGCGATTCGTCGTCGCAATGCAGGTCGAGGACGAGATCGGCGCCGAGCGCCATATGCAGAAGCTGCCGCTTCAACCTGTCGGTAGCCGGGTAATCGTCGAGCTCTTCGATCAGCGTCGCCCGATCGGCAATGGAGATCAGCGGGAAATCCCGGTTGAAATTGGTGCGCGAGCCTAGGTCGAAACGACCCTGCAAATCACCGAAATGCGACTGCGCCGCACCGATCGGATTGGCCTGCGGCACGATGGTGATGCCGCCCAGGATTCGATCCTGGTGTTCCGCCCGCCGCAGCCGCTCGCAGAGGAAATGCAGGAGCGCCGTTCCCGGCACTTCTCCGGCATGCAGTGCCGCCTGGATATAGATCTTCGGCGCCTTCGGATCGCGACCCTTGAAGCGCAGCACTGGCAGCCGCCATTCCGTTCCTGGGGTATCGCCCGGGATGATGATCTCTGAAACGTCCATGCTGTCGTGCTCCGCGTTTGCCGACCCAACGGTTCGTCCAGCTTTATGCGCGGATATCCGGCAAGCGCAAGCCTCACCGGGCATGGTACCCTCAGCCGAGAAGCGTCCAGCGATCGACGGTGTGGTATTCGGTTTTTCCGAGAACGCTGTGGATCAGCAGGAATTGGCCTGTCAGGTCATCCTAACCGCCTCGCGCTCCAAAAACGGGGCGAAAAATAGGTCGGCAAGGTAGAATATCAGGGCGCAAGAATCGGGTTGAAACAGCGGCCGTCCCGTACGATTTTGGTGGTAATCGAAAAGGCGGAGGCTGTGTCATGGCCCAGACGGTACCCCACTATCTCATCTTCGAAACCGCGTGTGGTTTCTGCGGCATTGCCTGGAGCGACCCCGGCATCGTCCGTTTCCAGCTGCCGACGAAAACCGCGGAGGCGACCGAGCAGCTCTTGCTGCGTCGTCTGCCCGATGGCTTGCCCGGTACGCCGACGCCGGATGTGCTCGAGACTGTCGCGGCAGTGAAGCGCTACTTCCAGGGTGAGGAGACGGATTTTTCTGGCGTCGAACTCGATCTTGCCGGCCAGGATGCTTTTTTCAGGGAGATTTATGCGGCGGCAAGGCGCATCGGCTGGGGCCGGACGACCACCTACGGCGCGCTGGCGAAAGAGCTCGGCGCCGGGCCGGAAGCTGCCCGTGACGTCGGCCAGGCGATGGCGAAGAACCCCGTCGCGCTGATCATTCCCTGCCACCGGGTGCTGGCGGCCGGCGGCAAGATCGGCGGCTTCTCCGCTCCCGGTGGTTCGACGTCGAAGACCCGCATGCTGGAGCTCGAAGGCGTCAACCTCGCCCCGCCCCCGCCCGCCCAGCAGTCGCTGGGGTTTTAGGCGGCGGGCAATGTCAATTGGATATCGGCTGCTCAATGCGGGCTGGCCGTCGGCCGGATGATGATCTCGCTGACATCGACATCATCAGGCTGGCTGACAGCATAAAGGATCGAATTGGCGATAGAATCGGGGCTGATCGTGATCGCCCTGAAGGCTTTCATGGCGTCGCGCGCGGTCGGGTCGGTGATCGTGTCGGCCAGTTCCGACGTCGTCGTGCCGGGAGAGATGACGGTCACGCGGATGCGATCGGTCTCTTGCCGCAGCCCGTCCGAGATTGCACGGACTGCGAATTTCGTCGCGCAATAGACGGCGGCCGTTGGCGAGACGCTGTGGCCGCCGATCGAAGCCAGGTTGATGATCTGCCCGGATCCCTGTGCCTTCATGATCGGCAGGGCTGCGGCGATGCCGTAGAGCACGCCCTTGATGTTGACGTCGACCATCCGGTCCCATTCGTCGACCTTCAGGGCCTCGAGCGGCGAGAGCGGCATCACGCCGGCATTGTTGACGATGACATCAAGCCGGCCGAGCTCGGATCTGGCAAAGGCTGCGAAAGCCTCGACCTCGGAGCGGTCGGTGACGTCAAGCTTTCGCAGCCGTACCATTCCGCCTCTGGCTCCGATGTCGCCGGCGAGCCTCTCCAGGCGCTCAATGCGGCGGGCGCCAATCACGATGTGGGCGCCCGCCGCAGCCAGCACCTTTGCAGCAGCCTCGCCGATGCCGCTGCTGGCGCCGGTGATGGCAATGACTTTTCCTTCGATGTTCGACATTTCAAGCTCCATTTGTCTGTTGAGTGTTTTCTCGGGCGCGGCTCAGTCGGGAAAATCGGCGCTGAGCGTCGTCTCCGCCCAGGCGTCGAAATTAACCCGCAGCGCATCGAGCCGTTCGCAGGCGATCTTCAGGGCGGGCGCGCCGAGCAGCAGGCGCAGTGGCGGCTCCTCCGCCTCGAACGCCGATATGATGGCAGCGGCGGCACGCGCCGGATCGCCCGGCTGTTTGCCGGAGACCGAACGGGTGGCCTGGCGCCGCTTGCCTGACGTTTCGGCATAATCGTCGATAACAGTCCTGGATTCGATCATCGACCGGCCCGCCCAATCCGTGCGGAAGGCACCGGGTTCGAGGATCGTCACCCTGATGCCGAGCGGCTTGACCTCATGGGAAAGCGATTCCGACAGGGCTTCGACGGCGAATTTGGTGGCGTGGTAGTAGCCGGTCGCGGCGAAGGCGACGAGCCCGCCGAGCGACGAGACGTTGAAGATATGCCCCCGCCGGCGCGCGCGCATGCCCGGCAGGACATGCTTGGTGACGGCGATCAGGCCGAAGACATTGGTCTCGAACTGGGCGCGTATCTCTGCGTCCTCGCCCTCTTCGATCGCCGAGAGGTAACCGTAGCCGGCATTGTTGACGGCGACGTCGATCGCACCGAAATGCGCTTCGGCGTCGTGAACCGCGCGGGCGACGGAGCCGCTGTCCGTCACATCGAGGGCGAGAGCAAGGGCGCGGTCGCCGTGTTCAGTTGCGAGATCCCGGAGGGTCTCGGGTCTGCGCGCCGCTATCGCAGCCCGCCAGCCACGGGCGAGAACCGCCTCGGCGAGCGCCCGGCCGAGGCCGGACGATGCGCCTGTTATGAACCAGATGGGTGTGGTGGAAGACATGATCCTCATCCTTTCCGGCCGGATAGAGCCTTATTGAGCGAGCTTGTCATTTGCGGCGAAGCACCATGCCGCCGTGATGGAGGGTGTTACCGTCAACGAAATCACCATCGGCCGTGAAGCCGGTGTCGTCCAAGTATTCGATGTGGCTCCCGACCACTTCGTAACGGCCTCGATAGGCGCTCTCCCGGTTTCCTCGGGCCTCGTCGTAGCGACCGTTGGGCAGAAGCTGGTGGCGGACCCGGCCGTCGTCGGTCACCCACGTGCCGACATAGGGATGTTGCTGCATGGTGTTCTCGCTATCTTGTTGACGCGTGGATTGGCGGCCGCCGACGCCATCCGCGGCTGCCGGGCTGACCGCCGTGCCCGCCAAGGTGGCGGCGGCGCAAAAATGCAGGACAGCTCTCATGGCAATGTTTTGCATCCTTATTCCTTTCGAGGTCAGGACCGCTGTTTTCGTGGGCCTCGACAGAAAAGATAGGCCCAAGAACTGAAGTGATTAAGTTGCCAATCCGCGATGGCTTGGTTAGATTTCCTAACCAATGGTCGACGATCTAGAAGGCATCTCAGTCTTTCTCGCCGTGGCGGAGGCGCGGAGCTTTCGCCTTGCGGGCGAGCGTCTCGGCGTCACCCGCTCCGCCGTCAGTCAGTCCCTGCAGCGTCTGGAGGATCGTCTTGGCGTCGCGCTCGTCCAGCGCACTACGCGCAGCGTCAGCCTGACCGAAGCCGGCGAAGTGTTCTTCGCGGCCGTTCATCCATCGGTCCGGCAGGTCACGGATGCGATGCAGACGGTGCGGGACATGCAGGCGCGCCCGAGCGGCCTGCTGAGGATCACCGTGTCCTCGATCGCCGAAAGCTTCCTATCCGGCACTTTGCTCGCCGGCTTCATGCAGGCCTGTCCCGAAATCAAACTGGATATCACCGTCACAGATGACGAATTCGATATCGTCGAAACCGGTTTCGATGCCGCTGTCCGTCTGGGCGAAGTGATCGAGCAGGATATGATCGCGGTCCCGGTCTCAGAGCCGCAGCGGCAATGCGCGGCCGCGTCCGCCGCCTACCTCGAGCGCCACGGCAGTCCCCGCCATCCAACCGAACTCCATGACCATGCCTGCATCGGATGGCGACCGCGCCCGGATAAGGCGCCCTATCGCTGGGAATTCACCGAGAATGATCGGGATTTCGACGTCTCCGTTGATCCCGCAGTGACGACGAACGACATGGGCATGATGATCCGCATGGCTTGCGCAGGCAGCGGGATCACCTTCGGCATGGTGGAAACGTTTCAGCCCTATATCGACCGCGGCGAACTCATGCCGCTGCTCGAAGATTTCTGCCCACCCTTTCCGGGCTTCTATCTCTATTATCCCCGGCGCCAGCGGCAGCCGCTGAAGCTGCGGGCCTTGGTCGATCATATCAGGAAGTCCGCGAGGGGTTAGATATGGTCGAGCCCTGACCGAAGGGTGCGGCGGCTCCCGCCGGCATACGCCCCGGCTCAAGGTTGCCCCTGTCACGCGCTTTTGCTATTTCCCGTCGCTAAGGATCAGGGGCGAGGGGCATCCTGTTGCCGGAGAAGCCATGCTGGACGACGTGTTTCGCATTCCAACCAGGGCCCTGATCCGCCAGGGTGGGCGTGCCTGCTTTTTTCGTCTCGTCAATACGAGCCCCTTGCTGATCCAGGTGCAATCGGGAACGAAGATCGTCATGGCGGATGACAAGGCCTTGCGTCTTGAGGCGGGCGCTTATGCCCTGCTGCCCGACTATCGGCCGTTGACGATGGAGAACATTCCAAAGGCGCCGCAGAAGTATCAGACCCTGGCGCTGCCTGTTCCAAGACAGCTCTTCGAGGATGCCTATATCGCCATGGGTTCGATCGCCGTCCCCTCGCGGCCGCTCCCGGCCGGTGCCTCGAACCTGCCGGAGGAAGCGGCGGCATTGTTTGCCTATTGCTGTCAGCCCGGCAATCTGACGAGGCTTCCCGGGGCCATTGCCAAGGCGCGTTTGATGGAACTGGTCACCTGGTTTGCGCTCTGCGGCGCGGTGCTCGGTCGATGCGAAAGTCCTCGGCTCGAGGACCGGCTGAGGCAGATGATTGAAAGTGATACGGCCTTTGATTGGACGCTGGGGCACGCGGCGCGCGCCTTCAACATGAGCGAAGCGACGCTCCGGCGTAAGCTCGCCGCCGAAAAGACAAGTTTCAGCGAGATATTGAGCGACACAAGGATGAATCGCGCCCTGGCCCTCATCCAAACCACAACCCTGCCAATGGCACAGGTGGCGCTGGAAGTCGGTTACGATTCGCCGTCGCAGTTTTCGGCACGGTTCAAAGAGCGGTTCGGCGTCAATCCGCGCCATGTGCGGGGCGGAACTGAGTGTTTTGAGCGGATCGGGGCAGAAGTTGAGCATAGCGGGGCAGATGCGCTGCCGTGACAACGGTAGTTTTCCCGCATCATCAACCGCAGGAAAACAACATGCGTCTTATAGCAACAGCACTTCTCACCGCGTCCGTCTTTGGCGCCACGGCCGCCCAAGCCGAAATGAAGCTCACGTCGAAAGATCTGACATCAGGCAAGACCATGGCCGATGCGCAGGTCTTCAACAGCTTCGGCTGCACGGGCAAGAACATCTCGCCGGAACTCACCTGGTCGGGCGCTCCAGAGGGAACCAAGAGCTTCGCCGTCATGGTCTACGACCCGGATGCTCCGACCGGCTCGGGCTGGTGGCATTGGTCGGTGTTCAACATTCCGGCAGACGCCTCGAAGATTGCCACCGGCGCCAGCGGTGACAAAAAGCTTCCGGCAGGGGCCGTGGAGGGCCGTACGGATTTCGGTACATCAGGCTATGGCGGCGCATGCCCGCCGGTCGGCGATGCGCCGCACCATTACCAGTTCACCGTCTACGCGCTCTCGGTGGACAAGCTGCCGCTTCCCGATACGGCGCCGGGCGCGATGGTTGGCTACTATGTCCGGGCGAATACGCTCGACAAAGCCTCGATCGAGGTTACCTACGGCCGCTGACGCAGTCGTCACCGCCATTGTCCCGATAGAGCATGGCCGGCCGAGGAACCTTGGCCGGCCATGCACGCTCTCATGCAGGCAAACTAATCCGTCACGGCTTCCCAGCAAATCAACGGACCGTCTTCGGCATCGATGCGCTCGCCGGTGCGGATGAACCCGTTGCGCTCGAGAACACGTTGCGACGCGATGTTCCCGATCCCTGTCTCGGCAGAGAGCAGAGCCACTCGAGGATCGCTCCGTCCCCATGCCAGCAACTGCCCTATGGCCCGGGTCGTGCATCCACGGCCCTGGCGGGAAGGCGCAATGCCATAGCCGATGTGGATGTTTCCATCTCGTGGCGTTCTGACAATGGAGCAGAGACCGACGATCTCATCCTCCTCCACGATCATCCAGGCCGACGGCGAGAATGCCGCGCCGATGTCGGCCGCAAGGCGGCGCAGCATCTCCAATACCTCAGGAGGCGCAATCGCGCTGTCGGGGACAAGGCGCAGGTTAAGAGGCGCGATGCCATTCAGCAGCGCGTCAAAATCAATAGGCGTTAGCTCGATGATCATATTCTTCTCGACATTAGACATGCACCCGGATGGGCGCGCTAAGGCCGGGCAATAATGGGGATCAGCCCTCGGCCGCGATGCCGAGCGCCTCTATCCCTACCGCCGCAGCCGGTGAGTTCTGAATTGTTGCGACGGCAAACAAAGGCCTTCTCCTGCAAATGAAAGTGCGAATAACAGATCCGCGCGACCACCCTAGCACGTTATTGTCAGCGATTCTTCCAATTCGGGAAATTAAGCTGGAACGTAGACCAACCGGATCACATCCTCGTCAATTTTGTCATTGGCGATAAGGCGCAGCCGCGGTCGGGGTCCCGCGAAATATGGTTTGCCGTGACCGAGTACGACGGGGTGCAGATAAATGATATACTCGTCGATCAGGCCAAGATCGGTGAGGCTTTGCGCCAGGTCCGGGCCGGCCACTTCGATCTCGCCGTCGCGTTCGGCTTTTAGCCTGCGGATCGCACCCTCAAGATCGCCCTCGACAAGGCTGGCGTTGGGACCGACCGATTTCAACGAGCGCGAGACGACCCATTTCGGCTGGTCCCGCCAGGCGGCCGCGAAGGCGCGTCTGTCCGCGTCCCATTCAGGATGGTCGTCATCCCAGTAGCGCATGATCTCATACATTTGACGACCGTACACACTGCCCGCTTGCCTTTCCGTCGACTCGACGAAGTGACGGAAGAGCGTGGGGCTTGGCCCGAACGCCATATGATCGACGTAACCATCCAGGGACTGGTTCATTCCGAACACGAGCTTGGCCATGCTCACTTCCTTTCCTTCAAGGGTTCATCGCCGGGAGTCGGATGGCGTTTGCGTGATCGCTCAAAGCCTAGACGGACTGATGGTAAGTTGCAATCGGTTTTTCGCAGACCAGTGTGGCCAACTCGCAAAAGAGCGCCATTAGGAACTACCAATCTCGCCTCAATTGTCACCGACAAGGAAAGAGAGTTCGCAGGCGCAGGAACCGCTGCGACCTCGCTGGCCGCATTACGACGGAGATGGTAAGAACCGGACGCGCGCTTGTTACCGATCACGAAAGCTACGTGAGCATTGCTCACCAGATGATCGAAGGCCTCGTGCCGAGCGCGGATGTCGGCAATTGGAAAGAAGAGCGCAAGGTAACCCTGGCTGAATTCTCGCGTCTCAAGGACATTCCCCTGTCTACGATCGGGTGCGTCATCATTCTGGCGGGACCGGGTCCGATGGACGACGCTATGCAAAAGATTTGTAAGCGACTCTCGGCATAGGCTGGCGACAAAGTTCAGATCGAGTTCGCGCTGGCGCATTCGTGCGCTATGACTGCCAGTGCCGACCTCGCCATCGACGCCAGCCGCAATGTGACGTCGAGCCGAGCTCCTCCCCTGTAGTTTCATGAGGTCTCGCTTTCACCATCCCGGAGGAGGCGAAAGCAATTTTCAGAACACTATCAAGAATTTGCTGGTCGGGATGGCGTTCCCGGGCACCCTACAACCTTCACTCCCACTCGATGGTGCCGGGCGGCTTCGACGTAACATCGTAGACCACCCGGTTGATGCCTCGCACCTCGTTGATGATGCGGGTGGCGGCGCGGCCGAGGAATTCCATGTCGTAGTGGTAAAAATCGGCGGTCATGCCGTCGACGGAGGTGACGGCGCGCAGCGCGCAGACGAATTCATAGGTGCGCCCGTCGCCCATGACGCCGACAGTCTGGACGGGTAGCAGCACGGCAAAGGCCTGCCAGATGGCGTCGTAGAGGCCGGCCTTGCGGATTTCGTCGAGGTAGATCGCATCGGCCTCGCGCAGGATCTCCAGCTTTTCGCGGGTGATGCCGCCGGGGCAGCGGATGGCAAGGCCGGGGCCGGGGAAGGGGTGGCGGCCGATGAAGCTGTCGGGCAGGCCGAGTTCGCGGCCGAGCGCGCGCACCTCATCCTTGAAAAGCTCGCGCAGCGGTTCGACGAGCTGCATCTTCATGCGCTCCGGCAGGCCGCCGACATTATGGTGCGACTTGATCGTCACCGACGGGCCGCCGGTGAAGGAAACGCTCTCGATCACGTCGGGATAGAGCGTGCCCTGGCCGAGGAAATCGGCGCCGCCGAGTTTCTTTGCCTCTTCCTCGAAGGTTTCGATGAACAGCCGGCCGATGATCTTGCGCTTGGTTTCCGGGTCGCTGACGCCTTCGAGCTCGCCGATGAAACGGTCGGAGGCGTCGACGTGCAGCAGATGCAGATTGTAGTGCTCGCGGAACATGGCGACGACGTTTGCCGCCTCGTCCTTGCGCATCAGGCCGTGGTCGACGAGGATGCAGGTCAGCTGGTCGCCGACCGCCTCGTGGATCAGCAGTGCGGCGACCGAACTGTCAACGCCGCCGGAAAGGGCGCAGATGACGCGCTTGTCGCCCACCTGCTTGCGGATCTCGTCGACCGCCTTCTGGCGGTAGGCCGACATCGACCAGTCGCCCTTGATGCCGGCAATGTTGTGAATGAAGTTGCCGATCAGCTTGGCGCCGTCGGGCGTGTGCACCACCTCGGGGTGGAACTGCACGCCGTAATATTTGCGCTTCTCGTCGGCGATGAAGGCGAAGGGGGCGTTGGAGGAGGTGGCGACCACCTCGAAGCCATCGGGCAGCGCCGTGACGCGGTCGCCATGGCTCATCCACACCTGATGGCGCGAGCCGGAGGACCAGAGGCCCTCGAACAGCTGGCAGTCCTTGTCGACATCGAGGAAAGCGCGGCCGAATTCCCGGTGATGGCCGCTTTCGACCTTGCCGCCGAGCTGCATGCACATCGTCTGCTGGCCATAGCAGATGCCGAAGACCGGCAGGCCGCTGTCGAAGATGATCTGAGGCGCCCGCGGCGATCCCTCGTCCACCGTCGATGCCGGGCTGCCGGACAAGATCACGGCTTTCGGCTGGAGGCGCTTGAAGCCCTCTTCGGCCGATTGGAAGGGAACGATTTCGCAATAGACGCCGGCCTCGCGCACGCGTCGTGCGATGAGCTGGGTCACCTGGCTGCCGAAATCGACGATGAGAACGGAGTCGGGATGTGCTGTCTGGGTCATGTCGAGGCTTTAATGAAAAGCGCTTCGCCTGGCAATCCGGGAAATCGGCGGCATCGGGTTTTTATTGTTCCGATTGTCCCTCGCGCGCCGGAAAGGCGCGGGCTTTCAGGGCCTAGAACCAGAAAACGCCGTCTTCCAGCGCCGTGAACAGGCTGTCGACGCCGTAGGAGAGCTTGCGGTCGACGATGTGCAGATATTCCGTCCAGCCGGAAATATGCTGCAGCTCGACCGCGCCGTCGGAAATGCCGCGAAGACCGATCAGCGGCAGCTTGTAGCCCTGGCAGGCGCGCAGCACCGCATACGTCTCCATATCGACCATGTCGGCGTCGATGTCGCTATAGGCGGCCCCCGAAATGACGTTGCCGCCCGTGGAAAGGCTTGCCTCGGCAATGCCGGGAATACGCAGCGGCAGCTCGAGCGTCGCCGGCAGGTCGAGGAAGGGTGTCCGGCCCTTTTCGAAGCCGAGCGGCGAGGCGTCCATGTCGCGGTAGGATACCGAGGTTACCTGATAGATTTCGGTCTGTTCCAGTTTCGCCGAGCCGGCGGAGCCGAGCGAAACGACGAGATCCGGCAGCTCGTCGGCGGCATCGAGCCGCGCCAGCGTCTTGGTCAGCGCCACCGCCGCCTCGACCGGACCGACGCCGGTCATCAAGGGTTCGATGCGCGAACGCAGAAACGGACCGTATTCGGCCTCCGCCGCCATGACGAACAGCATGGATTTTCCCGCGACCGATTTCAGTTCGAACTTCATCCTGTAATTCCTTCTCTGCCGCGGATGACCATCATCGTTCCGGTCATGGAGGCAATGAGTTTCGCCGGCCCGTCGCTGATCGCGTAGCCTCGCCCGTCTGCGACGATAATGGTGGAGCCCGGCTTGGTGATTTCGCCGCGAAACAGGAAGCGCTCGCCGCGGCCCGGCGACATGAGATTGACCTTGAACTCGATCGTCAGGATCGAGGCTTCCGGGTCGATGACGCTGTAGGCGGCAAAACCGCAGGCCGAATCGAGCGCGGCGGAAATGATGCCCGCATGCAGAATGCCGTGCTGCTGCGTCAGTTTGATGTCGAAGGGAAGCTCGATCTCGACGACGCCGTGTTCGACGCGCGTCAGCTCCGCGCCGATCGTCTGCATCGCCGCCTGGCGCGCAAAGTTGCGGCGGATTCGCGCGCGGAAATCGCCCCTGTCAGTCTCACTCATGGCTACCCCTCTCGAAGCCGGGAAAGTGGCATGGCAGGCCGGATTCGACAAGCTGGACATTGCTGAAATCGATCCGGTGGGTGATGGAAACCTCAAGCCGTGTCGTCAGCGCAACCTTTCGCCGTGCCGCCGTTGCGCAAACCCGGTGCCGACCTCCTGCGAAGACAATTGCAGCTTCGCGCGGAACGGGTATTCTCCGGCATCCTGTCTCGAATAGAGGGAGCCGGTGCCATGACGACGATATCGCAATCGGTTCGCAATTTCGAGACCTGGCTGGCCGGTGAGCTCGGCGGCGATCTCGTTGAGGACGATCTTAAGGAAAAGCACGAGAAGATGCGAAGCGACGATTTCGTGTTCCTGCGCGCCACCTATTGGCGCTGGTGCGAGATCATCCTCGATATTTGCCCGGAGCTCGGCCGCGCGCCCGAAGTGCTGGCGATCGGCGATATGCATCTGGAGAATTTCGGCACCTGGCGCGACAGCGAGGGGCGGCTCGTCTGGGGCGTCAATGATTTCGATGATGCGGCGGTGATGCCTTATGCGCTGGATCTCGTTCGCCTTGCGGCAAGCGCCATCCTGGCGCGCAACGGCAACGGTCCCTCGGCTCGGATGATCGGCGAGCTGATCCTCGGCGGTTACTGCAGAGGCCTTGAAAATCCGTTGCCGGTCATCCTCGAACGCGACCATAAATGGCTGCGCAAGGCGTTGATGCTGCCGAATTCCGAACGCGGGGAATTCTGGGAAAAATACAAGACGCTGCCTCCGGGCAAGACGAAGGCGCCGGCTACCTATATCGAGGCCCTTTCCGAAGCCTTGCCATCCGGATCGGGAGCCTTCACAGCCAAGCCGCGCAGCGCCGGCACCGGCAGCCTCGGCCGCCCGCGTTTCGTCGCCTATGCCGAATGGCAGGGTGGGCCGGTGTTGCGCGAGGCGAAGGCGCTGGTGCCCTCGGCTTGGTCGCTTCACCACAGGCCGCTTGATGTGGCGATCCGTGCGGGCGAAATCGCCGCCGGGCGGGCGCGCTCGGCCGATCCTCACTATCGCGTCTGCGGCCGCATCCTCGTGCGTCGGCTCTCGCCGAACAGCCGCAAGATCGAGATCGAGAAGCATCCGGAGATCCTGCTTTCGCCGACAATGCTCGAATTGATGGGCTTCGAGATCGCCAATTGCCATTCCGATGATGCGGCCGCCGCAGCAGCAATCCTGCAGGATTTGCAGGCCCGGGGACCCGAATGGCTGCATGAGGCGGCAAGAGCCGCGGCATCGAGCGTCAGCGCAGAGCAGAAGGCCTATGCGCGCACCCGCTGAGAGACCCGGACGATGTGCTGATCCCAGGCGACATCGCTGCGCCTCGAAAGGAAATCGCCGTCATAGGAGGAGACGGCAAAGCCCTCTCTTGCCGGCGCGATGCCGGCGGCCTCCGGAACGGCGATCTCGGCCAGCACCTTGCCAGTTCTTGCGTCGATGGTCACCGAGGCGCCGCCCTTCGGCGAGGTGATGCCGACGAGACCTTCGCTGCGGTTGACGGCGATCGCCCCGACATAATTGGCAAGCCTGCGCGTCGTCTCCTCCGGCAGCGCGACGAAGGAAAGATCCTCCCCCTTGGCGAAATGGCCGATGAGCGGTGGTAGGTCCTTGCGGCGGCCTTCGTACTGGCAGGCGAACCAGATGCGGCCCTCGCCGTCGAGGTCGACGTGGCGGGTCGACAGCTGCGACCATTCGGCCGGCAGCACGTGTTTTTCGATCAACGCGCCGGTTGCCGCATCGATCAGCGCCAGCGACGGCTGCATCGCCCCGAGATTGAGCTTGGTGCGGCCGAAATCCGGATGCGTCTCGATGCCGCCATTGGCGACGATGAGCAGGCGGCCGTCATCGGAAACCGTCATATCGTGCGGGCCGATGCCATAGGTTTCGTATTCACCGATGCGGGTAAAGCGATCGGTTGCGTCGTAGAGACCGACCATGCCGCGATTGCCGTCGAAATCATTCTCGCTCGCATAGAGAATCCGGCCATCGGGCGAGAAGGCGCCGTGCCCGTAGAAATGGCGGTCGTCGCGGGAACTGATGACAATCGGCTCGCCCTTATCTCGTGGATCAAAGATCATCGCATAGGTGCCCGGCCGGCGGGCGAAGGCGACGGTCTTGCCGGTGGCGGCGCTGAAGGCCATGCCGTGGGCGCGGGCGGGAAGCGCCACCTGATCGATGATCTCGCCGCGCTCGGTCACGGTGGCAATAGCAAAGGAACCGTTTGCCGTGCGAATGCCCGAGGCATAGACTGCATCGGCCCGTTCGAGCGCCATCAGCGACCTTGGCGCCAAGCTCGCCAGGAAGCCGATTCCTGCCGCCTTGACGAAACTGCGTCGGTTGATCGGGCCGCTTTGCATCATCGCTTCAGTCTCCGTCAGAAAAGGAAAAGCCGGCCGAAAGGCCGATGGCCGCGCCGTATTCGTCGCTGATCCTGGTGATCAGCTCGCGGCTCTCGGCAAGCAGCGTGTCGAGCTTGGCCTTCTCGGCATCGCTGACAGCGGCGTCGATGTCGGGATTGAGCTTCGGTACGCTGTCGAGCAGCGATTTGAAGTTCTCGTCGATCGAGGCAGCGATCGCCTTTTTGTCCGGCGGCAGGAGCTCGGCCATGCCGGCCTTCTGCCACAGCGTGCGCAGGCCGTCGATATTGGCCGCCATCGATTTCCAGGTGTTCTTGGAGCGCCAGTAGATCGCCATGCGCGGACGCGGCGAGGCGTCCTTGCCTTTGTAGAACTGCTCCAGCCGCTGATCGCGGACATTCTCGGCGCCGTGGACGAGAATGCCGAGCAGCGCGGTTACCGCTTCCTTGTTGTCCATGAAATCATTGCTCTGCGGACCTGGATGTTTCCAGCTCGCCTGCACCCCGTCGGGTTTTTCCCAGGCAGCGACCACTTCGCCAGCCTCACGCTGGATATTACCGGCGATGGCGGCCCCATAAAGGCAGCGGAAACCGCCCTTCTGCCCGACGAGATTTTCCGAGCCGTTGCCGTAAAGCACGTATTCCAGAGCCGTCAGGCCCTGCAGCGCCACGCTCTTGCCGGCGATCGCATCGACCGTTGCATCCTTCGGATCGGCCTTGGCGATCAGCGCCTGCACCTGCTTCAGGCCGACGCCCTTGCGGTCCGGATAGAACAGGATGTGCTCGAAGAGATTGTCCTGGATGACGGGTCCGGTCTGGACGATCTCGATGATCGACCAGTAGCGGATCGTATCGTCGAAGGCCGATTTCGCCTTGTCGAGCGTCTGCTGCGTGCCGCCGTCGCAAAGATCCTTCATCGCCGTCGTCAACCGGGCGGCCGATTGCTGCATGTTGCGATAGCCCGGCCGGATCACTTCGTCGACGGCGCGCTGCATGACGGCGGGAACGGCATCCTCGTTCAGCCCTGCCGGAGGAGCGGCGGTCTGGGCGGCGGCCGATGTGGCGAGGCCGATCAGAGTGAGGCAGAGCAGGGGGTGCCAAAGGCGCATCAAAGTGACTCCAGGAATGTAATCAGGGCCGCCCTGTCGTCTTTGGACAGGGAGGAGAAAGCGTTGCGGGCCTTCTCCGCTTCGCCGCCATGCCAGAGGATCGCTTCGTTGAGATCCCGCGCACGGCCGTCATGCAGGAAAAAGCTGTGTCCGCTGACAGTCCGGGTCAGTCCTATACCCCATAGCGGCGGCGTGCGCCATTCACGTCCGCTTGCAAGGCCGACCTGCTGCCCGTCGGCCAGCCCGTCACCCATATCGTGCAGGAGGAAGTCGGAATAGGGCCAGATCAACTGGAAGGATTGCGCCTTGTCGGGCGAATCCCGACGGGTGACGAATTTCGGCACATGGCAGGAAACGCAGCCGCTTTCGTAGAAAATCCGTTTACCCTTCAGTGTCTCGGGGAAGCTCGCCTTGCGGCGCGCCGGAACGGCAAGATTTTCCGAATAGAAGGTCACGAGGTCGAGAATAGGCCCCGGCGCTTCTTCCTCGCCCAGCCGTTTCTGTACTCCGGTCGGCATCTCGAGGCATTTCTCTTCCGCCTCGGTGCAATCGCCATGCGCGTCCGGGCGGTCGGGCGTGGAGATGCCGATATCATTGGCGAAGGCGTCGGCATTCTGGTCGCGCACCGTGGCGTTCTGCGCCTTCCAGCCGAAACGGCCAAGCGCGATCTCGCCGCTGCGATGATCACGGACGATCGCTGCCTTGCCGGAGATGCCGTCGCCATCAGCATCGTCAGGGTCGGCACGGGCAAGGATATCGGCCTCGGGAATCGCCTCGATCAGTCCGAGGCCGATCATGGCGGGGGCGACACGCGCCGAGATCGTCGTCGAAGCATCGAGCGGTCCATAGGCCAGATTGGTCGCCGCATAATGCGGCCGGCGCAGCGACATGATCTCGCCGTCGCCAAGCGTTACCGTCTCCTCATCATAGCGGATCGCCATCCGGCCTTCGGCGGCAAGACCAGGAACGGCAAGATCCTGCAGCTGATGGCCATAGACCGGATCGGGGAAGTTGAGGATGTCAGCGCCCCCGATCGCCTTTTCCTCTTCCGGCGTCCTGGCTGCGCGGGAAAGCCGCAGGAACATGGACACGGCGCTCGGACCGCCCTCCGGCGGCTTGCCCCGGCCGTCATTGACGTGACAGCTCATGCAGGAGCGGGCGTTGAACAGCGGCCCGAGGCCATCGGAAGCCTGCGTCGAGGAGGGCGAGGAAACCCAGAGCTTGCGGAAGAGCGCATTGCCGAGCTTGAAATTCTGCTCTTCCTCGAAGGGGATATTGGCCGAAATATGCGAGAAGCTGTCTTCGGTGACCGGATCGACCGAGGTCGTCGCACCCGCCTGCATCGCCTCATATTGTTCGGCCTTGGAAAAATCCGTCGTCGGCCGGGTGACCTCGGCGACGCGTTTCAGGTCGGCTTCGGAGAGGTCGGTGCGTTTCGTCGGCAGATCAAAACCAGCGGCGATCGCTGCGGGCGCTACAGCAAGGGCGGCGTAAGTGGCGATGCGGAGTTTCGACAAGAGGCGACTCTTCCGAGTGGCAAGCTCGACGGTGCTGACGCGCGCTTCCTTTTCCACTTCCTCATTCCTGTGCTTGTCACAGGAATCCAGCGCGCCCAAGTCCTTGGGCGCGGAAGACCCCCCTTTGACCAGGTCATTCACGGCGCCGACACGCCGTGGCTGGATTCCTGTGACGAGCACAGGAATGAGGGAGGTAATGAAAGGCATTTCAGAGTCCGAGCCGCCTCGAAAGCCGAAGCGGCCCGCCTTTTCACTTATTTGAAGACGGCGTTAGGATTATCCAAGCTGTCGGAACCTTCAAGCTGAACCGTGCCGAGATCGAGTGCGGCGATAACGCGCTGGATCGATTTCGTCTGGTCGATCAGCCCGTCGATGGCGGCCTGGACGACGGCGTTGCCTTCCTTGTTGCCTTCGGCAATCATCTGGTCGTACTTCTCGACCGTTTCGCCGCGCTTGGCCATGGCGTTCATCGCATCGAGCGTCTTGTTGAGCTTGCCTTCCAGCTCCGCATCGAGCGCCTTGTCCTTGGCGGCCACGAGGTCGTGCAGCGAGGGGCCGCTAAGCTTGGTGCCATCGACGCGGGTATAATTGCCGGTATAGGCGGCGGCGATGCCGATCGCGTCGTTGAGATGCGAATTATAAGTATTGTCTGAGAAGCAATCATGCTCTTCCTCAGGATCGTGCAGCAACAGGCCAAGCTTCATGCGCTCGCCGGCAAGCTCGCCGTAGGAGAGCGAACCCATGCCGGTCAGGATGGCGACGAGGCCGGCCTTCGGATCGGCTTCGACGTTCTTCGTCGCAGCCCCGTCCGGCTTCCAGTTGTCGGTCATTTCCTGCAGGTCTGAAACCAGCAGCGTGGAGGCGGACTTCAGATATTCGGCGCGGCGGTCGCAATTGCCGTGCGTGCAATTCTTCAGGTCGTAATCGGTGGCCGGGCGGTTGCCGGCACCGGGTCCCGTGCCATTCAAATCCTGGCCCCAGAGCAGGAATTCGATGGCGTGGTAGCCGGTGGCGACATTGGCTTCGATGCCGCCGGCTTCCGCAAGCGTGCCGGAGAGGAATTCCGGCGTCAGCTTCGAGGCATCGACATCCTTGCCGTCGATCTTGATCGTGTTGTTGGCAATGACATTGGCGACATAGAGGGAGTTTTCGTCGCTCTCGGTGCCGTAGGAGGGATCGACATAGTCGATCAGGCCTTCATCGAGCGGCCACGCGTTGACCTTGCCTTCCCACTCGTCGACAACAGGATTGCCGAAGCGATAGACTTCCGTCTGCTGGTAGGGGACGCGGGCCTTGATCCAGGCCTCCCGGGCCGCCTTGAGCGTCGCATCGCTCGGCGCCTTCAGAAAGGCGTCGATCGCGGCATCGAGCGCCTTTGCCGTCGTCAGCGAGTCTTCGTATTTCGCATGCGCCACATCGGCATAATGTTTCACCACGGCCGCCGCATCGGTCGCGGCATGCGCGGGAAGGGCGAGCAGGGCTGCGGGGGCGATCGCCAGCACGGCTGCGCGGAGTTTGTTGAGCTTCATGATCCTCTCCTGTGACGGATATTCCGTCGAGCGCATCGGCCCGAAATCGGAATCGATTTCGGAAAGCACGATGCATCAATCCAAAAATGTTACAGCGTCCTTTGCGAGTCTGATAAGACGCGCGGCGCTGTAATCGGCTCCGTCTCTTCGCGCAAAAGTAAACTGGTGTCAAACGGTCTAGTTTGGAATGATTTTAAGATAAGCGATTGCTGCAAAATCGGCTTTTTGCGGTACGTTTGCCTGAAAAACAGCCTATGTACGAGGGCGCGCGCCTCAGCCCTTGCGCTGCATACGGCAGAAGAAGAAGCCGTCCGTGTCGGTGGAAGCAGGCGTCAGCGTCACCGTCGAGCCGTCGGAGGAATGCGGCCGCGGCGCATCTCTTCCAAAGAGCGCGTCCCAGGCGGGTAAGGCGCCGACTATCTGAAAATCAGGATTGTCAGCCGCGAAGCGGCGCACCTGTTCCTCGTTTTCTTGAGGCAGAACCGAGCAGGTGACATAGATCAGCTCGCCGCCCGGCTTGACGAAGCCGCTTGCCTGGGCCAGCGCGTCCTGTTGCTGGGCGGTGCGCTCGTCGAGGTTCTTCGCCGTCAGCCGCCACTTCGTATCGGGGCGGCGGCGCCATGTGCCGGTGCCGGTACAGGGCGCGTCGACCAGCACCTTGTCGCAGCGTCCGGCAAGGGCCGAAAGCCCTCTGGCGTCATCGTGTACCTGGACATTGCGCGTGCCCGCCCGCTTCAGCCGTTCGATGATCGGCGCCAGTCGTTTGCGGTCGGCGTCGTAGGCGTGAACCTGTCCCTTGTTCTGCATGGCGGCCGCCATGGCGAGCGTCTTGCCGCCGCCGCCGGCGCAATAGTCGAGAATCTGTTCGCCGTCTTTGGCGAGCACCAGATCGGCGACGATCTGCGAACCCTCGTCCTGAACTTCGAACCAGCCTTTCTGGAACGAAAGCTCGGCGGTCACGTTGGGAAGGCGCGAGGCGCCTTCGCCGGCGGCAATCCGGATGCCGTAGCGGGCGATTTTCGCAGCATGTGCGCCGGCGCGTTCGAGCGCCTTGACGGCCTTGTCGCGAGAGGACTTCAGGATATTGGCGCGCAGATCGAGCGTCGGGCGCGCCGCGAGCGCCTGCGCCTCGGCGAGCCAGCCTGCGCCGAAGGCCTGTTCGAAGGAGGGTTGGACCCATTCGGGAATATCACCGCGTATATGCGGCGGCGCATCGTCGAGCGAGCGGCTTGCGAAAGCGGCGACGGCGTCTGCCGAAAGCGGCGGCGGTGCAAACTTGTCGTCGGCCAGTTCGCCGGCGAGACGATCGGGCGTGAAGCCCCATTGGCGGAACATGACGGCATGGGCGATGGCCGCAGCGCTGTCGTCATCCATCAGCCAGGCATGGGAAAGCCGCATGCGCAAGGCGTCATAGACGATGTTGCCGATCGCCGCACGATCGCCGGAACCGGCAAAGCGGTGCGCGAGGCCCCAGTCCTTGAGCGCGTCGGCGACGGGCCGCTTGCGGGCATCGATATCCGCGAGCACAGAAATCGCCCCTTCGAGGCGGCCGCCCAGACGCATTTACATATCTCCTGTTGCCATGACGTGCGAACGTTCCGCACACAGGCCGGGCGGATTGTTGACAAGTTTCAACCGCGTGGTAACCGCGATTGGCGGCAAGAGCAAGCGCCGGTCAGGGCGCAGCCGGTTGTACGGCGCTGTCAGCCTTAGCTGATCACCTCGGGTGTCAGCCTCAGCTGATCACCTGGTAGCAGACCTTCGCCGTGCCCGAGCTCACCATGCCGATATTCTGGGCGGCGGCGCGCGACAGATCGAGCACCCGGCCGCGGATGAACGGACCGCGATCGTTGATGCGGACGACGACGGTGCGGCCATTGTTGCGGTTGGTGACCTTCACCTTGGTGCCGAACGCGAGCGAACGATGTGCGGCAGTCAAGATGGCGGGGTTCATACGTTCCCCGGAAGCAGTTTTGGAGCGAAGCGCGTACCATGAAGCACCGCCGCAGCCATTTCCAGCAAAACTCTCCGCCGGAAGCATGGAAGAGCAGGCTGCAATAGTTACGGCAGCGATAATAGAACGACGTATTTTCTTCAAAACAGAGTATCCCTCAACTATTGAACTCACGCCCTTGCAGGCGGCGGGGCTTAAATCTGTTAAAAAGTGGCGAAAAAGTGCCGCTTCAATTCACGGAATGTTACAGACCGTAACATTTGTGATGGCGTTGATATAATGACGGAAATCGGTGACGGCCGTAATGGGTGGAAAAAACATAATGAAATCAGTTAAAATCCGAATGAATTTTCCGAAGAAGCGGTCGCCGTTCCGCCGTTCACAAAAATCGCGAAAATTTTTTTCTGACTTTGTCATATTTATTGCCACATTTGGGCAAATTCAAAGGCCGTTAACCATAATATAGGGCGAAATTTTCCCGTCAGGTGAGGGAAAGAAGGAATTTCCTACTCCTTTTGGGTGAGCGCACGAGCCGCCGGCGCTAGAGCCTTTCCTGGTTAGATTGACGCATTCTGCCGGGGCAGGTTTTCGTCAGGGCAGAGGCGATTGGCGATGGGCATACCCCAAGGTACGTCCGAGCCGATCGCCTCCGATCCTGGCTAGAGATGCCCGGCCCACCAGCCGCACCGCTTCGCCGTGGCGAAGATTTGCCAGGCAAATCTGCGGCAGGGTTGGCTGAAACGGGCCGTCTGATCGACCGGCCGGCTTGGCCGCAGAGCTAGGCTACGACGCGCCGGCCGGTCGACCATCCGACTCCGTTTGAGCCAACAGAATGCTTCAATTTAAACAGGAAAAGCTCTAACCGCGCCAGTGTCCGTCCTGCCACAATTGCGCAAGCGACATCGGATAGGTCGGGAAAGAGAATTCGAAGCCCGCCTTCTTGAGTTTCGCATTCGAAACCCGTTTGTTCTCGCCGTAGAAGGTGCGCGCCATCGGCGTCAGTTCTGCGGTCTCGAATGCCTGCTCCGGCGGCGGTTCGACGCCCATCAGGCGTGCCGCCTCAACAATCACATCCTGCGGCGGGCCGGGCCGGTCGTCGGTGACATTATAGATGCCGCCGAGACCGCGTTCCGACAGGAAGCGGGTCGCCGCACCGATATCTTCGACGCGGATGCGGTTGAAAACCTGGTCCTTCTTGATCAGCCGCCGCGCCGTGCCCTTGTCCAGATTGCAGAAGGCGTTGCGCCCGGGCCCGTAAATGCCGGAAAGACGCAGCACCGCCGCCGGCACACCGCGCTCCCGGCCCATCGCCAGCCAGCCCTGTTCGGCCTCGAGCCGCTCTTTTGATCGTCCGGAAACGGGCACGCAGGGCGTTTCCTCGCTCACCCACGCGCCCCTGTGATCGCCATAGACGCCGACCGTCGAGAGATAGCCGATCCATTCCAGCCGGGGCAGGAGACGGGCGCTGTCTTCGCCCAACAGTCGCAGCAGCGGGTCGGCCTTTCCCGGCGCGATCGACTGCACGAGATGGGTGACGCTCTCCAGCGCGCGGCGTAAGTCGTCGTCCATGGTCTCGCCGTCGAACAAAAATGCGTCGATGCCGTTGGCTCGCAGCGCCTCCATCTTGTCGGCCGAGCGCGTGGTGCCGGACAGGCGCACGTTTTCGCCCACGAAGGCCTTTGCGATCGCCGTGCCGGAATAGCCGCAGCCAAAGATCATCACATGCATCGGTCCACTCCTGCCAGCCGCCATTCGGTCAATACGTCGTTGTCGCGCTCATCGACCCTTTGTGCGGCAAAGGCCGAGAATTCGCCAGCCTCCATCAGCCGGGAAAGTGCCCAGACCGCCATGCCGCGCACCATCGGCGAGGGATCGCCGGCGAGAAGGCGGCATTGTGCGATGAGCGCCCTCTCGCCGGAATTGCCGGCGGCGATCAGCACGTTTCGGATGAAGCGGTCGCGGCCGATCCGCTTCACCGGCGAACCGCTGAAGAAGGCGCGGAAGGCGGCATCGTCGAGTGTCAGCAGAAAGGCGAGAGGCGGCTCCTTCAGATCTTCCCGGGCCTTGAGCTTCATTTCAGAGGCCGAGACCGCGAACTTGTTCCAGGGACAGGCGGCAAGACAGTCGTCGCAGCCGTAGATGCGATTGCCGATAAGCGGCCTGAGATCGGGGTCGATCGGCCCCTTATGCTCGATGGTGAGATAGGAGATGCAGCGCCGCGCATCGATCTGATAGGGCGCGGGAAAGGCGGCCGTCGGACAGATGTCGAGGCAGGCGCGGCAGGAGCCGCAATGATCGGTCTCCGGCGCGTCGACGGCAAGATCGGCCGTGGTGAACATGCTGCCGAGAAACAGCCAGGACCCATGCGTGCGGCTGACGAGATTGGTATGTTTGCCCTGCCAGCCGAGGCCGGCGGCCGCCGCCAGCGGCTTTTCCATGACCGGCGCGGTATCGACGAACACTTTCACGTCGGCGCCGGCCCGCGCCGCAAAACGCGTGGCGATCTCCTTCAGCCGGCCCTTGATGATGTCGTGATAATCGCGGTTGCGGGCATAGACGGAGATTGCCGCCTTGTCCGGCTTGCTGAGGATGCCGCGCGGATCTTCCTCCGGCGTGTAGTTGAGGCCGAAGACGACGACGGACCGCACCTCGCTCCAGAGCGTCAGCGGATCACCGCGCCGCTCGCGCGTCTCCGCCATCCACTCCATCGTCCCGTGGCGCCCGGCATCGATGAACTGGCCGAGGCGCTCTTTTGCTTCAGGGATGGCGTCCGGGCGGGTGATGCGGCAGAGATCGAAGCCCTTGGCGGCGGATTCCGCCCGGACGAACTCGGTCAAATTGTCGCGGCGGCGGCGCTCTTTGTCATCATTTTCGGGCATGAAAAGCCCTCGTCAGAAATCCAGATCGGCATAGTGCGAAACCGGGGTCAGGCCGCGCACGCGCTCGGTCAGCATCGGCCGGAAGGAGGGGCGCGACTTCAGCCGCTGATACCATTCCTTGACGACAGGGGCGTCGGCCCAGTCGATTTCGCCGAGATAATCGAGGATCGAGATCGAGGCGGCAGCGGCAAGATCGGCATAGCTCATCCGCTCGCCAGCCAGCCACTGACGCGAGCCGGCAAGCCAGGTAAGATAACGCATATGCTGGCGGATATTCGCGCGAGCCGTGCGCAAAATCTTCGAATCCGGTGCTCCGCCACCCTGATCGGCGGTCATCTGCAACTTATAGACACGCTCGCGCGCGAGCGGCTTGGTCACATCATTTTCCATTTTCTGCATGAACCATTCGGTCAGCCGGCGAATTTCAGCCCGCTGGAATGGGTCCTCTGCGAGCAGCCGCCGGTCGCGCTTCAACACACCGTGCGTCTCGTCCAGATATTCGGAAATGACGCTCGCGCCGCAGAGCGCGCGCATGCTGTCGTCGACATAGACCGGCAGCGTGCCGGCCGGATTGAGCGCCAGGAAATCCCGGCGCTTCTCCCATGTCTGTTCCTCGATCAGATCCGCCTGATAGCCGTATTCCGCCAGGATCAGCCGGACGAAGCGAGATGCGGATGACATGGGATGATGATAAAGCGTGGGCATCGATACTCGGGCTTTATGATTGCTGTTACAGGACTGTGCGGCAGCTCGTTTATAGCGCCCTAGTCATGACTCATTGGTTGAAGCTATAGGAGCTTGGCCGGGCCAATACAAGCGAATCGGATTTCACGCCATCAGACAAGGGGCAAAGCACGCGTCTTACGCACAAGGATAGAGGCCGCGCCTGATCGGCTCAAGCGCTGTTGAAGTCCGACTGACCTTTAAACCGGAGACAATTTATGGACTATATCAATGCCGCCCTTCTCGGTGTCATCGAGGGGATCACCGAGTTTCTGCCGATCTCGAGCACCGGCCATCTCATCATTGCGGAGCAGTGGCTCGGCCATCGGTCGGACATGTTCAACATCGTCATTCAGGCGGGCGCCATCCTTGCCGTCACGATAATCTATTGGCGTCGCCTGCTGGACCTGGTGCTCGGCTGGCGGGAACCTGCAAATCGAGACTATGCCGCCAAGCTGATAGTCGCCTTCCTCATCACCGCCATTCTGGGCCTCGTCGTCAAGAAGCTGGGGTACGAATTGCCGGAGACCGCGACGCCGATCGCCTGGGCGCTAATCATCGGCGGCATCTGGATGATCTTTGCCGAGTGGGCGGCAGCACGCAGGCCGCCCCATAAGCAGATCACCTGGCTTGTCGCTATCCTGGTCGGCATCGCTCAGATCGTTGCCGGCGTCTTCCCGGGAACGTCACGCTCCGGTGCCACGATTTTCGTCGCCATGCTGGCCGGCACCGGCAATCGCGCCGCAGCGACCGAATTCGCCTTTCTCGTCGGCATCCCGACCATGTATGCGGCGAGCGGCTATGAGTTGCTGAAGACCTTCAAGGACGGCGGTGCGGCAGGCGAAGACTGGACGGCGCTGGCCATCGCCTTCGTTGTTTCCACGATCGTCGCCTTCATCGCCGTCAAATGGCTGCTCGCCTATATCAGGAGCAACCGTTTCACACTGTTTGCTATCTACCGCATCATACTAGGCGTGCTGCTGCTCGGCATGGCCGCCACCGGCCTGATCGGCTGAGCCCTCTCTACCGCATTGCATTCGCGCATCTCCCAGGCGCGAATGCAACCGCCTGCCCGATGTCGCGAACCGAATTGAGGTCGGCAGGCGCAAACCTTCTGCTGGCAATATCTGAGAGAGTCGCGTCCGCTGCTTTTCAAGCGGGTAAGACGGGGCGGTCATTGGAAGCGTCCTGATTCAGACGCTCCGGCCGCTGTTTGTCTCTATGAGACCGGCGCCGAGGCCCGGCCCTTCGTCAATGGCTGATCGAAGCCGTCGAGCAAGGATCGACGCCGTAGGCCGGCGAGCAGCCGCCCTTTACCGCCGCGACCGAACCGGACGCAACGAACGAGCCTGCAAGGATAACCAGCGCCGCACACGCAAACAGGAGCGCGATTGACTTGCCCATCGAGTATTGCCTTTCACAGTGATTGCCGCACGCTTTTCGCAGGCGTTGAGTCCTTCGAAGACGCGCGGGGTTTGGTAGTCAGTGGAATGGCAAATAGCAATAAACGTTCCTGCTAAATTTGGCGTTAATTCCACAAAATTTCCGCTGCGTCTTTTATGCAACTGCAATTGATATGACCGGCACAACAACGGTTGAAACTTGCGCCGGCTTTGCTTCCGGCGAATACGCAAAACGCCGTCCGCGCTATGCGCGAACGGCGCTGTGTCGAAGGCAAAGAGTTGTTCAGGCAGCCTTGCCGGAGCCGGTGTATTGGCCGTGCGGACGATACTGCACCAGGTAGGATTCGAGCACCGATGCGGCCATGGTTGGCGCAATGCCGAGACCCTTCAGCGTGCGGCCTTCCGCTTCGGCTTCTGCGGAAACGATGTTGTCGCGCTTGAGCAGACGCACCTGGTCCGGGGTGATCGGCGGCGTCACGAACGGGATCAGCGAGGCGATGCTGCCGATCATCGACGCGATGCCGAAGGGCAGGGACACCAACCGGTTCTTGCGGCACGTCACCTTCAGCATCGTCTCGAGACATTCGCGGAAGCTCAGCACCTCGGGCCCGCCCAGTTCATAGACCTTGCCGGCGGCGACCTTGCCGTCGACGGCGCGGGCGACGGCCTCGGCGACATCCTCGACATAGACCGGTTGGAATTTCGTCTTGCCGCCGCCGACCAGCGGCAGGACCGGCGACATGCGCGCCATATCGGCAAATTTGTTGAAGAAGCTGTCTTCCGGCCCGAAGACGATCGACGGGCGGAAGATCACCGCATCCGGTTTGATGGAAAGGATGGCGGTTTCGGCGCGGCCCTTGGTGCGGCCATAGTCCGAATCGGAATTGGCGTTGGCGCCGATCGCCGAAATATGGGCAAGCGTCGCGCCGGCATTGCGCGCCGCCTCGGCGACCGCGCGGGCGCCGAATTCCTGCACGGCATCGAAGGTGTTGCGGCCGGTCTCCTGCAGAATGCCGACGCAGTTGACGACGTGACTGGCACCGTCGACAGCGCGATCGATCGAGTTGCGATAACGCAGGTTCGCCTGCACTAGGGAAATCTGGCCGACATTGCCGAGCGGCTGCAGGAAGCCGGCGAGATCAGGACGGCGCACGGCAACACGGATGCGATAACCGCGCTTGGCGAGCGCCCGAACCACGTGCCTGCCCACGAAGCCGGACCCTCCGAACACAGTGACGAGCGGGGGCAGGTTGGCAAGGGTCATGGCAGGCTCCTCGAAAGGCTGTGCGGGATGCGGTATCGGCACCCGTCTTAGCCCAATCCCGGCGCGACGGGAAGGCCCATCCCGCCCGTGAGTTTTGCGGGTGCGAAGTCGTTCAGACGCCTTCGACGACGACCATTTCCGCATCGGCCGCTTCCTGGCGGATTTTGGCGGCGATCTGGTATTCCGGCGAATTATAGCAGTCGACGGCATGCTGCATCGAGGGGAATTCGATCACGACGTTGCGAGCGCGCGCCTTGCCTTCGAGCTCCGTGATCGCGCCGCCGCGCGCCAGGAAATTGGCGCTGTATTTTTCGAAGGCGGGTTTGGCCGCCGCCACATAATCCTTGTAGCGCTCGGCATCGCGAACGTCGACGCGGGCAATCCAATATCCCTTTGCCATGATCCTCTCCCTTTTGCGTTGGTGTCTGTCAGCGGTTTGCCGGCCAGCGCGCAGCAACCATTTCGTTGAGCACGGCGCGAGCGGCATGCCGGGGATCGGGCGCCTTGACGATCGGCCGGGCAACGACGAGGTGCGTCGCCCCCGCCTTCAGCGCGTCGAAAGGCGTCATCACCCGCTTCTGGTCGCCATGGTCGCTGCCGGTCGGGCGAATGCCGGGGGTGACGATCGCCATGTCGGGTCCGACGATCTCGCGCACTTCGGCCGCTTCCGCCGCCGAACAGACGATGCCGCCCATGCCGGCGGCGCGCGCCTGTTCGGCGCGGCGCAGCACCAGGCTGTGCGGATCCTGGCTGTAGCCGGCCTCGGCAAGATCCTCGGCATCCATCGACGTCAGCACCGTCACCCCGAGCAGGCAGAGGCCGGAGCCGGTCGCAGCCTCCACCGCCGCCCGCATCGCTTTGGGATAAGCATGCAGCGTCAGCATCGACATGCCCATCCTGGCGATGTTTTCGACGCCCGAGGCGACAGTGTTGTCGATGTCGAGCAGCTTCATGTCGAGAAAGATCTTCTTGCCGCTTGCGGCAAGGTCACGGGCGAATTCGAGGCCGCCGGCAAAAACCAGCTGATAGCCGATCTTGTAGAAGAGAATGTCGTCGCCGAGCGTGGAAACCAGTTTTTCCGCCTCGCCGATCGTTGGAACATCCAGGCCGACGATCAACCGCTCGCGTGCGTCCATTTCAACTCACCCCCCGCCAGTCTTCGATGGGTGTCCAGTGGCATGATAAGCGGCGATCCGCAAGGCTGAAAGCATAGAGATTGCCGCCGCCGCCCGGCTGGTCGCGGTCGCGGGAAATCGGTCCGCCGGCCAGATGGCATTTGAGCAGCGTGCCGACGCCGCCATGGCCGACGAAGGCGATCGGCGCTGTCGCATCATGGGCGGCGAGAACGGCGTCGACCGCCTCGACGATGCGGGCCTGCGCGTCGACGGCGCGCTCCCAGCCCTTGAAGCTTTCTTCCGGATGGGCGAAGAACCAGTTGGCCGCTTCTTCGAATTGCGGCGGCGGCAGGAAGCCGGTGGCCGAACGGTCGTTCTCATGCATGCCGTGGACGATCTCGATCGTCAGGTTGGAGGCTTCCGCCAGGATTTCGGCCGTCTCGATCGCCTTGGTCTCGTCGCTGGAGATGATGCGCCGCAATTGCCTCGCCCAGCCGCTCTCGGCCGCCTTTCGGGCACGCGCCGCGCCGACATCGGAAAGCCCCCATTTCGGCACCGGCACATTGGCATCGATCCTGACTTGCGGGTGGGTGATATAGATCCCGAACATCTCAGCCGCGTCTGTAGATCCAGAGCTGCGCCGGCGGAATGTTGCGCATGACGAAGTCGAAATGCTGAATATGGTAGCGATCTGGATTGGCGGCGATCGGCGAGATCGCGCCATAGGAGATCTGCACCACCGGCCGGCCGGCCGGCAGGCGGTCGAGCAGGCTTTCCAGCAGCGCGACGCGCATTGCCATCGGGAAGTTCAAAAGCGGAATGCAGGAGATGACGCAATCAAAGGTCCGGTCGGCAAAGGCGCCAAGCGTCGTCTGGAGATCGAAGGCGTCGCCGTTGATGAAGTGCACGCCGGGATAGGTTCGCAGCAGATGCTGGTGGAAGTCCGTCGAATATTCGATCGCCACCAGATTGTCCGGCTTCACGCCGCGGCCAAGGATCGCTTTGGTGATGGCGCCCGTGCCGGGGCCGAGTTCGAGGACCGGCAGCCCCGAATGCATACCGATGACGCTGGCCATGCGCTTGGCGGTGATCGACGAGGTCGGCACGATCGAGCCCACCGTCTTCGGCCCCTGCATCATGCCGCGGAAGAAGCGGATTTCCTCATCGAATTTCTTCCCGAAATGTTCCTTCACCTTGACCCTTAAACGCATTCTCCACCCATCCGCACGTTGATCGACTGTGTTAATATGCTGCTTGTCGCTCCCGCGACAAGGATTTTCGCAACGAGGACATCGGCATCAACAGCTCATGCCGCCTTTCGGTCTGAACGAGGCATGAGATCGGCAAGCCTTTCGCTGAGGTGAGCGGCGTCGACGGGCGCGCGCAGCTTCTTGTCGGTATTGTCGAAATAGAGATAGACGTCGCGGCCCTTCTTGCGCGACGGCAGGGACGCAAGCACCCGCGTCGCATTCTCAGGTTCTCCGCCCCGTGCCCAGACGCGGACACGCTCCGCCCACAGATCGAGCGCTTCATCCTCATAGCCGCTGACATAGAGTTGCTCGGAACCATGCAGGCGGCAATAGAGGAAGTCGGCGGTGATGTCCATCAACAGCGGCCATTCCACCGTGTCGGCGCAGACAAGCGCGACGTTGTGACGCCTCAGCATCTCGATGAAGGCTGGCGAGCGGAAGCTGTCATGGCGGATCTCGAACGCATGGCGGATCGGCTGATCGGCGTCACTTTTAAGCCAGGCGCGCCCTTTGAGACGGCCGTCATGGCGTTTCGCAAGCGTGATCGCCGCGTCGGAGTCATGCGGTAGCAGCGACAGGAAGGTTTCGAAAAGCGCAGGGTCGAAGGCCATGTTCGGCGGAAACTGCCAGAGGATAGGCCCAAGCTTGGGGCCGAGCCGCAGCAGGCCGGAGGCGAAGAAATTGGCAAGCGGTGTCTCGATCTCCTGCAATCGCTTCATATGAGTGATGAAGCGCGAGCCCTTGACGGCGAAGACGAAATCCTCGGGCGTTTCGTCCCGCCAGCGGCCGAAGCTTTCAGGCCGCTGCAATCCGTAGAAGGTGCCGTTGATCTCGATCGAACGGAAGTGCCGGGCGGCGTAGGAAAGCTCGTGCTTCTGCGGCAGACCCTTGGGATAGAATTGGCCGCGCCAGGGAGCATAGGTCCAGCCGGATAAGCCGATGCGCACAGTCCCGGTCTTTTTCATGAGGAGATCCTCCCGTTTTGACAGGAGGAAAACAATGGCAGGCGGCCTTCGTTCCCGTCAGACGCGCATCGGCATCAAGACGTAGAGCGCGTCATCACCGGCGGTGTCGCGGATCAGCGTCGGCGAGCCGGCATCGGCTAGCAGGAAGATCGCTTCCTCGCCGGAAAGCTGCGCGGTGATGTCGAGCAGATACTTGGCATTGAAGCCGATTTCCATCGCATCCGTATCGTAGCCGACGGCGACTTCTTCCGTGGCGCTGCCGGAATCGGGATTGTTGACGGTGAGCATCAGCTGTCCCTCGGACAGCGCCAGCTTCACGGCGCGGCCGCGCTCGGAAGAGATGGTCGAGACGCGGTCGACGGCTTGGGCGAAGCTCGTGCAGTCGACGCGCATTTCCTTGTCGTTGCCGGTCGGGATGACGCGCTGATAGTCAGGGAAGGTGCCGTCGATCAGCTTCGAGGTCAGCACGATCGAGCCGATGGTCATGCGGATCTTGGCGTCGGAAACTTCGACCGTGACGATCGCTTCCGGATTGTCGACCAGCTTCTGCAGTTCGCCGACGGTCTTGCGCGGAATGATGATGCCCGGCATGCCCTCGGAACCGGAGGGCGCGTCGACATCGGCGCGGGCCAGCCGGTGGCCGTCAGTCGCGACCGCCCTGAGCTTCAGCTCGCCCTTGCTCTCGATCGTGTGGAAGAAGATGCCGTTCAGGTAATACCGTGTCTCCTCCGTCGAGATCGCAAACTGGGTGCGGTCGATCAGCATCTTCAGATCGGTCGCTTTCAGCTTGAAGGAATGGGTGAAGGTGCCGGCGGTCAGATCCGGGAAATCGGATTCCGGCAGGCACTGCAGCGAGAATTTCGAGCGGCCGGACTGCACGGTCATCGAGCCGCCGTCGGGGCTGGTCGCCAGCAGCACTTCCGAGCCGTCGGAAAGCTTGCGCACGATATCGTAGAGAAGGTGGGCGGGAACGGTGGTGGCGCCGGCCTGCTCGACGCTGGCAGGTGTCGCCTCGGTGATCTCGAGGTCGAGGTCGGTCGCCTTCATGTCAAGGTTCTGGCCGTCGGCCTTGAGCAGTACGTTGGACAGGATCGGGATCGTATTGCGACGTTCGACCACGCGGTGGACGTGGTTCAGCGATTTCAACAGGTTTGACCGCTCAATAGTAATACGCATGGGATGCTACCGCTTTCGACCGTGACTGTCCGGGCGCATCGAGCACCCGAAGAATGCTGTCCCGGCCTGACACCGGGGGAGTGGACGGGCAAAATGGCAGACTTCAGCATCGCTTTGCAAGAGGCATGGGCGGTGGGAGGCCCGCATTTCAGGTTTTCCGAAGCAATCCTCACAGAAATCCGAACCCTTGCCGAAGCGGTGCGGCTCGCCCATAAAGGCCGATGAACCGGCAAGGCGCCGGCGGGACGAAAGCAAACGGCATGAATGAGGAAACGACAGCGGAAACCGCCAGCCGGAAAAGCTTCCGCCTGCACAATATGGCGGTGCCGGCGCGGCCGCTGGAGCCGGCGCTGTATCTGGTGGCGACCCCGATCGGCAATCTCGGCGACATCACGCTGCGCGCATTGGAAACGCTGGCCGGTGCCGACGTGCTCGCCTGCGAGGATACGCGCGTCACCCGCGTCCTGCTCGATCGCTACGGCATCCAGAACCGCCCCTTCGCCTATCATGAACATAATGCCGACGAGGCCGGGCCGCGGCTGCTGCAGGCGCTGGAGGCGGGCCGCTCGGTGGCGCTGGTTTCCGATGCCGGCACGCCGCTCGTCTCCGATCCCGGCTATCGGCTGGCGCAGCAGGCGATTGCGGCGGGCTACCGTGTCGTCCCCATCCCCGGCGCCTCGGCGCCGCTCGCTGCCCTTGTCGGCTCCGGCCTGCCGAACGACGCCTTCCTCTTCGCCGGTTTTCTGCCGGCCAAGGACAAGGCCCGCCGAGACCGTCTCGGTGAATTCGCCACCGCCCCCGCGACACTGATCTTCTTTGAATCGCCCCATCGCATCGGCGCCACGCTCCTCGCTGCCGCCGATGTGCTGGGCGCCACGCGGCCGGCCTCCGTCTGCCGCGAGCTGACCAAGACCTATGAGGAGTTCCGCCGCAGCACGCTGGCCGAACTCGCCGCCCATTACCGGGAGGTGGACAACGTCAAGGGCGAGATCGTTCTCGTGATCGGTCCGCCGCAGCCGGTGGAAACGCCGGAGGCCGACGTCGAGGCAGTGCTGGCCGATCTGTCGAAGACGATGCCGACGGCAAAGGCCGCCACCGAGGCCGCCCGTCTCACCGGCCTGCCGCGCAAGGCGCTCTATCAGCGCCTGCTGGAAATGAAGGGCGCCGATGGGCGATAACGACCTAACCGCCATCAGAAGAAAGGCGCTGCGCCGCGGCCTGATGTCGGAATATGTCGCCGCCGTCTTCCTGATGCTGAAAGGCTATCGCATCCTGGCGCTACGCCACCGCACCCGGCTCGGCGAGATCGATATCGTCGCCCGCAAGGGCGATCTCGCCGTCTTCGTCGAGGTCAAGGCCCGCCACGGCGAGGCTGCGGCGGTCGATGCCGTCTCCGCCGCCGCGCAGAAGCGGATACGGGCGGCAAGCGATCTCTGGCTCGCCCGCCAGGCGGATCGAGCCCGCCTTTCCCAGCGATACGATATCGTCGCGGTCACCCCCGGCCGGTTGCCGCGCCACTTTCAGGATGCGTTTTGATGCACGTCGCCCGGAAGTGTGCAGCGGTTCCGGGACAACGACATGCATAAAAACAAAGGGCTTTCGTCATTCCCGCGTCGCCGAGCTGCCGGATCGTTAAAATTTTAGCGCCGGTTTGAACCAGCTTCTTACGACTCTCTGCTATCGCAATCCCTGTTGGGGTAACAATTGGGGGTTGTTTCATGGCCTGGAAGCTGATGCTGGCAAGTGCGGTCGCCATGGCCGCGCGTTCGGTGCCTTATGCCGTGGCGAAGCCGGCCGGCAAATCCTTCGTCGCCCATGCAAGCGACCGGCTGCCGCTGAAATCGACGCCGATCAATCCCGACTGGATCATCAGCGGCAACCCGCAAGCGCGCACCGCCGAACATTCGCGCGGCCATGACGAGGCCTCGCTGACGGCGATCTGGGACTGCACATCAGGCGAATTCCGCTGGTATTTCGGCTGGGACGAGACGGTGATGATCCTCGAAGGCGAGGTTCATATCACCGCTGAGGACGGCACCGAACGGACCCTGTGCGCCGGCGATGTCGCCTTTTTCGCAGGCGGAACCTGGGCAAGCTGGCGGGTCGATAATTATGTCCGCAAGGTCGCCTTCCTGCGCAAGCCCTTCCCGAAGCCCTTGGCGATCGCCTATCGCCTACGCAACCTGCTGCGCAACAACGGCAACCAGGGCATTGCTGCCTGAACATCGGTGGGGGCCGCAAGCCTTGATTGACCGTTGCGTTTGATACCGGGCCGACCTACATCTGTCCGGCATTCAGCGAGGGACGGAAATGGCCAAGATCACCAATGTAGCGGTCCAGATGGATCATGTCGCCGGCATCAATATCGCAGGTGACTCCACCTTCGCCATGAGCCTGGAAGCCCAGGCGCGCGGCTACCGGCTCTTTCATTACACCCCCGAACGCCTGAGTTTCCGCGACGGCAAGCTCTTTGCCAGCGTCGAGCCGATGCTGCTGCGCGACGTCAAGGGCGATCATTTTGAGCTCGGCGCACCCGAACGGGTCGATCTCTCCACCATGGATGTCGTGCTGCTGCGCCAGGACCCGCCCTTCGACATGGCCTATATCACCTCGACGCATCTGCTCGAGCGCATCCACCCGAAGACGCTCGTCGTCAACGATCCGGCCTGGGTGCGCAATTCGCCGGAGAAGATATTCGTCACCGAATTCGCCGACCTGATGCCGAAGACGCTGATCACCAAGGACCCGGCGGAAATCCGCCGCTTCCGCGACGAGATGGGCGATATCATCCTGAAGCCGCTCTACGGCAATGGCGGCGCCGGCGTCTTTCATTCCACCCGCGACGACCGCAACCTCTCTTCACTGCTGGAAATGTTCGGCCAGCTTTTCCGGGAGCCCTTCATCGCCCAGCAATATCTGCCCGACGTGCGCAAGGGCGACAAGCGCATCATCCTGGTCGACGGCGAATTCGCCGGCGCCATCAACCGCGTCCCGGCCGAGCATGACAGCCGCTCCAACATGCATGTCGGCGGCCGCGCCGAGGCGACCGAGCTGACGCCGCGCGAAAAGGAAATCTGCGAACGCATCGGCCCGGCGTTGCGCGAACGCGGCTTCCTGCTCGTCGGCATCGACGTGATCGGCGATTACATGACCGAGATCAACGTCACCTCGCCGACCGGCATCCGTGAGGTCAGGAAGTTCGGCGGCGCCGATATCGCCGCCTTGCTCTGGGATGCGATCGAGCGCAAGCGCGGCTGAGGCTGCGCTCCAGCCCGACGCCTACTGTGACCGGGTACAACCCCTGTCACCACTGGTATCCGAAAACGTTCCTTGATCGTTCTTGTTTTATTCCGGCTTCCGTGCCAGATTGCAACCGCTGGCCCTGAAGGGTTGCGGGCGGTATAAGAGTTGGCGGGCAGGGGATGGGCATATGGTCGCGCGTGTCAGTACGGTAGCATTCCAGGGCATAGAAGGCGTGCCGGTCGAGGTCCAGGTCATGATCGCGCCGGGCAAGATCGGCATGCAGATCGTCGGTCTGCCTGATAAGGCGGTGGCCGAAAGCCGCGAGCGGGTGCAGGCCGCCCTTCACGCCTCCGGCCTGGCGCTGCCGGCCAAGCGGGTGACCGTCAATCTGGCGCCGGCCGATCTGCCGAAAGAGGGAAGTCATTTCGATCTGCCGATCGCGCTCGCTTTGATGGCCGCGCTCGGCGCCATTCCCGCCGATGCGCTGTCGGATTATGTCGTCGTCGGCGAGCTCAACCTCGACGGCACGATCGCCGCCATCGCCGGCGCGCTGCCGGCCGCCATCGGCGCCAATGCGTTCGGCAAGGGGCTGATCTGCCCGGCCGAAAGCGGCGCCGAAGCCGCCTGGGCCGGCGCCGAGGTCAATATCCTCGCCCCGCGCAGCCTGATCGCCCTTGCCAATCATTTCCGCGGCACCCAGGTCCTGTCGAGGCCGGAGGCGTCGATCCGCGCCAATGCCGCCAACCTGCCGGACCTTGCCGAGATCAAGGGCCAGGAAAGCGCCAAGCGCGCGCTCGAGGTGGCGGCGGCCGGCGGCCACAACCTCTTCACAGTGTGGACGAAAGACCTCTCGCGCAGCCTTTATCTTGAAGCTCGACTCCCCCGCTATCAGCGTCGCTTCCACGGTGCCTTAGGGCTGCGTATGCAGTTTCTCCAAACCAATCACGTTCCATGCTGACAACAATATTCGATGCTGATGGCAACTCGTTCAATGCTAAGGTCGAGGTGGAGGACTACGCCATCACAGTCCATAGTCGCGGCGGAGCATTCGGTAAGCCCAACCTTCGAAACCCTGACTACAGACGGGCGCTCCGGACGATCCTTGAGCGCCTTGTGGCTGGCAATGCGACACTTTCCGGGGTTTGGCTGGACAGCACCGTTGCTCAGAACTGGCCGGAACTTGACCGACAACTGTTGGACGCGGCGGAATTCACCCTCCCGGTTGACGAACTCGTCACACTGATAGGCCAGCGCGGAGCGGCAATGGGTCGCCCGATCGGGACCAAGGGGCACGGCAATAGCACTAAGCGTGTCCGTATTGGGGTTTCGGGCGCATCAGCGGGAGAGTTGGTGAAGCTCCTCAATTCAGATGTGCGTACTCGTTCCTCACGCCTCCCCGCGGAAACGCTGAGGCGTGTCGAGCCTTGGATGATCGACGAGGCGATTGAGGCCTTCAAGTCCGGTGTGCAGCACGGCTTCCAAGATTCAACCGACTACGACGTACTCTTGCCGACGGGCGAGCGTTTTCCACCGAAGGCAGTTTTCGGGATAGCTCTATCGGGGGTGATCGGCCGTCCCGCTATGCCGAGCGATTTCTCGGGGGGCATGGGGACGCCTTGCTTCGAAAGCATCGAGGATGCGGGTTACCCAATCATCCCCAAGGACGAGGAAACGTCATCGCCCCGCTCGGAGTTCGATGATGAGCGGTCTTGGGCCGAGGGTTCGCTTGTCCGCGTCCAGCACCTCCGCCGTGAGCGCGCACCGGGCCTCGCGCGAATGAAGAAGCGACGCTTCATCGAGAAACACGGACACCTCTTCTGCGAGCGCTGCGGTTTAATTCCCTCGAAAAGCCTTGGGCCTTATGGTGACGCCTGTATCGAAGTTCACCACGACACGGTTGCAGTTGCCAAAATGGAAGGTAACACGCGCACCCGTTTGGTAGACCTAAAGTGCCTCTGTGCGAACTGCCACCGCATCGTCCATCGTGAGGTCATGTAGTTCCGGGCCGCCACTCTCAGGCAGACGCCCGCGGCCGGCCACTTTATCCACCTATCGTATATTAAAGACCTTTTATGCGTGAAGCATCGGCTCATTCAAAATTATGATCTAGCAAAAGTTGTAGACGATAGATATTCTCTGCATAGTATTCCTGGCGAATCATTCTGCGAAGTTCAAAATTGTGACAGACGCGAACGTATTGACCCCTACGCCACCCGAACTTGTTGATAATAGATATGCCCTTACGTCCGAACCTCTTCGCGAGGGTGGCATGTCGACGGTAAGGAAGGCTTTCGATATAAAAGAAAGCCGTTTCGTTGCTATAAAGCGAATGAAAAATGAATCGTCAGCCGATCTTCGGTGGAAGGAAAGTTTTCATCGCGAGTATTCTGCGCTTTCAGATTTGTCTCAACATCAAAATATTGTTGAGCTATACGATGCAGGTGTCGATGCTAATGGTAATTATATTGTTCTTGAGTGGGTGGAGTCGAATCTAAGCGAATTTATTTCAAAGACCGGCGGGCTCCAGTGGGCCGAATATTATCAAAAATTCGGTAGGCCATTGCTGGAGGCACTTAGCTTTGCCCAAAGTAGGGGCTGGAACCATAGAGATATTAAGCCGCAGAACATTTTGATTGCGAAGGATGGCATCCCGAAAATCTCAGACTATGGTATTGCCAAGCAATTCGAGAAACCATCATTGGGGCTCACGTTCAACGGGTTCCGATCTGCTCCTTTCACCCCGCCCGAGGATGATTCCCAACAATATAGCTGCTCAAGAGATTGTTTCTCTTGGGTGGCCGTTTCTGTTTATTGTCTCACAGGTTGCGTCCCCGCTGACTATGGGGCGCAGGAGACTGCGTTGCGTGGGCTAAGCTCGGACCTTGTGCCCACTGAGATTCTCTTGGCAGCGCTCTCGAACGATCCGGCGGAACGGCCTCCTTTAGCCAGCGCTTTGTTGGCCGATATCGATGCGTGGTCTTCACAACTCGCGCGGAGTGCCGTGGTTATCCAAGCATGCCACGTGCGCTTGGACTCAGTGCTTGCTCGAAAGTTAAAACGGCTTCTCTCGCATGACGATATTGATCAAGTCCAGCGGGAGATGCTTGAAGAGCTCAACGAGCTTAGTGTTGGTGTAAGGATGGTGGATGAGCTCCCAGGGGGAGCCACACGACTTCGCATCTACGCCGTGTCGTGGGTGTTCGAGGGTGTTGTCGATGACAAGAATAGAGATGTCCTGGTTTTTGATAAGGCTTGGCCCGTACGTCCGGCGGAAGTGGAGCGGCGTCGGGAAACCAGCTTCAGGGCCGCGTTCGGTTTTACCTTTGATCCTCCTTCAACATCGCGTGACGCTGAAAAGGTAATCGATGAACTCCTGCTTGCCGTTGAGGCATTTGAGTCAGAGGAGAAAGATAGGGCAATCGCTGCCCAGCAGGACCGAATATTTCGATTGTGGTATGCCTTTCTAAGAGCTAAGGCCGACCTTGAGGCTCGTCGCGAGAATGCGATAAATTACATTGACCGGCGAGTTGACGATAACAAGGTTGTGTTTGTCAGCGAGTTGCCTGCGCCGTTTGAAGTTGTCGGTCAGGCGCGTGTCATCAAGCTCCCTAGTGGTAGCCACATCTTCTGCGATGTCGTTGATGTCAATCTTGAAGAGATCACCGTATCAGTGACGTCGGGCAATGCATCGAGGGTGCCAAAGCAAGGCGCGCTCGAGCTGAATACTGTTGCTGCCGAGAAAGCAATAGAGCGCCAGCGGTACGCATTGGACGCTGTGAATTTCAACAGATCTCCAAACCCAAGATTGAGGGCGCTGCTCGCTGATCCTTCAACGAGCCGTGAGCCTCTATTGATCGAACCGCCAAAGCGTATAGAGGGTGGTCCCTTTGACGCCGAGAAGCTTGACATCCTTAAACGCTCGCTGGGGGTCAAGGACGCTCTCGCGATCCAAGGTCCACCAGGGACCGGCAAAACCCGACTCATAGAGGAAATACTCGTTCAGTATTTAGCCCTCCACCCCGACCATCGCGTACTTCTTTCTGCTCAGACCCACGTTGCACTTGATAACGTCATTGAGCGCCTACGCGTCCGGCAATCGACCATCAACATCGTAAGAATTGGCAGAGTTGATGACCAGAAGATTGGCATATCGAGCCGCGACCTAATCCTCGACCGAAAAGCTCAGGCTTGGGCTGACGGGGTGATTGCTAGCTCAAGCAATTTTCTGACCCAGTGGGCGGACGAGCGTGGCATTGATCGAATCAATACAGAAGTGGGTATGCTCGCGGAGAGACTTATCCTCCTAATACAGCGCCAAGGTGACCTGAGGGAACGCTTTAACGAGGCAAATAGCCGGTTGAAGACAGTGAATGACCAAGCCGAAGTGAAACTGGCGGAGACGGGTTCGGCTGAGTCGGCCGAACTAACCGAGAGTTCGGTAGAGGCTCAGCAAATTGCGACGGCTCTGCGGGTGGCCAGCGACCGAGTTCGCGCTGAGATCGAGGAGGTGCGCAATCGGCTTTCCAACCTTGGTGAGTTCGGCAAGGAGTTGGCTTCACAGGAACTAGAAGATGAGCTTCGCGAATGGTCAAACGCGCTGTTAGGCGAAACCGATGGCTCTGCTCAGTTCCGTGATCTCTTGGAACTACACGAGGAATGGGTCCTACGAGTGGGACGTTCCTCAGACTTCCACGCGGCGATGCTAGCGTCCGCTCAAGTCGTTGCTGGAACGTGTGTCGGGATGGCAGGCGTAAAGGGCATGTCGGATGTCGTTTACGACCTTTGCATCGTCGATGAGGCGTCGAAGGCGACTGCGACCGAACTTCTCGTGCCTATGAGCAGGAGCCGGAAGTGGATTCTCGTCGGCGATCCAGAGCAACTACCGCCCTTCTTTGAAGACGATTCAGTTACTCAGCTGGAAGAGTTCGAGGAAGAGGAGGTTCGGGAAACACTACTGGATCGCTTTTTAGGCCGCCTTCCCAAGCAATCTATTGCGCGGCTTGCTAATCAACATCGAATGGTTAAACCGATAGGCGATTTGATAAGTGAAGCATTTTACGATGGTGGTCTGGTAAGCCCTAAGACAAAGCCCGATGTCGTCCTCACCGGAAGTTTTCCTAAGCCTGTTACGTGGATGTCGACGAGCCACATCGCTGACAAGACAGAAACTCGAGTCGGAAAAAGCTTTAAGAACGATGCTGAGGCGCGAATTATCCGCGACATCTTGGAACGGATAAATTTCATCGCAAAGAAAAGAAAGGATGTTTATACCGTCGCTCTTATCGCGGGATATATTGCTCAGGTCAAAACGCTGCAGGATGTTATCCGGGACCGTCTGCACGAATGGACCAATATCGAAATCACGTGCAGCAGTGTCGACGCCTTTCAAGGCAGTGAAGCAGAGTTCTGTATTTATAGCGTTACCCGTTCAAATGAGTCCGGCCACCTGGGCTTCCTGCGGGAGAAGCCCCGACTAAACGTGGCACTGTCACGAGGTCGGAGCGCTTTGATCATAGTCGGGGACGAGGATTTCTGCAGGGCGGCGGATGGCAAAAACCCGTTCCGAAGAGTGATTGATTTCATCGAGAGACATACTGATGAGTGCGAGCGGAGGCAACTGAAGTGAGGGCCGAGGATGTCGCACGGCGTTTCGAACGCAAATCAGGATATACCCTCATAGATTATTCACCGGTCGCGCTTCCACTCTATCGCTTGACTGTTGATGCGATCACGATGGTTCACCGAGATATCGCGCCGATAAAAGAATTCGTAATGAAGGCGATAAACGTCGGTTTCGAAGACTCCAAAAACATCGCGGGGTTTCTCGGCTTGGATGTCTCCGTCGTCGACGGAACCCTAACGCAACTTAAGACAGATAAATTTGTGTCGCCTTTAGATGATGACGAGCAATTTTTCATGCTGACCGAGCGCGGGACCGATATTCTAGCCAAGGCTAAAATTTCATCCCCTGAAGACGAAATGCTCGTATTCCTGTATGATCGCTTACTTCTAAAGCCGGTCAGGATCGTCACGGCAGATCTTTTAGTTCCCGCTCAAGTGGACCCGCTTCATACAATCGAAATACGTGCGTATCCGGCTGAGGGACCTGAGGTCCAGGCTCTTGCAATTCCAGAGGTGTTGAAGGTACTTGAGCAGCAGGCGGGAGGACGAGCGGCATTTGGGCGTGATCTTCTGCGATTGAAGAGGATCGTTCGCCGAGTTCGTCTTTTCCGTCAGGGCGTTGCTCTAGTTTACAAAAAGAATCGCTCGTCCGAGATCGTAGTTGATTTTGTAGTCGACGATGTTCGTCAAGAAGCCATCTCGCACACATTCGCCGAGCGCGGCGGACCAAAAAAAATGGGTTTCTTGAAGGCTATTGATGAATCTGCAACAGCGGCAGACTTGAGGAAGTTTCTAGGTCCGGACGTTCATCGAATGTTACCTGATGCGGAAGAGTTGGATGAGCGCAGGATGGCTGTTTCAGTGGCAAGGATCAAATTTCAGGCGGCCGAAGTTCTCGCGGAGCGCGGGTCTGCTCATCCCGAGCACGCGATTTTACGTGCTGGCTTGAACGAGGCAAGGCAGCGCCTCACGCAGGCTGTGGAGGAGCTTGCTTCATTTGCAGCTCGTCCGATTGCTCCTTACGAAAGGGCGGAGTTTCTTGATCTTGCCCTGACTCAGTCCTCAAAGTTCTTGGCGATCTCCAGTCGAACAGCAGATCGTTCAATTGTGAACCCGCAGTTCCTCAAGAAATTGAAAGACATTCTTAAGTCTGGGTGCAAGGTTCAAATCTCATTGAGCGAAACGTCGCCCGGGAAGCCTTCAAATGCCGAAATAGAATTGGAGCAAGTTCGTAGGGAACACTCGAATCTCACTGTGCAGATTGGCAAGCATACTCCGTTCTATCATGTGGTTTGCGATGATAAATTTGCAGTCGTAAGCAACAGCCCGATGCTAGGTAATATCGGCAAGGTTAGAACGTTCAACCATGTCGTTGGTTATGTTTTGCAGAGGACTGATTTGGTGGAGTCATTTGTCGGACGCGTGCAGCAAAGCATCATGAAAATTTCTCCGAAACCCAAAGAAGGGTTTCCGAAGTGACTGGTCAGTTTGAAAATTTAGTCATTGAGATTTCGGCCGCAACTCATCGTGGTTTAGTTCGCGATCGCAACGAAGACGCAGTTAGCGTCAACCGTGAGATGCTGGCTGGGCGACGCGAGGCGAAAATCGAATTTTTGCGAGAGGGCCCTGATCACCTCCTAATGATTGCGGACGGCATGGGAGGTCACGCCCGGGGAGAGATTGCAAGCAGTCGGGCCCTTGAGTTCATCCATAATCATGAGACGCCTTTTGACGTACTCGAGTGGCAGCGTCTGATTAGAGAGGCGAACAACGAGCTCTATGATTTCATGCTGAAAAGGCCCGAGACTATCGGAATGGGGACAACGCTTGTCGGCGTCGCAATTCGCGCTGAGGGGGTAATGTGTTTCAATGTCGGTGACAGCCGCGCGTACTTACACAGATCTGGCACGCTGAATTTGATGAGCCACGATGATGTTCCAGACGTCAAAGGCGAGATAAGAAAAAGAAGCCATCAAATAACCCAGTCCCTTGGAGGGAGGTCAGCCCGTACCCAAGTGTTTCCGCACGTGCGCACTCATCCAGCACTTCGTTACGGCGAGACTATCCTCTTGTGCAGCGATGGGCTTACGGACATGATATCCGAAGAAAGGCTCGAGGAGCATCTAAGCAAACAGAATGATCCATCAGAGTGTGTCGAATACTTGCTCAATGAAGCTCTTGATCAAGGCGGTGTAGACAATATCTCGATTGTGATCGCGAGAATGCGGTAGCTGCGCCGCCACGTGTGGAATGGTCGACTTGGCTAAAAGACGCTATCAGCCAACCCGGTATCCTTCTCAAGTTTGACAGGGCCATTTTACCGCCAGCCGGGCCTTTTTTTATCCTGCATGTCGTTTCGCTATGGCCCGGGTGGTCCCTGCCACGCTCGCACTCTTGCCGAAGAGATCGACTTCAGTAGCGACTTGCTCGCGGCTGTAGCTATGTTCCTTTGTAGGTCTCTCGCGGTTCGATCCCCCTTAGCTCCACCATTCCTCATTACCCATAGATTTATTAATTGAAAACAAGGCATTACAGCGTTTTTTCATATTTATTCTGACCAACCATTCTGACCAATGATCCGGTTTTAGGATCGATTTGGATCGGTAGGTATTTCAGATTGCGGCGACTCGTTGAAACTCAACCCGACTCAATCCATAAATGTGGTGATCTCAACGTTCGGCTCTCCTCATCAATGGACCTTAGATGGCTGACACTCTTCCATATCTCCCTACACCGGGCTCAATACGCACCGCGCTTGAACGCATACGTGATGCGGCGACGCCAGATCGAGTGACAACTGACTTCATTCAAACGAAGCTCGCCATCAAAGGTGGGACGGGTGCCAGCATCGCCGCTTATCTCAAGAAGATCGGTTTGGTGAACTCGGACGCCAGTCCGACCGATCTCTACAAGAGATTTCGCAACACCCAGACTTCGGGCGCGTCAATCGCAGAAGCAATTCGGATCGGCTATCGGGAGCTGTTTGATATCAACGAATATTGCTACGCGCTCAACGACAAAGACTTGCTGTCACTGGTGTGCCAAGCGACTGGTGCCTCTGCTGCTAGCCGTACGGCAGAGCTAACCATCGCAACATTCAAGAACCTCAAGGCATTTGCTGACTTCGATGCAAAGTCAAAGACGGTCGATACCATGCCCGAGGAGGTGGTCACACCTACCACGCCCACGTATCGAGCACCCACGAACAACCAAGAAAGTCTCGGACTAAACCTCTCGTACACCATCAATCTCAACCTGCCGGCTACATCAGATCAGGCCGTGTTCAACGCGATCTTTCGCAGCTTGAGGGAGCATCTGCTGAATGGTGAGTAGGGCGCTGGTGGAGAAAATCAAATCCTTCGGCATGACAAACCAGATGATTGCCGAGGACATCAGCGCCATCGAACGGCGATATAACATCGAACTGGGCCACATTCGCGGGCAGAGCGAGACGGTGGAAAGCGACTATTATCCTCAGCTCGACGCAGCAGTGCGGGCGGAAGGCGCTATGATGGCTCGCCACTATGAGGTTTTTTATTCGCTCGAACGCTCAATTAGGGCATTGGTTCGAGACACGCTAATAACCGAGACACAGAGTGAGGACTGGTGGAACGGCTCAAAGATACCGCAAGCTATCAAGGATGAGGTTATCAAGCGTGTCCAGAAGGAGCTTGATGCTGGCGTCAGCAGGCGTTCTCAAGATGCCTTGGACTACACAACGTTTGGCGAGTTGTACGATATAATCAATTCTCATTGGTCACTATTTGGCTCGCTATTCAACAGCCGGAAGGGCCTTGAGAAGGTCATTGCCAGCCTAAATGCCCTCCGCAATCCCATCGCTCACTGCTGCCCATTAGCCGAAGACGAGGAGCTTCGCTTGCGGATTACCGTTCGAGATTGGTTTCGGTTGATGGAGAAGTAGCCGAAACGGTGGATTGCCGCGCCACACGCTGTCGCCAAGACGCGAAATCGTCACATAGCCTGGGCGTTCTGCGACAAGATTTTCATGACTGCCGAGGTGGACGCGGTAGCTTCGAGGCAGAGTTCAGCGAGCTGCCTAGTTGCCGTCCGTCGGTGGTGCAAGTTCAAGCCCAAGTCCACTGAAGCCCTCGCATGGCCACGAACCTCCTTGAAGCTGTCCCCGGGAAAGACGCTGTGAAGGAAGGCTTCGAGCATCCTCTTCGCATCTGTCGAACTGGGCTTCACGCCGTCAAGCGTCACGTGCCGCTTCCCATCGTAGACCGCCTGTCCAACCGAGATGAGCACCTCTCTGCAGAGCATGCCCACCGTCTGGAAGTCCTCCTCGTTCGTCGCTCCAGCGAGTTGAGCTTGCGCCTTGCTAAGCGCTCTATCCACCCGCTCCCATCCTGTGGGTTCTCGCTCGACGACAGCGATGCTCGTTCGATTTGACGCAGCAGCGATGAGAGGGTCGAACAGTTCTCTGACATACTGGCGACGGTCGGCGTATTGAGGCAGGTGAGCCCGCCAATAGTGGTACCAAGACCACAGATCATCATGAGGGTTGCTGTACGACAGACCAAGCGCGGGCACAGAAGATTTGAGGTCCACGTGCCGCGCCCGGTAGTAATCGTTGACGTCCTGTATGCGTTGACCGCCCGTTGCCACGCTGATCATCATCTCTTTCTGTAAGATGAGGTTCGGCAGCGCGGCTTCCGAGCCCTCGACCTGATCCACGTTGCTCGGTTCAGCGTGGATATCGTCAGGATCGAGACCATAGTTCAGTTGAAACGCTGCCTCGTTCGCACAGAGGGCTTCCGCAAGCCGCTTGCGGTCATAGTCGGGCAATGCTCGTATGGCGTCAGAAAAGGGCCGTGGAGCGGTCAGCACAAGTGTATCTTGATCCAAATCCCACGGCCCTCTGCTAGACCGCACTGACAGTACTGCCATCGATATGAGGTAAGCGAGGTCCAAGCGCTGGAGCTTCTGTCATGGGCGACTCGCGATGAAACCCCCGAAGTATACCATGTGCTGCGAGCGGCTAGGGCGCGTTTCACAATTTATCCCGCGCTATTCATCTGCTTCCCCGATCCTGACCAGATAGGGACCTATCCTGTCTCGAACTGCCACCCAATTAGAGGGGCGATCAACAAAAATGCCGCCCCCGAAATCTCAGGAACGGCTGAAGTCGAAAACAAACATAATCAGGGTAAGAGAAACGAACGCCAGCGAATTAGGACGTGATCTCACCCGAGACACGCTTTGCCAGGCGGGCCAGCGTGGACCGAGAGCAGCCCGTTCCGGCCACAATGCTGTTCCAGCTCATTCCGGCTTCGAGCATCTTGATGATGCCCTCGTTGCGTTTCTCGTCTTCAGGCCGGCCCTTGTAGCGGCCATCGGCCTTGGCCTTTACGATGCCTTGCGCCTGTCGCCGTCTGCGGTCCTCGTAATCCTTGCGGGCGATAGCAGCGAGCATGTCGAGCATCATCCCATTGATGGCGTCCATCATACGGCTGTGAATGGCGTCCTTGTCTGCGGTGGCCATCATCCAAGAGGTCGGCAGGTCGAGCGCTACGACCTTCACCCTACGGCGCTGTATCTCTGTCTTCAGGAGTTCCCAGTCTTCAGCGTTCAATCGGCTGAGGCGGTCCACCTGTTCGATCAGGAGAACATCGCCCGGGTGGCAGTCATGGAGAAGACGGAAAAGCTCCGGGCGCTTTAGTGAGGCCCCGCTCTCGTTCTCGATGTAGGTGGCTGCGATTTTCAGTCCACGTTCTTCAGCGAACGCGAGGAGGTCGTCCCGCGCACGGTGGGCGTCTTGGCCTTTGGTGCTGGCGCGAAGGTAAGCTCGAATATGCATGGAAACCACCTGAGTTCGTTTTGGGTGGTTCGCTTATCGGTGGTTCGATTTGAGTTGTCAATGGCGATATATCGAACCACGGCAAATGCAGTTCGATCAAGGTACACTCAAATGATACCACCATCGTGTGCCTGCCCCAGAGCCGCAACTCGATTGGCCAGAGCGATACCCGCAGGAGTCAACCGGAGTCCTACCTGCCGCGCGTCGAAAGGGTCACGCAGTTGGGCAATCAAACCGAGCCCAGGCTTGCCATGCCTGTTTACATCCCCCAGGGCCATTACGTTTCGCGAGACACCTGCCTGACTGGTTCCCATTAATTTCAGCAATTCCCTTTGTGAAATACCGGGCTTCATCGCGATGATGAGGAAGATGGAAATCGTCTGCATCGGAACGTCGGGGAAGAGTTCGCGTAGCTTTTCTATGAACCGGAAAACTTTGATGAGAATCGGCCGAGGATCGTCCGCGACGGTAGGTGTATTCATCTGTGGTTCCCTGATGTGGGTTTGGTATCAGGAGCTTCAACAGGTCGGTTGAAGCCCACCGCGACAGGCACAACAGCCAAGTCATCAGTCGGTTTGAATCGTATCGAGGGAGCGAATCAGCTGCAATAACTCTTTGGAATCGGACGACAATTTTTAAATGACGGCAGCGACCGGCCTGTGGAATTGTGTGGACAGAGGGGCAGCGGGGGGAACTGCCGGTTCCCTATATCTGATCTGACCTCAGAAATTTTTGTTGCAGATATTTCGCCCCTCGGCCTGCCCCTGGATAACCCGATGACCATGAATGATGGCTGGTGTGAGGGTAAGGCAGGCCGAGGAGGAAGTGCGTTTCCCCAATGTCTCCTTAGTGCTTATTCTGGTTCGTGGCGGCTTCGGCTCTGAGACAGGCTGCACCCTCTTCAGTGATCAGCGCGACGGGGCCGAAGGTGTTGCCTCGGTCGTGAACCAAAGAGTCGGTGAATGAGACGCCAAGGGCTGCAAGCGTCGACCTGAAGTCGCCGTCTTCGTCGGCCTGAAGGCCTGCGTATTCGGCTATGTCCTTGGCAAGGAAATGGGAGGTGTCTTCTATCTCCACGAAACGGAGACGCATGGGCGGGATGGCCTCATCGTGTGAGACAATAAACATGGCATTGATGCGGGGATGTTCCATAGATTACTCGTTGCTGTGGTGAGCTGCGGTTGAGTTGAAAAAGCTATCCGACCTTGTCGGGTTGGTGAGGTCAGCGGCGAGCGAGAGCCTCTCGCTGCAGCTTCTTGTCGTATTGGTCGAGGCCTTCGCCCACGATCCTGAGGCCGGCATCGAAGAAGGACGGCTTGGCTGCCCGCTGAACCGAGTTGATCCGGTCTTCAGCATTGGAGCGGATGCCCTTCATTTCGTTGTTAAGCTGGTTCAGGGTCCATTCGGCGTTCTGATCGACGCGGTCGTTCGCTTGCGCCGCACGGCCATCGAACTCGGCCAGGAGGGCATCGACGGACAGGCCTGACACACCAGCCTCGCCGGCTGCCACGGTCGCGGTCGCCTTGGCCTCGCGGGCCTCTTTGAGGTTGTCCGCGTGTTCGGCGCCAGCTTTCTCTTGCTCCTGCAGCATGCGCTGCTGGGTCTGGAACATCTGGTCGCGGGCATTCTGGTTGGCCCGGGCAGCGTTATCCCGGTAAAGCTTATTCTGTTCTTCCGCAGCGCTAACCTGCCCTTGGTACTGGACCATGGAGGTCGCTGCGCCGATGGCAAGCCCAATCGCGGAAATGGGGTCAACACACATCAGAAGCCCCCTTGCAGTCCGACACCTGGGCGCTGAGCGACGACAGAACCGACCAAGCGCTGGCCACGCTGTGCAGCGCCAGCCAGAGCAGCTTATCGAGCCCGCTTTCGGAAATGATCAGCACCGCTGGCGCTCCTCGGGAAACGCTGGGCAGACGGGCAAGGGTCTTCTCGCTTTCGGGGATTCCCCTGACGTAATTTGCAGCACCGTGGCGCGGGTTGTAGACGCCTACTGCCTTGCAGACATCAGCGGCGACAAACCAAGGCCGTCCGTCGACCATGGCAAAGCGTATCGGGGTGGATTGGTGGGATAGGGTTTGGATATCGTTCAACGGCAGGGGTGTGCCGCGGCCGCTTTTAGCGGACGGTTCGTTGTGCATGTTCAGCTCTTGTGGGTTTGTGGTGGTCGTGTGTGATCAGCGCGGCATTGGGGAAGACCGGCCCTCTCGTCGGCAGGACAATGCGACAAGAGGACCGATGGCCACCACAGCCACGAGAACGAGAGACCACGGCCATGAATTCAGCCGTGGGTCAGCGCACTCTCGGGTGTCGAGGGTCCATTTGATGGACTGTGCGCGTGTTTGTCGGGAGGTTCGGGCGTCCCTTATAGGTTCACCTTAAGGTCTTCCTTAGGGATGGTTTTGGTGGATGAAGGTTCTGTCCACCTCTATCCATGATAAAGATCATTCGGAGAGAGACCTCTTTTTCATCAGTCCCCTCTCCTCATCCTTTATTCTTGGTCTTCCCCTTCCGGGGCTTTCCTTAAGGGAGGGGTAATTGAACAGGTGGTCTCCCCTCCGGAGTTTTCCTTAAGTGGGTGGTAATTGGATATGTGGTTTCCCTCTGTTTTCCTACCACGTTGACCAAGAACCTTTGCCGACCACGGTTGTCATCTAGACCGCAGAAATGAGCCCGAAGTCGGTATCAATGTCAGAACGAGATAATGATTTCACCTATCTGTCTGCTCCTTAAAAGGACTGCGTGATGGCCCGGCTCTGCACCCTCGGCCAAGTTGAACTTTAAAAGCTTCCCCGTCTGGCTCAAGTTTATGTTCGACGGGCGATATGAGATGAAACAGTTCTTCATCCCGCAGGAGACAATCGGACGAACTGAGTCGTCGTCGTAGCGGCGTAATGAAAGATTGATGTCAGGTAGCCTGTGGTTAGCCAATTGGCACGGGTACTCCGCGCAAGCCATCTCGCCATAAATTGGCTCTTGATGGTCGATGAGGATAGCGTACCGAAACATTCTACTGGGTACGGACTCCTCGGCGAGAGCGCCGCCTCCGATAAAGCCTAAGACCGCGCAGAGTAAAGTCAGGTTGCGAAGCATAAGTAGTGGCCGCCCCGCAGAAGCTCCACGGGGCTGCCGATGATGTCTGCTGTCAGACGGCGCCCGCGTTGCTCTCGCCGGCCCGCGTCTCGCGGCGATTGAGGGAAATGGCCAAATAGCACCGGCCGATCCAGAACTGATGATCGCTGCCTTCACTAAGGCGGTCATAGAAGCGGTCGAGGATGCGCCTCTCTTCGATCTCGAAGTACGCCTCGAACCACCGTGTCCGTTTGAAGTACCGCATTTTCATGGTGTTGCACTATGCCCCAGTTGTTCTTTGTCCCGAACGGAACGACACCGTTAGACTCCCCGCCCGAACTGTCGTCAAGAGAAAAAGAACGTTTAATTTCAAGCCTTTAATCCACTGGTGCATTGATCGAGACAGGAAGGGGCTACTATCAATGTGTTAGCGGTGGCACCGGTGGATTGGTCGATGAGAAGATTCTTTAGGTGGCTTCCTCTCAACAGCCGTCGTAATTTTTGTTGCCACTGGCGGTGATCGTGTAGGTCCCACCTCTCGGGCCAACGAAGCACTGATCTGAGCTTCGGGTGGTTGCGATTCTGCGCATAGGCGTCGAGGGTTTTGAATTGTGTCTTGCTGCACTGGCGCGCAAAGTTTGCCCGAACGTTTTCAATCCATGCGCCGTTTCACTGAACATCATCGCAATGTCCTCCTGCTAATCAGCCTGCATCGTGGTGAGCGGGCCGCCCAGCTCTCGCCGGACGACCCGCGGTGCGGGATTATATGGAGCGGCTACAGCTATGACCCGACACCGATATCGGTCTAGTCGTCACGCTTTTCAGACGCTGACCCTACCATTCTACGGCAAGTAGGTGGCAATTATGTTCGACGCACTCTGATGGTGTGCGAATCCACGCCCAGCCTATCCTACTTGGAACTTGTCATGCCGCCGCTGACGGCTCCCGCACCTATTGTGTCCCGCTAAGACTCTTTGGTTAGAAATTTAACTTCCTGCTAATTCCGCAGGCGCCTGGTAAATTCCGCCCTTTGCAAGCAACGCCCAGACAACTCTCGCAGTTTTGTTAGCGAGCGCGATGACGGCAACTTTAAGGGGGCGTCTGTCTATAAGCCGCCGCAGCCACGCGGAGCGCGTTCCAAATCGCCGAGCCGCGATAATCACACCCATAGCCCCAACATAGAGTAAGGAGCGCAGCTCAGCGTTTCCCATTCTGGAAATGCTCCCCTGTCGTCGCGTTTCGCCGCTTGAATTTTGCCTGGGGGTTAAACCGAGCCACGCGGAAAACTGGCGAGCTGATTTGAAGGAGCGAGGATCAGGCACGTGCGCTTTAATTGCAGATGCTGTCAGCGCTCTAATCCCCGGAATTGACGCCAGTCGGCGAATATCCTCGTCCTGCTTTGCGTGGTCTGCGATCTGTTCGTCCATGCGCTGGATTCGTGCTGTTAGCGTCTCGATCTCCGCTAGTATCTCGTCGAGCAGGAGACGCGCCGGCGCCGGAAGGCGAGGGTCGCCTCGTTCTGGAAGAGCAGCGACGAGTTTGCGGAAGTTCGCAATACCCTTGTCTGCAACGAGGCCGAACTCAGCCATATAGCCCCGTAGCGCGTTGACCGCGTTTACTCTCTGGCGGACAAAGAAGGTTCGCGTGTGCAAAACCATTGCTGCCGCTTGTTGCGCTGCCGTCTTCACCGGAACGGGGCGAATATCAGCGTGTTTCATTGCTTTGCTTATGGCTATGGCGTCGGTCGCATCTGTTTTCCCACGGATGACAAACGGCTTCACATACTGTGCCGGCAGTATTCTGACCTCATGCCCTAAAGCGCTGATCTCTCTCGCCCAGTAGTGAGCACTTCCGCACGCCTCCATTCCCACGATGCAAGGAGGAAGTTTCTCGAAAAACGGAAGCACCTCACCGCGGCGAAGTTTCCGATTGAACACCGTGTACCCTTGTGCGTCCGCGCCGTGGGCCTGGAATACCTGCTTGGCGAGGTCCAATCCGATAGTTGCGATTTCACTCATGCGTGTTCTCCTGCTGATGTTGCGGCAGGAATATGTGCTCACGTCATGTACGCTATGTGACCGACCATGTGGCGGGCCTTAACGACACAGGCCCGTGCATGGCTCGAAATGTGAGGTCAGGTGAGCGACTCAAAAGGCGTCATCGAGAGCACGGTCACAGAATGCCAAGCTTCGATATCAACTGCGTGGGCAAGGAGCAGAGAGCCCTAGCGCAGGTTTTTATCGAGGTCCGCATTGATGGCGTCCAAAGTGGACAGGTCCAACGTCTCTCCACCCCGAAATTCGTCTTCCGCGCGCAGTAGCGACCGCACCGCATAGCGACGGTCTTCTTCTCGTTCGATGTCTTCACGAATGAGCGCACGAACATATTCGCTCGGCGTCTTGTACCGACTGTTCCCGTTGGCGCGCATTTTGACGAAGTCGAGCAGTTCATCTGGCAAGCTAACATGCAGGCTGCCGGTCATATAACACCCCTGACCTCGGAAAGATTGCTCAGCATCGAACGCGGAAGTCAATATGTGCGGCTGCTCGTCGCCTCTACCTGAGCCGTGTGGAAACCGGTCGCGGATCGAAAAACATTCTATTGCAGTTAAGCTCGGTTCGACTGTGGGAAGGACGCCATTACTGTAAATGCTGTAAATGCTGCGAACCAGAGTTACTTCTTGGTGACCTCGGCCTGAAATTGGAGATTTCCGATGCCTTCCCTCACCGTTACAATGAAAGGGCAAATCACGCTGAGACGGGATTTGTTGACGCACCTTGGCGTCAGTCCGGGGGAGAAAATCGAAGTGGAAAAGCTTCCGGGCGGCGAACTGCGGATGAGGGCCGCTCGGCCAACTGGTACCATCGATGATTTCATCGGGCGGCATGCTGGCAAGACGAAAGAGCCGTTGACCATTGAAGAGATGAACGAAATCGCGGCCTCGGGCTGGGCTGGCGAGAGTGAGGCCTAGAACTGTCGGGCCTGGTCAATAGAATTGGATGGGACGGAAATTAGAAGTCAGCAGGCCGGTAATTAGGACGCAGCACCTCGAATAGAAGCCACAATAGCCTGCGGCAGCGCCGCGTACATGGACTGCTCTGGAGCCCATATCGAGCGGCAAGTCACTCTCCATCGTCCACCGCCTTCAGGACGTCTGCGGGCAGGAAGTCGAAATCGTGGGATGTTCTGATCTTGCCACGGAGAGCGCCAGGCTTGCGCACTTCTGCGTCGGCTGACGGAGGGCCGATTTCGGCGACAGCCCTGTGATGCTCCATCAGGACAAACCTGTGCCCTTCTTCGACCTGCTTCAGGAACGACGTCAGGTTTGTCGCAAACTCCTGCACGCCGACACGGCGGGGAGATGATTTCGGTTGCCGCGTTTCAGGCACGGCGAAGCTCCGTTTCAGTGGGAGATGGGTGTACAGAACTCACGTGTCGTCATCTTCCATGTCAGCGATGTCTTCGGCCAACGCCGCAGCGTGTTCGGACAGAATGGCAGCCACATTGTCGAGAAGCATCGCTAGGTCGGAGTCGCTGTCGAAAAGCTGTTCCTGCTTTGCCTTCAGCTTTCCAATATAGAAATTGTGGATATGCAGTGAACCGGTCATCTGCGCGAGAGTTGGCATGCTGATGCTCCATTTCGGGTTCACACGTCGGTGCCAACAAAGAATAGCGTGGCTCAGGCACTCGCATCAACATCGCCGTCTGGCAAGAATAACGATCTCGCCGTAGTCGCAACGAAAGGGGCCGCAGCGTCAATCACTGCGACCCCCGTTCTCACCCTCTAGCGAAGGGGCGGTGAGGCTCCTTACGGCTCACTGGGAATGAGCTGCAGAGCGGACGCTAGTCGTGCATGAGCCAACCTGCAAGGTGTCTATTTCGGCTGCATTTGTGGATTGCTGTGGAGGACGCCAATCGGCTGATGGCTACGCCAATTGCCAACTGTTTTCTAAGTCGTAGTGGATAACAGGACGCTGAATGAATAGGCTTGGACTTGCTGCACGATTTTATGCAGCAAGCCATTTAGGGTAGCCGCAAGAGACAAGCCAATCCTGATCCACTCACCGCACGGCAAGGGCCTAAAAATAGGCGATCGCGCATCTCGCCAAAATACAACCACGCGTGTAAGTTCTCAAAATTATCGCGGAGCCCATATGAAATTAATCTCAGCTCTTGCCCTCTGTATTGCGATCCCAACCTCAGGCTTCGCTATGAGCGGAGCTGAACTACTTCAATCAGACCGCGAGTTCGCGTCAGGATACGTATTTGGTGTCACTGAAATGCGAATTGGCCTTGTGAATGAGAACGACCCATCGAGAGAGCGCATCCACAAGTGCGTCATCGAAAGTCGAGCTAACAGCAAGACCCTCCTTGAAGTATCAAGAGAATACCTGAAGCGCCATCCACAAGACCTTTCGATACCAGCGTTCGGCGTGGTGATGAATGCGCTCGTTGATATGTGCCCGCCGTAACAAGCCAAATAATGCTCGCCTCTGGGGACATGTGACGGGCGAAAGATCGCGTCGCCATAAGCTTGGGTCACAAGCATAACAGCGGGTCACGCCTCCTGCGGTGTCCCATAAACGATCCCTGTCTGCTCCCGCTCGGCGTGCTTCCAATGAAACCATAGCTGGCCGTCTCGGTAGTCAACCACGACCTTCGAGAACAACTGTCGCATGGTCCCGTTGATTTTCGCCGCATCGCGTTCTTCGTCCTGTGCCTTCCCCACCAACTCCCTCACGGTGTTCTGCACTCGGTTCGTCAGGCTGTCGGCTATCAATCCCTCGACCCCTTCGAGCCTCTTCGTGATCTCGTCTCGCTCATGCTCCATCTTCCTGAGACGGTCGAGCAGCGCTTTGGAATGCCCCGCACGTGCCACGGCCTCGACCAACCGCTCGATTTCTTCGAGGATCACGTCATGATGGACAATCAGTTCCTCCCACTTCGCCTGTAGCCCCTCGGTCGGCGATGGCAACCCGCCCAACAACTCTTCGACATGGTGAACGATAGCGTGTTCGACGTTCTCCATTCGAACCTGCTTATAATCGCAACCAGCCCCTACCTTGGCCCGCGAGCAGACCAAGTAAGGCTTCCCCTGCTTGGTGCCTGAACCCTTGTTGACGCGGGTCATCGTGGTGTCACAGAGGGGGCACCGAGCGAGACCGGCTAAGATGTTCGCTACAGGCGCACGTGTTGACGTTGGTCGGGCGCGAATCATCGAGGTAACACGCTCGAAAGCCTCGCGTTCAATAATCGCAGGGAAGTAGCCTTCGATAATGTCAGTCGGAATGCGGACCTTCTTGCCGTTAATCCTCTCGGCACGGTGTGGCGTGAAGTTCCCGATAACGGCATGGTCTGCCAGCATCTTGTTGATGTATGAGCGCTGCCACATCTGCCCTCGACCAAATACCGGGACGCCTTCTCGGTTCAGTCTCTGGGCGATCCCATGTTGCCCAATGCCGTCCAGCGTCTGAGTGAAGATACGGCGGACTATATCGGCACGCTCGGGGATGACATCGAAGCCGCTACGGTCGGCATTCAGTCGCAGCCAGCCGGGGCACAGCGCGGTCAGTGGTTTGTTGTCAGCCTTGGCCTTGTCCCGCTTGTTCGCCCATGCCGCTCCTACCCTTCGCCCCTTCTTGGCGCTCTCTTCGTGGGCACGTGATGCCACCAGAAGAGCCACCATGAGGGCCAGCGGGTCTTCATCGAGCGTCTCTTCGGTGTACTCCCGGCCATCGTCGAGCGTGACGACTGTGATCCCGGCCTCACAGATGCGCTCCAAGACCTTCACAGCCCTCCTCGGCTTCTGACGGCTGAGGCGGTCAAGGCTCTCAACGAGGAGATAGGAGCCTCTCTGGATGTCGCCGTGATGGACAGCTTCGAGGAATTCACCGAGGCGTCCTGTTTCCTCGTTAGCGCCCGTGAAGGCGGACACACCGAGGTCACGAAAGGTGAGCTTATCGTCGAGGTCCAGACGGTGCAGAGCGGCATAGCGAACCGCTGCTTCAGTCTGTCGGCGGAGGCTGTCACCCCGTTCCTGTTCGGGGGTCGAGAAGCGGATGTAACTATAGGCCTTGGGCTTGATCGTGGTCAGGTCGTTCATAGTCACGCACATATCACAAAAGCCTTTGTTCGCGTAAGGTCTTTTGCACATAACATGCTGATGGTCGGCCCTCCCGGCTCCGGCAAGTCGATGCTGGCGGCACGGCTGCCGTCGATCCTGCCGCCGCTTTCGGCGGCCGAACTGCTTGAAGTCTCGATGGTCCATTCGATCGCCGGTGAGCTCTCCGGCGGCAAGCTGTCCGACCGCCGGCCCTTCCGCACCCCGCATCATTCCGCCACCATGGCGGCGCTTGTCGGCGGCGGCCTGCGCGCCCGCCCGGGCGAAGCCTCGCTTGCCCATCACGGCGTGCTCTTCCTCGACGAATTTCCCGAATTCACGCCGCAGGCGCTCGATGCGCTGCGCCAGCCGCTCGAAGGCGGCGAATGCGTCATTGCCCGCGCCAATCACCGCGTCTCCTATCCGGCGAAATTCCAGCTGATCGCCGCAATGAACCCCTGTCGCTGCGGCATGGCCGGCGAACCCGGCCATACTTGCGCCCGCGGCCCTCGCTGCATGAGCGACTACCAGGCCCGCATCTCCGGCCCGCTGATGGACCGCATTGATATCCGCATCGACGTGCCGGCCGTCTCCGCCGCCGATCTTATCCGGCCGATGGCCGCTGAGGCGAGCGCCGACGTCGCCCGCCGCGTCTCCCGCGCCCGCGAACGCCAGCAAGAGCGCTTCGAGGCGGCCGGCGCCAAAGGCATCGGCACCAATGCCCGCTGCTCCACCGCGATGATCGAGAAACTCGCCGAGCCCGATGCTGGCGGCCTGCAGCTCCTGCGCGACGCCGCCGAAAAAATGAAATTCTCCGCCCGCGGCTACCACCGCGTCCTCAAGGTCGCCCGCACGCTGGCCGATCTCGACGACAAACCGACCGTCGGCCGCCTGCATCTTGCCGAGGCGATTTCTTACCGCATTGCTGGCGAGAGATTGACGGCGGCGGCCTAAAAAGAAGGGGCGGGTGCGTGCAGATCTTTTGAAGTATTAGTTGCCAGGCCGTCCAGCGATCTGCCGATCGCGCTCGCTAGTGCCTGTCAGCGACATCGCCGCTGATGCGCTGCCCGATTTTGAGATTATGTCGCCGTTGGCGAATCCCGGCTCAGCTATTGATCGCTGCCATTGCGGCGGGCTGCCGGCCGCGAACGCTCTTGGCAGGGGGATGTGACGTATACGGCGCCGAAGCTGCCTGGACGCCGATTTGAGCATCCCACTGAGTTGCTTATCCGTTAGGGGTAAGGGCCTCTCGTCACTTCGTCGCTCTTTACAATATTAGCTTCCGCTGAAAAATTTCAGGAAGGATGTCGGTCCGTTCCGACATAGTCGATCGGAGGTGACGGATGAGAAAGCCTGTTGCCGGGAATGCCCATGAGTAATGAATACCCGGGCTCAAACGCCAACCCCTTGGAAGTGCTTGATTTGGCGAATGCCTACTGTAGCGCTTCCGAACTTCTGTTCAGCGAGGGTGAGAAGCACGTTGCACTAGCCATTGCCCCGGCTCGAATGTGCGCCATTCACGCTATCGAACTCTACTTAAATGCCTTCCTGCGCCATGAGGGCGTTGCTCCGGAGGAAATACGAAAACGGATGCACAACCTCGTTGAGCCAATGTTTGTCGCTAAACTCAAACTGAGAAAAAAGACCGCCCTGCATCTAGAGGCAATGACTGCAAAGCGTGAGTACCTCATCTCGCGATATTCTCCGAAGCAGGCGAGAGAGCACACTGACCTGAATCGTTTGCTGCGACGCTGGCGGAAGTCATGAAGAAGGTTGGCAAAAATTTGCATTCAACGAGCTCAGGTGGGACATCGACCATCGTTATTAAGGACTACCACAGAACTTTCGTCCCACTTCGATTGGGATCAGGTGACGGCACTAGAGAAAGGGCGCCGAAGCGCCCCGATATTCTGCAGGATAGATTGCCGGCGGAAAGGTCCGGCCACAGCCACCTTTAGCTCCCCAGCCCCTCAAACAATGCCGTCGAGAGATAGCGCTCCGCAAAGGATGGAATGATCACCACGATGTTCTTGCCGGCATTCTCCGGACGGCTGCCGACCTTGATCGCTGCGGTCAGTGCCGCACCCGAGGAGATGCCGACCGGCACGCCTTCGAGCCGGGCGACCAGGCGAGCCTGTTCAAAGGCCTCGTCGTTGGTGACGGTGACGACCTCGTCGTAGATGCCGGTGTCGAGGATCTTCGGGGCGAAGCCGGCGCCGATGCCCTGGATTTTGTGCGGGCCGGGATTGCCGCCGGAGAGAATGGGGGAATCGGCGGGCTCGACGGCGATGATCTGGATGTCGGGCTTATGGCTTTTCAGCACCTGGCCGACGCCGGTGATGGTGCCGCCGGTGCCGATGCCGGAGACGAGAATGTCGACAGTGCCGTCGGTGTCGTTCCAGATTTCCTCGGCCGTTGTCTTGCGGTGGATTTCAGGATTGGCGGGGTTTTCGAACTGCTGCGGAATGATGGCGTCGGGAAGCGATTCCGCCAGCTCCTCCGCCTTGGCGATCGCGCCCTTCATGCCCTTGGCGCCCTCGGTCAGCACCAGCTCGGCGCCGAGCAGCGCCAACATCTTGCGGCGCTCGACCGACATGGTTTCAGGCATGGTGAGGATCAGTCGATAACCCTTGGCGGCGGCGGCAAAGGCGAGCGCGATGCCGGTGTTGCCGGAGGTCGGCTCGATCAGCACGGACTTGCCGGGGGTGATCCTGCCCTGCGCTTCCAGGCTTTCGATCATCGCCACGCCGATGCGGTCCTTGACCGATGCGATCGGGTTGAAGAATTCGAGCTTGCCGATCAGGTTGGCCACCACCCCCTTTTCCCGCGCCAGCTTGTCGAAGCGCACGAGCGGCGTGTCGCCAATAGTCTCGGTGATCGAGGAATAGATGCGGCCGCGGCCGGGCTTGTGCGACATGGATGCCTCCCTTTGGACTTGGTCCCTGAAATCGAAAGGAGAATAGGGGCAAAGGCCGAATGAGGCCAGCCCGCGCTGATGCCGGCAGAGCCGGACACGAAGAAAAAAAGCTTTGAAAACCGCTTCTTGGCGGATGTTTGTTTCAGGCCGCCCGCGTGGCGATGAAGGCGGCGGTGCCCGCCAGGATGCCGGCAGCAACCCGGTTCAGCGCTTGCAGGGCGCGCGGCTGTTTCAGCATCGTGCGGGCCCGCGAGGCGAGCAGCATATAGGGTACGAGCACGGCAATCAGCACGACGAAGGTGACGGCGAGCAGCAGCGCATAGTCACGCAAGCCGATATTGCCAATATCGATCAGCGTCGGCGCCAGCGCGACATAGAACAGCATGGTCTTCGGATTGCCGAGCGTCACCAGCAGGCCGGAGAAGAAGGACAGGCCGATATTGCTGGATTTCTTCGCCGTGATGTCCTGCGGCAGCAGCCCCGCCGTCCAGAGCTTCCAGGCGATATAGGCGAGATAAAGGGCGCCTGCGATCTTGATGATGAGGAAGACTTCGGTGAAGGTCTGTGCCACGAAGGCAAGGCCGAGAATGACCGCGGTGAGATAGGTCATGTCGCCGAGCACCAGGCCGAGACCCATGAAGAAGGTCTCGCGGAAATTCGAGCCGAGCGCGCGGGCGACGATGGCGGTAATCCCGGGTCCGGGAATGGCTGCTGCAATGAACAGCGCTCCGGCATAGGCAAGCAAGGCGGCAAGGCTCATGTGTGGCTCCTCTTTCCCACTGTTCTATATCCGCCAACCCTTCCCATCAATCGGTCGGCGTTGATGGGTCCATCACCAGAAGAAATGCCTGCCGCCGTGTACCTGCCCGCCTTTCGTCAGCCCTGAAGCGCTCGTGGCCGCAGCCAGCGCGGCGTCCAGCCGAGGTTCATGCCGGCCGCGGCAAGCAGGATGATGGCGGCGCCCGCGATCTGCATCGGCTGCAGCGCGTGGCCGAAGGCCAGCTGGTCGACGAGGATCGCGGCGATCGGATAGAGGAAGGACAAGGCCCCGGTCAGATGGGTCGGCAGCCGCTGGATGGCGCCGTAGAGCAGCACATACATCAGCCCGGTATGGATGACGCCGATGGAAACGAGGATTGCCCAGCTTCCGGCATCCTGAGGCGGCTGCGAAAAATCTGTCATTGGCGCCAGCATCAGCATGCCGGTTGCCACCTGGATCAGCGCGATCAGATGCGGCGGCGTGCCTTTCAGCCACTTCGCGGCAAGCGCTGCCAGCGCGTAGAAGAAGGCGGCGCCCAGCGCCATCAGGATGCCGAGGCCGTAGCCATCCGATGTGCCGCTCGCCTGAGGCTTCGCCTCGACGATCGCAGCCATGCCGGCAAAGGCGAGCGTCAGCCAGAACAGCTTGGCGGCGGTGATCTTCTCGCCGAGAAACAGCGCGCCGAGCACAAGCAGCATGAAGGGTTGGGTGTTGTAGACGGTGGTGGCGATCGAGATCGTCGCATGCGAGTAGGAGGCAAACAGCAGCAGCCAGTTGACGACGATGGCGATGCCGCCGAAGACGGCGATGGCGAAGGTGCGCAGCGTGAGGATGCCTGGCCGCAGCAGCCCGAGGGCGCCGCAGATGACAAGCAGGGTGAGCGCGCCGAACAGGCAGCGCCAGAAAACCACGCCGCTGACCGGCTGGCCCGACATGACGACGAACCAGCCGATCGTCCCCGAGATCAGCATCGCTGCCGTCATTTCCGCCGTGCCTCTTTTGATATCGCCGCTCATGATCGCCTCCGTTTTGCTGAGTTGATAATATTGCGGCGACAAGCGAAATTATATAATGATAAAGATGAAGTTCCTCGCTGCGGCCTAATAATAAAAGGGAAAGAAGGGGTCATGCCTAACGATGCCCAGGCGCTTGATGAGATCGATCAGGCCATTCTCGAAGCGCTGGCCGGCAATGCCCGGATCTCGCTGAAGGAGCTGGCACAGCAGGTGGGGCTCTCCTCGCCGAGCGCTGCCGAGCGTCTGCGCCGGCTGGAGGAGCGCGGCGTCATCAAGGCCTTCACCATCGATCTCGATCCTGCCGCCGTCGGCTATCCCCTGCAGGCGATCATCCGCGTGCGTCCGCTGCCGGGGCAGTTGCACATCGTCGAGCGCCTCATCCAGGAAATTCCCGAAATCGTCGAATGCGACAAGGTGACCGGCGAGGATTGTTTTATCGCCCGCCTGGTCATCCGCTCGATGGCGGAACTTGACGGCCTCCTGGACAGGGTCGCCGAACGTGCGGAGACCAACACGGCGATGATCAAAGCCTCCCCCGTCAAGCGCCGGCTGCCGCCGCTGTCACGGAAAAGGTAGGTCTTGGCTGAACAGGAGCTCTGGAAATTCGCCATCGAAGGCGGCTCGCGCGGGAACCCGAGGCGGCATCGGCCAATCCGCGGTCCTTAGTTCCCTTCCTTGAGAACTCCTCTCAGGCATTTCTCAAGCTGATCCTTTATATCGACGACAGATCGGCACTCACGAATGGCATATGCTGCCGCCATTTCGGCATTGCGTCTGAAGCCGGGAACGTCCCCGGCGCGATATGTTGCTGCAACCCCGCCGAAGGGTCCCTTAATCCCGACCGACTGTAGCAGGACTGTGTATAGGCAGCCTACCGGATTGATATCGCGGTCGATGACGACGTTGACAACCGGGTATCCTTTTCGGCGCTCATGGTAGCATTCTAATGTGTCCGGCTTGCTTCGAAGCGTGTCTATATCGTGCACTGCTATCTGGCCCAATTTTGCCAGCTTGAGCGCATCACGATCAACGAACACTTCGACGGTCTGGGCGTTTGACGACTGGTTCTGATCACCGAAAGGGGCATATGGCGCTCCAACTGAGTAATCTATCGACTGGCTGGCGTTGAAATTGAGACGAACGTCTGCGTAAGCCATCAGCCCAAAAAACACGCGGAAAAACTTTAGCTGCAAAGCTTGAATATCGCTCCTCTCCATGCCCTTCACATTGATAATGATGTTCACGTCGATTGGGTTGTCGATGTCGAGAATCGGCGCTGTCGATTTCGAAACGGCAAACGCGACGATCTCTTCCAATGACAATGATGAGCGAATCGACTGAAGCTTTGTTGAATCGATCGCAAGCGTCGGTGTCGCAATCAGCGCTGTGGCTAGTCCCGCAATCACGCGCCATGGCGCTTTCCTAAATGACATAAGCGCCTCCAACAAACACCGCTCCCGCCGCTGATCAACCCATTATTAGCTTGAATGTTTGAACTGCTGATCACACGTCGGTCAAGCGCCGCCTGCCGCCGCTGACGGCGTTGGTCAACGCGGTACCGACTTACCATCATCGAGAACTTGTCTCAGGCACTTTTCAAACTGAACTTTTTTGTCGATGAGAGATCGGGCATTCGCGAATGGCATATGCTGCCGCCATTTCAGCGTTAATTCTGAAACCGGGAATTCTTCCGGGATTGAAAGTCGCAGCATCTCGGCCAAAAGCATCCGTAACTCCGACCGATTGTAGTAGAACACCATAAAGACAGCCCACCGGATTGATGTCGCGGTCCACGAGCACATTGATAACCGGGTTTCCGATTCCGCTCTCGTGATAGCATGTCGATGTATCCGGCTTGCTTCGGAGCGTGGCTACATCGTGAACTGCTATTTGGCCCAATTTTGCCAGTTCCAGCGCATCACCATCGAGGAATGCGTCGAGTGTCTGAGTATTCGGCGGCTGGTTTTGATCACCGAAAGGCACATATGGCACAGCAGACGAGTAATCTATGGATCGACTGGCATTGAGATTGATGCTGATCTCCGCGTAAGCGCTGATCGCAGAGAAAACGCGCAAAAGCTCAATCTGAAAGGATTGAATATCGCTCTTCTCCATGCCTTTCGCATTGAGGACGACGTTCATCTCGATGGTTTTGTCGATGTCGAGAATCGGCACTGTCGATTTCGCCATGGCAAATGCGACGATCTGTTCCGCAGATAAAGATGAGCGAATCGACTGGAGCTTTGTTGAATCGATCGCAAGCGCCGGCGCCGCAATCAGCGCTGCCGCCAGACCCATAACCACGCCCTATGGCGCTCTCTTGAATAGCATAAGCGTCCCACAACGCTGCTCATCAATCGTTCGGTTGCTTCACTGTTCGAGCCGTCGATCACACGCCGGTGGAGCCGAAGCCGCCGGCGCCGCGCGCGGTTTCGCCTGCCGCTGTGATCTCGGCCACCCGCGCCTGGGTCACCGGCGCGATCACCATCTGGGCGATGCGCATGCCCCGTTCGATGACAAAGGCGTCCTCGCCGAGATTGGCAAGCAGCACCTTCACTTCGCCGCGATAGTCGCTGTCGACGGTGCCGGGTGAGTTGAGGCAGGTGATGCCGTACTTGAAGGCGAGGCCGGAGCGCGGCCGCACCTGGCCTTCGAAACCCTCGGGGATTTCGAAGATGAAGCCGGTCGGCACCAGCGCCCGTTTGCCGGGCAGAAGCGTCAGCGGCGCATCCGCGTCGACGGCGGCGCGCAGGTCCATGCCGGCCGCTCCCTTGCTTTCATAGGCGGGCAGGTCAAGGCCTTCGCCGTTGGCTAGGCGGATGACGTTCAGCGTCGGGCGCGTGTGATGAATGGTCATAGCCCATTACTTTGCGCCCGCAGCGTCGAGGTCAATTGCAAAGCCGGGCTTTAATCGTTAGATACGCGGCAATTCCACAGGATTCATAGTATGGCCGAAAGTCTCGCCGAGGCGGTCTCCCGCCGCCGCACATTCGCTATTATCGCCCACCCGGACGCGGGCAAGACGACGCTTACCGAAAAGCTGCTGCTGTTCGGCGGCGCCATTCAGCTTGCCGGCGAAGTCAAGGCGAAGAAGGACCGCATGCAGACGCGCTCCGACTGGATGAAGATCGAGCGCGAGCGCGGCATCTCCGTCGTCACCTCGGTGATGACCTTCGAATATAACGACAATGTCTTCAACATCCTCGACACGCCCGGTCACGAGGATTTTGCCGACGACACCTATCGCACCCTGACCGCCGTCGATGCCGCCGTCATGGTCATCGATGCCGCCAAGGGCATCGAGCCGCGCACGCTGAAGCTCTTCGAAGTCTGCCGCATGCGCGATATCCCGATCATCACCTTCATCAACAAGATGGACCGTGAAAGCCGCGATCCCTTCGAGATCCTCGACGAGGTCGAGGAGAAGCTGGCGCTGGATACGGCGCCGATCACCTGGCCGATCGGCCGCTCGAAAACCTTCTGCGGCTCCTATCATCTGGCCAACAGCACCGCCCGCGGTTCCGACACAGAAGTCGAGACGACGCCGGTCAACGGCCCGAAGGCGGTCGCCGACCGGCTGCCGGAAAACGAGCGCCAGGCCTTCATCGACGAAACCGAGCTCGCCATCGAGGCCTGCCGCCCCTTCGACCGCGACTCCTTCCTCGAAGGCCATATGACGCCGGTCTTCTTCGGCTCGGCGCTGCGCAATTTCGGCGTTCGCGACCTGATCAACGCGCTCGGCGCGTTCGCGCCGCCGCCGCGCGACCAGGTCGCCGATACCAGGACGGTGCACGCGACCGACGACAAGATGACGGCCTTCGTCTTCAAGATCCAGGCCAACATGGATCCCAACCACCGCGACCGCATCGCCTTTGCCCGCATCTGCTCCGGCAAGCTCGAACGCGGCATGAAGGCGAGGCTTGCCCGCACCGGCAAGCAGCTCGGCCTGACGGCGCCGCAATTCTTCTTCGCCTCGCAGCGCCAGCTCGCCGACACCGCCTATGCCGGCGATGTCGTCGGCATTCCCAATCATGGTACGCTCAGGATAGGCGATACGCTGACCGAAGGCGAATCGCTGGTCTTCCAGGGCGTGCCGAACTTCTCGCCTGAGATCCTGCGCCGCGTGCGTCTCGAAGATGCGATGAAGGCGAAGAAGCTCAAGGAAGCGCTGCAACAGATGGCCGAGGAAGGCGTCGTGCAGCTGTTTTCGCCGGAAGACGGCTCGCCGGCGATCGTCGGCGTCGTCGGCGCCCTGCAGCTCGACGTCCTGAAGGAGCGGCTGATGGCCGAATACGGCCTGCCGGTCTCCTTCGAAATGTCACGTTTCTCCGTCTGCCGCTGGATCTCCGCCGATCAGCCGGCGGATCTCGAAAAATTCGTCACCGTCAAGCGCGGCGATATCGCCCGCGATCTCGACGGCGATCCCGTCTTCCTCGCCCAGGATGCCTTCTCGCTGCGTTATGAGGCGGAGCGCTATCCGGCAATCAAGATGGTCGCGATCAAGGAGTATCACGCCGCCAAGGCGGCGTGATGGCTTCGGACCCCAGGCTAGCCCTCGCGATCGAACCGCGGCAACGGTCCGATATTGTCCACCCAGGGCAAGGCTGAACGGCACCATATCTGTTTCTTCGGCGCCAGTTCCCGCCGCTGGTCGATGCTGCCGAGACGGATGCCGATCGCGCTGCCTTTTTCATCGGTGCGGTAGAGCGGAGATCCGCAGTTTGCGCAGAAGAACTGCCGGCTGAGGCCGCCGCTCTCGCCATATTTGCTATATTCGCGCGGTTCACCCGATTTCAGCGTGAAGCGTTCCGATCGCACCGGGGCGGTGACGCGATAGGCCGAACCCGTCAGCCGCTGGCAATCGGTGCAATGGCAGATCGAAACCCGCTCCGCGTCGATCTCCGCTTGATAGCGGACCGCGCCGCAATGGCATCCTCCGGTGATATGCATCGGCAAGTCCTCAATCTGCCGGCGAGGCCGCCGGCCGCTTGGCATAAAAGGCCTTGGCATCCGCCGTGAAGGCGGCCCGTTGATCGGCTTTGGTATAGAACATATGCCCGCCGCGATAGAGTTTCAGCCCGACGCGGCCGCCGGCGAGCGACGGCGGCAGGTGGTCGACCACGTAGCGGCTGACGCCGTAAGGCGTCACCAGATCGCTGTAGCCATGGGCGATCAAAAGATGGAATGCCGAGTTCGCGGCAAGTAGCTGTCGGATGTCGTCGGTAGCGCTGACCTGCGCTCGCGATCCGCCGCCGCGCCCACCGCCCCATTCCCAGCGCCGACTGATATCGCTGTCGAGCAGCGAATAGGTCATCTCGGTTTTGAAGCCGAGCTCGTTGCGGGCATAGTCGGCAAAAGCGCCGCCATAGGCGCGGGTGAAGCCGTCGAGAATGGCATCGTCGCCACGGTCGTAGTCCGATTCCGGATAGGGATCGGGTGCGGCAAAGGAAGCGTCGTAGGGGCTCATCACTTCACCGCTGCCGCCGTCCGAATGTTTGACGAAGGAGTTGCCGAGGAAGCCGCGGTTGCGTGTAACGATATCCTCAGGGATACCCGTCAGTCCAGCAATCCTGCCATAGAAGGCGGCGGCATTAGCGCCGGTCGGCGGCGGCCCGGCGAGCGTCTTCAGATAATCGCCGAGCGCGAAGCTCTCGGCCTCGCGCTGCTTCTCTTCGTCGAAGGCATTGCGCCGGTCGAGTTCGGCTGCTGCCAGCGACGGCAGCTCGAGTGCCGCGCCGAGCGCGAACTGATCGGCATTGAACATCAACTGGCCTTCGAGCAGGGGCGATAGCATCACCGCACCGGCGACGACGATGCCCTGGCTTTCCTGCAGAAGCGACGCGACCTTGGCGGCGCGGAAGCCGCCATAACTTTCGCCGAGCAAATATTTCGGCGAGTTGGAACGGTTGTTGTGCGCGACATAGAGCGCGATCGCCTTGGCGATGCTCTGGGCGTCGGAGTTGACGTTGTAATAGTTGGAAGCGTCGTCGGCCTTGACCGTCCGGCTCCAGCCGGTGCCGATCGGATCGATCAGCACGAGATCGGTGAAATCGAGCCAGCTTTGGGGATTATCGACCAGCTTCGCATTGGCGCCGTCGCGTCCCTGAGGTCCGAAATCGAGCACCTTCGGTCCGACCAGCCCGAGATGCAGGAAGGCGGAAGCCGCCCCCGGCCCGCCATTGAAGGCAAAGGTCACCGGCCGGTCGGCCCCGGCGTCTTTCGCGACATAGGCGGTGTAGAAGATCGCGCCGGTCCGGGCGCCGTCCTGGCCGAAGAGATCGAGCGTGCCGGCGGTTGCGGTATAGGCGATCTTCCGGCCGCCGATCGTCAGTTCGTGTTCGGTGACGGAATCGGCCGGCAGCAGCTTCAGCACGCCGTCGCGCACGCTGCCCTCGACATTCGCCTTCGGTTGATCGCCTTCCTGTGCGGGAGAAAGGGCAGGGACCAGAGACGCTGCAAGCGCGGCCAGCAGAAACAGGGGTTGTATACGCAAAATGTCTCCTCCGGCGGTGCGGCATGCGGGTGAGATAGCGTAGCATCCGCGGCAGGCGATCGGCATCAAGAGATGGTGATGGGCCGGTGAGCGAGCAACGGAGTGAGCAAGTGAGCGCGTGAGCGAGCGACTCAGGATGCCTTCCCGATCCCACGTACATGTACCTCCAGCGGCCGGCCGGCCTTCCAGCCGTTGATCGCGGCGGCGAGCCCGAGCGCGACGAAGAGAAGCGCGCACCAGGAAAAGCTGCCGGTCCAGCCGCGAATGAGGCCGACAATGAGCGGGCCGATGGCGGCAAGGAGATAACCGACGCATTGGGCCATGCCGGAAAGATGGGCGGCGACATCGGGATCGCGCGAGCGCAGCACGATCGTCGTCATCGCCGCCGCGATCAGCCCGCCCTGGCCGATGCCCTGCAGCAAAGCCCAGAGCCAGACCGTCGACAGCGGCGCGAAGAGCAGGCCGAGCAGAGCGACGACAGCGACGCCGCAGAGGCTGGCATTGATCAGCCGCTGATCGCGGCCGCGCACGGCGATATGCGGCACAACAAGGCAGGATGCGGCCTGCACCATCACCGACAGTGAAACGATCACCCCGGCGGTGACGCCGTCGAGCCCGCGTTCGCGCAGGATCGGAACCAGCCAGCCGAAGACGCAATAGGCGAGCGCCGATTGCAGGCCCATGAAGAGCGTCACCTGCCAGGCTAGCCGGTCCCGCCAGAGGCCTTTGACGTGGGTTCCGTTTCGTCTTGCGTAGCCGCTGCTGCGCAGAACGTGCGGCAGCCAGATCAGGCCGACGGTGAGCGCCGGCAGCGCCCAGATGGCGAGCGCACCCGCAAGCGAGCCGCCGAGCGCGTGCTCGAGCGGCAGTGTCAGCCCCGCGGCACTTGCCGCACCTGCGCAGAGCGCCATCGTGTAGAAGCCGGTCATCAGCGCTGTGCGCGTGGCGAAATCCCGTTTGACCAGCCCCGGCAGCAGCACGTTGCCGACGGCAATGCAGGCGCCGGCGAGCGCCGTGCCGATGAAGAGCAGCGGCACAGAGGAAAACGCGCGCAATGCAGTGCCAAGTGCCAGGAGGACGAGGACGCCGAGCAGCATACGCTCCGAACCGAAGCGCTGGGCAAGGCGCGGCGCCAGCGGCGAGAAGGCGCCGAGGCAGACGACCGGCAGCGTTGTCAACAGGCTGGCGCCGAGTGCTGTGAGACCAAGTTCCGAGCGGATTTCCGGCAGAAGCGCCGAGGCACTTGAAAAGACCGGCCGCAGGTTGAAGGCGATCAGCACGAGGCTGGCGCCAAGCAGAAATCGATCCGCGGCACCACCCACCGGTGTCGGCGGCGGCAGGCTGCCGGCCTCGGCGTCTATAAGCAGTTCGTCGGCCGGGTCGAGCATGGCGGTGAGATCGTTGGAAGGCGCATTCATGACAGGATCATCCGCTCAATGGCGGCGAGAACCGGCGCCATGAAGCGGCGCACCGCCGCATCCGCCTTGTCGGGATCGCCGGTTTCGATCGCGTCGACGATATCGGCATGCGCCTGCATATCCGGTTCGGGAATATCGCTCCCCAGCGTCGCCGCGATGGTCTCGGCGATCGAGGCCGAGAAGAAATCGTAGATCTCGACCATCGCCCGGTTGCCCGACGCGGCGATGACCGCCTTATGGAAGGCGAGGTCGCGCTCGATGAAGCCGGCCTTGTCGCCACCGTCGTAGGTGCCGCGCTCGGCAAGCAGCCGGCGAAGCTCCATTACCGTCTCCGGCGTCTTGCGGATCGCCGTCAGTCGGGCGGCCTCGACGTCGAGCGCCAGGCGCGCCTCGAACTGGTCTCGCAGGCTGGCGCGCCGCGCCATCGTCAGCGGCCGGCCGGCATCGCTGGTCGAGCGCACATAGGTGCCCGACCCCTGCCGCGTTTCGAGATAGCCCTGGGAGACGAGAACGCGTACGGCCTCGCGCACCGTGCCGCGGCTGACCGACAGCATGGCCGACAGCGAGGCTTCATTCGGCAATTTATCGCCGACCGCCCAGCGTTTGCCGAGAATGTCGCCGCGGATCGCCTCGATTGCCGCATCGGCGAGATTTGTCCTGCTGATCGCCCGCATGGAACACTCATAAAGTCATCGGATGACTTTATGAGTAATGGACTTTCTCCTTCTCGTCAAAGCAAAATCCGGGCAATGAAAAAGGGCCGCCTCAGCGACCCTTTCCATGAGTTTGGCCTCGAACTGGCCTGGACTGTCAATGCAGCCCCAGGAAGGCGGGTCTTAGAGCGAGGGCTGCCTCGCTTTCATCACCACTTCCATGCCCGTTACGAGGTCCGAAATCTCATTAGACATTGGATCACCTTCCTTTCGTTCTGTTGCTGATAGACCCAAGGTAGGCCGATTCTTTCGAGATGCAAGTAGAAATCCCCGTCTGTGCCCGGCCTCTGCGGATCTGACCGTTCACAAAAAAACACAGAGCTTTGCTGAATTTGAAGGCGCCGCGCGCCACGAAACCGTCATCTTGCGCTTGCAAGCCCGCCGCACGTTAAGCTGTTATTAGCCTTGACGTTCGACAATTTCAGCATTCCCGCCGAAGCGGCGGCGGGTCCCGGAGCAAAAGCCATGTGTCGCTGGGCAGCCTATCGCGGAGACCCTCTCTATCTCGAGGAGCTGGTATCCTCGCCCGCCCATTCGCTGATCGAGCAGTCCCATTGCGCCACACGCGCCAAGACGTCGACCAATGGCGATGGCTTCGGCATCGCCTGGTATGGCGACAGGCCCGAGCCCGGGCGCTACCGCGATATCCTGCCGGCATGGTCGGACTGCAATCTGAAGAGCCTGGCGCGGCAGATCCGTTCGCCGCTCTTTCTCGCCCATGTCCGCGCCGCCACGGGTGGCGGCACGCGCCGCGACAACTGCCACCCCTTCACCCACGACACCTGGTCCTTCATGCATAACGGTCAGATTTCGGGCTTCGAGCGCCTGCGCCGGCCGATGGAGGCGATGCTCGACGACGAATTGTTCAATGTCCGCAGCGGCACGACCGATTCCGAGCTGATGTTCCTGCTGGCGCTGCAGTTCGGCCTGCGCGAGGCGCCGATCGCCGCGATGGCCGCTATGGTCGGCTTCGTCGAAGACCTGGCCGAAAACATCATCGGCTCGATACTGCTGCGTTTTACCGCCGCCTTCTCCGACGGCAATACGCTCTATGCGATCCGATATGCCACGGATCGCAAGGCCCCGACGCTTTACGCCTCGCCGGTCGGCGCCGGCTATTGCCTCGTCTCCGAGCCGTTGAACGATGATGGCGACGCCTGGACGGAAATTCCCGATGGCAGCGCTGTGACGGTCGGCAAAAACGGCATCGACGTCGCGGATTTCCGGCCGGAAAATCGGAGCGTCGCCAAGCTTCAGGCTTTGGCCGCCTCCGCATAATCCTCGTCGAAATCGAAAGCGATTTTCTAAAGCGTGTCGCGATCTTTCAGATTCGCTTGTCACGCTTTAGGTCTTTGCTTTTGCGCATGTCTTCATCGCAAAACCGCTGCACACTTTTGCGAGACATGCTCTAGCTATGCGTGGAAACCCTTGGCGACCAGCGCCGCCAGCCGTTCGGCAACCTCTTCCTTGGTCAGGTCGGGCCATTGCTCGACACTGTCGTGGCGAATGAGTTTGACGCTGTTGCGGCTGCCGCCCATGATCCCCGTCGCCGGAGAAACGTCATTGGCGACGATCAGGTCGGCGCCCTTGCGCTCGAGCTTCGCCTTGGCATTGCTTTCCACGTCCTGGGTCTCGGCGGCAAAGCCGATCACAAGCTTCGGCCGCATCGTGTGATGGCCGACGGTTTTGAGAATGTCGGGGTTCTCGGTCAACGCCAGCGTCGGAATGGATTCGCCCGGATGTTTCTTCAGCTTCTGGTCGGCTGCCGAGGCGACGCGCCAGTCCGCCACCGCCGCCACCATGACGGCGATATCGGCTGGCAGCGCCGCCAGCACGGCATCACGCATTTCCTCCGCCCGCTCGACATGCACGGTGTGGACGCCGACGGGGTCGGCGATCGCCACCGGCCCGGAGACGAGCGTCACTTCAGCTCCGAGCTTGGCAAGGGCAGCGGCGATCGCATGGCCTTGCCGGCCGGAAGAGCGGTTGGCGATGTAGCGCACCGGATCGATCGGCTCATGCGTCGGTCCTGACGTGACGATCGCATTGCGTCCTTTCAGCGGTTTTTCCCCGTCATCGAGCATGGTTTCGGCGGCAGCGACGATGTCAAGCGGCTCCGCCATCCGGCCGAGCCCGGCCTCGTGGCTTTCCGCCATCTCGCCGGCCATCGGCCCGACGAAGCGGACGCCATCGTCCCTCAGCCTTGCCGCATTGCGCCGGGTGGCCGGATGTGCCCACATTCTGGGGTTCATCGCCGGAGCCGCAAGCACCGGCCTCGCCGTTGCCAGGAGCACCGTCGAAGCGAGATCGTCGGCAAGTCCGTTCGCCATCTTCGCCATCAGGTCGGCGCTGGCGGGCGCAATCAGCACAAGATCGCAGTCGCGCGCCAGCCTGATATGCCCGACATCCTGTTCATCCTGCCGTGAAAACAGATCGGTGAAGACATGATCCGCGGCCAGTGCGCCGACGGCGAGCGGCGTGACGAATTCCTGCGCCCCCTTGGTCATGATCGGGCGCACGCTTGCGCCGCGCTCGCGCAGCCGGCGGATCAGATCCAGGCTTTTATAGGCGGCGATGCCGCCTGAGATGATGAGGAGGATGCGTTTGCCGCTAAGAGCCATGGCTTTCTACCCGTCGCCTTTTTTGCCCGGCCTCGACCCTAAGCCTTTGGCGCAGAACATGCAATCGCGCGAACGGGCTGGAGATGGATCCCCAGCCCGCCGGCCGATATCATGCCGCGCCGTCTCAGCTGCGCGTGATCGAAATGCCGCCGTCGACCAGCGAAGCCGTGCCGGTGACGAAGCTCGCATCGTCTGAAGCGAGATAGAGGACCGATCTGGCGACTTCGTCCGGCGTCGCGACACGCTTCAAGGCATGCATATTGGTGACAGCAGCCTGCTTGTCGGCCGTATCGTTCATGTCGCGGTACATGTCGGTATCGACGGCGCCCGGCAGCACGGCGTTGACGCGCACGCCCTGTTGTCCGAATTCGGCCGCGAGCGCCTGCGTCAGCCCGATCAGCCCGGATTTGCTGGCGGCATAGGCGGCAACGCCCGGAAACGCGAAGCTGTAGCCGACGAAGGTCGAGGTGAAGATCACCGACCCGCCGCCATTTTCCGCCATCGCGCCGATCTGATGTTTGGCGGCGAGGAAGGATGCGGTGAGATTGACCGCCAGCGCCTCGCTGAAACCTGCTTCCGAGACACCGGTGCTCGGACCGGCCTCGCCGATGATGCCGGCATTGTTGAAGGCGATGTCGAGCTTGCCGTAATTGGTGACCGCGGCCGCGACCAGCGCCTTGTGGTAGTCTTCCGACCGGACGTCGCCGGCAACGGCCACGGCGTCGCCGCCCTCGGCCTTGATCTCCGCCACCAGGCTGTCGAGTTCGCGCTCTCGGCGAGCGCCGACGACGACCTTGGCGCCTTCGGCGGCAAAGAGGTTGGCCGTGACGCGGCCGATGCCGGAGCTTGCGCCGGTGACGATTGCGACCTTGTTGTTCAGGCGGTTCATGGTTCCATCTCCTAGTTGAAACGGCGCGGCCCCTGCCGTGCCTTCCGTTGAATGGAAGATGGCATTTTCCTTTCGTTCGGATTAGTCTCCAGATCAGGGAATTCGAATTCGGAAAGATCGAACAATGATCAGGATCGAAGGCATTGCGGCTTTCGTTGCCGTTGTCGAGGCCGGCTCGATCAGCGAGGCGGCCCGGCGGCTGCGGCTCTCAAAATCCGTCGTCAGCGAAAGGCTGGCAGAACTCGAAAAGGCGCTTGGCGGCACGCTGCTGCACCGAACGACGCGCAAACTCGCTCTGACCGAGGACGGTGCGGTCTTCCTGGAACGGGCCGGGCGCATCGTGCGCGAGATCGATGAAGCCGCCGCCGACATGGCTGAGCGGCGCGGCACGTTGTCCGGGCCGATCCGCATTGCTGCACCCGTCACCTTCGGCCGCATGCATCTCGGTCCGGCGCTTTATCCCTTTCTCGCCGAACATCCCGACATCCACCTGACGTTGGATATCGACGACCGCCGTGTCGATGCTGCGTCGGACGGCTATGACGCCATCATCCGCAATGGCCCGCTCGCCGACAGCAGGCTGGTCGCCTGGAAGCTTGCGCCGAGCCGCCGCCTTCTCTGCGCGTCGCCGGATTATCTCGTCCGCCAGGGAATGCCGACCTCGCTCGCCGACTTGGACAGCCATCGCGGTATCTTTTACACCAATCGCGGTGTTGCCGACTGGCGCTTCCAGACGCCGGAGGGTGCGATCCTCGTCCGCGCAAAACCGGCGCTCGGCATCAACAACGGCGATATGCTCCGCGATGCCGCGATCGCCGGCCTCGGCATTGCGCTGCTGCCGGCCTTCATTGCCGGCCCGGCCATCCGCGAGGGCCTGCTTGCCGAAATCGATGTCGGTCACAGGCCAGAGGCCGAATTCATCTACATGGCCCATCCCGCCGGGAATCCCTCGGCCAAGCTGCGCGCCATCGCCGACCATCTGAAGAAGAGTTTTGGCGATCCGCCCTATTGGGATATGGCGGATAATCCATGAATTCGAAGGTTCGTCAGGATGAAGATATGCCGCCCTCAGCGCACGTCGTGAAGACTGTGCCCACAGGAGAAAAGCACTATTTGACGCGCGGCACCGGCGCTTATCGCCGCGCCAGCCTGGCCCTTTTCCTCTCCGGCTTTTCCACCTTCTCGCTGCTTTATTGCGTGCAGCCGCTGCTGCCGATCTTTTCGCAGGAATTCTCCGTCAGCCCGGCGGAAAGCTCGCTGGCGCTGTCGTTCTCCACCGGATTCCTCGCACTCGCCATTGTCTGTGCCGCCGCCGTCTCGGAAGGCCTTGGCCGCCGCAGCCTGATGTCGATATCGCTGGTCGGCGCGGCCTTGTTGACGGTGGCCACGGCTTTCGCGCCGAACTGGGAACTGTTGCTCGTCATTCGCGCCCTGCAGGGCTTCGTTCTCGGCGGCGTGCCCGCCGTCGCCATGGCCTACCTCGCCGAGGAAATCGATCCGCGCGGACTCGGCGCCACCATGGGCCTTTATGTCGGCGGAACGGCCTTCGGCGGCATGTCCGGCCGCGTGCTGACCGGCATCTTCGCCGAATATCTCAGCTGGCGGCCGGCGCTGTTCCTCATCGGCGCCATCGGCCTTGCCGCGGCGCTCGGCTTCATCGCCCTGCTGCCGCGGTCGAGGAATTTCGTCCGCCGGCCGGGCTTCGACCCGCGTTTCCATGCGAAGGCCTGGCTTGGCCATCTCAAAAATCCGGCGCTGCCCTTCGTCTTCGCCATCGCCTTCCTGGCGATGGGCTCCTTCGTGACGATCTACAATTATGCCGGCTTCCGTCTCGTGGCGCCGCCCTATAGTCTCAACCAGACCGAACTCGGCCTGATCTTCACCGTCTATCTCTTCGGTATCGGCGCCGCGTCGATCGGCGGCCTCATCGGAGATCGGATCGGGCACTTCACTGTGCTGCTCTTCGGCCTGGCGCTGACGGCCGCCGGCAGCGCCCTGACGCTCTTCGCCGCGCTGCCATCGATCATTCTCGGCATTATTGTGCTGACGGCCGGCTTCTTCATGAGCCATTCCATTGCCAGCGGCCTCGTCGGCAGGCTGGCGCATGGCACCAAGGGCCACGCCTCGTCGCTCTATATGCTGGCCTATTACGTCGGCTCCAGCCTCATGGGGTCGGCGGGTGGCTGGTTCTTCGCAATCGACGGCTGGGCCGCCGTCGTCGCCTTCACCCTTGTCATGCTGACGCTCGCTTTTATCTCCGCCTGTGCCGCGCAGCGTCTTGCAAGGGAAAAAACATGATCCGCATCGACCGTCTCGATCATCTCGTGCTGACCGTCGCCGATATCACAGCCACCTGCGATTTCTATTCCCAGATCCTCGGCATGTCGGTCGAAACCTTCGCGGAGGGCCGCACGGCACTGAAATTCGGCGGCCAGAAGATCCATCTGCATCAGGCCGGCCACGAATTCGAACCCAAGGCCAGACATCCAATCCCCGGCTCCGGCGATCTCTGTTTCATCGCCGAAACGCCGATTGTCGACGTCATCGCCCATCTGCGGGCATCGGGCATTGTGATTGAGGAAGGTCCGGTCGAACGCACCGGCGCCACCGGACGGTTGCGTTCGGTTTATTTCCGAGATCCTGACAGCAATCTCATCGAGGTTTCGAATCTGATCGACTGACGCTCGATAGGCCGATACCGGCTTGCGGGTTCAATCCAGACGGATATAGGGCACGTCCTTCTTCACCACCTCATCCAGCGCCTCTTCGTAGCCCGCATCAGCATACCGCATGACGCCCAAGGCGGTGTCGTTGGTCAGTGCGTGGTCGAGCCGCTCGTCGGCGGCTTCGGTGCCGTCGGCGATGACGGTGACGCCGCAGCTCGTCATGTAGCCGGCATAGCCGCCGCCGCCGGAATGGACGACGACGAGATCGGCCATCGACGAGCACAGCATCATCGCGTCGATCAGCGGCCAGTCGGCGATCGCGTCGGAACCGTCCCTCATCCGCTCGGTCATGATATTGGGATGCGCCATGGCGGCGGCATCGAGATGGTCGCGGGAAAATGCGACGGGGCCTTTCAGTTCGCCGCCTGCGACCAGCGCATTGACGCGCCGCGCCAGCATCGTGCGTTCGACGTGGCCGAGCCAGGCGATGCGCGCTGGCAGCCCCTCGAAGGGAACGTGCTCGCGGGCCAGCCGGATCCAGTTGGTGATGATCTTGTTGTCGGGAAACATCTCGAGCAGCAGATCGTCGATGCGGGCTATATCGCTCTCCTCGCCCGACAGCGCCATCCAGCGGAAGGGGCCGATCGCCCGGGCAAAGAGCGGCCTCAGATAGGCCTCGGTGAAGATCGGAATGTCGAAGGCATTGGTGACACCGCCATCTTTCGCCTGGGTGCGGATCAGGTTGCCGTTGTCGAAGACCTCGGAGCCGCGTTTCTGGAAGTCCAGCATCGCCGTCACATGCTCGACGATCGAGGCGCGGCTTGCCGCCATCAACTGCCCCTGGCCATCGTCGCGCAGTTCTCTCACCTGATCGAGGCTCATGCCCTTCGGCACATAGCCGTAGACGAGATCGTGCGCCGAGGTCTGGTCGGTGACGATGTCGGGCACGATGCCGCGCCTTGCGATTTCGGGATAGACCTCCGCCGCATTGCCGACGAGGCCAACGGAGAGCGCCCGCCTGTCCTTCACCGCCGCATCGATCATCTCAAGGGCGGTATCGAGATCGGGCGCGATCTCCTGGAGATAACCGATCTGCTGGCGCTTGCGGGCGCGCTCCGGATCGATGTCGACGCAGAGGATCGCAGCCCCTGCCATGCGGCCGGCGAGCGGCTGCGCCCCGCCCATGCCGCCGAGGCCGGCCGTCAGCACGAAGCGGCCGGCGAGATCGCCGCCGAAGCGCCGCTCGGCGATGCGCATGAAGATCTCGTAGGTTCCCTGGATGACACCCTGGCTGCCGATATATTGCCAGGCGCCCGCCGTCAGTCCGCCCCAGCAGATCAGTCCCTTGCGCTGCAGCTCGTAGAACACCTCGGCCTTTGCCCATTGCCCGACGATATTGCAGTTCGCCATGATGACGAGTGGCGCCTTGGCATGCGTCTTCACCAGCCCGATCGGCTTGCCGGACTGGATCAGCAGCGTCTGATCCTCCTCCATCTCGGTCAGCGCTTTGACGATGCCCTTGTGCGCCGTCCAGCTGCGAGCCGCCTTGCCGAGTGCGGCATAGACGATCAGGTTTTCGGGATCCTCGCCGACGGACAACACATTTTCGAGCAGCCGCAGCAACGCTTCCTGTCGCCAGCCCTTGGCGCGCAGCTCCGGCCCGCCGGGGATCGGAAATTTCGGATGGCGTGGATTGGCCTTCGGCATGGTGATTTCCTCACTTGATTCTCTGCTTTTCCCTTGTCCCCGGTGAGGGAGGAGGGGAGTGGCAGGTTATTTGGCCGGCAGCGATTTCACATAGGCAAGCGCCGCATCGAGCAAACGCCGTCTCAGCCCATCGTCGCCATAAACCTCGGCCGTGGCCCGCACCCAGCCTTGCATCACCCGTTCGCCCGACAGCATCTGGATCACGCCGGGCAAGGCCAGCGCCCAGCCGTCATTGCCCTTGCCGAGGCGGATCAGTATGCCGTCGCTGCGCGCGCCGCAAAGCAGATTGCCGTTCAGCAGGAAGGCCCGGCCGCCGAACATCGATTTTTCGCTGAGCCCCGACTGATCGCCGAGTTCGTCGCGCAGCAGTTCTTCGAGGCCGCGATCGCGCGTCATGGCTCAGGCCTTCGTTTCAAGCGCATAGCGGGCGATCTCGATCCCCATCGCCTTTTCGACGACGGGATAGACGGTGGGATCAAGCACGCTTGCCGACAGCGGGATGATATCCTTCGGCACATGCAGGATGAAGACCCGCATGCCTTCCCTGAGCTGGCCGACGCTGAGCGGCTCGCCCTCCTGAGACAGCGTGGTGATGACTGCGGGGAAGGTCGCAAGCCGCCCGCCATCGGCATCGTCAACGGCCATATATTCGTTCATCACATGCAGCGTCACCGATTTTGCGCCCGAACCGATGATGATCGTGCCGATGTCAAAGGCTTCCCTGGTGTAGACGACGTCTTTTCGAGAGATGACCCCTTCGGCGAGGATATGTCCGCCCGTCGTCTTGCAGATCGCGTCGATGACGGCGGGTCCGCCGCGTTTCTCCGCCGCGATGATCGCTTCTCCAAGGGAGAGCGCCATCGAAATGCCGCCGAGCGCCGCATGGCTGCGGACATAGGAAGCGCGCAGCGGGTTGCGGCAGCTGGCGATGAAGCCGCCGGATTGATCGGCGGCGGCGCGCAGCACCGGCGAGATCTTCGCCGTCGCCCCCTTCACCACCAGTTCGATATAGCGGTTTTCGGCCCGATTGCCGCCGACGGCGGTCTGGATCATCGGCTCGGGGGAGCCGGCCATGCCGATCGAGCCCATGTCGCCGGTCGGATGGGCGCGGATATCGCCGACGGCATCGACCACCTTGGTGCCGAGGATCGCCGAGGGCAGCCAGCCATTCAGGGTCGAGGACTTGCCGTTCTGGCCGATGATCAGCCCGGAAAGCTTTTCGCCCAGCGCCTCCTGCAAGAGTTGCACGGCCTTGACGTAATCGATGCCCTGCATTTCCCAGGGCGTCGTGGAGGCCGGCGCGCCAATGGCCGCGGCCGTCGCGATCCAGTCATCGTCTCGCAGTTCGTCGACCGAGACCAGCTCCGGTTTGCCGGCATTGACGGCCGCCAGCCCGAGCATGCGCCCATGATCGGCCCAGCCGCCGCCGCCGGCGGCATAGACGGAGCCGCCCTTGACGGCCGCTTCGACGTCCTTCTCAACCAGTATGCGTCCCATTGGCCTTCTCCCGCTTCGAATCCGTGTCCATCTCGCGCACCGCCTCGAACAGCACGGCGGCGCCGAGCGCGATGTCGTCATTGTCGGCCCACTCGTCGGCGCAATGGCTGCGGCCCGCCCGGCAGGGCACGAAGATCATGGCCGCCGGCGCCACCTTGGCGATCCAGGCCGTGTCATGTCCGGCGCCCGAGGCCATGCGCCGATGTTTCGCGCCGACGCGCTCGCAGGCGGCCTCGAGCGTCGAAAGCAGCCCGGCATCGCCCGGCGTCGGCAGATTGTCGGACACCCGGTCCGGCGCTTCGATCCTCACGCCATAGGCGGTCGCCAGCTTTTCGACATGGCCGTCGAGCCAGCGGCAGAAGGCCTCCATGTCGGCGCGGATTTCGGCGCGCCCGTCGATCAGCAGCACGACCTTCGACGGCACGACATTAGCGGCATTCGGCTCGATCCTGAATTCGCCGACCGTCGCCGCAAAATGCCCCGGCGTTCTGGCAAGTTCGGCGGCGGCGTTGCGGATGTCGAGCACCAGCTGCGATGCCGCCACCAGTGCATCCGCCCGCCGGTCCATCGGCGTCGTGCCGGCATGGTCGGGTCGCCCCTCGACGGCAATTTCGATGCGGGTGATGCCGGCGATCGCGGTGACGATGCCGATATCCTTCCTTTCGGCTTCGAGCACCGGCCCCTGCTCGATGTGCAGCTCGAGAAAGCCCGCAATATCCGGCCTCTTCTGCTGCGCCAGGACACCAGGCTCGCCGCCCATCTGGGCAATGCCCCCGGCAAGATCGAGATCGCCGCTGACGCGCGAAAGCCAGGCCTCCGGCAGTTGCCCGGTCATGGCGCGGCTGCCGATGCAGGACACTCCGAAGATGCTGACTTCTTCGGCGAGGAAATCGACGATCTCCAGATCATGGTCGAGCTCGATTGTCTGGTCGCTGAGCGCCCGCGCCACCTCAAGCGCCGCGATCACCCCGGCAATGCCGTCGAAGCGGCCGCCGTCCGGCACCGTGTCGGAATGCGAACCGAGCATGATCGTGCCGAGCCATGGTTTGCGGCCGGTGCGCCGGCCGATCAGATTGCCGGCCGCGTCGATCCGCGTTTCCAGTCCGGCCGCCTTCATCCGCGCTTCGAGATAGCTCCGGCCTTCGCGAAAGAGCGGCGAGGCCCGCCGCGTCCAGGGATGCCCCGGCTCGGTGATCGCGGCCAGCGCCTCGATATCCTCAGCGATCCTTTTGGCATTGACGGGAAGATTGCGGCTCATGCACCGGCTCCCGCAATGACGTGGCGCGGCGGTGGCCGGACGAACCGGCCGGTGCCCGGTTTGGCCAGCACCCTGCCGCCCTCGGCGATCTTTTCGCCACGCAGGTAGGTTGTCGCCACCGTCCAGGGCAGGGCCACGCCGTTATAGGGGCTCCAGTCAACGACATTGTTGCCGCTTGCCGATGCATCATAGATGCTTTCCCGCGGTTCCAGCACGGCAATATCGGCATCCTTGCCCGGCGTCAGCGCGCCCTTGATATGGTCGAGCCGGAAGTGCTTCGCCGGATTCTCCGCCATCAGCCTGGCCGCCCAAGTCAGCGGAATGCCGCGCTCGACGGCGCCTTTGACGAAAAGCGGCACCATCACCTCGAGACCCGGCACGCCGGATGCGTTGGCGAGCATGTCGGGATTGGTCTTGCGGTTCTCCGACCAGCTGACGTGATCGGTCGAAACCAGCCAGACATCGCCGTCGGCCACCTTCCGCCAGAGCTTCTCCACCTCTGCGCGCGGCCGCAGCGGCGGGTTGATCTTCGCTTTGCCGCCGAGGCGCTTCACGTCGTTCTCTTCGTCGAGCGTCAGATAATGGATGCAGCATTCGACGGTCGCCGAAAAGCCGTCATGCCGATAGGCGCGGGCGATATCGTAGCCGCGCCCGAGCGAGCAATGCACCACATGCGCCGGGCAGCCGGTGGCTGCACCCGTCTCGAAGATCGTGTGCATCGCCAGGAGTTCGGTGATCGGGGGCCGCGACAGGCCGTGCGCCCGCCAGTCGGTGATGCCGCGTGCCTTCACCTGCTCGATATAGCTGCGCACCGCCTCGTCGTCTTCATTGTGCACGCCTGATGTCAGCCCCGTCGGCGCGATGGCGGCAAAGCAGGCGTCGAGCAGGGCCGGCGGGATGCGCGGAAAGCGCTTGGGGTCGGTGCCGAATGTCGAGAATTTGAAAGCCGCAACGCCCGCCTCGACCATCTCGCCGATCCGCGCAGTGCCTTCTTCCGGATCGACGGTGCCGTAAAGCGCGAAGTCGACACGCGCCTGTTGGCCGGCATGGTCGACCTTGCGTTTGACTGCCGCCGCCGAGCAGACGAGATCGCCTTCGTCATAGGGCATGTCGACGATCGTCGTGACGCCGCCGGCCGCTGCCGACCGCGTCGACCAGACGAAGTCCTCCTGGTTCTTCTGGGAAAGCGAATGCACCTGGGCGTCGATCGCGCCAGGCAGGATCAGCGCTCTGCCGAGCAGATGCCGTTCGCGCGCTGCAGGCGGCACGCCGAGTCCGACCTCGGCGATCCTGCCGTCGCGGGCGGCGACATAGCCCTCTTCGAGAATGCGGTCCGGCAGCACCACCGTGCCCTGTAGAACGAGATCGAAGTCCATGCCGTTCCTCCTAACTGAAGTCAGACCGTCGCCGGCCGGGGCAGGGTGCCAGGCGCGAGCGTCTTTCGCACGGCATTCGTGCCCCGAGTGGTTAATGTAGAACAGGATCCCAATTTTCAGGCCCTGGCTGACATCATCCTGTTCGGCTGGCCAGCCGCTCCTCGATGGGCTCCGGCGAGCCGAGCGCGAAGAAATCATCGAAGGAGGCAATCGGCACCTGCTCGGTCAGTTTTGCCAGAAAGTCGTCCGATCCGAGCTCTTCCTCGATCGCCTCCACCTCGGCCGAAAGTGGCCGGTCGACCGTATAAAAAGCCGCGTGTTTGCGCACGACCTGATAAAGCATGCCGGCGACGCCCTTCGGTTCGTCTCCGAGAATGTCGATTGCCTGGGCCGACAGCAGCGCCTCGAGTGCCGCAAGCCGCTTCAGCGCCTGCATCTGCCGCTCGAAGCGCTCGATGACGAGCGGCAGGAAGGCCGCCTCGTCCTCCAGGCCGGCCGCAACGACCAGCGACTGGGCCGAAACGGGACCGGACATCGACAGGACGCGCGAGAAGATCTCGCCGGCGAGCTTGATGATCGGCCCGAAGCCGGTGGCGATCCGACCCGCCGGCACCAGGTTGACCGGCAAGTCGCGCCGCTGGCCATTGCCGAGAATGACGCAGCGGTTGAAGGCGTTTCGCGCCGCATGCGCCATGCAGAGGGCGGCCGATTCGAGCAGAATGGTCACATCGAGCGGCAGCGATCCGCCCGAGGTCATCACCCTGCCTTCGACCACCACGGGATTGTCGTCCGAGCGGCCAGTGGCGGCAAGGATCTTGTGGCCGGTCGACAGCAGGTTTTCGATGACGGCGCCGAATACCTGGGCGATCATGCGCAGGCTGAGCGGATCCTGCACATGCGTTGCAACAGGCCAGTTCCAGTCGTCCGACGCATTGCAGAGCCAGGCGCCGATCAGCGCCTCGCGCGCCGTGCCGACATGGCGGACGGCCTTCCAGGGATCGCGGGAGGCGCCGAGCGCGCCGGCCGCCATCATCGCCGTCGCCAGCAGGACACGGATCGAGGCCGCCGCATTGCGTGTCGTTTCGGCGGCCGCGGCAAAGCTCACCGCATTGACGCTGAGCGAGGCGAGGCTGTCGCGCGGCGCCATCCGCACCGGCTCCAGCCCTGCCGCGCGGAAGGCGTCGGCTGCCTGCATCCGCTTGCCGCGATAGACCGCTTCGCCGACGCCGGTCAGCACTGCGCCGATCTGCCCCATCAGGCCGATATCGGCGCAGCCGATCGAGCCGGTGCGGCGCACGACCGGAATGAGATCGGCCCCCAGCATCGTGATATAGGCCTCGATCAGCTCCGGCGTGCAGCCGACCTGGCCGGTCAGCGCCGTATTGACGCGGATCGCCATGGCGTTGCGCACGACGTTGCAGGAAAACGGCGTGCCGGTGCCGAAATGATGGGCGCGCACCAGGCCGAGATTGAAGGTGTCGAGTTCGTCGGCCGACCACTCCACATCCTTCATGGCGCCGACACCGGTGGTCGAGCCGTAGACCGGCATTCCGGAAGCGATCGCATCCTCGACGATCTCGCGGGCGATGGCGATGCGCGCCATGCCGGTTGGCGAAGCAGAAATCACCACCTTGCCCGCACCGATGGTCACCATCTCGGCAAAACCGAGCGGCCGTCCGGAAAGTTCGATGCCAGGGCGTTCGTGCTGCATGTGCCAGATCTCCTAGAACAGGATGATTTTAGGCCGGTCCGGCCGAAAATCTGAATCCTGTTCTAAATTAAAGAGCCAGAGCATGATGTCGCCCGAAAACCGCTCACACTTTTTCGGCATCATGCTCTAACGGTGAGACTAAGCGAGCCCTCCGTTACATGGGATATCCTAAATGCCGAACACAGCATGTTATCCGCAGGCGGTCAGCTCAGCATCCAGGCAATATAGAGAAGCGTGAATGCGATGACCCACAGTGCGATCCTGGCCGAGCGGTTGTGCCGTGCTTCCGCCTTGCCGATCGCCTCGGCTGTCTCCTCGTCGAAACGCAGGCCGTGCTCGCTCATATGCAGAAGCTGATGGTGGAATTTTTCGGTCTTTGCCGCAATTTCCGGCACGGCTTCGGCAAGCTTGACCGCCGCCTTCAGCCCGTCCTTGAGATCGGTGGCGATCCGCTTCGGCCCGAGATTGTTGCGAATCCAGTCGCCGACGACCGGCTCGGAGGCCTTCCACATGTTGAAGCGCGGGTTGAGCATGCGTGACACGCCTTCGACCACGACCATGGTCTTCTGCAGCATCACCAGTTCCGGCCGTGTCGCCATGTCGAAGAGTTCAGTTACTTCGAAAAGCAGCGTCAAGAGCTTGCCCATCGAGATCGTCTCGGCCGGCTGTCCATGGATCGGCTCGCCGATCGCCCGGATTGCCTGGGCAAAGCTCTCGACATTGTGGTGGCCGGGCACATAGCCCGCCTCGAAATGCACTTCGGCGACGCGGATGTAATCGCGGGTGATGAAGCCGTAGAGGATTTCGGCGAGGAACCGGCGTTCCTTCTTGCCGAGCCGCCCGACGATGCCCATGTCGACGGCGACGATCATCCCACCGGCATCGACGAAGAGATTGCCCGGATGCATGTCGGCATGGAAGAAGCCGTCGCGCAGCGTATGACGCAGGAACGACTGGATCAGCGTGTCGGCGAGCAGGTTGAGATCGTGACCGGCCGCGCGCAGCCCCTCGACGTCGGACATTCTCGTGCCGTCGATCCACTCCATGGTGATGACGTCGCGGCCCGTGCGCTCCCAGTCGACCTTCGGTACGCGGAAGCCGGGATCGCTGTCGGTGTTTTCGGCGATTTCCGAAAGCGCTGCCGCCTCCAGGCGAAGATCCATCTCCACCTTCGTCGTCTGTTCGAGCGTCTTCGTCACCTCGACCGGCCGCAACCGCCGGCTGGACGGCATGAAACGCTCCTGCATATGGGCGACGAGGTACATGGCCTCGATGTCGTGGGCAAAACGCTGGCGCACGCCGGGTCGCACGATCTTGACGGCGACCTTCTTGCGGCCCTGCGATGTCTCGATTTCGGCCGGGTGCACCTGGGCGATCGAGGCTGCGGCGATCGGCTCGCCGAAGCTTGCATAGAGTTCGCCGATCGGCCGCCCGAGCGAACCTTCGATATTTGCCTTTGCGGCAGCCGAGGGAAAGAAGGCCATGCGATCCTGCAGCTGCGACAGGTCGTTGGCGAATTCGACGCCGACGACATCCGGCCGCGTCGCTAGGAACTGGCCGATCTTCACATAGGAGGGACCAAGCCGCTCGACGGCCTGCGCCAGTCGGTCGCTGCGCTTCTGATGTTTTGCCTTGCTTCGCTCGAAAATCGTGACGAAGGATTTGGCGAGCGCGACCGAAGGCGGCAGGCCTTCGGAAGGAAGAGCCGAGACGACGCCCTCACGCACCAGCACCCAGCCGACGCGCCAAAGGCGGAAATAGGCTCCGAAAGTGCTCATGCAGGAATGCCCCGGCGACGGAGGTTCGTCTCGTTTTTCTTCATCCCCTCAGAGCTTCCAGCCGGAATGCAGTGCGGCGATGCCGCCGGTATAATTGGTGTAGCTGACGCGCGAAAAGCCGGCCTGGCGGATCATCGCCGCGAAATTCTCCTGGTTTGGAAACTTGCGGATCGATTCCACCAGATACTGGTAGGGTTCGGCATCGCCGGTGATCGCCTTGCCGAATTGCGGAATGGCGTTGAACGACCAGGCGTCATAGATCTTGTCGAGCAGCGGCATGTCGACTTCGGAAAATTCCAGGACCAGCAGCCGGCCGCCGCGCTTCAGCACGCGATAGGCCTCAGCCAGCGCGACATCGATCCGCGGCACGTTGCGGATGCCGAAGGCGATCGTATAGGCGTCGAAGCTGGCGGGCTCGAAGGGCAGTTCCTCGGCATTGGCTTCGACGAAGGTCAGATTGCCGGAAAGCTTCTTCTTTTCCGCCCGCTCGGCGCCAACGCCGAGCATCGAGCCGTTGATGTCGAGCACGGTCGCATGCGCCTGCCGGCCCGAAGCCTCGACGATGCGGAAGGCGATGTCGCCGGTGCCGCCGGCAACGTCGAGCACCTTGTAACCCGGTTCCTTGCGCGGATTGAGCGCGGCGATCATCGCATCCTTCCAGACCCTGTGCATGCCCATCGACATGACGTCGTTCATGATGTCGTAGCGTTTGGCGACTTTGTGGAACACCTGGTTGACCAGGCCCTGCTTTTCGCCGCCGGGCACTTCGCGAAAGCCGTAGGAGGTCTCCATGCCGCCATCGGCGGAAGTGCGGCTTTCTGACATCAGGCTGCTCCATTCCTTCAAGATTCGGGCATGGCGGCCATAGCGAAAGACCGCGCGCGACGTTATCACTGGGCCGCGCTCTCGGCGGCTCACTGGCGCTATAGCGCACATCGTCCTCGGTTGAAACACGTTCGATATAGATGGGTTAAGATGCCGGAATTACCAGAAGTCGAAACGGTCAAACGCGGGCTGGCGCCGGCGATGGAGGGGGCTCGCGTCACGAGGCTGGAGCTGCGCCGCAGGGATCTGCGCTTCCCCTTTCCCGATGCCTTGGCGGACAGGGTTTCCGGCCGCACCATTATTGGGCTTGGCCGCCGCGCCAAATATCTGCTGGTCGATCTCGACGACGGCAATACGCTGATTTCCCATCTCGGCATGTCCGGTTCCTTCCGCATCGAGGAGGGTGCGACCTCGGCGATGCCGGGCGAATTCCACCATGCGCGCACCAAGGACGAGAAGCACGATCACGTGGTCTTTCATCTCGATGGCTCGGGCGGCCCGTGCCGCGTCGTCTATAACGACCCGCGCCGTTTCGGCTTCATGGATATGGTAAGACGTGCCGAGCTTGCCGCCCATCCTTTCTTCCGCGATCTCGGCCCGGAGCCGACGGGAAACGATCTCGGCGCCGACTATCTCGCCGACCGTTTCCGCGATAAGGCGCAGCCCTTGAAGAGCGCGCTTCTCGACCAGAAGAATATTGCCGGTCTCGGCAATATATATGTCTGCGAGGCGCTGTGGCGTTCGCATCTTTCGCCGATTCGCGCCGCCGGCACGCTGGTGACGCCGGGCGGCAAGCCGAAGGAAAGGCTCGGCCTGCTCGTCGCCTCGATCCGCGACGTCATCGCCGATGCGATCGCCGCCGGCGGATCGTCGCTGCGCGACCATATCCAGACGGACGGATCGCTCGGCTATTTCCAGCATTCCTTCTCCGTCTATGATCGCGAAGGTCAGGCTTGCGGCACGCCCGGCTGCGGCGGTACGGTCGCCCGTATCGTCCAGGCCGGTCGCTCCACCTTCTATTGCGCCGCCTGCCAGAAATAAGAGAGAACCGGGAGACCAGCATGGCTTACGAGACCCTGATCGCCGAAACCCGAGGCAATGTCGCCCTCGTCACGCTGAACCGCCCGCAGGCGCTGAATGCGTTGAATTCCACCGTCCTGAAGGAGTTGAAGGCGGCCTACGCCGCCTTCCATGCCGACGAGGCGATCGGCGCCATCGTCATTACCGGCTCCGAACGCGCCTTTGCCGCCGGCGCCGATATCAAGGAGATGCAGTCGCTCCAGTTCGCCGACATCTATAAGAGTGATTTCATTAGCGGCTGGGACGACATCGCCAAGGCGCGCAAGCCTGTGATCGCCGCCGTCAGCGGCTTTGCCCTCGGCGGCGGCTGCGAGCTTGCCATGATGTGCGATTTCATCATCGCCTCGGAGACGGCAAAGTTCGGCCAGCCGGAAATTACCCTCGGCGTCATCCCCGGCATGGGCGGCTCGCAGCGACTGACGCGCGCCGTTGGTAAGGCGAAGGCGATGGATCTTGTCCTGACCGGCCGGATGATGGATGCGGCGGAAGCCGAACGATCGGGACTCGTTTCGCGTGTGGTGGCGCCCGAGCGTCTTCTCGATGAGGCTCTTGCCGCAGCCGAAAAGATCGCCTCCCTTTCGCAGCCCTCGGTGATGATGGCTAAGGAGGCGGTCAACCGTGCCTTTGAGACGACGCTGGAGGAAGGGCTTCGCTTCGAGCGCCGCCTGTTTCACAGCCTCTTTGCCACCGATGATCAGAAAGAAGGCATGGCGGCCTTTGTCGAGAAGCGCAAACCTGCCTTTAATCACCGTTGAACGCTTTTCGGCGCTTGCCGCCGGAAAGCTTGAAAATCCGCGTTGACGTGGGCCGGCTTTAGGGTTATATGCCCGCCCACGGTTCGGAAAGCCGCTCTGGTTTTCCGCGATTGCTCCCGTATTGCTGGATTTTGTGGCCGCAGGGCCCGCGGTAATGGCGGAGTTTGTTCGAATTCTTGAGAGAGGCATCCATGGCCAATACAACTTCGGCGAAAAAAGCGACCCGCAAGATCGCCCGCCGTACCGACGTCAATAAGGCTCGTCGCTCGCGCGTTCGCACTTTCGTTCGCCAGGTCGAAGAGGCTATCGCATCCGGTGACGCCGATAAGGCGAAGGCCGCTTTCCTGGCCGTTCAGCCGGAGCTTGCCCGCGCCGCCAGCAAGGGCGTGCTGCACTCCAACACGGCATCGCGCAAGGTCTCTCGACTGGCCGCTCGTGTGAAGGCTCTTTCGGTCACCGCGACCGCGTAATATTCCGTTAACGAGCTCCTCGTTATGATTAGCCCGGTAATTTTACCGGGCTTTTTCGATTCCGCTGGTTGGCGTCTTCATGGTTAATCGCACGACGGTTTCGTGTCAACGCCATGACAGGAAAAGTCTTTAAAAAACAATGACTTGCGCAAGGATGCTTTCGCGCTGCGCGACTCTCGCCTGCGCTCCGGCGACCCCGGGCGAGTCAAGAGGATTTTTATTTTTTTTCTTTCTTTGCGTGTCAAAATAGCCCGAACGGGGAATCTCCTTGATTCAAAAGCGATTCTTTTTTGACGCTGGTGTGACGCCCGAAAAGGGCGGACGGAGTCAATGGCCGCATCTTAATTTTGCGTAAAATTCATCGTTGATCTTGCCATTTGATCCTGCCTAAATGGCTTCCAACAAAGGGCGCGGACATCACCTGCAGAGGCTCGGTCTTAACTGCCACGTCGGCAGGGCGATAAGTTTGTGCCATTTGTTACGGAGCCTTGCGCTTCCGTTTTTTCAAGCACTTGACGGATTTGGGCCGTAACGTGGCTGTTACGGGGCAGGGATGTTTTGTGCCTACGGCAGCCACACGTTTAACGTGCGTCTGCGGGATAGGGGATAGTAATATTTGCGTTCGGGCTGGTCGGCCGAAAACGAGGATCGACCGCCAGCCTGGCACGGAAAGCCGATGAAGGTTGCCGCATGAAGGCGGTACCTGCACCGGTGTTCTGCGCCATGTTTGAGTGAACCGGCAGGCGAGTGGCTTCATGAGGATGCCGCCAGCCCGTCAAAGGCGGGGAATGCTCGGGCGGCTGTTTTAGCGGAGGCCGCCCGGTGGAATTGAAAGGCGGCACTATGCAGATGAATACGATGACGACAGGCGGGCACGACAACGGGGATGCGGCACCGCAGGCGTTCGGCTCCATTCGCCTTGAAATGGGGGAAGCAAAGGCGGAAATGAAGCAGAGCATTTTGTTCGAGCGCGTCGGCGCGCGCTTGAAGGCCCAGGTCGGCCCTGATGTCTATGCCAGCTGGTTTGCCAGGTTGAAGCTGCATTCGGTATCGAAGAGCGTCGTTCGCCTGTCGGTTCCCACGACCTTCCTGAAGTCGTGGATCAACAATCGTTATCTCGATCTCATCACCGGTCTGTTCCAGGCCGAAGATCCGGAAATCTTGAAGATCGAAATCCTGGTGCGCACGGCGACGCGCAGCGGCATAAAGGCCGCCGACGAGGTGGTCCAGCCCGAGCCGGCTGCCCCCGCGCAGATGCGCCGTCCTGCAAGCGCCCAGCCGGCCGGCCAGGCCGTCCAGCAGGCGGTTTCGACTGTTGCCGCCGCAAGGCCGGCAAGCTTTGGTTCGCCGCTCTTCGGTTCGCCGCTCGATAGCCGTTTCACCTTCGAAACCTTCGTGGAAGGCAGCTCCAACCGCGTCGCGCTTGCGGCTGCCAAGACAATTGCTGAGGCCGGTTCCGGCGCCGTGCGCTTCAATCCGCTCTTCGTCCATTCGACGGTCGGGCTCGGCAAGACCCACCTGCTGCAGGCGATCGCCAATGCGGCGGTGCAGAACCCGCGGGCTCTGCGCGTCGTCTATCTGACGGCGGAATATTTCATGTGGCGCTTCGCCACCGCCATTCGCGACAACGACGCGCTGACGCTGAAGGATTCGCTGCGCAACATCGACCTCTTGATCATCGATGACATGCAGTTCCTGCAGGGCAAGATGATCCAGCACGAATTCTGCCATCTCCTCAACATGCTGCTCGACAGCGCCAAGCAGGTGGTCGTCGCCGCCGACCGCGCCCCCTGGGAGCTGGAATCGCTCGATCCACGCGTTCGCTCGCGCCTGCAGGGCGGTGTGGCGATCGAACTCGACGCGCCGGATTACGAAATGCGTCTCGAAATCCTCAAGCGGCGCCTTGCGGCCGCCCGCATGGAGGATCCGTCGCTGGAAATTCCGACCGACCTGCTCCAGCACGTCGCCCGCAACATCACGGCCAGCGGCCGCGAACTCGAAGGCGCTTTCAACCAGCTGATCTTCCGCCGCTCCTTCGAGCCGAACCTGTCGATCGAGCGCGTCGACGAACTGCTCGCCCATCTCGTCGGCTCCGGTGAGCCGCGCCGTGTGCGCATCGAGGATATCCAGCGCATCGTCGCCAGGCACTACAATGTCTCGCGCCAGGAACTGGTCTCCAATCGCCGCACCCGCGTCATCGTCAAGCCGCGCCAGATCGCCATGTATCTGTCGAAGACGCTGACACCGCGCTCCTTTCCCGAGATCGGCCGCCGTTTCGGCGGGCGTGATCACACGACCGTGCTGCACGCCGTGCGCAAGATCGAAGAGCTGATATCAGGAGACACCAAACTTTCGCACGAAATCGAGCTGCTGAAGCGGCTGATCAACGAATAATTGGTGGATTTTCGAGGAAATTCGACGGCCGGGAGCGATTCCGGCCGTTTTCCTTTATAAGCTTTTTATTCTATACCTCCGGCCATCGCGTGCATGTCCGATTTGGAGCGACGCGCATGGGACAAAACGAAAGCGCCGAAGCGGGCGCGTGGGAGGATATGCATGAGTTTTAAAAACGTTGCCGTTCTCGGCCTGGGCAAGGTCGGACGGCTGGCGGCGACGCTGTTGCATGAAGGCGGCTTCGAGGTCATCGGCGTCGATACGCAATTGCCGCTGGGTGATTTGCCCTTCAAGTGCCGCGCCGGCGATATTTCCGACGCTGAGGTGATTGGCGAACTGCTCTCCACCGTCGAGGCGGTGCTCTCCTGCCTTCCCTACCATCTGAACATCGAGTTGGCCCGCGCCGCCCATCTTGCCGGCATTCATTATTTCGATCTGACCGAAGACGTTCCCACCACCAACTTCATCATCGAACTGTCGAAGACGGCCCGCGGCCTGATGGCGCCGCAATGCGGCCTGGCGCCGGGTTTCGTTGGCATCGTCGGCGCAAGCCTTGCCGACGGCTTCGAGCGCTGCCGCTCGATCCGCATGCGCGTCGGTGCCCTGCCGCAGCATCCCACAGGCCTTCTCGGTTATGCCTTCAACTGGTCGCCGGAGGGCGTCGTCAACGAATATCTGAACGATTGCGAGGTTATCGAGGGCGGCGTGCGCAAGCTGGTCTCGCCGATGGAATGGCATGAGACCGTCTATGTCGGCGGCGTCAAGCTCGAGGCCTTCACCACCTCGGGCGGTCTCGGCACCATGTGCGACACCATGCTCGGCAGGATCGACAATCTCGACTACAAGACCATGCGTTATCCCGGCCATATGGAGCTGATGAACTTCTTCTTCCATGAGCTTCTGATGCGCGACAAGCGCGCACTCGCCGGCGAGATCCTGACCAATGCCAAGCCGCCCGTCGAAGACGACGTCGTCTATGTCCATGTCGCGGCCGAGGGCACGGAGAATGGCGGCCTGCGCCGCAAGGAATTCGTGCGCGCCTATTATCCGATCGAGATTGCCGGCGCCCGCCGCACGGCGATCGCCTGGACGACATCGGCCTCCGTCGTCGCCGTCATCGAGATGGTCCGTGACGGGCTGCTGCCGGCGACCGGCTTCCTGCACCAGGAGCATATCCCGCTGGAGATGTTCCTGAAGACGCCGACCGGCAGCCTGTTCAAGGCGGGCGCCACCAGCCACGGCTGAACATCACTTCCGGCGCGGAGCGATATCGCTGCCGCGCCGGAACCAACTCGTGCAGGGAAAGTCAGCAGGCGAGGTCGGCGACGACGGAATCGAGGATCAGCATGCCGGACGGCGTGCAGCGCAGGCGCGAATTGCCGATCCGCTCGACGAACTTGTGTTCGAGCAGAAACTCTTCCCGCTTCGGATCGAGCTCGCGCCCGGAAAGCTCTTGCCAGCGGGCGAGGTCGACACCTTCCCTGAGCCGCAGCCCCATCAGCAGCAATTCGTCGGACTGTTCCTCGAAGCCCAACCGCTCCTCGTCTAGAATGCCGTGGCCGTCGCGCTCGACCATCTCGAGCCAGGCTTCCGGCTTGCGCTCGGTCGCCGTCGCGATTTTTTCGCGGCCGCGCGTCAGCCGGCCGTGCGCACCCGGCCCGATGCCGGCATAGTCGCCGTAACGCCAGTAGGTCAGATTGTGCCGGCTTTCCGCACCCGGCCGGGCGTGGTTGGAGACCTCATAGGCGGGCATGCCCTCACACGCGGTGATCTCCTGCGTCGCCTCATAGAGCACGGCCGATTGCTCGCCATCCGGCACGATCAGCTTGCCTGATTTGTGCAGGCCATAGAAGGGCGTGCCTTCCTCAATGGTCAGCTGATAGAGCGACAGATGGTCGACCGCGTAGGAGATCGCCTGCCTCAGCTCGCTTTCCCATTCCGCGACCGTCTGGTCCGGCCGGGCATAGATGAGATCGAAGGACATGCGCGGAAAAATCTCGCGCGCGAGCCGGATCGCTTTCAGCGCATCGGCGACATCATGCAGCCGGCCGAGGAATTTCAGATCCCGGTCGTTCAGCGCCTGTACGCCGAGCGAGACGCGGTTGACGCCGGCCGCGCGGTAGCCGCGGAAGCGCTCGGCCTCGACGCTCGAAGGATTGGCCTCCATGGTGATCTCGATACCGTCAGGCACGTGCCAGTACCGAGCAATGCCGTCGAGAATGGCGGCAACCGTTTCCGGATGCATCAGCGAGGGCGTGCCGCCGCCGAGGAAGATGCTCGTCACCGTCTTCGGCCCGCTCATCGCCCGCACCGCTGCCGTCTCCTTCAGGAAGGCGGCGGTAAAGCGCGCCTGATCCACCGGCTGGTGGCGCACATGGCTGTTGAAGTCGCAATAGGGACACTTCGCCGCGCAGAAGGGCCAATGGACATAGACGCCGAAGCCGGGATCGCCGGTATCGGGCAGCAGCGCTGCATCGCGCGGGGAGCCTGGCGTATCGAAATTGTCCACGTGGTGACCTTATGCCTCCAGGCAGGTTTCGACGAAGAGTTTGAAGGCGCGCGCCCGGTGCGACAGTGCCTGCGGCTTGCCGATGTTCCAGCCGTGTTTTTCCTCGCCGCTCATCTCGCCGAAGGTAACGCCGTAACCCTCCGGCTGGAAGATCGGATCGTAGCCGAAACCCTGCGTGCCGCGCGGCGGCCAGACGACATTGCCTTCCACTTCGCCGCGGAAGAGTTCGGTATGCCCGTCCGGCCAGGCGAGGCACAGCACGCTGACGAAACGCGCGGTGCGCTGTTCAGGCGTCGTGGCGCCCGCATCCTGCAGCGCCTTTTCCACCTTCGCCATCGCCATGTCGAAATCGCGCGTGCCGTCGGCTCTTTCCGCCCAATTGGCGGTGTAGACGCCGGGATCGCCGCCGAGCGCGTCGACCACCAGCCCGGAATCGTCCGACAGCGCCGGCATGCCGGCGGCATGGGCGGAGGCGACCGCCTTGATCGTCGCATTCTCCTCAAAGCTGGTGCCGGTTTCGTCGGGCTCGACGAAATTCAGCTCGGCGGCCGATTTGGCGGTGAAGCCGAGCGGCCCGATCAGTTCCTGGATCTCGCGGATCTTGCCGGCATTGTGGCTGGCAACGACGATGGTCTTCGTTTCAAGCTTGCGCATTCAGATATCCTGTTCGATGCCCCAGATTTTCGCCTCCGCGCATTCCAAGCTGTTGCCTGCCGGATCGCGGAAATAGATCGAGCGGCCGCCGTTCGGCCAATGCACCTCGGATTCGATCGCCACACCTGCCGCTTTCAGCCGTTCGGCCATTGCATCGATATTGCGGCCGGAAACCCGGAAGCAGGCATGGCCCTCGCCGTTCGTGCCGTGGGGCGGCACCTGCAACGCATCGGGCGCCGGCGGCTTTACCGTTTCCTCGGGATTGAAGATCAGCAGCACGCTGGGGCCGCAACGGAAGAAGACATGCCGGTTGGCCGCACGGGTGATCTTTTCAAGTCCGAGAACGTCTTCGTAGAAGACCTCGGCCTCATCGAGATCCCGCGCATAGAGCGCCGTTTCCAGCATGCCTTCCAGCATGGGGTTCATCCCGCAATCGCCTGTTTTTGTAGGGCGACGAGTTCGCCGATGCCGTTCTTGGCAAGACCCATCAGCGAGGTGAATTCCTCTTCGGTAAAGGGCGTGCCTTCGGCCGTACCCTGGATTTCGACGATGCCGCCGGCGCCGGTCATGACGAAATTGGCATCGGTCTCGGCCGAAGAATCCTCGAGGTAGTCGAGGTCGATCACCGCCTGGCTGGCGAAGACGCCGCAGGAGATGGCGGCGACATGATCCTTCAGGACCCGATCGACCTTGATCATGTTCCGACTTTCCATCCATTTTAGGCAATCGTAAAGCGCGATCCAGCCGCCGGTGATCGACGCGGTCCGCGTGCCGCCATCGGCCTGGATGACGTCGCAATCAAGCGTGATCTGCCGTTCGCCGAGCGCCTGCAGATCGACGACGGCGCGCAGCGACCGGCCGATCAGCCGCTGGATTTCCTGGGTGCGGCCGCCCTGCTTGCCGGCGGCGGCTTCGCGTTTCATGCGTTCGCCGGTCGCCCGCGGCAGCATGCCGTATTCGGCCGTCACCCAGCCTTTGCCGGTATTGCGCAGCCACGGCGGCGTCTTGTCCTCGAGGCTTGCGGTGCAGAGCACATGCGTATCGCCGAACTTGACCAGGCAGGAGCCTTCCGCATGCTTGGAAAAGTTGCGCTCGAACGAGATCTTGCGCATCTGGTCGGTTTTTCTGCCTGAAGGCCGCATTCTTATCTCCTGGAGTTGTTGACCGCTTCTACGATTGGCGGCGCCCATTTGCAAATTCCCTTTTGCCACGGGGGCGAGTTTGACTATATTTTCCGGAAGCATCATCAGTTTGGGTTCGAGAGGTTCATGGGCACCAGGTCGACGTCGGTTTCGGATGCCGTTGCCGTGCTGGACGAGCGCTCCCGGGAAATCTTTCGCCGGATCGTCGAAGGGTATCTGGAAAGCGGCGAACCGCTCGGCTCGCGGAATCTATCGCGCCTCCTGCCGATGTCGCTGTCGCCGGCCTCGGTGCGCAATGTCATGAGCGATCTCGAAGAACTCGGCCTGATCTACTCGCCGCATATCAGCGCTGGCCGGCTGCCGACTCAGATCGGCCTGCGCTTCTTTGTCGATGCCTTCATGCAGGTCGGCGATCTCTCCGCCGAGGACCGCGCCAATATCGACCGCCAAGTGCGGGCCGAAAGCGGCGGCAATCCGGTGGAATCGATGATGAACGAGGCGAGCCGCATGCTGTCGGGCATTTCGCGCGGCGCAGGCCTCGTCATCACCTCGAAAAGCGATCCGGTGCTCAAACATGTCGAGTTCATCCGGCTGGAGCCGACAAAGGCGCTCGCCGTGCTCGTCGGCGATCACGATCAGGTGGAAAACCGCATCATCGAGCTGCCGGCCGGCGTTACCTCCTCGCAGCTGACGGAGGCGGCGAATTTTCTCAATGCCCACATGTCCGGCCAGACCCTGCCGGAGCTGCGCAAACAATTAAGTCAGCTGAAAAATAACGTCCGTCACGAACTCGATGCCCTGTCGCGTGATCTCGTGGAGCGCGGCATTGCCGTCTGGGCCGGCAGCCCGGACGAGGGCAAGCCCGCCCAGCTGATCATTCGCGGCCGCGCCAACCTGCTCGAAGGCCTTGCTGGCGCCGAGGATCTCGACCGGCTGCGCATGCTGTTCGATGATCTCGAAAAGAAGGACAGCCTGATCGAGATCCTCAATCTGGCCGAAAGCGGGTCGGGCGTGCGCATCTTCATCGGCTCGGAAAACAAGCTCTTTTCGCTCTCCGGCTCGTCGCTGATCGTCGCGCCCTATCGCGACGAGGACGACCGGATCGTCGGCGCTGTCGGCGTCATCGGCCCGACGCGGCTCAATTATTCCCGCATCGTGCCGATGGTGGATTACACCGCCCAGCTCGTTTCCCGCCTTTCGCGCAATCCGCTTTGACGCGGTTTAGCTCTTTGCATGTCGTTATCCCGGAACCGCGGCACACTTCCGGGCGACATGCATTAGCGCGCAACTCCGCGGAATTTTCGCTTCTTTGTCACGCAGACTTGATTTTTTTCGGTCAAACCTCGATATCGGGCGCATCTGAAGACACCAACCGGAGACCGTCATGACCGATGAAACGACGAAAAACGGACCTGACGCAACTGCGGCCGATGCCGCAGCCGACGCTGCCGCCTACGTCGAGAACGATACAGTGCAGGAAGAGACCGCCCAGCCAGACCCGCTTGAGCTTTTGAAAGCCGAAAACAGCGACCTGCGCGACCGCTATCTGCGCCTCGCCGCCGAGATGGACAATCTGCGCCGCCGCACCGAGCGCGAGGTCAAGGACGCCAAGTCCTATTCCGTCGCCGGTTTCGCCCGCGATATGCTCGCCGTCTCCGACAATCTGCGCCGGGCGCTGGATGCCATCTCTCCGGAGGCCAAGGCCACCGCCGATGCCGGCCTCACCACGCTGATCGAGGGTGTCGAGATGACCGAACGTGCCATGCTGTCGGCGCTCGAGCGCCATGGTGTGCGCAAGCTGGAGCCGGTCGGCCAGAAGTTCGATCCGAATTTCCATCAGGCGATGTTCGAGGTGCCGAACTCCGAGGTGCCGAACAACACGGTCGTCCAGGTCGTGCAGGCGGGCTTCACCATCGGCGAGCGCGTGCTGCGCCCGGCCATGGTCGGTGTCGCCAAGGGCGGCCCGAAGCCGGCCGAAGCCGAAACCAATTCCGTCTTCGACGAGAAGGACGCCTGAGATCGCTATCCTTCTCTTTTTTCGCTAGAGACGGAAAACCGAAGATCAGATGCGGGCGAAGCGTTCGATCAGAAGATCGAAGAAGCCGTCCGCATCGACGTGGCGCATCACTTTCGCATTGCGCTTGCGATCGGTCACATGCCACCAGTCGACCACGGTCATGCCGACGGTGAGTTCCGACCGGACCTCGATCTCGACATTGCAGTCCCGGCCCTGGAAAAGTGTCGGCTTCAAGAGATAGGCGATCACGGTCGGGTCGTGCAGCGGCCCGCCGTCGGAGCCGTATTTCTCGATATCGAAGCGTTCGAAGAATTCCAGCATCTCGACCATCGCCTTTGCCGGCGCCGTGCCAATCTCGGCCATGCGCTTCACCCGGTCCTTGCGGGTCAGCAACTGGTGCGTCACGTCAAGCGGCATCATCACGATCGGCACGCCCGAGCGGAAGACGATATCGGCGGCTTCCGGATCGACATAAATATTGAATTCGGCCGCCGGCGTGATGTTGCCGCCCTCGAAGAAGCCGCCGCCCATCATCACCAGTTCGCGCATGCGCGGGATGATGTCGGGAGCTTTCTGAAAGGCCATGCCGATATTGGTGAGCGGCCCGAGCGTGCAGAGCGTCACGGTGCCTTCCGGCTCGCGGCGCAGCGTCTCGATGATGAAGTCGACGGAATGGCCTGGCTGCAGCGTCATCGTCGGTTCGGCGAGTTCGGGGCCGTCGAGGCCGGTCTTGCCGTGCACGTGCTCCGCCGTCACCAGCTTGCGGGCGATCGGCCTGTCGGCACCGGCGAAAACCTTCGTCTCCGGCCGGCCGCAGAGCTCGCAGACGATGCGCGCATTGCGGCTGGTCAGCGAAAGCGGCACGTTGCCGGCGACCGTCGTGATCCCCAGCACCTCCAACTCATCGGGGCTGCCGAAGGCCAGCATGATGGCCGCCGCGTCGTCCTGGCCGGGATCCGTGTCGATGATGATTTTTCTTGCGCTTGCCATTGCGACCGTCCCGTCCTCACCATGCCCGTTGCTGCGGCATGCACCTCTTTTTCATTTCCCGTCACAAATCAGCACATTTCGCACGGGCATGTTTTGATGCGAGGCGATAGCCGCTTTGTCAAGCAAGGAGGCAGGCGCCGTCACCTTAAACTTGAGAGGGACTTAAATCGGGGAGGCGTCGCCGACAGGCCGCCTGTGTCTTGCACCGCCAGGGTGCTGTCCCCATATTAGCGGCATCCGGATGCTGCGCTTGAGGTCCGGGATGGTCGCTTGCATCAAGGACTTGAAAAGAGATGAGCCGCATAACCCCTTTCGCCAGCCCGCTGCTTTTGGGCTTCGATGCCATGGAAAAGACGCTGGAGCGCATTTCCAAGGCGAGCGACGGATATCCGCCCTACAATATCGAACGTATCGCCGCCGACAGGGGCGCGCCGGAACGTCTGCGTATCACCCTTGCGGTGGCCGGCTTCAGCGAGGAGGAACTCGACGTCTCCACCGAGGAGAACCAGCTTGTGATCCGCGGCCGCCAGGTGGAGCAGGGCGAGCGGGATTATCTCTATCGTGGCATTGCCGCCCGTCAGTTCCAGCGCACCTTCGTTCTTGCCGACGGCATGCAGGTGCTCGGCGCCGGCCTCAAGAACGGCCTGCTCTCCGTCGATCTAATTCGTCCGGAGCCCGCGCGCATGGTCAAGAAAATTAACATTTCGGTTTCACAGTAGCACAACGGTTTGTCGAACCGTTGGTCCCTTCTTCCGGAGGAACAGGAATGTTGATGAAAGAAGCCACGTCTCACTTGACCAAATCCGAGCTTGCCCACATCGGCAACGGCGAGGTCGCCTACATCAGAAAAATGCGCACCGAAGAGGTCGCCAAGTGTTTCCCCGAGGCGCCGGATATCGATCCGAACGTCGATCTCTGGGCACTCTTCGGCGCCGACGGCACGCCGATCCTCTTGACGGACAACCGCTCCAGCACCTTCTTCAAGGCTGCCGAAGACGAATTGAAGACGGTCAGCCTGCACTGACCGTCGAATAGCGCCTAATTGTCGCGACGCTGCTTTGGGATAGGCTGATCGCCGATGGGTGCTGTGCCTGTGGCCCCCTCGTCCGAACCTTCGGGCCACCTTCTCCCCGCTGGGGAGAAGAGGATTGCCGCATCGCCATCGCCCCCATTGGACGGTGTGCCTTTAGGCAGACAGATTGGTTTGGGCAGTGTCGGCGCGCCCGCACGGCACGCCCGTCACTATTGCCCTTTAGCTGCCATTGAAACTCACATCTTCCGGAATGTCAGGTAGGCCGAAGACCGGCCCTCGCGCCGCGCCTTGGCCTCGTAGCGGGTGCTCGGCCACCCCTCGTAGGGCGTCAGCCAGTCGGCCGCATTGTGGGCGAGCCAGTCGAAGCCGCCATGGTCGCGGCATTTGAGCAGCGTCCAGTTGACATAGGTGTCGATGTCGGAGGCAAAGCAGAACAGGCCGCCGGATTTCAGCACGCGATGGAAGCGGTCGAGATTGGTCTTCGAGACAAAGCGGCGCTTCCAATGCTTCCGCTTCGGCCACGGGTCAGGATAGAGCAGATCGATCTGGTCGAGCGACGCGTCCGGCAGCCAGTCGAGCAGCTGCGTCGCATCGTCGTTAAAGACGCGGATATTGCGCGCGCCTGTCTCGCCGATGCGCGACAACAGCTTCTGCATGGAATTGACGAAGGGCTCGACGCCGACGAAGCCGGTCGAAGGTCTTTCCAAGGCGCGGTGCATCAAATGCTCGCCGCCGCCGAAACCGATTTCCAGCCGCAACGTTTTGACGGGAACCGGAAAGAGGGATGTCAACGGCTCCGGAGGAGCCGCCGAGAGGTCGATGAGGAATGCCGGGAGCAGGCTGTTTAACGTCTCGGCCTGCTGTTCGCGCAGGGCCTTGCCCTTACGGCGACCGAAAAAGGCTTCGGTCGCCCGGCCCCGGCGTTCCATATCCGTCATGCAGCAGCCTTGATCTTGACGGCTTCCTTCAGCGCCTTGACGAGGTCGGTGCGCTCCCAGGAGAACGAGCCGTCGCGGCCGGCCTTGCGGCCGAAATGGCCGTAAGCGGAAGTCTTGGCGTAGATAGGCTTGTTGAGGTCGAGGTGACGGCGGATGCCCGACGGCGACAGGTCCATATTCTCGCGGATCGCCGCTTCGACCTGGTCCTCGGAAACGCCCTTGCCGGTGCCGTGCAGATCGACATAGATCGACAGCGGCTGGGCGACGCCGATCGCGTAGGAGAGCTGGATCGTGCAGCGGTCGGCAAGGCCGGCGGCCACGACGTTCTTGGCGAGATAGCGGGCAGCATAAGCGGCCGAACGGTCGACCTTGGTCGTGTCCTTGCCGGAGAATGCGCCGCCGCCATGCGGTGCGGCGCCGCCATAGGTATCGACGATGATCTTGCGGCCGGTGAGACCGGCGTCGCCGTCCGGGCCGCCGATGACGAACTTGCCGGTCGGGTTGATGTACCACTTGCAATCATCGGCAATCTTCAGCTCGCCGAGCGCTTCGCGGATATAGGGTTCGACGACGGCGCGGACCTTCTTCGAATCCCAGCTCTCATCGAGATGCTGGGTGGAAAGCACGATCGAGGTCGCTTCCGACGGCTTGCCGTCGAGATAGCGCACGGTCACCTGGCTCTTGGCGTCGGGGCCGAGCTTGGCGACTTCGCCATCACCCTTCTTGCGGGCGGCCGCCAGCAGCTGCAGGATCTTGTGGGAATAATAGATTGGCGCCGGCATCAGGTCCGGCGTCTCGCGGCAGGCATAACCGAACATGATGCCCTGGTCGCCGGCGCCCTCGTCGCCCTGCTGGTCGGCGGCGCTGTCGACGCCTTGGGCGATGTCGGCCGATTGCGAGTGCAGAAGCACGTCGATCTTGGCCTTCTTCCAGTGGAAGCCGTCCTGCTCGTAGCCGATATCCTTGATCGCGCGGCGGGCGGCGGCCTTGAACTTGGACGGATTGATGACGTCGTTGCCGTCCTTGTCCTTCTTCATCAGGCTCGGCGGCAGGCGGACCTCGCCGGCGATGACGACGCGGTTGGTCGTCGCCAGCGTTTCGCAGGCAATGCGCACGCCCCACGGATTGACGCCGGTCTTGGCCGCTTCGCGGTAGACCAGATCGACGATCTCGTCGGAGATGCGGTCACACACTTTGTCCGGGTGACCTTCGGCAACAGATTCGCTGGTAAAGAGATAATTCGCGCGCATTCCGGGATTCCCCTCAAAGAATAAAAGCCTGCTAGTAGGTACTCAGTTCGTGCGCTGATGACAAGCGCAGAAGGACATAAATATATCTTTATATCTGCGGCAAAGTGACAAATTTTGCCCCAAAAACGCAAAAAAGCGGCCTTTCGGCCGCCTCCATGCTGCGAAGGGAGCTGTGATCAGTCGGCGTCGGCTTCGGCGGCAAGCGCCTTGACCAGTTCCACGACCTTGCGGCGAACCTTGGGATCGGAAATCTTCACGAAGGCGCGGTTCAGTTGCAGGCCTTCGGAGGAGGAGAGGAAGTCGACGACATAATTCGAGCTCGAGGTTTCGGCCATGCCGCCGATGGCGCCGGAATGTTCGCCGGGCGCATCCTCGAAGAAGAAGGAGACCGGAACATTCAAGATGCTCGAGATGTTCTGCAGACGGCTTGCGCCGACGCGGTTGGTTCCCTTTTCATATTTCTGGATCTGCTGGAAGGTGATGCCGAGGCTTTCGCCAAGCTTTTCCTGGCTCATGCCCAGCATCGTTCGGCGAAGGCGAATGCGGCTGCCAACATGGATGTCGATCGGATTTGGCTTCTTTTTGTTTTCAATCATGGTCGTGCCCTAGCTACGAATTTCAACCTGTTTCTAACCGGCATGCCCCTGATCCATCCCAAAACGCCACGTTGCAGTTGGTGGGAACCCACCTTCCAACATCCGTTAAGAACGCCGATTGTCATCACTATGCAATTTTAGGGGTTTTTGGTCAATTCAACCCTAAAATAAAACCTCCGCGTGAAATCAGCGCAATCAAAATCAGCAGAGCCTCGGTCAACCAGAAGTATGTCTGGTGGGGGTATGTGGTTCCGAACCCTTCACCGAAGCTATCGACAGTTGCATCAATAAAGCCGGTTTCTCCAAGATCGAGGCCGGCGATTATTTCTCCATGGGCGTTCACCAGCGCCGAAATACCGCTATTGGCATCGCGAATCAGCGGCAGGCCGGTCTCGACCGCCCGCACCCGCGCCTGTAGGAAATGTTGGTAGGGGCCAGGGGTCATGCCGAACCAGGCATCATTGGTGAGGTTGAGGAGGGCGTTGGCGTCTTTTATGTCGCCGGTCATTTCATCAGGAAAAATGATCTCGTAGCAGATCAGCGGATAAAGATTGAGGCCGCCGGGCAGCGCCAGCAGGTGCCGGCTTGCGGCAGCCGAAAACCCGCCCGGTATCTCGACGACGTTCTGGATCCCGAATTCGGTGAGCAGGTCTTCGAAGGGCAGATATTCGCCGAAGGGCACCAGATGCACCTTGTCGGAGGCGGCGATGATCTGACCGCGGCCGTCGATCACATAGATGGAATTATAGTAGCGCACCGGCGTGCCCGGCCCCATTTCCTCGGCGCGCACTGCGCCGGCGATCAGGATCTGGTCGTCGTCGAGCGTCTCGGCGATCCGCGTCAGGGCATCCTGGTTGTCGGTCAGGATGAAGGGGATCGAAGTTTCCGGCCAGACGATGATATTGGGCTTGCGCCCGCCATTCCTGGGCGCCTCGGCCGAAAGCTTCAGGTGCGTCTCGAAGATCGCATTGCGATCGGCGTCGTTGTCCATCTTCGCCGCCTGGTCGATGGCCGGCTGCACCAGCCGCACTACCGGCCGCTTGTCCTCGGGCAAGGGCGCGGGCCGCGGCGCCAGATAGAGTGCATAGGCGCCGTAGCCGAGATGGGCGGCAAACAGTAGGACGGCAAGCGCAATGCCGGTGCGTGCGCCCTGCCGGGTCCCGACAAGGGCGGGAGCGGAAAAGACGAAGACGGCAAGGGCGGTCACACCCATCGCCCCGATCACATGCGCCGACTGCATCATCAGCGGCACCGGCATCAGGCCGTAGCCGATGGCGTTCCAGGGAAAACCGGTGAGGATGACGCTGCGAAGCCATTCCATCAGCCCGAAGCCAGCCGCAAGTGCGGCGATCCGCCCCATGCCGTCGGACCAAAAGATGCGGGCCAGCGCAACAGCCAGCCCGTAGAAGATTGCCAGACAGGCCGGCAGACCGAGGATGGCGAGCGGTAGCGCCCAGGCGAATTCCTCCGAATCGACCAGCAGCGCATGGCCGAGCCACCAGAGGCCGGCGACGAAATAACCGAAGCCGAATAGCCAGCCGACCGCAAAGGCCGGCCATAGCCTGCCTATCAGGCCGCTTTCAGGAGAAGCCGCTGCCCCGTCGATCAGCCAGACGAGCAGCGTGAAGGACAGGAACATCGCCGCGAAAAAGCCGAAAGGCGGCAGCGCCAGCACCGCGAATGCCCCTGCGGCAACGGCCAGCAATGACCGTTTGACCCCCCAGACGAGGATAACCCTGTCCGCAAGCCGCTCCATGCACACTCCCATCAAGCCGCGAATCAACCCACCCGCAGTCTTTCAAAAAAGCGGCTCTTTGTCCTGTTAGAGCGTGTCGCGCAAAAGTTTGCCGCGGTTTTGCGGCAACGACATGCGCAAAAACAAAGAGCTAAATTAAAGCGCAAGGAGCGAATCTGAAAGATCGCGACACGCTTTAATGCATTTCGTCAGGAACCGCGCAGCGGTTCCGGAATGACGACACGTTGTAAAAGCAAAGAACTAGTTGGCGGTCGATTCGGCCGGCCGGTCGTCGCCGGTCTCGGCGCCGGGCGTGATGTCGCCGGCCTCTTTGGCGCGGCGGCGGATCGCGTGCCGCTTGCGGGTGATGCGCAGCCGTTTAATGCGACGCGGATCGGCGTCGAGGATGTGGAATTCGAAATTCGGCAGCGCCTGGACGACCTCGCCGCGCACCGGAATGCGGCCGAGGGCCGAGAAGATCAGCCCGCCCAGCGTATCGACTTCGTCGACCTGCTCGCTGATGTCGAAATCCGGCCCGATCGCTGCGGCGATCTCTTCCAGTTCGACTCGGGCGTCGGCGATGAAGACGTCTTCGGCGACGCGTTTGAACATCACTTCTTCGTCATCATGTTCGTCGTCGATGTCGCCAACCACCATTTCGACGATGTCCTCATGCGAGGCGAGACCGTCGGTGCCGCCATATTCGTCGATGACGAGTGCCATCTGCGTGCGGTTCACCTGCATCCGGCGCAGCAGGTCGGAGGCCAGCATCGACGGCGGCACGAACAGGATCTTGCGGATGATGCCGGCCTCCGCCAGCGTCTTCTGCAGGTCAACGCGGGCGAGATCGAAATTCGACTTGGCCGAACGCGGCGGCTTCTGGATATTCTCAGGCGCAACGTCGATCGCCGGCACCGCGACCGCCGGTTTCGTCGGGCCGCGGCGCTTGTTGCGCGCTTGTTTGGCGACATAGGAGAGCAGGTCGCGGATATGCACCATGCCGCGCGGATCGTCGAGCGTATCGGCATAGACGGGCATGCGCGAGCGGCCGGATTCCTCGAACAGGATCATCAGCTCGCCGATGGTGATGTTCTGGTCCACCGCCTCGATATCGGCGCGCGGCACCATCACGTCGGCGACGCGCACCTCGCGGAAGCGCAGGATATTGTGCAGCATCGCCCGCTCGTCGGGCGAAAAGGCGTCGTCGCCGGCCGCGTCTGTCATCAGCGCGTCGGCCAGATCCTCTCGCAGCCGCGAGCCCTGCTGCGGGCGGAGAATGCGCGCGGCGCGCGACCAGAAGGATTGGGATCGGCCGGATGGCCGACTACTACTGCCCGCCTCGTCCGAAGAGGAGGATGACTCGGAGTCCTTGGCGTCTGCCGCCGGCTTCGTCGTAAAGTCGCTCATGGTTCCATTTTAAGGTCTTGACCCTCGTAAGGATCAGATAGGCCGAGCTGCGCCAAAATGCGAGTCTCCAGCCCCTCCATAATTTCGGCTTCGGTACTATTCATATGATCGTAGCCGAGAAGATGCAAGAAACCGTGCACCAGAAGATGGGTCAGGTGGTCGTCGAAACTCTTTTCGAGCTCATGGGCCTCCCGCTCAACCGTCTCCCTGGCGATGATGATATCGCCGAGCATCGGGCCCGGCATTTTTCCCGGCTGAACCGGAAAGGCCGGAAAGGAGAGTACGTTGGTCGCCTTGTCCTTGCCGCGCCATTCGGCGTTGATGTCCTGGATCGAGGCGTCGTCGGTAAAGACCAGCGACACCTCGGGCGGAATCGTCGGGAAGGGCTGCTTTTCGCTATCGCGGAGATAGACCGCCGCTGCCGCGAGCACACGGCCGCAAAAAGCCAACAGCGTCTCTTCCTCGGGCCAGCCGATGTTCTCGATGCTGATTTGGATGTCGAGCTCGGCCATCAGTCCTGCCGGCTGCCGTCTTCAGCGTCGACGGCATACGTGGAATCATAGGCCCTGACGATGCGCCCGACCAGCGGATGACGCACGACGTCAGTATCCTTGAAGCGCACGATAGAGATGCCCTCGACGCCGTTCAGCAGCTGCAGGGCCTCGACCAGGCCGGATTTGACGCCGCGCGGCAGGTCGATCTGGCTCGGGTCGCCGGTGACGATCATCCGGGAATTCTCGCCGAGGCGCGTCAGGAACATCTTCATCTGCATCGACGTGGTGTTCTGCGCTTCGTCGAGGATGATCGCGGCATTGGCAAGCGTGCGGCCGCGCATGAAGGCGAGTGGCGCGATCTCGATGACCCCGGCGGTGATCGCCCGGTCGACCTTGTCGGCGGGGATCATGTCGTAGAGCGCATCATAGAGCGGGCGAAGATAGGGATCGACCTTTTCCTTCATGTCGCCGGGCAGGAAGCCCAGGCGCTCACCGGCTTCGACGGCCGGACGCGACAGGATGATTTTCTCGACGGCGCCGCGTTCCAGCAGCTGAGCGGCATGGGCGACGGCGAGATAGGTCTTGCCGGTGCCGGCCGGGCCGACGCCGAAGACCAGTTCGGAGCGTTCCAGCGCCCTGATATAGGCGTCCTGGGTCGGCGTGCGGGCGATGATCGTCTTCTTGCGGGTGGAAACCTGCGCCATCGTCAGCTTGGCCTTGCGCTCCATCGTCGGCAGGCTGAGCTGATCGTCGGCGGCGACCGCCATGCGGATTGCGCCCTCGACGTCGGATCGTTCCACGTTGCCGCCTTTCTGAAGTTTTTCATAGAGATAGTCGAGCGTGCGCCGCGCCTGGTTGGTGGTCACGACATCGCCCGATATGACGACGGAATTGCCGCGCGCCCGCGCATCGATGTTGAGCCGCTCCTCGAGCAGCTTCAGGTTCTGGTCGAATTGACCGAAGAGCTCGCTGGCGAACCGATTGTTCTCGAACGTCAGGACGAAGTGATTGGTGTCGCTCGGCGTGCGGGGGTGGCGCGGTGAAGAAGAAACCAATTCTTGTCCGTTCAAGCGGTCGGGCTCCTTGGGTTAGACCGCAGCCTCTGCGCGTTCGGCAAACAGGCTGTTCGTTCCGGTTCCGGTGATTCGCACTTTAATAATGTCACCGATTTGCGATGCTTTTGCATCAACATTCACGGATTGAAGCCAGGGAGAACGTCCGATTAGCTGGCCGGGCATGCGGCCGGGCTTTTCGAGCAGCAGATCGATCTCCTTGCCGATGCAGGATTCGGCAAATTCCTGCTGCTGCTTCAAAAGAAGCGCTTGCAGGCGTTCCAGCCGTTCTGCCTTGATTTCTTCCGGCACCTGGTCCTTCAGTTCCGCACCGGGTGTGCCCGGCCGTGTCGAGTATTTGAACGAGAAGGCCTGCGCGTAGCGCACCTCTTCTACGAGTCTCAGTGTATCCTCAAAATCCGCGTCTGTCTCCCCCGGAAAGCCGGTGATGAAATCGCCCGACAGCGCGATGTCGGGCCGCACTGTGCGGATGCGTTCGATCAGCGTCAGATATTCGGCTGCCGTGTGACGCCGGTTCATCGCTTTCAGGATGCGGTCCGAGCCCGATTGCACCGGCAGGTGCAGATAGGGCATCAGCGCCCTCAAGTCGCGGTGCGCCTCGATCAGCCGGTCGTCCATGTCGCGCGGATGGCTGGTGGTATAACGCAGCCGCGCAAGGCCGGGGATCTCGGCAAGGCGGTAGAGCAGGTCGCCGAGGCTCCATGCCTCTCCCTTCGGCCCGGCGCCGTGCCAGGCATTGACGTTCTGGCCGAGCAGGGTGATCTCGCGCACGCCGGCTGAGACGAGCTTTTCGGCCTCGTCGACGATCTGGGAAATCGGCCGCGACACTTCCGAGCCGCGCGTATAGGGCACGACGCAGAAGGTGCAGAACTTGTCGCAGCCCTCCTGCACCGTCAGGAAGGCGGTGACGCCGCGGGCGCGGATCTTGCGGCTCTCGGCAATCGGCAGATGCTCGAACTTGTCCTCGATCGCGTATTCGGTGTCGACGACGCGCTGGCCCTGTTTGGCCCGCCGCAGCGCTTCCGGCAGGCGATGATAGGTCTGCGGACCGATGACGACGTCGACGGCCGGCGCCCGGCGCAGGATCTCCTCGCCTTCGGCCTGGGCGACGCAGCCGGCAACCCCGATCATCATCTCCCTTCCGTCGGCCGCCTTCTTCTTCTTCATCTCGCGCAGCCGGCCGAGCGCGGAATAGACCTTCTCGGCCGCCTTTTCGCGGATATGGCAGGTGTTGAGGAGGACGAGGTCGGCCTCTTCCATGTCTTCCGTCGGCTCGTAACCGTCGCGGGCGAGCGCATCGCTCATGCGCGTGGAATCATAGACGTTCATCTGGCAGCCATAGGTCTTGATGAAGACCTTGCGGCTGTTGGAGCCGTCGCGGAGTGTCTGCTCCGGGGCCTGGAGAAGGGCGCTATCCTGTGTCATGGCCGGCTATGTAGTGGTTTTTGCCGCCCGAGAAAATCAAAATCTTGTTTTAGCAGCCGCGCAACGACATGCGAGAAAACAAGGAGGTAAAGCGCGAGGAGCGAATCTGAAGGAGCGCGGCGCCGCTAAAGCATGTCGCGCAAAAGTGTGCAGCAGTTTTGCGGCAACGACATGCGTCAAAACAAAGAGCAAAGCGCGAGGAGCGAATCTGAAAGATAGCGACGCGCTTCAGGAAATTTCCCGCCCGCGCAGGCGGCTGTTCAAGAGGTTGCGGATGCGCGAGGCAATTGTCGCGCTCACCTCTTTGCGATTGGTGTCGGCGCGATATTCCACCGCTTCGCCGAAGGAAACCTCCGCGTCGAGGGCGCCGCATCTGACGATGTCGATCAGGTGCGGCAAGAGCTCGATATCGCCCGGCCAGGCGGCGAGCGGCCTGTGATACCGTCCCATCGGGATGCCGTGCACGCGGGTATAGGCAATCGCCACCGGCTGCACCACGACGGTCCCCGTCGGGGAGGCGGGCACGGCCATCGCGGCGGCGCCGAACAGCGAGGATTTCACCTCCAGCAGCCGGTTGCCGTCCGAGGTCGTGCCCTCCGGGAAGAGCACGATGATTTCGCCGTCGGCCATGCGCCCGGCGATCTCATTGGCCTGATGGCCGGTTTTGCGCCGCTCCTCGCGCACGACGAAGACGCTTTTCTGCAGTTTGGCGAGCGTACCGAAGATCGGCCACTCGGCCACCTCGATCTTGGCGATGAAGGCGACGTCGGCCACGGCCGACATCACCATGATATCCAGCCAGGACGAATGGTTGGAGCAGAGCATCAGCGGCCGCCGGTCTTCCAGCCTGCCGGTGACGCGCACGCGGATGCCGAGGCAATAGCAGATGATGCGGTGCCAGACGCGCGGCAGCCGGCGGCGCAGCCGCCAGTCGAAACGCAGCGCCAGCAGCTGCAGCGGTATGAGCACGATGCTGACGGCAAGGATGACGGCCGCAGCCAAAGCGATGCGCAGCCAGGCGATCAAAGGTGCTGCTCCCGGGCGGCCATTGCTTCAGAGATCGTCCTTCTTCAACGGAATGCCATAGAGCTCCAGGCGGTGGTCGACCAGCTGGAAGCCGTGTTCGCGGGCGATGCGCTCCTGCAGCGCCTCGATCTCCGGCGAGCGAAATTCGATGACCGTGCCGGTTTTCAGGTCGATGAGGTGGTCGTGGTGCTCTTCCGGCACTGTTTCGTATCGCGAGCGCCCGTCGCGGAAGTCGTGGCGGGCGATGATGCCGGCATCCTCGAACAGTTTGACGGTGCGATAGACGGTCGAGATCGAGATTTTCGCATCGACTTTCACCGAGCGGCGGTAGAGCTCTTCGACGTCGGGATGGTCTGCCGAATCTTCCAGGATACGCGCGATCACGCGGCGCTGCTCGGTCATGCGCATGCCGCGTTCGGCGCAAAGCTCCTCAAGGGTCTTGGCTACATCAGGCATGGCCCGCCTTCAAAAATATTCGCGTTTCGACAACGCCCGCACGGTCGTCGCGCCAGCCGGCCTGTCATCTCTCTGCCACGGAACTACCGAAGAACGCGCTTCATGACAAGCGCCGTGGAAAGGACGCCGTTTTCCTGCTTGTAGTAGCCTTGGCGCTCGCCGACCTTCTCGAAGCCGAGCTTGCGGTAGAGGCCGAGTGCGGCCGTATTGCCGTTGTCGACCTCGAGAAACATGCTCTCACCGCCGCGCGCCCGCGCCTCCCGCATCGCCGCCTGCATCAGCCGCCAGCCGAGCCCGGAACGGGCGACCTTTGCCTGCACGGCGACCGTCAGGATTTCCGCCTCGCCGGCGACCTGGCGGGCAAGAATGAAGCCGGGCAGCGGCTTTTTCAGGATGGCATTGGTCTGGCGCGCGACGAAGCCGAACACGGTCTCCTGCGACAGCAGGCTGTGGAACTCGCCGTCGCCCCAGGGCCTTGCGAAACGCTCGCCATGCAGCACGGCGACGTCGCGGCAATCCTCGCGCTCCATGGCGATGATCTCGAATTCCGGCTTCAGCGTCAGATAGGCTTCCAGCATGGTCACACTCGTCGCGCAATCGCATATCCGGCCTGCGGTTTGGCATCCGGTCCGCGCAGATAAAGGGGCTTTGGCTTTCCGGCATCGGCCGCGGCGGCAGCACCGAGGCGCGCCACCACCGAAATCGGAAAAACGTTGGCATGGTTGCCGCCGGCGTCCGCCTTCAGGAGCGGCGTTGCCGAACCGGTGATCTCGCCGTCGAAGCCGGCGGCGAAAGCCTGGGCCTCGGCGACGCTTGCCGCCCGGGCTGCATCGAGCGGAGAACCATCCGCCGCAAAGGACTGGAGATAGATTTCGTCCCGCTTGGCGTCCATGGCGGCAAGCACCGGGCGGCCGGGCGTCCTCTCGCGCTCTGCGGCCGCCATCACTTCGAGCGTGGTGACGCCGACCACGGGGATTTGCAGCGACAGCGCAAAGCCGCGGGCTGCGGCCACGCCGACGCGGATACCGGTAAAGGAGCCGGGGCCAATGGTGACGGCAAGACGGTCGACCTGGGAAAGCGTCATATCGGCCTGAGCCAGCGCACGGTCGACGATATCGATCAGATGTTCAGCATGCCCCTTGCCGATCATGTCCGATGCCTCCCCCAGCACCGTATTCCTGCCGCTGTCATAAACTGCGGCAGAGCAATCCACACCTGCCGTGTCGAGCGCCAGAACGATCATGCCATCAATTTCCGAATAAACTCTTGTCGCTAACCATAAACCCGTCCGGCCGAACGAGAGATGAACGGCCGGAACGAATTCGAGCTTTTCAAGCGGCAATCACTTCCTGCACTTCGGGTACGAAATGGCGCAGTAGGTTCTGGACGCCATGCTTCAGCGTCGCCGTCGAAGACGGGCAGCCGGAGCAGGAGCCCTTCATGTTCAGATAGACCTTGCCGTCCTTGAAGCCGCGGAAGGTGATGTCGCCGCCGTCCTGGGCAACGGCCGGGCGCACGCGGGTCTCCAGAAGTTCCTTGATGGTCAGCACGATCGATTCGTCGCCTTCGTCAAAGAATTCGTCGCCGGCATCGGCGTCCTCGGACAGAATGGAGGAGTCGCCCATGACCGGCTTGCCGGACATGAAATGCTCCATGATCGAGCCTAATATAGCCGGCTTAAGATGCTGCCATTCGGCATTGTCCTTGGAGACGGAAATGAAGTCGTAGCCGAAATAGACGCCGGTGACGCCAGGAATTTCGAACAGCCGGGCGGCGAGCGGCGAGGCTTCGGCCTCCTCGGCGCTGCGGAATTCGGCGGTGCCGTTTTCCATGACCACCTTGCCCGGCAGGAACTTCTGCGTGGCGGGATTCGGCGTGGCTTCGGTCTGAATGAACATCTGGCTCTCCGTGCGGCGGGCCCAAGACCTCGGCCGTCTTTAGAATTCTTCAAAAGAAAATAGGCCCATTGCCTGATCTAATCAAGAGACTTGTACTCAAGAAATACGCTCAGCAGAGGGCGTCGATTTCCTCGTTCGTCAGCGTATCCGGCAGCACGGTCACCGGAATCGGAAAGGCCGCCGCGCGTCCGGCGACCGACGAAACCAGCGGTCCAGGACCTTCCTTTGCCGAACCGGCGGCAAGAACGAGGATCGCCACATCGCGGTCTTCCTCGATCACGGCGTTGATCTGCTCGGCCGCACTGCCTTCACGGATGACGATCTCCGGCTCGATGCCGATCGTCTCGCGCACGATCTGGGCGATCTTGGCGACGGTCGCTTCGGCTTCCTCGCGCGCCTCGGCCCGCATGATCTCCTCGACGCCGAGCCATTGCTGGAAATCGCCGTCGGGGATCACATAGAGCAGCACCAGGCCGCCATTGGAATTCTTCGCGCGCCGGCCGGCATAATGAACGGCGCGCTGGCATTCGGGTGTCCCGTCGATCACAGCCATGAATTTGCGCCGGTGACCTTCGAGCCGTGAGAGTCGCTTCGATACCATGGCGCGGACTCTGACACCCGAAGCGGAAAAATTGCAAGCGTAGTTTTCGGCGCGACGCCTCGGAAGCAGATACCCTTCTGCCCGGCGGCCAGAAGGGAGATCTGCTGCCTCAGTAAAGGAAGCCGATGACGTCCCGCAGCTGGTTCATCGTCACCTCGGCGCGAGCCCGGGCGCGTTCGCTGCCCTTGCGCAGGATCGCATCGATGTGGCTGGTATCGTCCATCAGCCGGCGCATTTCGCCGGTGATCGGCGCCAGCACGTGGATGGCGAGATCGACCAGCGCCGGCTTGAACACCGAGAACTGCTGGCCGCCGAATTCGGCAAGCACTTCCGACTTCGATTTGTCGGCGAGGGCCGCATAGATCGCCACCAGATTGTCGGCTTCCGGCCGGCCCTGCAGTCCGTCGACGTCACTCGGCAAACCATCCGGATCGGTCTTTGCCTTGCGGATCTTCTTCGAGATCGCATCCTCGTCATCCATCAGATTGATGCGCGACAGGTCCGAAGGATCGGATTTGGACATTTTTTTGGTGCCGTCGCGCAGCGACATGACGCGCGGTGCCGGTCCGCCGATCAGCGGCTCGACCATCGGGAAATAGGCATGCACCGGTTCGTCGCCGACGGTGATGTCGACGCCGTAGCCGGTCCTGCCGATATGCTCGGCATAATCGAGGTTGAACTTCATGGCAATGTCGCGGGCAAGCTCGAGATGCTGCTTCTGGTCCTCGCCAACAGGCACATGCGTGGCGCGGTAGACGAGAATGTCGGCGGCCATCAGGCTCGGATAGGCGTAGAGGCCGAGCGAGGCCTGCTCGCGGTCCTTTCCGGCCTTGTCCTTGAACTGCGTCATGCGGTTCATCCAGCCGATGCGGGCGACGCAGTTGAAGATCCAGGCGAGTTCGGCATGCTGCGGCACGGCCGACTGATTGAAGACGATATGTTTTTCCGGATCGATGCCGGCGGCGATGAAGGCGGCGGCGATCGAGCGCGTCTGGCTCGGCATGTCCTCATGCACCAGCTGGGCGGTGAGCGCATGCATGTCGACGACGCAGTAGATGCAGTCATTGCCTTCCTGCAGCGCGACGAAGCGGCGGATCGCGCCGAGATAGTTGCCGAGATGCAGATTGCCGGTCGGCTGCACGCCGGAGAATACGAGTTTCTTGAATTCGCTCATGTCGTCCTCAATAGGCTGGTGGAGGGCCCCAAGGCTTTTTCGCCTGTGTTGCTGATGCCGCGGCTTATGCACGGGCGACCCGTCGCAATCAAGGGGTTCAGCCTGCGGTATGCTGGATCAGATCGAAGCTGTTGCCATAGGGATCGGCAAAGACCGCGACCGTGCCGTAAACCTCGTGCCGTGGCTCCTCCAGAAAGCGCACCCCGGCTGCAAGCATGGCGGCATGATCACGGGCGAAATCGTCGGTCTTCAGGAAGAACCCGACACGGCCACCGGTCTGGTTGCCGATTGCCCCCCGCTGTACTTCGTTGGCCGCCTGCGCCAGCAGAAAAGCGGCGCCATCCCCGCCTCGCGGCTTCACGACCACCCAGCGTTTGCCGTCGGGCAGCGGCTTGTCCTCAAGGCAGTCGAAACCGAGCGCGCCGCAATAAAAGGCCTTGGCGCGGTCGTAATCGTCGACGACCAGAGTGACGAGGAAAAGCGACTGTACCGTCATGCGATTCTCCTGTGTTTGGACGTTTTTTCCATTTTGAGGCAGGCATTTCCCTAGTTTTAAGCCGAATTGATCAGGCTTTTTAGTTATAATTGAGTATAAAATTTCACAGAAAAGCTTTTATTGAACTGAAAATCCTCGACCGCAGGGTGGCCGGATGGCCGCCGTTCCAACCGCCCGGAGGGACCCATGCAGAACCCCGCTTTGCTCGCCATGGCAGGCCTTTTCGCCCTACAATCAGCAACCAGCGCCGTCGGTCAAGACAGCAAAAGGCCGGCCATTCATCTGCCGAAACATGAGGCGCGTCTCGCCTATACGGTCCAGACCGTCAGCGTCCGTGCCGGCTGTTTTCCGGCGCGTCTTCGGGCAGTGCTGTCGCATATCGCCGTGAGAACCGGACGCCGCCCGATGATAACCTCCGGCCTGAGGCCGCATCCCCGCCGTCATGGTTCCCTGCATGGCAAATGCCTGGCGGCCGATATCAGGGTTCCGGGCCTGTCGGAGCGCGCCATCATCGCCGCCGCAAGCAGCGCACCGGGTATCGGCGGCATCGGCAGCTATTGCAACGGCATCGTCCATGTCGATGTCGGGCCGCGGAGGCGGTGGGTCGATTGTTAGAGCCTATGCATCTTCCGCCGCCACCGGCTTGCGGTTCAGATTGCGCCGGATCATGCCAAGATTCGCTCCGCCGATCAGGAAGGCGGCGGCGAAATAGACCAGCATGGAGATCGCAATCAAGAGCCCCAGCGTACCGATCTTGGTGAGAAGCGGCGCGCCTGAGGCAAGCCAGGGCGCAAAATACTGCTTGAGGAAGACGATCGCCGCCCCCATGACGGCGGCAGCAACGATCAACAGCGCGGCGCGTTTTGCCAGTGCCCATTCCCATGTCAGATGGCCGCGGCGCAACAGCGTGGTGAACAGCAGCACGGTGCTGATCCAGCCGGCGGTAGCTTCGGCGACCGCGATGCCGGGCGCGCCCATATAGGGGAAGAGTGTCAGCGCCGTGGCGCAATTGGTCGCGACGGCGATCGCCGAGAAGCGCATCGGCGTCTTGGTGTCCTCGCGGGCATAGAAGCCGGGCTGCAGCGCCTTGATCAGCACGAAGGCGGGCAGGCCGATGCCGTAAATCGCCAGGATCGAGCCGACGACGAGGGTGTTTTCCTGATGGAATGCGCCGCGTTCGTAAAGCACGCGGATGATCTCGTCGGACAGGATCCAGAGTGCGAAGGCGGCCGGAATGGTCAGGAACAGCACGAATTCGATCGAGCGGTTCTGCAGATTGCCGGCCTCGCGCGGGTGGCCGGCCTTCAAGGCTCGCGCCAGCTCCGGCAGCAGCACCACGCCGACGGCGACGCCGACGACGCCGAGTGGCAGCTGGTAGATGCGGTCGGCATATTGCAGCGCCGCGATCGCGCCGTCGCGGGAGGAGGCGATCGCTTGGCCGATCAGCTGGTTGATCTGGGTGATGCCGCCGGTGACCGCGGCCGGCACCGCGAGGATCAGCAGCCGTTTGACGTTCGGCGTCATCTTCGGGAAGCGCAGGCCGATGCTCATGCCGGCCGCAAGCACGCCGACATAGACGACGGCAAGCTGCAGCAGGCCGGCCACAAGCACGCCCCAGGAGAGATACCAGGCCGTCGCCAGCGGATCGGCGCCGGTGTAGAGCGCATAGAACAGCGCCCCGATCATCACCACGTTGAGGAAGACGGGCGCGATGGCGGCGGCGAAGAAATGATGCAGCGAATTCAGCATGCCGCTCATCATTGCCGTCAGCGACATGCACATGAGATAGGGAAACATCACGGCCGCCATGCGGATCGTGATCGAGAACTTCTCGGGATCGTCGGCAAAGCCCGGCGCGATGACGAAGCGCACCAGCAGCGGCATGGCAAGCTCCATCACGATGGTGATGAGGAGCAGCACCGAAAACAACACGCCGAAGACTTCCTCCGAAAAGCGCTTGGCGCCATCCGTGCCATTCGCCTCGATCTCCTTGGCAAAGAGCGGCACGAAGGCGGCGTTGAAGGCGCCTTCGGCAAACAGCCGGCGAAAGAGGTTCGGGAAGCGGAAGGCGGCATAGAAGACGTCAGCCATCGGGCCGGTGCCGAGTGCGGCCGCCATCAGCGTTTCGCGGGCGAAGCCGAAGATCCGGCTGCCGAGGGTGGCGCCGCCGACGGTCGCGAATTTCTTGACGAGGCTCATGCTGGGGAATCGGCTTTCTTTTCGGCTGGGGGCGATGTCCGGGCGGTGGCGGCAGGCGCGATGATGCCGGAGGGCATGCGCTCGCGCAGTTCGTCCTCCTCCTCGGCCATCACCGCCTTCATCCGGGCGGTGATGTTGGCGCGCTTGCTGTCGCCCGAGATTTTCTGGCCGACCAGATCGGTGACGTAGAAGGTGTCGATCACTTTCTCGCCGAAGGTGGTGATGCGGGCCGACTGGATGTCGAGCGACAGATCGGAGAGCACGGCGGTGATCTCCGACAAGAGGCCGGGCCGGTCGAGGCATTCGACCTCGATGACGGTGAACTTGTTCGACAGGCTGTTGGTAATGTTGACCGACGGCGGAATGACGAAGGCCTTGCTTTTCTTGCGGTTGCGCGTGCGCGTGGCGATAACCTCGGGCAGGCGCTTGCGCCCCGACAGCACGTCCTCGATCATCCGTCCGATGGTGCCGGCGCGGCGCAGTTCGTCGGCATCGTCGGCAAATTCACGGCTGACATGGATGGTGTCGAGCGCCCGCCCGTCCGACGTCGTGAAGATCTGCGCGTCGACGATGTTGGCACCGGCTGCCGCACAGGCGCCGGCAATGACGGCGAGCAGGCGTGGATGGTCGGGCGAAAGCACCGTGATCTCGGTGATGGCGTGGAAACTGTCGGTCCGCACCATGGTAGCGAGCGCCTGGCCCGCCTTGTCGGCCTGGCGGATAAAGTGGGCGTGGCGGAGCTGGTCTTCCAGCGGCACGGAGAGCAGATAGGGCTGGTAATGCAGCTTGGTATAGGTATTGCGGTCCTTCTGGCTCCAGTCGGAGAGCGCAGCGCGCAGCGCCTCGGCGGCGGCGTTGGCGCGCTCCTTACGCGAGACTTCCGAGAAACCGCCGGCCAAAAGCAGCTCGGTTTCATAATAGAGCGTGCGCAGTAGCTGGCCCTTCCAGCCGTTCCAGACGCCGGGTCCGACGGCGCGAATATCGCAGATCGTCAGGATCAGCAGCATCTTCAGCCGGTCGAGCGACTGCACCCGGTCGGCGAAATCGGTGATGGTTTTGCGGTCGGTGAGGTCGCGGGTCTGCGCCACCATCGACATCGTCAGATGTTCTTCGATCAGCCAGACGACGATTTCCGTCTGCTTCTGCGACAGGCCGAAGCGGGCGCAGAGCTTGCGGGCGACGCGGGCGCCGGCGATCGAATGATCCTCCAGCCGGCCCTTGGCGATATCGTGGAGAAGAACGGCGACGTAGAGCGCCTCGCGGTCCTCGATGTTCGAAATCAGCTTGTTGGCGAGCGGGTGCAGATCCTCGGCCCGCGACTTGTCGATCTCCGAGAGAACGTCGACGGTGCGGATCAGATGTTCGTCGACCGTATAGTGGTGATACATGTTGAACTGCATCATCGCGACGATCTTGCCGAATTCCGGGATGAAGCGGCCGAGCACGCCGGCCTCGTTCATCCGCCGCAGGATCAGCGCCGGGTCGCGTTTCGATGTCAGGATCGACATGAACAGCCGGTTCGCCTCGTCGTTTTCCCGTAAGCTGTTGTCGATCAGGGCAAGCGAACGGGTGACGCGTTTCAGCGCATCAGGATGAAATTCCAGCCCATTGATGTCGGCGACATGGAAGAGCCGCAGGATGCTGACCGGATCGCGCTTGAACACCTCAGCGTCGGCGAGTGCGATGCGGCCGCGATCTTCGACGAATTCGGCGCTGCCGGCGATCTTGCGGGTGCGATGGGTGAAACGGCTGATGACGCCGGTGAGGCCGGGGATCGATTTGGCCTGCTGGTCTTCGAGTGCGGCGCAGAGGATGCGGGTCAAATCGCCGACATCCTTGGCAACGAGGAAATAATGTTTCATGAAGCGCTCGACGGCCGAAAGGCCGGGGCGGGTGTGATAGCCGAAGGCCTCGGCGATCTCGCGCTGGATGTCGAAGGACAGGCGCTCCTCGGCCTTGCCGGTCAGGAAGTGCATATGGCAGCGAACCGCCCAGAGGAAGTCGTCGGCCTTCTCAAGCAGGCGGTATTCGTGCTTTGACAGGACACCGAGCTTGATCAGCTCCGCCTGGTCGCGGACGTGATAATAATATTTCGAGATCCAGAACAGCGTGTGCAGGTCGCGAAGCCCGCCCTTGCCTTCCTTGACGTTCGGTTCGACGAGATAACGCGTGTCGCCGGCCTTGCGGTGGCGTTCGTCGCGCTCGGCAAGCTTGGCGGCGATGAACTCTGGGCCGGTGCCGGTGACGATTTCCTTGTCGAAGCGGGTCTCGAGCTCGGTTTCCAGCCGCTGCAACCCGCAGATAAAGCGCATCTCCAGAATGGCGGTGCGGATGGTCATGTCGGACTTGGAAAGCGCGATGCATTCCTCCACCGTGCGGGTGGCGTGGCCGACCTTGAGGCCCATGTCCCAGAGCACGTAGAGCATGAATTCGACGGCCTTGTGCGTCTCTTCCGCCGGCCGCGGCAGGAAGAGGAAGAGCAGGTCGATGTCGGAGCCGGGCGCCAGCGTGTCGCGGCCGTAGCCGCCAACGGCGGTGACGGCGAACTTGTCCTTCTGTTGCGGAAAGACATGGGCGGTGGCGAAATTGTAGAGGACGGTGATGATCTGGTCCTGCAGCCAGGAAATTCGGTAGGCACAATTCAGCCCGCTGCCGTCGGCGGCAAGGGCCGCACGCGCCTTTTGCCGGCCTTCCGTGCTCGCCTTTTTCAAGACGGCGAGAAGATCGGCGCGCATGACGTCGGGCCGGTTGCGGTTAGCTTCGGCGACCGCGTCGCATTGGTTCTGCAGCAGTTCGGTGTCGAGGATTGTGGAGAAATCGAGGTCGCGCATCGCTTTCGCCAGAAGGGGGTCCTGTTCATGCCGGGCTGGCGGTTCGCGGCCTGCCGCTTGTTTCGTCTGCATGCGCTATAGCCTCTTTGCCCGGCGATTGACACAGGTCCTCATACTGCAAGACCCTTTAAATTTGGCGAAATGGTGTTGGCCGGCAGCAGGGTGCCGGACGCTTTGACGCAAGCGGCGACTTTCGGCAAAAGCCTCATCCGGTCGCCTGCGCTCTCAGCGCGTAGAGCACCTGCCGTGTCTCGCCCAGGATCTCTTCGAGCGTCTGCCTGTCGCATTCGCGATAACCTGCCTTGGCGATCGCGGTTGCGAGCTCCGAGATCATAGCGCAACTGCGGGTGATTTTCAGCAGGCCGATCGGCGAGGTCCAGCCGCGCGCATCGCGGTCCTGGTCGGCGCGCCGCATCGTGTCGAACATGGAGCAGATCAGTGAGAGGCGCTCGGTTTCGCGAACCAGCTTTTCCATGAACATCGGCCGCGCTCCTATTTCAGCTTCTTCTTGAGATCGTATAGCGCATCCATCGCCTCGCGCGGCGTCATGTCGTCGAGGCTCATCGCCTTCAACGCCTCCTCGACCTTGGACGGGCCGCGAGCCGCGTCCTCGCGGCGCACGGCCACCTGGAAGAGCGGCAGGTCGTCGATCAACTGGCTCGCCGGATTCTTGCGGTCGGCATCCTCGAGACGGGTGAGCACGTCGCGGGCGCGCGCCACGACCGAGCCCGGAAGCCCGGCGAGGCGGGCGACCTGAATGCCGTAGGAGCGGTCGGCCGCACCGGGCCCGACCTCATGCAGGAAGATGACGTCGCCGTCCCATTCCTTGACGCGTATGGTGGCGTTCGATAGCCGGCCAAGTTTCTCCGACAGCACGGTCAGCTCGTGGAAATGCGTGGCGAAGAGGCCGCGGCAGCGATTGGCCTCGTGCAGGTGCTCGACGGCCGCCCAGGCGATCGACAGGCCGTCGAATGTCGCGGTGCCGCGGCCGATCTCGTCGAGGATGACGAGTGAACGGTCGCTCGCCTGATTGAGGATGGCGGCGGTTTCCACCATCTCGACCATGAAGGTCGAGCGCCCGCGCGCCAGGTCGTCGGAGGCGCCGACGCGCGAGAACAGCCGGTCGACGATGCCGATATGGGCTGATGTCGCCGGCACGAAGGAGCCCATCTGCGCGAGGATCGCGATCAGAGCGTTCTGGCGCAGGAAGGTCGATTTACCGCCCATATTCGGGCCGGTCAGCAGCCAGATGGCGCCGTCCTTGGCGCCGTCCTTCGGCGAAAGATCGCAGTGGTTGGCGACGAACGGGCCGCCCGCCTGACGCCGCAGGGCTTGCTCGACAACAGGATGACGGCCGCCCTCGATAGCAAACATCTTTGAGCCGTCGACCAGGGGCCGGCAATAGGCCTGCTCTTCGGCGAGCAGCGCCAGGCCGGCGGCGACGTCGATCACGGCCAGCGCGCGGGCGCCCGATTTGATAGCCTCGGCTTCAGCCACGACGGCGGCCGTCATCCTGTCGAAGGCTTCGAGTTCGATCGAAAGCGCCCGGTCGGCGGCGTTGGCGATGCGGCTTTCGAGATCGGCAAGTTCGGTCGTGGTGAAGCGCATCGCGCTCGCCATCGTCTGGCGGTGGATGAAGCGGGCCTTGGCTTCCCCCGTATCGGTCATCGGGGCTGCATTGCCGGCGGTGACCTCGATGAAATAGCCGAGAATATTGTTATGCTTGATCTTCAGCGACCGAATGCCGGTTTCCTCGGCATATTGCAGCTGTAGCCCGGCGATGACGCGGCGCGACTGGTCGCGCAGCGCCCGGACCTCGTCGAGTTCGCCGCTGGCGCCGTCGCGCAGGAAGCCGCCGTCGCGCTTCAGCAGCGGCAGTTCATCGGCGAGCGTCTCGGCAAGCAGCTTTTCCAGGCTCGCGGGAAGCGCTTTCAGCCCGGACAGCGCCTCGCCGAGTTCTTCCGGCAGCATGGCATTGGCGAGCATGGCCGCAACGCCGCCCGCCGCCTGAAGGCCTTGGCGGATGGCGGCAAGGTCACGCGGTCCGCCGCGGTCGAGCGCCAGGCGCGAAAGCGCTCGCGGCATGTCGGGCACGTGTTTCAGCGTGTCGCGCAGCTTGCCGCAGAGCGAGGGCTCGTCGATCAAGAAACCGATCGAATCGAGCCGTGCATTGATGCGGGCGGGGTCGGTGAGCGGCGACATCAGCCGTTCGGCCAGAAGCCTGGCGCCGCCGCCGGTGACTGTGCGGTCGATCGCCTTCAGGAGCGAACCGTTGCGATCGCCCGATAGCGTGCGGGCAAGTTCGAGATTGGCGCGCGTGGCCGGATCGATGAAAAGGGTCGAGGCGGCACTTTCCCGCTCGGGCTGCCCAAGCGGCGGGCGCTCGGCGATCTGCGTCTTCTCGACATAGGCGACGGCGGCTGCGGCCGCGGCAAGCTCGGCGCGCGAGAAGCTGCCGAAGCCGTCCAGCGTCGAAACCCCGAAATAGCGGGCGATCCGGCCTTCGGCGCTGGCGCTGTCGAACAGAACCGCCGGCTGCGGCACCGCCGTTCGGCCGAGCACGTCAAAGACGGGTTTCAGTTCGGCATCGTGGAAGATCGTATCGGGCAGGATGAGCTCGCGCGGATCGATGCGCAGGATGTCGACGAGCAGGCGCGAACTTTCCGTCTCCGCCAGCCGGAAGACGCCGGTGGAAATATCGATCCAGGCAAGCGCCAGCGCCGGTTCGGCCCCACCGCGAATGCGGGCGAGCGACATCAGATAGTTGGATTCCGAGGGCGATAGCAGCTTTTCCTCAGTGATCGTGCCCGGCGTGACCAAGCGGACGACATCGCGCTTGACGACGGATTTGCCGCCGCGTTTCTTTGCTTCGGCCGGATCCTCGACCTGCTCACAGACGGCGACGCGGAAACCGAGGGAAATCAGCTTCTGCAGATAATCGTCAGCGGCATGCACCGGCACGCCGCACATCGGGATATCCTGGCCCATATGCTGGCCGCGCTTCGTCAGCGTGATGCCGAGCGCGCGCGAAGCCTCCAGCGCATCCTCGAAGAACAGCTCGTAGAAGTCGCCCATGCGATAGAAGAGCAGCGAACCCGGATTGTTCGCCTTGATCTCGATATATTGCTCCATCATCGGCGTCGCCGACGCACGGCTTTCCGCCGTGGCAAGCTCGGCAGCCGAAAAGGCTTCATTTCCAGTGTCTATTCGTGCGTTCACGGAGGTGCAGTTTTTCCCAAAAAAACAGGTGCCAACCCTATCCGCGCGCCGCTATAGATGACAACAGCATTTGAGGAAGAGCAAAGCGTCGCCCACAGGACGTTGGAGGATTTATGCCCGATATCGATAAGAAGGACCGGCCGGCGACATCAGTAACCGACCAGGAGGCGCTTGACTTTCATGCGATGGGCCGGCCCGGCAAGCTGGAGATCAACCCAACCAAGCCGATGGCAACGCAGCGCGATCTGTCGCTGGCCTATTCCCCGGGTGTCGCCGTGCCCGTCAAGGCAATCGCCGCTGATCCGCAGACGGCCTACGACTACACTGCGCGCGGCAACATGGTCGCGGTCATTTCCAACGGCACGGCGATCCTCGGCCTCGGCAATCTCGGCGCGCTTGCCTCGAAGCCCGTGATGGAAGGCAAGGCGGTCCTCTTCAAACGCTTCGCCGATGTCGATTCCATCGACCTCGAGATCGATACGGAAAATGTCGACGAGTTCATCAACTGCGTGCGCTTCCTCGGCCCCTCCTTCGGCGGTATCAACCTCGAGGATATCAAGGCGCCGGATTGCTTCGTCATCGAAAGCCGGCTGCGCGAGCTGATGGATATTCCGGTCTTCCATGACGACCAGCATGGCACGGCGATCATCGCCGCCGCCGGCCTGATCAATGCGTTGGAGCTGACCGGCCGCGACCTGAAGACGACCAAGCTCGTCTGCAACGGTGCGGGCGCGGCGGCGATCGCCTGCGTCGAGCTCATCAAGGCGATGGGCTTTGCCCCTGAAAACATCATCCTTTGCGACACCAAGGGCGTCATCTACCAGGGCCGCACCGAGGGCATGAACCAGTGGAAATCGGCGCATGCGGCAAAGACCGACGCCCGCAGGCTGGAAGATGCGATGAAAGGGGCCGACGTCATTTTCGGCTTGTCGCAGAAGGGCGCCTTCTCGGCCAAGATGATCCGCTCGATGGCGGATCGGCCGATCATCTTCGCCATGGCCAATCCCGATCCCGAAATTACCCCGGAAGAGGTGGCCCGCATTCGCGACGACGCCATCATGGCGACGGGCCGCTCGGACTATCCGAACCAGGTCAACAACGTCCTCGGCTTCCCCTATATCTTCCGCGGCGCGCTGGACGTGCGCGCCTCGACGATCAACGACGCGATGAAGATCGCCGCAGTCAAAGCGCTGGCCAATCTGGCCCGCGAGGATGTTCCCGATGATGTGGTCGCCGCCTATCAGGGCAACCGGCCGCGTTTCGGGGCGCAATATATCATCCCGGTTCCCTTCGATCCGCGGCTGATCTCGGCCATCCCCGTCGCGGTCGCCCAGGCCGCCATCGAAAGCGGCGTTGCCCGCAAGGTCATCACCGACATGGCCGGTTATGCCCGCGAGCTTTCGGCCCGCCGCGATCCGATCGCCTCGACGCTCGCCAGCCTCTATGAGCGTGTGCGCCGCCGGCCGAAGCGCATCGTCTTTGCCGAAGCCGAGGAAGAGCAGGTCCTGCGCGCCGCACTGTCCTATGCCAACCAGCAGCTAGGCACCGCTCTGCTGCTCGGCCGCGAGGACTTGATCCGGGCGACGGCGGAGCGCGCCGGCATCGATCTCAACCGCCCTGGCCTCGAGATCGTCAATGCCCGCATCTCTACCCGCGTCGAGGCCTATATCGATTACCTCTATGCCCGGCTGCAGCGGAAGGGTTATCTCCACCGCGATGCGCAGCGGCTGATTCACAACGATCGCAACCATTTCGCCGCCAGCATGGTGGCGCTCGGCGACGCCGACGGCATGGTGACGGGCATCACCCGCAACTATTCGACCGCGCTCGAGGATGTGCGCCGCTGCATCGACGAGAAGCCCGGCCACCGCGTCATCGGCGTGTCGCTGGCGCTCTGCCGCGGCCGCACCGTCTTCGTTGCCGATACCGCGGTGCACGACATGCCGAGCGCCGAAGAGCTTGCCGATATCGCCGAAGAGGCCGCCGGCCTCGCACGGCGCATGGGCTATCCGCCGCGTGTCGCGTTGCTCGCCTATTCCACCTTCGGCCATCCCTCCGGCGAACGTTCCGAGCGGGTCCGCGAGGCGGTGAAGATCCTCGACAGGCGCCGCGTCGATTTCGAATATGACGGCGAGATGGCCGCCGATGTCGCGCTGAACCGCAAGGTGATGGAGCAATATCCGTTCTGCCGCCTTTCCGGCCCCGCCAACGTGCTGGTCATGCCGGCCTTCCACTCGGCTTCGATCTCGACCAAGATGCTGCAGGAACTCGGCGGTTCGACGGTGATCGGCCCAATCCTCGTCGGCCTCGACAAGGCCGTGCAGATCACCTCGATGGGCGCCAAGGACAGCGATATCGTCAACATGGCGGCGATCGCTGCCTACGGGGCGGGTTCGTAAACCGGCCTCTGCCTCCAATTCGAGACGGCATTTAGCGCCCGGCCGGCAGCACGTCGGCCGGGCTGCGCCACTTTGGCCGTTTTGCGGCAATCTACCGGGCGGCCTATGGGGAGAACCCGTCGGACACGAGAAGGCGATCGGATCTATGAGGGCGCCGATCGGACAACCCGGCAGGTTTGCGCCAGGGCAGCATGCAGCAAGCTGGCCAGAGAAGGTCTAGCTCGCGAAGCGGCCGGCGTCGGCGCCGTAATAGTTCAGGTAGCGGTCGGAAATGCTGGAGATCGGCAGCACGATCAGCACGTCGGTCGTGTTGAAGGCGTGGTCGATGACTGCGCTGGAGCCGACCATTGCGCCGAGGCGCAGATAACCCTTGATGAGCGGCGGCAGGGCCATCAGCGCCCGCTTCGGGTTGACCGCCTCGACCGGCATCAGGTCCATGTTGCGGGCGAGATGCGGCAGTGCGCCGACGGCCCATTCATCCTTCGCCAGCACATTATGGTAGAGGAAGGACAGGGCGAGCGCATGGCTTTCCAGATAGACGCCGGGGAACGAGGCGCAGCCGAACATGGCGCTCATCCCGTGCTTCAGCGCATAGGCCCAGTTGCCCTGCCAGAGAAGCTCGACGGTGCGCTTGGTGCGGTATTCCGGCAGCACGCAGGAGCGGCCGAGCTCCATGAAGCGCTTGTCCGGATGCTTGGCGAGAAGCCCCTCGATCTCGAATTCGGAAGCCGAGTAAAAACCGCCATTGGCCATGGCGACATCCTGGCGCAGCAGCCGATAGGTGCCGACGATCTGGTCTTCAGAATCGCCCTCGATCGCACGGTCGAGAACAAGCAGATGATCGCAGAAGGCATCATAGGCGTCGACATCACGCTGGCGGCGCATGGCGTCGAGCGGCAGCTGTGCCTTCATTTCGTCGACGAAGACGCGGTAGCGCACTGCCTGGGCGGCGTCGATCTCGCGCGCCGTGCGGGCAAGGCGCGTTTCCAGATTGCCGATGCGGCCAAGGATCTCGCCGTCCTTCTGCGCAGCAGCCGTCGACGGCCGTGCAGCCTCGGCTGTGACGTCACGATTGAGAATGTCGATGGAGGACATGGCGATTCTCCGGTTGCCGGCTTATCGACGCCATAAAACACTTCTGTACGACAGGAAAGTGACATATTGCATTTCCCGAGGCAAGACGCGTACCGGTCCCCACGGGGCTCTATCGTGCCTCTGCCCGGCGGGCGGAAAGTGCTGCTACCGCCTGAACTTCGGTCAGCAGCCGCAGCGGGTCGACCGGCTTCACCATGACCCGGTTGGCGCCGTTGAGCAAGACCTGGCGGCGCGATTCATCGCTCTTGTCGGCGGTCAGCACGATCACCGGCACGGGCGCAAGATCGAGCCGCCGTTCGTGACCGCGCAGCCGTGCCAGCATGTCGATGCCATTGCCGCCCGGCATCGACAGATCGCTGATGATGATGTCGGGGCGGGTATCGGCCTCGCCGAGGGCGCAATCGAGCAGCGTCTCGAAATCTTCGACATGACGCACCTTGTGGCCGCCTTTTTCCAGGACGACGCGCACCAGCATGGCGTTGATCGGATCGTCCTCACCGAGCAGGATGCTGAGCCCGCTCGCCGCCACCCTCGCCTCCGCCACCGAAAGCCCGAAGCCCGGCTGGTTGTCGTTCAGCGCGTCGCGCTTTTCCATGCCGCGCATGCGCCCGCGCAGCACATCGATCAGCGACTGTTCGCGCAGCGGCCGGATGAGCCAGGCATCGAACAGGTCGAGCGGATGGGCGCTGCGTTCTTCAGGGTTGACGAGCAGAACCTTGCGCAGGCCGAGCGCGGCGATTTCGGCGCGGTCGGCAAGGTGAGTGGAAAATTCCGCCGACATGCGGTGGTCGACGATGATATCGGTCGGCCGGCCGCCGCCATTGGCCATGCCGAGCAGCTTTTCCCGCGCCGTCTCGCCGTCACCGACGAGATGGCAGACCCCGCCGAGCGCGGTGATGGTCTCGGCGATGGCGGTGCGCGCCGCCCCTGCCGGCGCCAAGAGCACGACGCTGTTGCCGGCAAGCAGCGTGTTTCGCCGGTCGGGCCGTTCGCTGCCGATCTCGACGGGAAAGCGGATGGTGAATTCGCTGCCGAGGCCCTTTTCGCTGGCAACCGTCAATGCGCCGCCGAATTCGCGCATGATGCGCGCCGAGATTGCAAGGCCGAGCCCGGTGCCGCTGCTCTTGTCGGCGACGGTGCCGCCCTGCTCGAACTCGCCGAAGACGCGCGCCTGCTCCTCCGCCGTCATGCCGGGACCGCTATCGGCCACGGTGATCAACAGGTTGCCGGCGTCAAGCGAGACGCGGATGAAGACGCCGCCGACCTGAGTGAACTTCACGGCGTTGCCAATGACGTTGAACAGAACCTGGCGCAGCCGCGCCGGATCGAAGCTCATCTGCTCCGGCACGTCGGATGACACGGTGGCGCCGATTTCGATACCCTTTTCGTGCGCCCGGTGGGCGAGCATCTCGACGACGCTCTCGAGCAGCTTGCGCAGGGATTCGGAGCGCGGGTGCAGCTCGAAGCGGCCGACCTCGATGGTGGAGAAATCGAGCAGATCTTCGACGAGCTGCGTCAGCGCGTGGCCGGATTGGCGGATATTGGTCAGATAATTCTGCTGTTCCTGCGTCAGCCGCGTCTCCGCGAGCAGATGGGTCATGCCGAGGATGCCGGAAAGCGGCGTGCGCACTTCGTGGCTGACGGTGGCGAGCAGCCTGGATTTGGCGGCGCTGTTATATTCGGCCTTCTGGCGGGCCTCCTCGCGGCTCTGCGCGATCAGCCGCTCTTCGGTGACGTCGCGGGCAACGCTCTGCAGCAACAGGCGGCCGTTCGCAGGATCGCGGGTGACGACGTCGCGCCAGACGAAAATGCGCTGGCCTTCCGGTGTCGAGATTTCGACATCGTAGCAATGTGGGATCGGACCGGGACGGAAGGCGAGGCCGATCTCCTCGCAACTGCGTCCTTCCGGATGCAGCCGTCCGGTCAGACGGCGAAACGTATCGTTGGCGGAGATGATGCGCCGGTCCATGGTGCGGCCGACCGTGATGTCGCCGAGCACGTCGTGCACGTCGGCGAACAGCTTTGTGCCGTCGTTGCGCTCCGGCAGCGATTGGCCGCCCGGCTTGTTTGCCCCCCGCCGGCGGATCGTCAGGACGAGGTAACCGGCAAGCACCGCCAGGCCGAGAACGACAAGCCCGCCCGGCAGCAGCAACGGATGGCCGGCATGGGCAAGCAGCATGAGGATCGTTGCGGCAAGCAGGCCGGCGCCGCGCAGCCAGTAGAACAGCAGGCGCCGTGTCGGGTCGGGCGCCTGGCGCTGATTGGCTTCCGCATGTGCGCTTGCATGTGGTCGCAGGGAGGGCTGCCCCATCCGCTCCTGATGCGGCGTGGTGGCGGGTCCGCCGAAGGCGGCGGACAATCTTTCCTGCAACTGTCCCAGGTTGTGCATGCTATCTGGCTAACATGAGGCCCCTTCCGAATGCCTTCAGGAATTCGATAAGATTTTAGCGGCCGGCCTTTTTCGGCAGCAACAGCTCGTCGAGAATGACGCAAGCCGCGCCGATGGTGATGAAACTGTCGGCGAGATTGAAGACCGCGAAGGACCAGCTTTCGGTATAAAAGAGGATGTAGTCGATCACATGCCCGTAGGCGAAGCGGTCGACCAGATTGCCGATCGCGCCGGCGATGATCAGCGCGTAACCGAGATGAGCGAGCCAGCGATCTTTGGCGGTGCGGTACCACAGCCAGATGACGAAGGCGACGATGATGAGCCGCATGCCTACGATGAACCAGCCGTCCATGCCCGACAGCATCGAAAAGGCGACGCCGAGATTATAGGTGCGGTAGAGCGCCAACATCGGAAGAACCGGCACGGCTTCTTGCAGCGGCAGGTAATGGTCGACGGCGATCTTGACGATCTGGTCGATGAGAACGGCGGCGACGATGAAGAAGAGGATCGGCGCTGGGCGCGCAAAGAGCGCGGGGCGTGCATGCGTCTGTTCGGTCATTTGCCCTCGGCAAGTGAGAGGAGATGGCGGCGCACCTCGAAAAGCATGATGGCGGTGGCGACGGCGAGGTTTAAGGAATCGGCGCGGCCCTGCTGCGGAATGCGGGCAAGCGCGTCGGCCTCTTTGGCGAGTTGCTCGGGGAGGCCGGATTGCTCGTTGCCCATCAAGAGCACGATCGGCTTCTTCCGGTAGTCGATCGTGCGGTAATCGACCGCGCCGGCAAGATGGGTGGCGACAATGGAAACGCCGGCCGATTTCCGCCAGGCGAGAAATTCCTCCGGCGTTGCGCGTGCGACCGGCACGGCAAAGACCGAGCCCATGGTGGCGCGCACGGTCTCGAGCGAAAAGGGATCGGTTGCCTCTCCGACCAGAATGACGCCGGAAGCCCCGGCCGCATCGGCCGTGCGAATGATGGTGCCGAGATTGCCGGGGTCGCGAACGCGGTCGAGCGCCACCCAGGTCTCGCCCTCTTTCGGCCGGATGTCCTTGAGCGGTTTCCAGCGCTGGTCGAAGATGCCGACGACCATCTGCGGGTTGTCGCGCCGGGTGATCGCGGCAATTACCTTTTCGCTGACTTCGAGCACCAGCCCGCCCGAGGCGACGGTCTTGGCCGCCATCTGCTCGACCAGCGGCTTGCCCTTGGCGGCCTTGGCATAGACCAGCGTGCGGATCGTCCAGCCGAGTTCGATCGCATCGATGACGAGCTTCAGCCCTTCGGCGAGGAAAGTCCCGCTTTCCTCCCGCGACTTCTTGTTCGTCAGCGCCTTGATGTCCTTGATGATCGGATTGGCAAGCGAGGTGACTTCCTTCACCTGTCCGACCCTACGCGGTCCCTGATCGTGGAAGTCCTTGCTCATTTCGGCACCCAGCGGGAAAAGAGGGAGGTGGAAAGGGCGCGGCCCGGCGTCTTGCCGTCGAGGCCGGCTTCGCGGATGACCAGCTCGCCGGATTCGACCACGCCGCCGGCGCCCCGCATGGTCTCGCGCATCAGCTCGTGGATCGAATAGAAGCTGGCGCGGATCGAATAGGCGGTCAGCACCAGGCCGACGGCCTGCGGCGACAGGATCTCGCGGCAGACATCGAGCATCAACGGCAGATGCTCGAAAAGATGCCAGACTTCGCCGTTCGGGCCGCGGCCAAATTTCGGCGGATCGGTGAGGATGATGTCGTACTGGCTGCCGCGGCGTTCCTCGCGCAGGATGAATTTCATCGCGTCTTCGCAGATCCAGCGGATCGGCAGCTTCTCCATGCGCCCGAGCGCCTGGTTTTCCCGCGCCCAGCCGATCGCTTTCTTCGAGGCGTCGACATGGGTGACTTCGGCGCCGGCTGCGGCGGCAACCAGCGAGGCGACGCCGGTATAGCCGAAAAGGTTCAGCACCTTCAGCGGCCGGCCGGCCCTTTCGACCTGCTCCTTCATCCAGCTCCAGTGCACGATCTGCTCGGGGAAGACGCCGACATGACGGAAAGAGGTGAAACGGCCGAGGAAATCGACGCCGAGCAGGTTGAGCGGCCAGGTCTCTCCCAGCGCCTCCTTCGGGAAGCGCCAGCGGCCGCTGCCTTCCTCGTCGGTATCGCCGGTGAAGACGGCATCGACCTTTTCCCAGACATGCGAGGGCAGCGACGGTCGCCACAACGCTTGGGCCTCGGGACGGATGATACGGTAGGGACCGTATTGCTCAAGCTTTTCGCCGTTGCCGCTGTCGATCAGGTGGAAGTCGCCGGCCCCGAGCGATTCGAGGATCACGGGCACGCGCTCAGCCGGGCGCTCGCCGCTCCGCGTCATCAGCGGCCGTTCGGGCGCGGCAGGCACGGCAGCCTCGCGCACCGTCTCGCGGGCAGCCGCAGGCAGCGCGACCGGCTTCGGCGGCCGGCCGACCCGGTCGTCCCTGCGGCTTTCCCCGGAAGGACCTGATGTCTTCTTCTGGCCCGGCCGGCGTTCTCTTTGTTTCAACGTGTTCTTCCGCGTGTCTGTCGGGAGATGGTGAGAGCGTCTGCATCTTCTGCAGCGCCCTTTGAATTATGCAGTAGCCCAGAAAAGCGTGCCGGATCAACTGCGCGCCGGCGCGGAATTTATTTCAAGCCTCCGATGACCGCCGGCGAAGCCAGCTTTCCGCCGCATAAAGGGCTGCGACATGCATCGACTGCATGATGACCGCGCCGGACTGCAGGTCGCCGAGGAGGGCGGCAAGATCCTCAAACAACAGCTCGACCTTCTCGCCCGGGTCGAAACGCGGTTCACCGGCTCGGCTGAGGTCGAGTGCCAGCCAGCTCGTCACCGCGTTGCTGTGGCTTGCTGCATTCGGGTAGGAGGTGAGCAGCTTGACGAAGGTCGAGGCTTCATAGCCGGTCTCCTCCCGTAGTTCGCGCCGGGCTGCCGCCATCGCCGCATCGCCGGTCTCGCTGTCGCCGCGCTCGACACCGCCGGCGACGAGCCCGTGGATGATCTCGCCGCGTCCATGCCGGTATTCCCGCGTCAGCAGCACGCGGCCGTCGGGCATGACAGGCACGACGTTGATCCAGTCGGGATAGTCGAGCACATGGAAGGGCGCGACGACGGTCCCATCGGCGGTGACGCAATCGTCGCTTCGCAGCCGGATCCAGCGGTCCTCATAGGTGATGCGGCTTGCCGTCACGCTCCACGGCCTCAATTCGTCACTCATCGCCAATTCCTTGCACCGGAACGAGCGGGATAACATTCCTCTCCGCCTGGCAAAAGCCTTTCCCGCTGGGATAAAGTGAGCGAATCGGAGATGGGGTTATCGAATGGATTTCACCGGCGAAGAACGCATCGCCGCGCCGCGGGACGTCGTCTGGGCAGCGCTCAACGATCCCGAGATCATGCGCGGCTGCATTCCAGGCTGCCAGGCCATCGAGCGGCTGTCGCCGGATACCTTCGAGGCGACGATCAAGGTCAAGTTCAGCCTGCTGTCGGCTACCTTTCATGGGCTGCTGACACTGTCCAATGTGGATGCGCCGAACAGCTACACGCTGTCGGCCGAAGGCAAGGGTGGTCTTGCCGGCTTTGCCAAAGGAGCCGCCGATATCGTGCTCGAAGAAAGCGGTGCCGAGACCATCCTGCATTATCGGGCAAAAGCCGAGCTCGGCGGCAGGCTTGCCCAGTTCGGCGCACGCCTGCTCGATGCGACCTCGCAGAGGCTCGCCGAAGGGTTCTTTTCGGATTTCAATGCCGCCGTCGTCGCGAAGATGGCGGCTGGCTGATCCGGGCCCGACGCCACGCGCTTTGGGCTTGGCGCGGGTTGGGCCATGGGTTACATCCACGTCATGACGTGGACAATCAGGCCGCCGCGGGCGGAAGACCAGGAAATGCTCGCGGAGATTTATCTTTCCGTGCGCCGCGAAACATTCGTCTGGGTCGATCCCGGCAAATTCCACCGCGAAGACTTCGCCGCCCATACGAATGGCGAGACGGTCTTCGTCTGCGAGCATGAAAACGGCGGAGTAGCCGGCTTCCTGTCGCTCTGGCCGGCCGATGATTTCATCCACATGCTCTATATCAGCCCGGACTTCCAGGGCTTTGGCGCCGGTACGGCGCTGCTGCAGGCGCTGCCGGAATGGCCGCAACACCGCTATCGGCTGAAGTGCCTGGTGAAGAACCGGCGGGCGAAGGCTTTCTACCTCGGCCACGGTTTTCGCGTGACCGGCAACGGCACGTCGCCGGAGGGCGACTATGAGGAACTGAGCTTTCTTCCGGTCTGACCGGCGAGCGTCGTCGAAACCGAGCCGCTTTACCGTGCCGGCAGCTGTCCGGCGATTTCCTCGGCGTGGCTCTTGTGGCGGTCGGCCTCGCCCTGCCAGCGGATGGCTTCCTTGGCCTCGGTGCGGGCGCGCTTGCGGTGTTTGCCCTGGCTGAACCAGGTGGCGGCCGAGCCGATCAGCATGCCTGAAATCACCGCGATGAACAGGAAAACGAAGAAGGGCGCGGAGACCGCAAGCACCTGATCGTCAGGCCGGAACGGATTTAAGGCGAGCGTGACGCTCTGCCGGTTGGCAACGCAGAAGACGATGAGAATGACGCCGAGCGGCAGCAGAATCAAGAGGTTGACGATCTTCTTGGCCATTGGGGTCTCCACGCGTCGGACGGCGCCGCTCTCTTCGAATGGCGCATTGTATCTACGCATCGGCCCGAAAATCGATTCCGATTTTCGGGCCGATGCGCTAACAGAATAGGAAAACCGAGTTCAAGTTCAAGTGCGGTTTCGCCGCAGGCCGGTTGCGCCGCTCAATCCTCTTCGTCGGCCTGGCCGGGATTGAGCCGCTCGCGCAGTTCCTTGCCGGTCTTGAAGAAGGGAACCCACTTCTCCTCGACGAAGACGGTATCGCCGGTGCGCGGATTGCGGCCGGAGCGGGAAGGGCGGTTCTTGACCGAAAACGCGCCGAAGCCGCGCAATTCGACGCGGTTGCCCGCAGCCAGTGCATCGGTGATCTCGTCGAGAACCGCGTTGACGATATTTTCGACGTCGCGATGATAGAGATGCGGGTTGCGTGCCGCAACAATCTGCACCAGTTCGGACTTGATCACAGTCGCCCCCTTAAATTATTGATTTCTTATCAATCGTGGCCAACCTGCCAAACTGAAAGCAGCCCGTCAAGAAGCAACTTTGGGGGCAGGATTCCATTGATATCCTGGCCTTTGACGACATCCTCATAACCGAGGATCGTAATCAGCCGCGAAACAGCCCCAGCGAGCAGAAACGGCGTGTTGCTCTTCTTGTCCCAGTCGACCATCGGCAGATCGGCGTCGACCCCGCGCGATTTAAGATAGGCACGGATTTCGGGATCGCCGCCGATCGTATCGACGAGTTTCGCCTCGAGCGCCTGCCGTCCGGTATAGATCGTGCCGTCGGCGAGCTTCAGCACCTCTTCACGCGGAAGCTTGCGCCGGTCGGCCACGAGGTCAACGAACCAGTTGTAGCTGTCGAGCACCATATTGCGGATCATCGCCTTGGCCTCCTCGCTCGCCTCGTGGAATGGCGAGGGCTCGGCCTTCAGCGGCGAGGATTTGATCTCCTGCAGCGAGACGCCGATCTTGTCGAGCAACGGCTGGATCTGCGGATACTGAAAGATGACGCCGATCGAGCCGGTGATCGAGCTGTCGCCGGCAATGATCGTATCGCCGGCAGTGGCAATCATGTAGCCGGCCGAAGCGGCCAGCGTGCGCACGTCCGAGACCACGGGCTTCTTGGCCGAAATGGCACGGATCGCCTTGAAGATTTTCTCGCCGCCATAGGTCGTGCCGCCGGGCGAGGAGATCGAAATCACCGCTGCCTTCACCTGATCGCTGGTCTCGACCTTCTTCAGCCGCTCCAGTAGCTCGTCGTCGTCGACGATCAGCCCGGATATCGTCACATGAGCGATATGCGGGCGTTCGGTTCCGGCACCGCCGAAGGCGAAGCCATAGAAGGCCAGACCAAGCGCCACCACGAGGGCCACTGCGACGATGCGCCAGAAGCCGAGCTTGCGGCGCAGCCGCCGGCGATCGGCGATGATCGAACTGTCCATGAGATACCTCCAGCGCTGGCCCGGCGTCGGCATGGCGCCGATCGATCCGGTGAAATAGGTGGCAGCGGCGCGTACGAATGCCACTTTTTGATGTTTTTCCGTTTTGTTGCTTGTTGCAGAAAAAATTCCATATTGGCAAGCCAATGTAATAATGCGAAACGAACTGTGATTGGCGGCCGGCTTTGTTATAAGGCGCGGCAATCACCGCAGATGGAACGAGACCTATGCTCGATACCCTGAAGAACAACGGAAATGACGCTTATGCGGGCTCCGGCAGGAGCGCCTATGGCGATGCGTTGTTCCATTCCGCCCGCGTGCGGCGGCTGAAGATTCTGCTGCCTGTGGCCGCCCTCATCGTCGCCGCTGGCCTCGCGGCGGTGGCGCTTGTCAGCATCTACCTGCCCGAAAACGTCAAGTTCGAAGGTGCCAAGATCGAGAACGGCAAGGTCGTGATGGAGAAGCCGGCGATCGCGGGCCGCAATTCCGACGGCATCAACTATTCGATGCTCGCCGAACGGGCGTTGCAGGATATCCGCAATCCCGATCTCATCACGCTGGAGACCATCAAGGCGGCCGTGCCGATGAATGACGGCCTGATCGCCCGCGTCGTCGCCTCGACCGCCGATTACAACCGCGCCACCGACAATCTGCATATGACGGCCCCCTTCACCCTGGTGCTGAGCAGCGGCCTCAATGCGCAATTCCAGTCCGCCCGGCTCGACATCAAGGGCGGCAACATGCGCAGCGACGACCCCGTCACCATCACCAAGGACAATGCTTCCATTGTTGCGAAGACGCTTGAGATAACAGATAAGGGGCGGGTGATCACATTCGAGGGGAATGTTCGCATGAATGTCGATCCATCCACCATCCATAAACAGGGCACCTAACCAGCCGGGTCATCCATGACAAAAGATTGTCGCATTTCAGCTTGCAAGACGGGCGTAGCATTCATTGCCGGCGCGTTTGCCCTTATCCTGACGGCCTCGGGCGCCGGCGCGCAGCAGGCGACGGCGATGTCGGGGATGAAGCTTTCCAACGACCAGCCAATCCAGATCGAAAGCGACAAGCTCGAGATCCATGACCAGGAGCACACCGCCCTCTTCACCGGCAATGTCAAGGTCGTCCAGGGAACGACGACGATGCAGTCTGGCAAGATGACCGTCTATTATAAGGATAAGGCGGCAAAGCCGGGCGCCGATGGGGCTCAGCCCGCCGCCCAGCCGGAAAAGTCTGCCTCGCTCGCATCGGGGAGTGCCGACATCGACAAGATCCTGGTGACCGACAAGGTCCTGCTGACCTCGGGCACGCAGACGGCGACCGCCGATGACGGCAATTTCGACATGGCCTCGCAGACATTCATCCTGACGGCGGATCAGGGCAATAAGGTTATTCTGTCGGATGGGCCGAACGTCTTTACCGGGTGCAAACTGACCGTTCACATGCAATCCGGCCAGGCGGAGCTTGAAAGCTGCGGCGGGCGTGTCCAGATTCAGCTCGATCCGAAATCGCAGCCGAATGCGCAGCAGAAGCAGAACTGAGAAGCCGGCCTCCCACGTGAAATTATCATCGCTATCCACAATGTTCGGCCAGCCCGAGCCACAAGCTGCGGGTGCCGCCGACAAGAGTCGCTATCAGGGAACGCTGATCGCCCGTGGTCTGACGAAGACCTATGCGACGCGACGCGTCGTCAACGGCGTTTCGCTGGTGGTGCGCCGTGGCGAGGCCGTCGGCCTGCTCGGTCCGAACGGTGCGGGCAAGACGACCTGTTTTTACATGATCACCGGCCTTGTGCCGGTGGATGAAGGCACCATCGAAATCGACGGCAACGACGTGACGACCATGCCGATGTATCGCCGCTCCCGCCTCGGCGTCGGTTACCTTCCGCAGGAAGCCTCGATCTTTCGCGGGCTGACGGTGGAAGAAAATATCCGCGCCGTTCTCGAAGTGCATGTCAAGGACAAGGCTGATCGCGAGCAGAAGCTGAACGAGCTGCTGGAGGAATTTCATATCCAGAAGCTCAGAAAGAGTGCCGCCGTCGCTCTTTCCGGCGGCGAGCGCCGCCGTCTCGAAATCGCCCGTGCGCTGGCGACCGACCCGACCTTCATGCTGCTCGACGAGCCCTTTGCCGGTGTCGACCCGATCTCGGTCGCCGACATCCAGAATCTCGTCCATCATCTGACGGCGCGCGGCATCGGTGTTCTCATCACCGACCATAATGTTCGCGAGACGCTCGGTCTCATCGACCGCGCCTACATCATTCATGCCGGCGAAGTGCTGACCCATGGCCGGGCGAACGATATCGTCAACAATCCGGAAGTGCGCCGGCTCTATCTCGGCGACAATTTCAGCCTCTGAGGCCGGATCAGGCTGATTTTCGAGCAAATCGGAATCCGTCATGCTCCCGTCGGCGCGGAAATTCACCTTGCCGCTTAGTTCCGCTTGACCAAATGAGATAAAAAAGCAATTTTTGGGCCAACTTGGTTTCCGTGGCCTGAGGCGTTAACTGGACGCGGTTCCCGGAGGAATTGAGGGGAGTTTCGCGTCCGTCATGGCACTGTCCGCCAATCTTTTCCTGCGCCAGAGCCAGTCCCTGGTGATGACACCGCAACTGATGCAATCCATCCAGTTGCTGCAGATGACGCATTTCGAGCTCAGCCAGTTCATCGCCCAGGAAGTGGAAAAGAACCCCCTGCTCGAATTCCCGTCAAACGACGGCGAGGCGGGCGACGAACGCGGTGGCGGTGAAGACGAGCAGTTTGGCCAGCCGCCGGAGGATGCCGGCTCGGACGACGGCGCCGACAATCGCGCCGAGGCGCTCTCCAGCGACTGGTACGACAATGGCGGCAGCGAAAGCACCGGCCGGCTGAACGACGAGCTCGACGCCAATTATACCAATGTCTTTCCCGACGACGGCGCCCCGCAGCGCCTCGATGCGCCGGAGCTTGTCGGCCAGTGGAAGTCGATGCCGGGCAGCGCCGAGGGCGCCGATTACGATCTCGACGATTTCGTCGCCGGCCAGCTGTCGCTGCGCGACCACCTCGCTCAGCAGATCCCCTTCGTCCTGCCCGATATGACCGACCGGCTGATCGCGCAGAATTTCGTCGATCAGCTCGACGATGCCGGTTATCTGCAGACTGATCTCGTAGAGATAGGCGAGCGGCTCGGCACGAGCCTGCCGCAGGTCGAACACGTTCTTGCCGCGCTCCAGACGCTCGATCCGCCGGGTGTTTTCGCCCGCAGCCTCGCTGAGTGCCTGGCGATCCAGCTCAGGCAGAAGGACCGCTACGACCCTGCCATGCAAGCGCTGGTCGACAATCTCGAACTGCTGGCGCGGCGCGATTTCGCCACGCTGAAGCGGCTTTGCGGTGTCGATGAGGAAGACCTCCTCGACATGCTCTCCGAGATTCGCCAGCTCAATCCGAAGCCCGGCAGCGGTTTCGAGGCGGGTATTTCCGAAGCGATCATGCCCGATGTCGTCGTCAGGCCGTCGGCAGACGGCGGCTGGCTGGTCGAGCTCAATCCGGATACGCTGCCGCGCGTGCTGGTCAACCAGTCCTATTTTTCGCGCGTGGCCAGGAACGGTGAGGATTATGCCTTCCTTTCCGAGTGCCTGCAGAGCGCCAACTGGCTGACGCGCAGCTTGGACCAGCGGGCGAAAACCATCATGAAGGTGGCAAGCGAAATCGTCCGCCAGCAGGATGCCTTCCTGCTCAACGGCGTCGACCACCTGCGGCCGTTGAACCTGAAGACAGTGGCCGAGGCGATCAAGATGCACGAATCCACCGTCAGCCGCGTCACCTCGAACAAATACATGCTGACGCCGCGCGGCCTCTTCGAGCTTAAATATTTCTTCACCGTGTCGATCAGCGCCGTGGAAGGCGGCGACAGCCATTCGGCCGAGGCCGTACGTCACAAGATCCGCGCCCTCATCATGCAGGAGAGCCCGGACGCGGTGCTCTCCGATGACGATATCGTCGATATGCTGAAGAAGGGCGGCATCGATCTCGCCCGCCGCACCGTGGCGAAATACCGGGAAGCGATGAATATCGCCTCCTCGGTCCAGCGCCGCCGCGAGAAGCGGGCGCTCGCCAAGGTCGCGGGCTTCTGACGCGGGTCTCATCCAGGCGCCGGGTTCGACCGCATCTCCAGCCATACCAGGTGTCACCACGCCGCTGTCCGGCTAAACTTGGTGGACTTGCTGCACGGTGTTAATTCTACTGCGTATCAGACGGTTCTCGGCGCTTTGGACAATTCAAGAGATCGCCGCCCGCCACTAGCCGGATCGAGCCGCGGACCTCGACCCCGGCAGGTTAGTGTGAGGGGCAGCCGTCGACGCCAACCGGACAGTAGTGGTGTCACCGCAATAAAGATAGCCGCAAGGCAGCACAGCTTAAGCGCGAAGCATTGAAAGCCATCGAAGCGGGGATCGTCAGGAGCGCTTGTCGGCAAGGAATCCTCCGCACGTTTCCCGCGCATCTCCGAAGGCCATTTTCCGCCCTATTGACTTTTCGGTAAGCTCTGGCTAGAAGCCCGCCGCAATCGACGCCGTGAGCGCTTTTAAAAGTTATCCCCATCATCCCAAGGGCACCGAGGACCCGCAGGCCCACGCCGATCTTGCTTGAGATTGCGCGAAGTGCTTGGATGAACCTGAGGCTTGGCGTAAACTGATACCCGCAAACGACCATAAGAAGGGAAACTCCATGAGTGTGCGTGTATCCGGGAAACATATGGAAATTGGTGAATCCTTCCGTCAAAAGATCGAGGACCAAATTGGTATGGCCATCACGAAATACTTCGACGGGGGGTATTCCGGCCAGGTGACCGTCGAAAAGGCGAGTTCTCGTTTCTCGGCAGACTGCAAGCTTCATCTCGACAGCGGAGTGGTGCTGCATGCCGCCGGCGAAGCAACCGATCCCCAGCTTGCCTTCGACGCCGCTTCCGAGCGCATCGAGAAGCGTCTGCGCCGCTACAAACGCAAGCTGAAGGACCATCATGCCGGAAACCACCTGAATGGTTTTGCAGAAGTCTCCTACACGGTCATGGACTCCGTTCCTGATCACGAGGATGAAATTCCCGACGATTTCGCCCCAGCTATCGTCGCTGAAAGCACGAAGCAGCTGAAGACCATGTCGGTCGCCACCGCCGTGATGGCGCTCGACATGACCGACGAGCCGCTTCTCCTGTTCCGCAGCCCCGGCAAGGAACATCTGAACATTGTTTACCGTCGCCACGACGGGAATATTGGCTGGATCGATTCGGCCAATATCAAAGGCTGAGATCAGGGCGGTGAGCGGCGGTATCGTCGCCGCTCGCCCGCGTCATCTGATCCCGGCGACAGAAGGAAAAAGAAATGGCATTGGCAGATTTGCTCCATCAGGATGCGATCATTCCCGCCCTCAGAGTAAATTCCAAGAAACAGTTGCTTCAGGAATTGGCGGCACGAGCCGCAAGGATCACCGGGCTCTCCGAACGGGAGATCTTCGACGTCATCCTGCAGCGCGAACGCCTGGGCTCGACCGGCGTCGGCAACGGTATCGCCATTCCCCACGGCAAGCTGGTAAACATTCATTCGATCGTCGGAATCTTCGCCCGGCTGGAGCAGCCGGTCGATTTCGAAGCGCTGGACGACCAGCCGGTCGATCTCGTCTTCCTGCTTTTGGCGCCGGAAGGCGCGGGCGCCGATCATCTCAAGGCGCTGTCACGCATAGCCCGCGTCCTGCGTGATCACGATCTCGTGGCAAAGCTGCGCGCCACCGATTCCGCCTCGGCGATCTACGCCTTCCTCAACGAAGAGCAGACCTCGAACGCGGCCTGAACCGCTTCCATTCCTGACAAAAAAAGCGCCTGATTTCGCAGGCGCCTTTTTTCGTTATAAGACGGAACGGAACGATCAGAACTCTTCCCAACTGTCCTGCGCCACGGCGGCGGAACCGCGCGACGGCGCGGCCGGTCGGCGGGCCGCCGGCGCCCGCATCTGCTGGGCGACGGCGGTGAGCTGAGCGGCGTTGCCCGAACCGGAGACCCGGAAGCGTGTGGCGAGCGCCTTCAGCGTCTGCGCCTCGTCGTTGAGCGCCACGCTGGCGGCGGTCGCTTCCTCGACCATCGCTGCGTTCTGCTGCGTAACCTGGTCCATCTGGTTCATGGCCTGGTTGATTTCCTTGAGACCCACGGCCTGTTCGCTCGCCGAGGCCGAGATCTGCCGGATGAGGTCGTTGATGCCCATCACCTGTTCGGCGATCTTGTGCAGCGTGCCGCCGGCACGCCCGACGAGATCGACGCCCTCCTTGACCTGGACGGCCGAGGTGTTGATCAGCGTCTTGATCTCCTTGGCGGCGTTGGCCGAACGCTGGGCGAGCTCGCGCACTTCCTGGGCGACGACGGCAAAACCCTTGCCGGCCTCGCCGGCGCGCGCCGCCTCGACGCCGGCATTCAGCGCCAGCAGATTGGTCTGGAAGGCGATCTCGTCGATGACGCCGATGATCCGCGAGACCTCCGTCGAAGACTGTTCGATCCCCCGCATCGAGGCGATTGCCTTCTGCACCACCTCGCCGGACCTTTCGGCATCCTGACAGGCGAGGCTGACGTTGTCGGCCGCCGTGCGCGCATTCTCGGCGCTGGAATCGACCTGCGCGGTGAGCTCGTTGAGCGCGGCCGCCGTCTCCTCCAGGCTGGCCGCCTGCTGCTCGGTGCGCTTGGCGAGGTCGGAGGCGCTGTTGCTGATCTCGCCTGTGCCCGAGCCGATATTGGCGACGCTGAGGGTCATGGTGTTGATGGTCTCTTCGAGGCTTGCAAGCGCCGCGTTGAAATCCTGCTTCAGCTTGCCGTATTCGCCGGGGAACTCGTCGGTGATGCGGTGGCCGAGATTGCCGCGCGACAGCTCGGAAAGGCCGGCGCCGACGATCGAGACGATGCGGCGCTGTTGCGACACCGATTCTTGCCGTTCCGATTCCGACCGGCCGCGCTCGGCCTCCGCCGCCTGCCGCTCTCTGGCAGCCTCGTCTTCGAGGCGCTTGGTGTCGGCGAGCGTGAAGCGGAAGCCTTCGAGCGCCTTGGCGACCGAACCGACCTCGTCGCTCCGATCCTGGGCTGCGACCGGCTCCTCATAGTGGCCGTCGCTCAACGCCTTGACGCTGGCGACCAGCCCGCCGAGCGGCCGTTGCACGAGCGAACGGACGGCGAAATAGAGCGCCAGCATGACCGCGCCGAGCACGATCAGCCCGTTGATGATCATCATGTAGGTCTGGTCTTTGACCGGTGCATTGATGGCCGTGTGCGGGACATCGACGAGCACGACCCAGGTGGCGTTGACGCCGGGAACGGCGAAGGGATAGACGACGCGATCGAAGGGATCGAGGCCGTCATAGGTCAGGTTCCTGACGAGGCCGGGCTCTTTGTTCGACAGCGCCGCCTTGACGACGTCGGCGCCTTCTCCGTCATATTGCTTGGTCATCAGGTCGGGGTTTGGCGCGACAATCCAGTTGCCGGCCTGCGACAGCAGCGTCACGCGGCCGGAGCCGAAAGGATGCAGCGCCTGCAGCTTGTCGGTGAGCGACTTCAGCGAAATGTCGACGCCGGCGAGACCGATCATCTTGCCGCCGGCCGTGACGGGATAGGCGATCGAGGTCAGGAGCGTTGGGACATCTGTTCCCTCGGCAAGGTACGGCGTGGTGATCGCGCCCTTGCCGCTGTCAGCGGCGAGCTTCCACCATTCGGCGGTATAATCATTGTCGAAGGTTGAGTACTGGACGCCGCCATCCTTGGCCTTCGACCAGTAGGGCGTGAAGGCGCCGTTCTTGTTCGTCCCTTCGTCATTATTGTTGGCGATCTCGGTGGTCTTGCCGTCGAGCGCCCCGAGCTGCTCGCAGAACCAGCTGCCGAAGGCGAAGGCGTTCTGCTCGAGATTGGCTTTCAGCACATTGATCATGCCCTTGCGGTCGAGCGATTTGCCCTCATGGCCGCGGCCAATCACGCCCGACATGGTGCGTGCGGCGCTGGCGAGTTCGCCGACATTGGCGGCGATTTCGTTGGCGATCGATTTTGCCTCGAGATTGGCCTGAGCCATTGTCAGCGTCTGGACGCGATCCCGTGTCTGGCCGATGAGGAAAAAATTCGAGACGATGAGAACAAGCGCGATGGCGATGCCAGTGATGACGAGAAGTTTCGCTGCAAGCGATTTCATGCGAAAAATAAACATGGGGTCCTCGGGCAAGATACGCCGAACGGGCATTCTCCGGCGTAGGAGCGAAGGCATCGCTCCGTCATGGAGCAGCCGGCCTGCAGCGGCGCGTCTTTCAAGACGCCACGGGACGCTGCAGCACTTTGAACTGGCGGCCGGCTGCAAGAACGAAGGGCGCCGGCGACCACGAGGAAGATCGCCGGAAATACCTTAAATTTGAATGAAACTCGAATGGTCGAGGCAAGGAAAACCGCAGAAATTCCCTCAAAACCAATGGGTTTTCTCGGCGGCTTCGCAAAGAGACTGAAACTATATTCTGTCCGCGACGTCCTTGCTTGACGGGATTGATGGCTGTCTCCCGATTTGAGGCATGCGAGCGAACCGGCGACCGCGGTCTCCGCCCGCGATCTACACGTCGAGTTTGTCGGCTACCCGTTGAGCATCAAATCGGAATGGCGGAGCGTGCTGGGGTTGGACCCGAATGCCGCCCTGAAGCGCTTTGCGAAATGGGCCCTCGATGCATAGCCCACCGCGATGGCGGCGGCTTGAGCGCTCTCGCGCTGCGCCATCAAATGCCACGCCGCCAACATCCTTTCGCGCCGCAACAGTTTGGCGAAAGAGATACCTTCCTCCGCTAGTCGCCGGCGCATGGTGGATTCCGATAGGCCAATCATCCTCGCAACCTCGGGCGCCCGCCAGTCACGGGAGAGGTCACTGGCGATCAGCCCAAGCACGCGCCCCGTGATCGACACGTTGAACATGGGACGCGCTGCCGGATCGCCATGGAGGAGCGCAAGAAGTTCGGTCAGCCGCGAGCGCCGCACGGAGGATTGCGCGGGGCCATCGGCGATCGCCGAGGGGGCATGAATCACGGCATCGACCAGATGTGGCGTCAGCTCGACCTGCAGGGGCTCGACGGCGGCCCTGCGGCGGTCGGCAATCGTCGACGGAACGCTGGCCTCGAGCAGGGCCGAAGCGTCCGGCACCTCGAGGATCAGTGACTGATAGAAGCCGTGACTCTCGTCCGGCAGGTTGAGGATGTCCATCTTCGTCTTTGCCGGCAGCACAAACAGCGAGCCGGCGCGAAGCGCAGAGCCGTTCATGCCGCGCCAGACTTCCTTGGCGCCGGAGACGACAACGCCCAGGATCGGATGCGGAAGTTCGATGGCGATCAGGCGTTCCTTGGCCAGGGCACAATAGGAAAACAGGTTCTCGCCATGCGCGAGGCTGCCCCCGGTGCCCGCCGCTCGAAACCGTGCCAATCCCCCCAGCAGCGCGGAAGAGAGCGCTTGTTGTGATGCCTTCCCGATGTCCATGCGTATAACTTTATCCGATGGGCATGGCTGCGAAAATGATGGATTGACCGAAATGGGCTCATCTCCGGTCGAAGCGGGCGCGATGAGGCGCGGCTTTCCCGCAATTCTCGCCACTCCGCAACAGGAGTGAGCTTATGAGACGGATGATTTCCAGGAAGGTGCTGCAGGCCACGGCGGCGGCGATCTTTGTAGCGACCAGCACCCTGACCAATGCCTCCGCCGAGGAAACGGCGAAGGTCGTCACTGTTATCGATGGGTTTCAGTCACCCGAGAGCGTCCTGACCGTCGCCGATCGCCGCTTCGTATCGAATATGGGGAAGGCGCTCGATCCCATGGCGAAGGACGGCGACGGCTTCATCTCCGAGGTTTCCGCCGACGGCAAGGTCGTGACGCTGCGAGCTTTCCCGCCCGCCGGCGAGACGCTCGATGCGCCGAAGGGCATGGCTGCGGTTGGCGGCCGGCTCTATGTCGCCGATATCGACCGCGTGGTCGGTTTCGACCTGACGAGCGGGGCGCGCGTCTTCCAGCAACGCCTTCCGGGAGAAGAGCCAGCGCTCGCGAACGATCTCGTCGCGACCGCGGACGGGCAATTGCTGCTGACCGATAGCTTGCGCAACGCCGTCTATCGGCTCGACCCGAAGGCCGGCAGCATCGCCGAGCTCGCCAGCGGCATTCCCGGCGCGAACGGGATCATCGTCGAGCCGCAAAGCCGGCGCGTTCTCGTGGCCGGAATCGGCAAGAATTTCGGCGGCGGCGATATTTTTGCCATCGACGAGAGCGGCAAAGCAAGCCGCCTCGAACAGTCGCCGCATGGCCTGTTCGACGGACTGGCGACGCTGCCGGATGGCCGGCTGGCGGTCTCGGATTGGAAGGCGGTCGATCGCCCGGTTCCTGGAGCGCTGATCCTCTTCTCGGTCGATGGCGCTCCGACCGGCGAAATCCGGTTGGAGCGGGACATTCATGGCCCTGCCGATTTCACCGTCGACGGCGCGGCCGGCACGCTCTGGATACCGGCGACGCGCGACAATCAGGTTGTGATTGTCCGCCCGGGTGGCTAGCTCGGGCACGCACTGATCTGCTGCCTGAAAACGCACTATGCCGGCACGGTCGTCAGCCTCCGTCTGTGGCGGCCGCCGGTCGGCGGGCACGTCGGCAAGGAAAACCGCAGAAATTCCCTCCAAACTAATGGTTTTTCTCGGCGGCTTCGCAAAGAGACTGAAACTATATTCTGTCCGCGACGTCCTTGCTTGACGGGATCGATGGCTGCGCCCCCGATTTGAGGCATGCGAGCGAACCGGCGACGGCCGCCCGGCGCAACGCCGTGGGAAAATCGAGGCCGTCGTCGAGGCTTGCGGCGAAATAACCGCAGAAGGTGTCTCCCGCCCCCACCGTATCGACCGGTTCAATTGTCAGGCCTTGCGCCCTGGAAACGACCCCGTCGCGGATGGCGATGACGCCATCGCCGCCGAGTGTGACGATCAGCGTCTGGCCGGTCTCCTGATGCAGGCGGTAAAGGGCTGCCTCGCGTGCCTCGGCGTCCATGCCGACCTGCCCGGCGAGCCGCTCGAACTCGGTTTCGTTGGCGATGACGATATCGGCCAGGCGGCCGAGACGCGGCGCATCGGGGATCAGCGGCGCGAGGTTGAGGATGCTGGTGATGCCCTTGGCGCGGGCAGCCGACAGCGCGTGTTCGACGGCATCGACCGGCACTTCGAGCTGCAGCATCAGGATATCGCCTTCGTTCATCCTGCCGACCGCCGTCTCGGCATCGGCAGCCGTCACCAAGCCGTTGGCGCCGGGGACCACAGCGATCATGTTCTCGCCATCGCCGCCGACGAGGATCAGCGCCGTGCCTGTGGGGCCGTCGACATGCTTGACCAGGGAGAGGTCGGTTCCGGCATCATCGAGTAGGGCGAGCGCATCCGCGGCAAAACCATCCTTGCCGACGCCGCCGGCCATATGCACATAGCGACCAGCGCGGCGGGCTGCCAGCGCCTGATTGGCACCCTTGCCGCCGGCGGCCGTGGCAAATCCGTTGCCGGCGACCGTCTCGCCGGGCTTCGGCAGGCGCGCGGTCGTGGCGATGAGATCCATGTTGATGGACCCGAAAACTGTGATCATGAGGATGTCCTGTCTTTTGGAACACGCGGGTGACGTGATGTTCCAACTCTTGTATGAAATGCGGGGCAGACACTGCCCGAAGCGGTCACTCCTCGTCAACCATCCGAAGCTTGAGAAGACCGGTGCGGCTTTCCACTGATTTGGCCGGAGTCTCGTCGTCCGGCCTGATATCGCCGCTCGCCTCGAATTCCAGCGCTTCGATTTTGGCGCCGCGCCTGGTGAGCTTGTCGGCCGAGGTAACGACCATGTCGATATCCTTTTGCGCCATGGCGAAATGGCCCTGCAGCTTGCGCACCCGCTCGTCGAGACGGCCGAGATCGTCCATCAGCAGCGCCACCTCGCCCTGAATCAGATGCGCCTGCGCCCGCATGCGCTGGTCTTTCAGCACCGCCTGGATAACCTGGATCGATAGCGTCAGCAGCGACGGCGAGACGATGACGATGCGCGCCCGGTGCGCCTTCTGCACCACCGGCTCGAAATTTTCGTGGAGCTCGGCAAAGATCGATTCGGACGGCACGAAGAGAAAGGCGGTATCCTGGGTTTCACCCTGGATCAGATATTTCTCGGCAATATCGCGGATATGGATCTCCATGTCGCGGCGGAACTGCTGGCCGGCGAGCTTGGCGGCCTCGGGGCTGCCGGCGTCGCGGATGGCGTTCCACGCTTCGAGCGGGAATTTCGCGTCGATGACGAGCGGCGGCGCGCCGTTCGGCATGCGGATCGTGCAGTCCGGCCGCGAGCCGTTGGACAGCGTCTGCTGGAAGGCGTAGGCGCCCATCGGCAGGCCGTCGGCAACGATCGTCTCCATCCGCGACTGGCCGAAGGCGCCGCGCGTCTGCTTGTTGGAAAGTATCGCCTGCAGCCCGACGACGTCCTTGGCGAGCGTCTGGATATTGTTCTGCGCCGCATCGATGACCGCCAGCCGCTCCTGCAGCCGCTGCAGGTTCTCATGCGTCGATTTGGTCTGCTCGGTGATCGTCGAGTTCATGCGCTGCGACATGCCGTCGAGACGCTGGCTGATCGTCTGGTTGAGTTCGCTTTGCCGCGCGCCGAAGACCTCGGTCATCGCCGCGATCCGACCCTGCATCTCCGCCTGGATCTTCAAAAGCTCGGCCATGCGCATCGCACTTTCCCTGGCGCGCAGATCCGCCTCCTCCGCCTGTTCGCGGCGAAGCCCGGCGGCGCGCAAAAAAAGGACGATCACCAGCAGGATGAGGACTGCAAGAACGCCGCCGGCCAGCGCCAGCATGGTCGGGCTGATCGAGGCGACGGAAGCTGCGAGCGATTCGGAAGTGGCGGTCATGGCGCAACCATAACAGAACATATGGCAATATATAGATCAAAACGTGAACGAAATCGGTGATCCTCAATATCTTCCAAGGCCGCCGCGCCTTGCCGGCCCACGCGGAAAATCGCGGTCGGATTTAACGATTGCTCAACCATATTCGCCAAAAGCTGTGGCGCAGAATTCCCTCCCGCGCCGTCGCGCCAAATACAGAGATACCCATGACATCCCAGCAGACCGACAGCGCGCTCAAACAGCGTCTCGATTTCATCGAACTGGACGAGGCGTCACGCAAGTCGATGCGGGAGCTGCGCCCTGTGATTGCCGAGTTGATCGGCGGCGCCCTCGATAAATTCTACGCCAAGATTGCTAGGGCGCCCGCTGTCTCGAGCTTCTTCCCTGACAAGGTCCATGTCGGCCATGCCAAGAAGCGGCAGCAGGATCATTGGGCCAATCTTGCAGGCGGTACGTTTGATGAAAGCTATGTCGAAGGCGTGACCGCCGTCGGCCGCACCCATGCTCGCATCGGGCTGGAGCCGCGCTGGTATATCGGCGGCTATGCCCTCGTCATGTCCGAGCTCGTCAAGGGCATCATGGAGAAGCAGTGGCCGTCGGTCTTCGCGCGCCAGCAGGGCAGGCAACTGGCGGAGAAGCTGTCCGCCGTCATCAAATCGGGCATGCTCGACATGGATTATTCCATCTCGGTCTATCTTGAGACCCTGGAAGCCAAGCGCCGCGCGCTGGAAGAGGAGCGCGCCAAGGCGCAATCCGACCAGGCCATCGCGCTGGAGCAGCTGCGCCGCGGCCTGGAAGCACTGTCGAACGGCGATCTCGAAGCAACTCTGCCATCCGACCTGCCGGGTGATTTCAGGCAGATGGCCGAGGATTACAACCGCGCCGTCAGCGCTCTTCGCCAGTCTTTCGCATCCGTGCGCGACACGTCGGGCCAGATCATGAGCGGCGCCGACGTCATTTCCAATGCAACCAACGACCTGGCGCTGCGCACCGCCCAGCAGGCAGCCGGCGTCGAGGAAAGCTCGGCCGCCCTGCAGCAGCTTTCCGTCAGCGTCGGCCAAACCGCCGCCAATGCCGAAAAGGCTTCCGGCGCCGTGCGTGAGACACAGCAGAAGGCGAAGAATTCCGGTGAACTCGTCACCAGCGCCGTCTCGGCGATGGCCGGCATCGAAAAATCCTCGACCGAAATCTCCAAGATCATCGGCGTCATCGACGAGATCGCCTTCCAGACCAATCTTCTGGCGCTGAATGCCGGCGTCGAAGCGGCGCGCGCAGGTGAAGCCGGCAAGGGTTTTGCCGTCGTCGCCCAGGAAGTCCGCCAGCTCGCCCAGCGCACGGCTGAAGCCGCCAAGGAGATCAAGAACCTGATCTCGCAGAGTTCCCGCCAGGTCAATGAGGGTGTGGGCATCGTCTCCAGCACCGGCGAGGCGCTGAACGACATGATCAGCCGCATCGATATCATCAACCGATTCGTCGCCGATATTGCCGCCGCCGCCCGCGATCAGGCAACCGGCGTCGACGAGGTCAGCGTGGCGATCCGCAGCATGGGCGAAATCACCCAGCAGAATTCCGGCATGGTCGAGCGCACCTCGGCGGAAACCCGCCGGCTCACCGATGAGGTGGGAAAGCTGATCGAGCTGCTGCAACACTTCCGCGCCCGGCCGGAAGGCCGCGCCGTCACGGCTGCCCGCCGTGCGGCTTGACGCGAATATGGCAAAATTCCGGGCGGGGATGCAAAAAAGCGTCTTCCCCGCCCGCCGGATAATTCCATAGTGAGAAAAGATGGGTTATGGGAACGCCCATGACCATCAAGCCACTCATCATTCTTCCCGATCCCCTTCTCCGCCAGCTCTCAAAACCGATCGAGCGGGTCGACGCCGACCTGCAGCGTCTGGCCGACGACATGCTTGAAACGATGTACGACGCGCCGGGCATCGGCCTTGCCGCAATCCAGATCGGCGTGCCGCGCCGCATGCTGGTCATTGACGTCTCCCGCGAGGGCGAGGAAAAGCAGCCGCAGGTCTTCATCAATCCGGAGATCGTCAAATCGTCCGACGACCGCTCGGTCTATGAGGAGGGCTGTCTGTCGATTCCTGACTATTATGCCGAGGTCGAGCGCCCGGCTACCGTCTCGGTCAAGTATCTCGATCGGGAAGGTAAGGAGCAGACGGTGGACGCTGATGGCCTGCTCGCCACCTGTCTGCAGCACGAGATCGACCACTTGAACGGCGTGCTCTTCATCGACCATATCTCGCGGCTGAAGCGGGAGATGGTGATCAAGAAGTTCACCAAGGCGGCGAAGTCCAAGGCACTCTGAGTGTTGCGTTGAAAAGGCGCCGGCGAGGCATTATGATATCATCGATATCATAATGGAGGTGCCGAATGGGTGATTTGCTTATTCGCGATGTTCCTGAGGCAATGAAACGGCAGCTTCAGGAAAGCGCGCAGCGCAATGGCCGCAGCCTTTCGGAAGAGGCGATCGAAATCATCCGCCGGCAGATTGCGGCCGGGCGTTCGGGGGCTTCCGCCGGACAGCGCCTGCGCTCGCTGATGAGCCATGAAAGATTGACCGATGAGGAGGTGGAATCCATCGCCGCATCCCGCCACGAACCCGATCGCGAACTGCCGCACTTCGACACATGATCGTCCTCGATACGAATGTGATTTCCGAGTTGCAAGGGAGAACCCACAGCGAGCGGATATTGAACTGGCTTGATGGCTACGACGTCGAGGCGCTTTTCCTGACGACGATTGCCGTCGCTGAAATGCGCTATGGTCTTGAACTTCTCGACGATGGCAGGCGGAAGGCAACCTTGATATCCGACTTCAACAGGATCGAGTCGGAATTTGCCGGTCGTATCCTCGGTTTCTCTCTGAGCGCCGCCAATCGCTACGGCCTTCTGGCGGCGCAGCGCAGAAAGACGGGGCGGCCGATGGAGACCAAGGATGCCATGATCGCCGCCATCTGCCTTGCAAACGGCGCCACGCTCGCCACCCGCAGCATCCGAGATTTCGAGGGGCTTGATCTCAAGCTCGTAAACCCGTTTGAAGACGGCTAATCCTCAATTGGCGAGATAGAATGTCTCTTAGCATCATTTTCATGGGAACTCCGGAGTTCTCGGTTCCGACCCTGCGCCTGCTCGTCGACGCCGGCCACAGGATCGTCGCCGTCTATACGCAGCCGCCGCGGCCGGGCGGCCGGCGCGGGCTCGATCTGAAGAAATCGCCGGTGCATCAGGCGGCCGAGCTGCTCGGTCTCCCGGTCTTCACGCCGGTCAATTTCAAGGATGCGGAGGAGCGCGAGAGGTTTGCCGCGTTCAAGGCCGATGTCGCCGTCGTCGTCGCCTACGGGCTACTGCTGCCGGAGGCGGTTTTGAACGGCACCCGCGACGGCTGCTATAACGGCCATGCCTCGCTGTTGCCACGCTGGCGGGGTGCTGCGCCCATCCAGCGGGCGATCATGGCCGGCGATGAAAAGACCGGCATGATGGTGATGAAGATGGACAAGGGTCTTGATACCGGCGCCGTCGCGCTGAGCCACGAAGTCGAGATCGGCCCGAACATGACGGCAGGCGAATTGCATGACCGGCTGATGCAGGTCGGCGCCAAGGCGATGGCGGAAGCCATGGTGAAGCTGGAAATGAACGACCTGCCGCTGACGCCGCAGCGGCAAGACGGCGTGCTTTATGCCGCCAAGATCGACAAGGCCGAGACGCGCATCGACTTCGCCAGGGAGGCGCGGGATGTGCACAACCATATCCGCGGCCTGGCACCGTTCCCCGGCGCCTGGTTCGAGCTGGAGATCGGCGGCAAGCCGGAACGGGTGAAGGTGCTGGGGTCAGAGCTGGCCGAGGGGCAGGGGACCGCCGGGCAATTGCTGACCGACGATCTCGTCGTCGCCTGTGCTTCTGGCGCCGTGCGGCTGACACGGCTGCAGAAGGCAGGCGGCAAACCGCTCGCCGCATCCGATTTCCTCCGGGGCACGTCGCTTGCGGCCGGCACGAGGCTTTCCTGATGCCGCGCTACCGCATGACCGTCGAATATGATGGTGGTCCCTATGTCGGCTGGCAGCGGCAGGAGAACGGTCCGTCGGTGCAGGGTGCGATCGAAGCCGCGGTGCTGTCGCTGACCGGCGAGACCGTTTCGGTTCGCGGCGCCGGCCGCACCGATTCCGGCGTCCACGCCATGGGACAGGTGTTTCATGCCGATCTTTCGAAGGAATGGTCGCCCTACCAGCTGCAGAACGCCCTGAATGCGCATCTGAGGCTGGCCGGCGAGCGCGTCTCCATTCTCGACGTCGCGGCGGTTCCCGAATTCTTCGATGCCCGCTTCTCGGCTCTGCGCCGCCATTATCTCTACCGGATCGTCAGCCGCCGGGCGCCGCTGGCGCTCGAAGCCGGCAAGGCCTGGTGGGTGCCGAAGACACTCGACCACGAGGTCATGCACGCCGCCGCCCAGCGGCTGGTTGGCCGGCATGATTTCTCCACCTTCCGCTCCGCCCATTGCCAGGCGAGCAGCCCGGTGCGCACGCTGGACCGGCTCGATGTGACGCGCAACGGCGCGCTGATCGAGATCCGTGCCACGGCGCAGAGCTTCCTCCACAACCAGATCCGCTCCTTCGCCGGCACGCTGAAGCTCGCCGGCGAGGGCAAGTGGACGCCCGACGATGTCGAGGCGGCGCTCGAAGCGCGCGACCGCAAGGCCTGCGGCCCGGTGGCGCCGCCCGACGGGCTCTATTTCCTGCAGGTGGATTATCCTGAGGTGATCACCGATCGCCGTAGGCTGCCCGCCGACGAAAGCGACGACGATCTCTCATGATGTCCAATCTCATGCGATAACGCGGCTCAGGCGGGATAAATGCCGAGGAAGTGCTGCAGATATTCCGAAAGGATCATCGACGGCACCAGCAGCACCAGCGTCAGCGCGCCGACCATCAGCGCGTGATCGTGGCAGATCATCCGGAGGATCCGCGCCAGCACGAAGACCTGCGCCAGCATGAAGGCGAGCAGCAGCAGCGAGACGAGGCCGACGGCGCCGGGCAGGAAGAACACCAGCGCCAGCAGCAGGCCGTTGATGTAGGAGAGCGGCACGCCGAGCCAATTGACACTGACGACGACGGGGGCAAAGCGCTCGCCCATGCGGAAGGCCAGCAGCAGCAGCCCGGCAAAGACCAGCGGCACAATCCAGTTGGCGATCTCGACGAGGCCGAGCCTGACAAAAAAGGCAAAATCAACATCGGCTTCCGGCGGCAACGAGCGCAGGAAGGCCTGTCGCCACCAGAGCCAGGAAATGCCCATCGGCGGCAGGCACCAGGCGATCGCCCAGAACGAGCGGTTGACGCCACGCTCCGACAGATCGAGGAAGCGGAAGCCGCGCGGATCCATCCGGATCAGCAGCCACAGGCCGGCCAGGTAATACTGGACTTCCCTAAGACCCGGCATGGGCGAACCAGCGGGCGATGAAGGTCTCGTAGATCGCCGTCAGCGTCTCCAGATCGGCAACGGCGACGCGCTCGTCGACCATGTGCATCGTCTGGCCGACGAGGCCGAACTCGACGACCGGGCAATAGTCCTTGATGAAGCGGGCATCCGACGTGCCGCCGGTGGTCGAAAGCTTCGGGGATCGACCGATGGTGCTCTCGATGGCCGACGACAGCGAGGCGATCAGAGCATTGTTGCGGGTCAGGAAGACGTGGCTCGGCCGGTCGGCCCAGACGATATCATATTTGGCCGGCGGCCTGCCTGGACGCAGCTGGCCATTGCCTGCGGCGGCTTCGAGCCGGCGTAAGATTTCGACGCGCAGCGTTTCGACGGTCCAGCTGTCATTGAAGCGGATGTTGAAGCCTGCCGATGCCTTGGCCGGAATGACGTTCGTCGCAGGGTTGCCGACATCGACCGTCGTCACTTCGAGGTTCGATGGCTGGAAATCGTCGGTGCCGCCATCGAAGGGCGGGTCCATCAGCGCCTGCGTCAGCTGCAATAGGCCGCGCACTGGATTGTCGGCAAGGTGCGGGTAGGCGGCATGGCCCTGAACGCCATGCACTGTGATCTTCCCCGACAGCGAGCCGCGCCGGCCGATCTTGATCATGTCGCCGAGCCGGTCCGGATTGGTCGGTTCTCCCACAAGGCAGGCGTCCCACCGTTCGCCGCGCTCCGCCGCCCATTGCAGCAATTTGATCGTGCCGTTGATCGCCGGGCCTTCTTCGTCGCCGGTGATGAGGAAAGAGATCGAGCCGGCCGGCGGCCCGTTCTTTTCGATATGACGGGCGACGGCGGCGACGAAACAGGCAATGCCGCCCTTCATGTCGACAGCGCCGCGGCCGAAGAGCTCGCCCTTTGATATCTCGGCGGCAAAGGGCGGATGTGTCCAGGCGGCTTCGTCGCCGACCGGCACCACATCCGTGTGGCCGGCAAACATCAGGTGCGGGCCGTCGCTGCCAAGTCGGGCATAGAGGTTCTCGATATCGGCTGTGCCCTCTTCGCGTGCCGTCACCTTATCGACCGTAAAGCCGAGCGGCGCGAGCATGGCGTCGAGCGCCGTGAGCGCGCCGCCTTCGGCGGGTGTCACGGACGGGCAGCGAATCAACGTCTGGAGATTGGCGACGGGGTCGGTAGCGGTCATGGCGTCGAACTATCCGGCGGGAATGGCAAAGACATGGCAGGGCGGAGCCGCCTCGCGTAAAAAGACGCCGTCTGTTTAACGGATCAATGTGCCGGTGTCATCAATCTCTGAGCAGCTCGTTGATGCCGGTCTTGGAGCGGGTCTGTTCGTCGACGCGCTTGACGATGACGGCGCAGTAGAGATGCGGCGCCGGCAGGCCGTTTGCCATCGTCGCATTGGCCGAGGCCATCGAACCGGCGACGACGACGGAATAGGGCGGCACTTCGCCGTACATGACCTCGCCGGTGGCGCGGTCGACGATCTTGGTCGACTTGCCGATGTAAACGCCCATGCCGAGCACGGAACCTTCACGGATGATGCAGCCCTCGACCACTTCGGAGCGGGCGCCGATGAAGCAATTGTCCTCGATGATCGTCGGGCCGGCCTGCATCGGCTCCAGCACGCCGCCGATGCCGACGCCGCCCGACAGATGCACATTTTTTCCGATCTGTGCGCAGGAGCCGACCGTCGCCCAGGTATCGACCATCGTGCCTTCGCCGACATAGGCGCCGAGATTGACGAAGGAGGGCATCAGGATGGCGTTCGGCGCGATATAGGCAGAGCGGCGCACGACGCAGTTGGGCACGGCGCGGAAACCGGCGGCGCGGAACTGGTTCTCGCCCCAGTTTTCGAATTTCGAGGGAACCTTGTCCCACCAGGTGGAATTGCCCGAGCCGCCCTTGACCACCTCCATGTCGTTGAGACGGAAGGACAGCAGCACCGCCTTCTTCAGCCACTGGTTGACCGTCCAGGCGCCGTCGGCGCCGCGTGTCGCCACGCGGACCCTGCCGGTATCCAGCAGATCGAGTGCTGCTTCGACCGCATCGCGGACCTCGCCCTTCGTCGACATGTTCACATTGTCACGATTGTCGAAGGCGGCTTCGATGGTCTTTTCGAGGGATGCGAGGTCGGTGGCGCTCATGGGAATTCCTTAAACTTCGATCTTTATCGTGGAGACGGCGCAGTCTCCGGAATTGCGGTTGGCGGGATGGTTTCCTGCTCTACAGCATGCGCCCGTAGAATGGAATTATTTTTCGGGCAGGATCAATCTGGTTTCAAGGCGTTATAGCGACATATCCGGCACTAAGGCCGGCAGTACTGAAAGGCATTTCGACATGGCGAAGGGACGTAACGGCGGTTCTAGGCGCAAGGATGGCGTATGGGACCCGCTGAAAAGCAGTTCGACCGACAGGCAGCGGGCGCAAGCCGTGCCGAAGACGCCGCAGACGATGTCACCTGCCTATCGTCTCGCCTATGTCGACGAGGATTTCCTCTGCCGCGAGGAACTGCGGCCGATCCGCTTGCAGCTGGAACTGCTGAAGACCGAGATGATGCTGACGGAACGCGGCATCCGCTCCACCGTCGTCATGTTCGGCGGCGCCCGCATTCCTGCCCCCGGCCAGAGCGCCTGGGCGGCGCGCAACGACATCCAGCGCGTCAATCTGGAGGCGGCGTCCGTCTATTATGACGAAGCCCGCAAATTCGCCCGGCTCTGCTCGAAATATTCGGCGAGTTTCGATTTCCAGGAATATGTCATCGTCACCGGCGGCGGCCCCGGCGTCATGGAGGCGGGCAATCGCGGCGCGGCCGACGAGGGCGCACCCTCGATCGGCCTCAACATTGTGCTGCCGCACGAGCAGGCGCCGAATGCCTATGTGACGCCGGAGCTCAGCTTCAACTTCCACTATTTCGCCATTCGCAAAATGCATTTCATGGTGCGCGCCAAGGCGATCGCGGTCTTTCCCGGTGGGTTCGGAACGCTCGACGAATTCTTCGAATGCCTGACGCTGATCCAGACTGGTCGGATGGAGCGCCTGCCGCTGATCCTGTTCGGCGAGGCCTTCTGGCGAAGCATCATCAATTTCGAGGCATTGGCCGAATTCGGCACGATCGCGCCTGACGACGTCAAGCTGATCAGCTTCGTCGACACGGCCGACGCCGCATGGAAGATTGTTCAGGATTTCTACGAGCACTAAGAATAGGGCCTAAGCGCAGGTCTCGATCGCGAAAGCTGTCCCTTTCCCCGCCGGAGCGGGGAAAGAGCGGGGCAATGGTTCGTCCAGCCTTACAGGAGCGGGCGGTCCGGCATGTCGTCGATCGAGATGACGCCGTCCTTGTTGCGGTCCATGCGGGTGAACAGTTTGTCGAAGGCGGCAACCGCTTCCTGTTTGGAAATCTGGCCGTTCTCGTCAGTGTCGGCCCGGCGCATCATCATCGAGGCGCGCATGAAGGTGCCGCCATGGCGCATCCAGTGATGGCCGTCATGCCCGTCGCGGGGCGGCCGCCCGGCCTCGTTATCCGGCATGTCGGCCGTCGCGTTCGCGTCTTTTTCGGCGCCGGCCTCCTGCTTGTGCTGATCCTTCATCGCCTGCAGCTGCGTCTGCCGGTACTGGCGGATTTCGCCTGGAGTCAGCGAGCCGTCATTGTTGGTATCGATCGCGGCGAAGATCTTGTGGAGTCCACTGCTCGCTTCCTCCTTGGAGACCTTGCCATCCTTGTTCGCGTCGAACTCTTTGAGCATGCGGACATAAGTGATTTCGAGGAAGGCGTCGCGGCCCGGACCGTCCATGCCGGCATGATGCGGACGCGGCCCGTTGCCGGGTGCGGCAAAACTTACCCCGGCGGCTCCGCCGAAAATGAAGACGGAGGAGAGCGCTGCCACTATCAGCTTGTTGCGGTACATCGTGTTTCCCTTTCGTAAGGTGTCCCCTCACGAAAGAGGCTATGGCAGCGGACCCAAAAGACCCAGTTAAACATCGGTAAGCTGGGTGAAACTTTGGTAAGGTGTCCGGTAGTCTAGCCGCCGGATCCGGTCACCTTGCCGAGGAATGCGACGAGATCGTCGGTGACGAAATCGATGTGATCCTCCTCGCCGCTGGTTCTTTCCCACCACTCGACGACCGTGTCTTCCAGATTGCGTGGCACCAGCAGCACGGTCTGCATGCCGAGCGCCTTCGGCACCGTCAGATTGCGCGGCAGATCCTCGAACATCGCCGCTTTGCCCGTGTCGACGCGCTTCAGCGCCGCAAACTTATCATAGGTAGCCTGCGCCGGTTTGGGCACGTAGTCGGCGGCGACGATGTCGAAGATATCGTCGAAATGCTCGAGAATGCCGAGCGCTCCTGCCGTCATCTCGGCGTGTTTGACGCTGCCGTTGGTGAAGATGAATTTACGCCCCGGCAGCGCCTTGATCGCCTGTCCGAGTTCCGGCTGCGGCATCAGCGCCGAATAATCGATTGCATGCGCCTTTTCGAGAAAGTCGTTCGGATCGATGCCGTGATGGATCATCAGACCCTGCAGCGTCGTGCCGTGCTCGAGATAATATTGCTTCTGCAGCTTGCGCGCCTCTTCCCGCTCCATCTGTAAGAGCGCGGCGACATAGGCGGTCATGTTCCTGTCGATCTGCGCGAAGAGATTGACATGATGCGGATAGAGCGTGTTGTCGAGGTCGAAAACCCAGTCAGTAACGTGGTCGAAATCGGCTTTTTCGGGGGTGCGGTCGATCTTTGTCATGGCGGTCTTATGGCATGGCTGCCGCGGGAAACCAAAGGGCTTTTGCTCGAGTGTCCGCTTTCCCGTGGCCTTCTTAAAAATGCCGTCAGATTTTCACAACTTTAAAGAGATTCCGGCTGAATATCGCCATTGATCGCTGGTGACTTTCTGCCTGCGTCAGACAGGGGGACCCGCAAGGGTAAAGTCGCATGAAGATCGTTCTGATCAATCCACCACATACCGCTATCGGTAGCCGTATTCCCGATGATCACCTTCCACCGCTCGGCCTTCTCTCGGTCGCAGGTCCTCTGATCGATGACGGTCATGATCTCAGCCTCATCGATGCAGAGTTCGGACCGATGACGATTGCGGAAATCATCGACCGGATCACGGCGAACGGTCCTGATCTGGTGCTGATCAGCCATTCCGGCTCGACTTCGGCCCATCCTACTGCGCGCGCGATCGCAGAAGCGGTCAAGCGCAGCGATCCCGCGATCCGCGTTGTCTATGGCGGCGTGTTTCCCACTTACCATTGGCGAGAGGTGCTGGCCGAGACCGAGGCATTCGACATCGTCGTGCGAGGGGAGGGCGAGGAAACGATGCGGCGCCTTGCCGGTGCCCTGGCCGCCAACCGTCCGCTTGATGCCATTGCCGGCATTGCCTGTCGCGACGGCCGCGGCGAAGTCCGGGCAACCCAGCCGGCGCAGGCGATCGCCGATCTCGCTGCCTATCGCATCGGCTGGGAACTGATCGACCATGCCAGCTACAGCTATTGGGGTGGCAAGCGGGCCGTCGTTATGCAGTTCTCGCGTGGCTGTCCGCATCTGTGCAATTATTGCGGCCAGCGCGGCTTCTGGACCCGATGGCGCCACCGCTCGCCGGAACTGTTTGCCCGCGAGATCGCCAGGCTTTATCACGAACAGGGAGTCGAACTCATCAATCTTGCCGATGAGAACCCGACCTCGTCGCGCAAGGCCTGGCTCGCGTTCCTCGAAGCGATGATCGCCGAGAATGTGCCGGTGCAGATCGTCGGCTCAACGCGCGCGGATGACATCGTCCGCGACGCCGATATCCTGCATCTCTATCGCAAGGCCGGTGTCGTGCGCTGGCTGCTCGGCATGGAAAATACCGACGAGGCAACCCTGGCCCTGATCAAGAAGGGCGGAGCCAAAACGACCGACCGCGAGGCAATCCGGCTTCTGCGCCAGCACGACATCCTCTCAATGGCGACCTGGGTGGTCGGTTTCGAAGAGGAGAAGCTCAGCGATCTCTGGCGCGGCTTCCGGCAACTGCTCTCCTATGACCCCGACCAGATCCAGGCGCTCTACGTCACCCCGCATCGCTGGACACCCTTCTTCCGTATCGCCCGTGACCGACAGGTGATCGAGACCGATATCCGCAAATGGGATTACAAACATCAGGTCTTGAAGATGCGGTACCTGAACCCCTTCGTGCTGATCGCCTGCGTCAAGCTCATCGAGGTGGCGGTCCAGGCGCGGCCGAAGGCACTGGTGCGCATCCTCTTTCATCGCGACCGCGAGCAGCGCCATTCCATGCGTTGGTACACGCAGATGGGGCGCCGGGTGTGGTTTCATGAGGTTCTCGAATTTCTTTTCCGCCGCCGCCATCTGAAGAATGGCCCGACGCTCGAGAATTTCTGGGGCGCGCCGCAGGATGACGAGGAGGAGTCGATGCTCCGACCGCAACGGCATATAAAGAGCCTCGACGCGGCGGAATAAAAATAGACGCCCGATTTTCGGCGGACGCGACAGGCGCGGAATGCTAGAAAGCGGGCATGCTGTTCGAACGCCCCGACGATGATACGCTCTATGACGCCCTGGTCGCGCGCAGCGCCGATTACGAGGGTCAGGCCTATGTCTGCGTGAAGACGACAGGCGTCTTCTGCCGTCTGACCTGCCCGGCGCGCAAGCCGAAGCGGGAAAACACCCTGTTCTTTGAGACGATCGCCGCCTGCATGCATTCCGGCTTTCGCCCCTGCCGGCGCTGCAAGCCGCTTGAGCAGCCGGGCCGTGAGCCGGTCGTCGACGCCTTGCTGGCCCGGCTGGAGGACGAGCCGGAGGTCCGCTGGAGCGAAGACGAGCTCGTTCGCCGCGGCCATGATCCTTCGACCGTGCGCCGCGCCTTCAAGCGGGCGCTCGGCATGACCTTCCACGATATCGTCCGTTACATCCGGCTCGGCGAAGCGGCCAGGCAGCTGGCCGATGGGGCACGCGTCATCGATGTCCAGATCGAAGCTGGATATGAGTCTCCGAGCGGCTTTCGCTCGGCTTTCCAGCGGCTCGTCGGCAAGGCGCCGGCGCTTTCGCAGAACCGCGAACTGCTCTTTGCCGATTGGTTCGACACGCCGCTCGGGCCGATGATCGCGGTTGCTGACAGGACCTGTCTGCATCTTCTCGAATTTCATGATCGCAAGGCGCTGCCGGCCGAACTCGAAGCGCTGCAGAAACGCGTCCGCTCTTCGGTAGCGATCGGCCGCACCCCTGTCATCGATCAGATCGAGGCGGAAATCCGGGATTATTTCGAGGGCCGGCTCAGCGTTTTCGGGACGCCGCTGGCGCTCGGCGGCACGCCCTTCGAAAAACATGTCTGGGCAAAGCTGATGGAGATTCCGATCGGGCAGACGCGCGCCTATGGCGATCTCGCCAGGGAGATGCAAAGGCCGAAGGTGGTGCGGGCCGTCGGCCGCGCCAATGGCGCCAACCAGCTGGCCATCATCGTGCCCTGCCATCGAATCCTCGGCGCGGACGGGTCGCTGACCGGTTACGGCGGCGGGCTCTGGCGCAAGCAATGGCTGCTGCGCCATGAAGAGAAGATCAGTACACAGGCAAAGATGGAGGAAAAAGCATGAACCAGACTGAAAAGGCCCGAGCATTCGGCGCGCTGCACCAGAAGGGCAATCCGATCGTCCTCTACAATATCTGGGATGCCGGCACGGCGAAGGCGGTGGCGGAAGCCGGCGCCAAGGCGTTGGCGACCGGAAGCTGGTCGGTCGCCGCAGCCCACGGGTATGCCGACGGCGAGAAGCTGCCGATGTCAGTGCTGGTCGAGACGGCGAAATCCATCACCGATTTCGTCGACCTGCCGCTTTCCGTCGATTTCGAAGGCGCCTATTCGGCGGAGCCCGAGGGGGCGGCGGCCAACGTCGCCAGACTGGTCGAGATCGGCGCCGTCGGCATCAATTTCGAAGATCGGGTGGTGTCCTGCGAGGGGCTCTATCCCGTCGAGAGCCAGGCGGCCCGCATCCGCGCCGTTCGTGACATGGCCGACGGCAAAGATATTCCCTTTTTCATCAACGCCCGCACCGATCTGTTCCTGGCCGAGAGCGATCTTGCCAAACATGCCGGTCTGGTGGACGAGGCGATTGAGCGGGGCAGGGCCTATGCGTCCGCCGGCGGCAGCGGCTTCTTCGTGCCCGGTCTGATCGATGCTGGTTTGATCGAAAAGATCTGCGCGGCATCGGCGCTGCCGGTCAATGTTATGATGCGGGCGGGCGCCCCTGATGTGAAAACGTTGGCACGGCTCGGGGTCGGCCGCATCAGCTATGGGCCGGGGCCTTACCGGTCGATGATGGAAAAGCTGAGACAGGAGGCGGCAGCGATTTACAGCCTGCTCTGAAAAGTTTGCGGGCCGCATCCGCATGAAAGGCTGCGGCCCGAAAATGACATCCCGTTTGTTCAGGAACGGAAGCGCAGATTGTGCCGTGTCAGCTGGTTGACCGAGGTGCAACCCATCAGCTTCATGTCGCGCTCGATCTCGGTGCGCATCGTCTCCAGCGCCCGCTCGACGCCGGGCTGTCCGGCAGCGGCTAGCGGGAAGAGATAGTAGCGTCCGAGCCCGACGGCCTTTGCCCCCAGCGACAAGGCCTTGAGAACATGCGTGCCCCGCTGCACGCCGCCATCCATCATCACGTCGATCCGATCGCCGACGGCATCGACGATCTCGGCCAGCTGATCGAAGGCGCTGCGGGAACCGTCGAGCTGGCGGCCGCCATGATTGGACAACACGATGCCGGTGCAGCCGATCTCGACCGCGCGTTTGGCGTCCTCGACCGACATGATGCCCTTGAGGCAGAATTGCCCGCCCCAGGCCTGCACCATCTCCGCCACGTCGTTCCACGACATCGAGGGGTCGAGCATCTCGGTGAAATAGCGGCTGATCGAGAGCGCGCCGCCATCCATCTTCACATGATTTTCGAGCTGCGGCAGCCGGAAAGCCTCATGCGTCATCCAGTCGATCCCCCAGGAGGGCTTGATCGCAAACTGCGTCATGCCGGCGATATTGAGCTTGAAAGGAATGGCAAAACCGGTGCGCTTGTCGCGTTCGCGGTTGCCGCCGGTGATACTGTCGACCGTCAGCATCATCGCCTGGACACCGGCGGTCTTCGCCCGCGCCATCATTTCGTGGTTGAGACCGCGGTCCTTATGGAAATAGAACTGATAGACCTGTGGCCCGTCGCTGATCTGCCTGGCCTCCTCCAGGCTGATCGTGCCGAGCGAAGAAACGCCGAACATCGTGCCGTATTTGGCCGCTGCCGCCGCGACCGCCCGTTCCCCCTGGTGGTGAAACAGCCGCTGCAGCGCGGTCGGCGAGCAATAAACCGGCATCGCCAGCTTTTGTCCCATGACGGTCACCGACATATCGATGTCGGCCACCCCGCGCAAAACGTTGGGCACCAGATCGCAAGCTTCGAAGGCCGCGGTATTGCGCCGATACGTCACCTCGTCATCGGCGGCGCCGTCGATATAATCGAAGATCGGCCCGGGAAGCCGCCGTTTGGCCATGCGCCGGAAATCGTGAAAATTATAGCAGTCTGTAAGGCGCATCTTTTTGCTCGACCCGTTGAGTTTGGGGCCGCAACCTAAAGCACGATTCGAAATCTTGCCAAGTCTAGATCGTGCGATTTGCGACCTGTCGGATGGATATTGCTGCTTGGGTGGTTTGCAGGCGGACGATCACCTGCGGTGGCCTCCGACGTGTCTCATGCAGAGGCTGTGCCGTCTCACCCCGGCCTGTGCCTCGGCGCGGCATTCTCCAACCTCACGCCGCAGCGATGCTCCTTGCATGCATCGACCGCCAGCGTACCGCCCCGCCCTCCGAGGCACCTCAGGGTGAGGCTCTCTTGAACGCTGCGCTATATTCTGTGGTGCCGCTCAATGCTGTCCGACAGGATGAGCCCACCAGCTTATCCGGAGATTTCGAAGCGTCTCAAGCCATCCCTCGGTACGATAGTGTGCGGGAGCTTGATCGCCGAAGCAAGGCCGAGCCCTGCCAGCAACCGGATGAAATGCCAACCGAGGTCCAGCTCTCCCGGCTCGATGCCGAGCCGCGCTGATTCCGGAAAGGCGTGATGGTTGCCGTGGAAGCTCTCGCCGAAGGTCACCAGCCCGAAACGCGGCAGATTGTATCCCTGTACCGCGACGTTATCGACGCTCCAGCCTTGATGGCCGTTCCGATGGGCGAAATGGCCGACCAGCCAGTGCCCGGTCAGCGACACCGAGATCCGCACGGCAATCCCCCAGACCAGCCACGGCAGCCCGCCGAGAGTGAAGAGCAGGAGTCCCAAGGGAATTTGCTGCGCCATCCATGTCGCCTCCAGGAGACGATAAAAGCGGTCGCCCCGCTCACACTCTTCAAGGACGAAGCGCGGCGGCCGGTCGAGCACCACGGCGCAATGCATCTGCCAGACGGCGTCGACGAAGAACGATCGCCGATGGGCATAGAGGTCATGGCAGTCTCGTTGCCGCTGCGCCCAGTCGCGAATGTCGTGGGCATAGATCATGCCGAAGGGACCGGCCATGCCGACCAGCGTGCCGAGATAGACGAGCAAATGCTCGAGCCAGATCGGAGCGCTGAATGAACGGTGAATCAGCAGCCGGTGCATGCCGACCGAATGACCAAGGCAGATCGTGATGGCGGTCGATAGAACAAAGACGGTAACAGCGCTCCAGCTGAAGGTCAGCGGTCCGCCCATGATGGCAATCATGGTCATGGTGGTGACCCAGATCGACTTTGCGGGCATCCAGACCACGCGGCCCCTCACGGGATTACTGCCGTTGTCGATCATGCGTCCGGTGGAAATGCTGCGCATGGCAAAACTCCTCCCATCGGGCCAATTCTCCGGTTGAACAGCGCCCGCCAATTCATTAATTAAGCAATTATCTAATTACTTTGCGCCAATGAAAATAATTAGGCAATATACGCTATTTACTTAATTATCCTGCGACGCTTTGGTGCCACAGGCATGGAGACGGAACTTGGAAGACGAGACTTTCCACGAGATTTCAGAAAGCAGCTCCGTCGGCGCCGCCCAGCGGGTGTTCCACGCACTTTCCAGCGCCGCGGCGGAAGATCCTCGCTTACCTCTCGGCATCGGGGCTGACCGCGGGCGAGATCGCCGACCGCTTCAGCATGTCGAAGCCTGCGGTTTCGCAGCATCTTTCCATCCTAGAAACTGCAGGACTGATCAGACGGGAGAAACAGGGCCAGTTCGTTCACTATTCCCTGATAGAGAAAAATCTCGTCAATACGCTCAACGGGTTCGTGCAGGAGGTCTGCCCGGTCGGTCGGCCGATCAAGAAGGAAAGCCAGGCGCGTACGCGTCAGAAAGAACTGCCCTGAATACGAATTTGCGGCACCTCCCGGCCGAGGAAACCGGAAGATGTTCGGCGCGAGGGGCGCGCCCTTCGTGCTGTGAAGAGCGCAGCCTCGATCAGGGAACGATCAGCGTTCCGATGCCGTGCTCGGTGAAGATCTCGAGCAGGACGGAATGGGCGGTCTTGCCGTTCAGGATGACGACGCCCTGCACGCCGGCCTTGATTGCATCGATGCAGGTCTCGACCTTAGGGATCATGCCACCCGAGATCGTGCCGTCGGCGATCAGCGCATGCGCTTCGGCGACGGAAAGCTCCTTGATCAGCTGACCCTTCTTGTCGAGCACGCCGGGAACGTCGGTCAAAAACAGCAGGCGGGTGGCGTTCAGCGCCCCGGCAATGGCGCCGGCGAAAGTGTCGGCGTTGATATTGTAAGTCGCGCCGTCGCGGCCAGGAGCCACGGGCGCGATGATCGGGATCATCTCGGAGCGGGCGAGCAGATCGAGCAGCGTGCGGTCGACTTCGACCACTTCGCCGACAAAGCCGAGATCAAGCACCCGCTCAATGTTGGAATCCGGATCTTTGATGGTCTTGCGTGCCTTTTCGGCGAAGACCATGTTGCCGTCCTTGCCGCATAGGCCGATCGCCCATTCGCCCGTCTGGTTGATCAGCGCGACGATCTCCTTGTTGATCGAGCCGGCGAGCACCATTTCGACGATCTCGACCGTCTTCTGGTCGGTGACGCGAAGACCGCCTTCGAATTTCGATTCGATGCCCATCTTGGTCAGCATGGCGCCGATCTGCGGACCGCCGCCGTGAACGACGATCGGGTTGACGCCCGACTGTTTCAGAAGCGCGATGTCGCTGGCAAAGGCCTTGCCGAGCTCGGGATTGCCCATCGCATGGCCGCCGTACTTCACCACGATCGTTTTATTTTCGTAACGCTGCATGAAGGGCAGTGCCTTGGCAAGAAGCCGTGCCTGAAGTTCGCTTTCGGTTTCGTTCATGGGAACCCCGCAGAATTGATCGCGGCCTTTTATCGCAAGTTTCTGACAGAGGGAATAATCCAGAGCGCAATAGTTTTTCGTATGTGGCACGGGGCGGGAGGAGTTCGGTGCGCCGGCTGAGCCAAGCACGATATGAGGAACGGCATGCAAGGCGATGAGATCAAGCACCTGATCGGCCGCGTCACGCTGGCGACCGTATGGCCTTCGCTGCCCTATACAGCCAGGCCGCACCGAAACTTTTCGCAATTTGCCTGCGTATTCTGAAGGACCGCACGGAAGCCGAGGAGCCCTGCAGGAAGTCTATGTCAATTGGGCGAGCGGCCTGGGCGGTTTCCGGCAACCTCGGAGCCATCCTCGGCATGGTTGGCCGCCATTGCCGTTGCGTGCACGCAAGCCCGTCGCCGACGAATGCGATAGCATCTGCGATCTTGCCGATACCAACCCGACCCGGAAAGACAGACGGTGAGGAAGGATGGAAGGAAGGCGGATTGACACCTGCATGGAAGAGTTGGAAGCTGATCGTGCGGTCGCCGTGAAACGGGCTTATGTCAAAGGACTGAGCTATCAGGAACTGGCGGATCAGTTTGGCGTTCCGCTGAACACGATGCGGACCTGGCTCAGGCGCAGCCTCTTGAACTGAGAGAGTGCATGGAACGATGACATCGCCCGACAAAAGCAAGGGAAATCGCTCCCGCGACGAGGTCCTCGCCGGTGAATATGTATTGGGCGTCCTGTCGCTACAGGATCGCCGGGTAGTGGAAGAGCGCATGCGCCGCGACCGCACCTTTGCGGCGATCGTCAGCCGCTGGGAAACCAACCTCTCCGCCTTCAACGACGAATATGACGGCGTCGCGCCGAGCCGGGAAACCTTCAAGCAGATCGAGGCTCGGTTGTTCGGCGATGCCGGAAAGCCTGCATCCTTTTCGCAGGGGCTGTGGAATTCCGCGGTCTTCTGGCGATCGCTGGCGTTCGCCTGCATCGTCGTCGCCGTCAGTGCCGTCATCTTCGCCTCCGGCCTTGTACCGCAGCCGCAGGGGCCGGCACCGCTGGTGGCCGAACTTGCGGGTCAAAACAACACGATCAATCTCCGCGCCTCCTACGAGATCCAGAGCGGCCGGCTGAAGATCGTGCCGGTCGCCGCCGGCAAGCCGGAGGAGAAATCGCTCGAACTCTGGCTGGTGCAGGGCAGTGGCGTACCGAAATCGCTCGGCATCTTCCAGCCCGGCGAAAGCGGTGAACTCGTCATTCCCGCCGATCTGCGCAACAATGTCGCCGATGGCGCAACCCTTGCCGTCAGCCTCGAGCCTTTCGGCGGTTCGCTGACCGGACAGGTGACCGGTCCGGTGATCGCAAGCGGCGCGGTGCACCGGCCATAACGGTGCGTCGGCCGTAAATCGATTTCTCCCTGTCTGAAACTCTTCGGCGCGGCCTTCCGTAGTTCGACATGTCGGATGACGCTCAGGCATGCATGATGCCGGCTCCTATTCTTGCGAAGGGTCGGGATCTCACTCCCTTGGGGCAGATCTATTGCCCCGCTTCGGTTTTCGGGAAGACGAGGGAGACACTGCAATTCAACACGATATCAGTCAGCGCTTTCCCTCGACCTGTGGCCGGGAGCCCTGTCAGCCGTTCGAATTCGATGTTGACGTAAATCAGCGTCTCGCAGGTGCGGCCGAGCTCGGAGACGGCTACCGCGTAGGCGACATGATCGAGAAAGTATCGAAATTGGTCGCCGTCGAGGGCTTCGCTAAGATGGGTCAGGTTGCCGAAGCCCTCGGGCGATAGGGCTTCGTCTGTGTCAGTCATCAATGATTATTCGCGTATGTCGCTGCTCTTCAACAGCATGAGATGACGCGTTGCTTCAAAAACTGCGACGGCGCAAGCGCAATCAGTGTCGCACGTACTCGACAAGTGGTTTCCCGATGGAGCGACGGTCGATCTCCGCAACCTGCTTGGAATATTTCGATCGACAGGACCAGTCGAGCAGCGCGGATACAAAAGATCGCGATGCGTTTTAGCGAAGCCTGTTTATGCTCGATCGTAGGTAAACGATGTCAGCAGCGTCGTGACGAAATTGCTCGCCCGTTCCTTGACGAGGACTTCCGTCCATTCATCTGTGCCGCGCAGCCGCAAATCGGTGTAAATACTGTCCACGGCCGCCTCTTCAATCCGTTTGATATGTGTCTTGAACGACGCCTCGCCCCCGCCGCGATACATATCTCTGATGACCATACGCAAAATTTCCTGAATGGCGATCTGCCACGCCGTGTTGATCGACTGAAGTTCTTTCGCGTCCTCTGTCATTGAGGCTCCCTTTGGTATGAGTGAACTGCCGGCACGGCTCAGGCCGGTACTTGTGCCCTGCTCGTTCAACCGAACGCATTTTCTCGGGAAAATTCGGCGCCGGCACAACGCTGCGGCGACGCAAAGGACTATTTCCGGGCGGCGGATCACGATGCTTCAGTGCAATCGGCACGGCGAGTGTACTTGGCCGCAGCCTTGCGTCAGCAGGCCTTGGCGCGCTTGGCAATAAGGGCCGACGTCGCCGACGCCCGGTCGTTGCGTTCCTTGGCAAGCCGCGCCTCCCGAAGCCGCAACGTCTTCGCCTGGAGGGACTGGGCGTCGGATTCGAGTTCTTCCGCCGCCTTGTTCTTTGCGAAGAACTGCGATTGGACGTTGCCGAAGGCGATCTCGGCTCGCTGGCGTGATTTGCTGTATGTTTGGGTCATGTGGGCTCCGATACGGGAGGCTCGACGCGCGAGCGAAAACAAAAAGGCCAGGCAGATCGCCTGGCCTTGAATGGATAACGTGCTTCCGGCAGTGCCAGTACATCCGTGGTCAAAGGAAAGCAGATATCGATTTAAGCGTTCTGGAGATTGCAGGCGGACATCTTGCCCGACTTGGCGTCACGCTCAAGGTCGAAGCCGATCTTCTGGCCTTCGATGAGTTCACGCATTCCGGCGCGCTCGACAGCGGAGATGTGAACGAAGGCGTCAGCGCCGCCATTGTCAGGCTGAATGAAGCCGAAGCCCTTGGTGGAATTGAACCATTTAACTGTGCCAGTGGTCATGATGAACCCTTTCATAGCAATATTGAAGAACCGCAGCGCCAAAGCGATACGGATGGTGATAGCGATTTTTGAAAGGAAGTTCGTTCAGACCGCGGTGCCAGACGCGCGATAACCAAGCCAGCAAGCAAAATTCGGTAACCACTATATAGGTGGGTTAATGCGCGCCGTCAACCGTTAGTTTTCTCTGGTGGGCACGAATAAACTTTTGGCTGTTTCGGCGACTCCGCAGCCGTAGCCCTGCCGGGGCCTCTATTTCCAGTGGGCTATGCCGACGGTTTCAGCGATGGCCTGGCGCAGATCATCCAGCCCGTCGCCCTTTTCGGACGAGGTGGACAGCACATGGGGATAGGCGGCCGGGCGCTTGCGAATCTTTTCCGTCGTATCGGCAAGGAGTTTCGGCACGGCCGGCGCCTTGATCTTGTCGGTCTTGGTCAGCACCAACTGATAGGAGACGGCAGCCTTGTCAAGCAGATCGAGCACGTCATCGTCGTTCTTCTTGATGCCATGACGGCTGTCGATCAGCACATAGACACGCTTCAGCGTCGCACGGCCGCGCAGATAGTCGAAAACGAGCTTTGTCCACTTGTCGACCTGTTCCTTCGGCGCCTGCGCATAGCCATAGCCGGGCATGTCGACGATTGCCATCGGCGGCAGGTCGCCGGCTTCGCCTGAATAACCGTCCGGAACGAAATAATTGAGTTCCTGCGTGCGCCCAGGGGTATTCGACGTGCGCGCCAGACCCTTCTGGCCGACCAGCGCATTGATCAGCGACGACTTGCCTACATTCGAACGGCCGGCGAAGGCCACCTCCGGCGGTCCTTCCGGCGGCAGGAAATTCAGCGACGGGACGCCTCGGATGAAGATCCAGGGGTGTCCGAAGAGCGGCTTCTCGGTTTCGGTCATGCGGGGCTCGGCAATCTCTACTTTCGTTCTCTCACCGGCCTTCGTGGTTTTGAAGGCGGATGTCAAGCTTTCGGGCGGTCCGCTCCATGCTTCTCCGCCGCCCGGAAATGAAAAGCCCCGCCGAAGCGGGGCTTGAGAGCATCATTTCGATGGCGCCGTCTTTCGTCGGAACAGGCCCTTCAGATTGTCGAAGAGCTCGATCTTGACGCCGTGACGCTTCATGATCACCGACTGCTGGATCACCGACAGCGTGTTGTTCCAGGCCCAGTAGATAACGAGGCCGGCCGGGAAGCTTGCCAGCATGAAGGTGAATACCAGCGGCATCCAGTTGAAGATCATTGCCTGCGTCGGGTCGGGCGGCGTCGGGTTCATGCGCATCTGCACGAACATGGTGATGCCCATGATCAGCGGCCAGACGCCGAGATGCAGGAAAGTCGGCGCCGTAAACGGCAGCAGGCCGAACAGGTTGACGATCGTGGTCGGATCGGGCGCCGAAAGGTCCTGGATCCAGCCGAAGAAGGGCGCGTGCCGCATCTCGATGGTGATGTAGATCACCTTGTAGAGCGAGAAGAAGATCGGGATTTGCAGCGCCACCGGCCAGCAGCCGGCGATCGGATTGATCTTCTCTTCCTTGTAGAGCTGCATCATTGCCTGCTGCAGTCCCATGCGGTCGTCGCCGAATTTCGCCTTCAGTTCCTCCATCTTCGGCTGCATGCGCTTCATATTCGCCATCGAGGCGTACTGCTTGCTGGCGAGCGGGAAGAACAGCGCCTTGACGACGATGGTGGTGCATAGGATCGCCACGCCGAAATTGCCGAAGAAGCGGAAGAAGAAATCCATCAGCTTGAACATCGGCTTGGTGATGAAATAGAACCAGCCCCAGTCGATCAGCCGGTCAAACTTCGGGATCGAATAGGAGGCCTCGTAGCCGTCGATGACCGGCACTTCCTTGGCGCCGGCGAAAACGAGGTTCTTGAGCTCGATCGATTGGCCGGGCGCCACGGTGAAGGCGTCGTCCTTGTAGTCGGCCTGATAACGCGGCTGACCGTCGGCAAAATACGAGAATTTCGCCTCATAGGCAGCACTCTGCGGCGGAACGATCGTTGCCGCCCAGTATTTGTCGGTGATGCCCAGCCAGCCGCCGGTGGATTTCGCCGGCGACACGGCTTCTTTCTCGACGGCACTATATTTGCTTTCGATCAGGCCGTCGTCGCCGATGACGCCGATAAAGCCTTCATGCAGGACGTAGACGGATGGCGTCGTCGGCTTGTTGTAGCGCATCACGCGGCCGTAGGAGGAGATCGAGACGGGCGCCTGGCCAGCATTTGTGACCTTGTCGGCGACGGTGAACATGTAGCGTTCATCGACGGAAATCGTGCGGGTGAAGGTCAGGCCCTTGTCGTTGGTAAAGGTGAGCGTCACCGGCGTCTTTTCGGTGAGCTTGGCGCCTTCCGGCGCCGTCCACAGCGTCGAGGCGCCGGGAACGCTGCCCGTGGCATCGCTGCCGATATAGCCGAGTTCGGTGAAGTAGCCGTCCTTGGTTTCCGCCGGACTGAACAGGGTGATGATCGGGCTCGAGTCGTCGACGGTCTCGTGATAGCCCTTGAGCTTCAGGTCGTCGAGCCGGGCGCCGGCAAGGTTGATCGAGCCGGAAAGGGCGGGGGTGTCGATGGCAACGCGCGGGGTTTTTGCGAGCGCCTGCTCGAGCGTCGCCGTTGCGACGGCCTGGCCGGAAGGTGCCGTACCGCTCGTCGGGGCCGGCGTCGCGCCGCCGGCGGCAGGCTGCTGGACCTGCTCGGTCTGCTGCTGCGCCTTCTGGGCTTCCTGCGCCTTGCGCTGGGCCTCGATGCGCGGATTCATATAAAGAAACTGCCAGCCGAGGACGATCAGCACCGAGAGAGCGATCGCAATGAAGTAATTGCGGTTGTTTTCCATCATACGTTCCTGGGGCGTCCGTCTCCGGAGCGCCGGTGTTTCGGCCTGGTTTCCACGCGAAGCTTCAGCTCCGCGGCCAATTCCTGGAAGGACGCCTTAAGCACGTCCCTGCGCGCGACAACCACATAGTCGTGTCCGGGCTGCATTGCAAACCCCGCATGACGCCGCACCGCCTCTTTCAGGCGGCGGCGCATACGGTTCCGTTCGACCGCGTTGCCATGTTTTTTGGTGACTGTAAAACCGACGCGGGCTTGGCTGTCGGGTTCCCTCCGGTCGAGAACTTCGAGGAGGAAGAGGCCGCCGCGGCGTTTTTCGCCTTCTCGGACAGCAAGAAACTGCGGGCGGCTTTTCAGCCGCCCGACAGTGTATTTCTGTTCTTTGGTCGTCAACTCGCCCGCCATCTCTTCTCGGGCAACCCGGCCCTTAAGCCGAAAGACGCTTGCGGCCCTGCGCGCGGCGGGCAGCGATGACCTTGCGGCCACCCTTCGTGGACATGCGCGCACGGAAGCCGTGGCGACGCTTGCGAACAAGCTTGGATGGTTGGTAGGTACGCTTCATTTATTTAAACACCGCGGAGTGCGGCCCTTCTTGAATTTGCATAGTGCAAGGAGCGTTGTTTTTCGAACGGGCTGACCATAGAGGCCTTGGGTGACCGGACGTGCGGCGGCTTATACGGATGAAGGCCGCAAAAGTCAATTATACCGGATCATTTCACAGGCAATGCTGACCGGCGCGCGGTTTTCGCACATAAGTGTTAACGATCATGTTTTGCTCCAGGAGGTTGTACTTTGTTGCTGCCGGGATTGAAAAAGCCTTAGTTTTCAGCGATTTGCGTCTCCGAATTGAGCCGGCATTATTATTTTTTGTGGTCATAATCGTAAACATTAGAAATCCAACTTTAAGGAATTCCGCCGATAGTCCGATGATCGGCTGGGAATTTGCTTTCCAGGCAGTTTTGGGTTGCTAGGAGGCACTGCATTGAAGATCCGGGGGAAAATTAATCTGCTCGTTTGCGTGATGGGCGGGGTAGCGCTTTTGATTGGCGCAACGGCATTGTCCGCCATGCGCGAATACAGCCGCAACCTCACAGCCTACGAGCAGGCGGCCGGCCGCGCGTATGCCGGCGAGCGCCTCAACCGTTTCGTCACCGCGGTCGTCATGGAATCCCGCGGCATCTATGCGGCCAAGACAATCAAGGATACGCCGAATTTTGCCAAGGGGCTCATGGCCGCCTTGGACGAGATCGACAAGGTCATTGCCGGCTGGGCGCCGCTCGTTCCCGAAAGCGAGAAGGCCGATTTCGCCAAGCTCGTCGCCCGCGCCGCCGAATTTCGCACCTTCCGCATGGAAACGGCACGGCTTGGTACGGAAGTCGGGCCCGAGGCGGCCAGCCAGCAGGGCAACAACGAAGCCAATCGTGCCAACCGGAAGGCTTTCCAGGCGGAAATCGACGCCGTCGTCGCGACCGACAAGGCAGCGCTCGAGGCGGTCGACGCCGAGATCGAAAGCTTCCGCTCCTGGGTTCTCATGCTCGTCCTCAGCATTACCGGGATCGGCATCGCGATCGGCATCGGCATGGGCTTCTATATCGGCACCAGCCATCTCAGCCGCCCGATCAAGCGTGTCACCCACGCGATCAAGGAGGTCGCAAACGGCAATTTCGACGCCGAGGTTCCCTTTGCCGGTCGCCAGGACGAAATCGGCGAGATGGCCGCCGCGGTCGCGGTCTTCAAGGAGAATGGCCTGGCCGTCAAGCGCCTGAACGCCCAGGAAGCGGCGATGCGCGCCAAGAGCGACGATCTGCAGTCCAGCATGTCGGTCGTCGTCGCCGCGGCTGCGGCCGGCGATTTCAGCCATCGCATCGACAAGGATTATCAGGACGAGAACCTCAACCAGTTCGCCGGCAACATCAACACGCTGCTGTCGAGCGTCGATGCCGGCATCGGCGAGACGCGCCGCGTCATCGCAAGTCTTGCCGAAGGTGACCTCACCCAGACGATGAACGGCAGCTTCCAGGGCGCCTTTGCCGAGCTGCAGCAGAATGTCAACAACAGCCTCGTGACGCTGCAGGCGACGATGCGTGAAGTGCGCGAGACGACGGAAGCGATGAACGGCAACACCGCCGAGCTGCGCAATGCCAGCGATGATCTGTCGAAGCGCACCGAACAGCAGGCGGCCGCCCTCGAACAGACCTCCGCCGCGCTCGATCAGATCACCGCCGTCGTCCAGAATTCCACCGAGCGGGCACATGAAGCCACCGTCATGGTGTCCGAAGCCAAGGAAAATGCCGGCCGTTCCGGCGTTGTCGTGCGCAATGCCGTCGAGGCGATGGGCCGCATCGAACAGGCCTCGCGCGAGATCAGCCAGATCATCAACGTCATCGACGAGATCGCGTTCCAGACCAATCTTCTGGCGCTGAATGCCGGTGTCGAAGCGGCACGCGCCGGTGAGGCCGGCAAGGGTTTTGCCGTGGTCGCCCAGGAAGTGCGCGAACTTGCCCAGCGCTCGGCAACGGCCGCCAAGGACATCAAGGCGCTGATCACCAAGTCGGGCGACGAAGTGCAGGTCGGCGTCAAGCTCGTCCAGGCGACCGGCGAGGCGCTTTCGGAAATCGGCACCCGAGTCATCGCCATCAACGATCATATCCATTCGATCGCCACCGCCGCGGTCGAGCAGTCGACCGGCCTCAAGGAAGTCAACACCGCCGTCAACCAGATGGATCAGGTGACGCAGCAGAACGCCGCGATGGTGGAGGAAACGTCCGCCGCCACCCACAGGCTTTCGGCCGAAGCCAACGGGCTGGTGCACCTCATCGCCCGCTTCAAGCTGTCGGATGGGGCAGCACCCGTGGCGCTCGTCCGCAACGAGCCGCACCGGCAGCCGGTCGCCTCCCCCGCCCGCCGGGCGATCGCCAAGGTCGCCCGCGCCTTCGGCGGCAATGCGGCCGCAGCCGAACAGAGCTGGGAAGAGTTCTGATCTCCGACCTTCACGCGTCTTCGAGCGCCGCCTCCGGGCGGCGTTTCTTTGTGACGACATGACGCTGATCGCAAAGATTTGAAAGCGGAGCCTGTTGGTCTAATATAAGGCTCCAGAGCATGACGCCGAAAAGTGTAAGCGGTTTTCGGACGACATCATGCTCTAGCGGGTGAGGGCGGCGCATGCCGCTAGTCGGGCGAGACTCAAATGCCGGTTCGAAACCAGGGCGACGATCCTTCGGCACACATACCGGCGGCCGGCGAGGCCGCCAAGGGACGGTGCCCGTCCGTCGGCATGTTCGGCGGATTGTCCGGTAAGCTGCTCTGGCTCACCGTCTTCTTCATCATGCTCGCCGAAATCCTGATCTTCTTTCCCTCGGTCGCCAGCATGCGCATGCGCTGGCTGCAGGACAGGCTGAACACCGCCGCCGCCGCCGCCATCGTCATCGATGGGCTGCAGCCGATCGAGCTGCCGCGCGCGCTGCAGAAGGAGACGCTGGAGGCGACCGGCACCAAGGCGATCGTGCTGCGCAAGGAAGGCACCTCGCGGCTTCTGGCGACAACCGACATGCCGACCTCGGTCGACGAATCCTATGATCTGACCGACGTGCCGCCGCTGACGGCGATCCGCGACGCGCTCGACACCCTGATCTTCGGCGGCAGCCGCATTATCCGTGTCTATGGTCCTGTCGGCGAAACCAAGGTCGGCGTCGAGGTGGTGATGAAGGACCGTCCGCTGCGCACGGCGATGTTCGCCTATTCACGCAACGTGCTGCTGCTGTCGGTGCTGATCTCGCTGTTCACGGCGACGCTGATCTTCTTTGCGATCAACCGCCTCCTTATCGGCCCGATCCGCCGGCTGACCGGCAGCATGCAGCAATTCTCCTCCGATCCCGAAAACCCGGCCCATGTCTATATCGGCGACGGCGGCCGCGACGAGCTGGCGGTCGCCGGCCGCAATCTCACCTCGATGCAGATGGAGCTGCAGAAGACGCTGAAGCAGCAGAAGAACCTGGCAGCGCTCGGGCTTGCCGTTTCCAAGATCAATCATGACATGCGCAATATCCTGGCTTCTGCGCAGCTGATGTCGGACCGGCTGGTTGATGTCGATGATCCGATGGTCAAGAGCTTCGCGCCGAAGCTGTTGCGCACCATCGACCGGGCGGTCGGTTATACCACGGAGGTGCTGTCCTACGGCAAGGCGAGCGAATCCGCCCCGCGCCGCCGCCATGTCCGGCTGCTGGAGCTGACCCAGGACGTCAGGGACATGCTGGCGATCGATCCGCACAGCGGCATCGAATTCATCGAGCAGTTCGCTGCCGATCTCGAGGTCGATGCCGATGGCGAACAGCTTTTCCGGATCATTCACAACCTCTGCCGCAACGCCCTGCAGGCGCTGACCGCGCCGGGCGAGGGCGGCCCCGGCGCCATTCGCCGCATCACCGTCTCCGCCCAGCGCGTCGGTAGCGTCGTCAGCATCACCGTGGACGATACCGGTCCCGGCATGCCGCTGAAGGCCCGCCAGAACCTGTTTGCCGCTTTCCGCGGTTCGGCCCGTTCCGGCGGCACCGGCCTCGGTCTCACCATTGCCCGCGAACTGGTGCTCGCCCATGGCGGCACCATCGCGCTTGTGGAAAAACCAACGGTCGGCACCCAGTTCCGCATCGAAATCCCCGATCGCCCGGTCTCGCTGGACGATTACCGCAACCGGACGCACAGCGAGAAGTGAGGGAATTTCGCCCGCCGCGGCTGCAAACAGGCAAAGACGCGATTTTTTCAGAAATGCTCTTGCATTGTCCGAAAGGACCCTTTAGAGGATCGCCCACGCAAGCGGTACCGCCGCTTCTGCCACGCACCCGTAGCTCAGCTGGATAGAGCACCAGACTACGAATCTGGGGGTCAGGAGTTCGAATCTCTTCGGGTGCGCCATTTTCTCCCAAGTTGTCGAGAAACATCAACGTTCTCAATCCATTAGAGCGGCCTCGGGTACACATTCGTGTACATGGAAGGGTACGCAATGGGGATAGTCTTGCGATACGTTCAAGAGCTACCGGCGCAGGGGTTCCGCCTGAACTGAAGCCGTTCATCGGTAAGAGCGAGTTGATCGCACCACCTGGTCAGGCGAAGCCTTTTTCCTGTTACATCACCGAGGACGAAGCCCGCTTCACCAACCCGTTCAGCAAGCTGGAACTGCCCAAGAGCGTCGAGGCTGCGTCTGAGAGCCGCTATCCGATCTCGGATGAGATCACGACTGTCATCCTCAGCAGGGCCAAGAAGGACGTCAACCGCTCTGGCGGCTGCTGGACGGCATGGGCGTCGCATTGCCGAGATCGTGGAACTAGCACAACTCCTCGGTCTCGGTCGTCGCTAGACCACCACCGTCCTACGCCGTGTCATCAAACGGCCCTCACGACTGGTTTAAGGTCGATCCCGTCTGGAACGCGGATATGCCTGGTTAACTGAGGAACATCACGAAATTCCTTGTCACCACAAACCTTCACCTCCTGGGAGATGCGCTGACTGCGGCAGTTCGGGCAGCCCCGCAGAGTCGTTTGAGTCTGAATCGTTCCCTTAACGATTTTCTCGCCCTTGCCCGGCTGCCATTTCATCAACTGCGCGAAGTGAGGACCGTCCACCGGCACCTCAAAAAGGTTGTCGTAGTAGCGAGTGAAGTCCTCCTGCGTGGAGAAAATCTGCTGCTTCTTGGCCAAGGTCCGGAGATATCGACCGCACTTTTCGCATACTGGATAGACCCGCAGCATGAGCCAGACGAACACCCCGCCCACCACAAAACCAAGGAATTGAATGAATGCCAAGATGCGACCGTAGTCGCCGATATCGCCAGTATTCGTTGCTGCTCGGCCAACCCGCAAACTCGTGTGGCTGAGATAGATATCGAGGTATTCGCTGAAGCTAACGACATCGGACGCCATACGCCCGTTCCCTAAATCCAACAAACTGTATTCGCCATAATAGATCGCGAACTGGGCGATGGCGGCAACGACAAGTATCTGTATTAGGATCAGCACGGTTGGCCGCGTATGAAACAACAGCGAACCAAAATAGTAGCCGCTCGCGGCAGCAGCACCACAGAGGAGAGCGCCCGCTGGAACGACAACAAAGAAGCTCAATGTGAAAAAGTTGAAATCGGTAAATTGGTTACCTGCTACAACCACGATGACGGTCAGTAAAAATGTCGCGATCCCAAAGATCGAGACGCCAAAATTTCCTACAATGTTCTTCAAGTCTCCCCCCAATTAGATGACGAAGAATTCAATCACTCGGCTGGCTGATCTCCACCGATGGTCGCTTGGAAATGACGGTCCAGATGATGCGCTGGTTGGCTGACTTCCGCCCTGTCTCGCCCAACAGCAAACGGCCGGTGTCCTGGACGTCCCCCTGAAAAGTTTGCCGCAACCGTCGCTCCAATTCGTGCCCCAGGGCAGCGAAGCGAAAAACTATTGCTTGGCCGGGAAGTCTCTCTCATAGGCTTCCCTTTCTTCCTTCCCGAACAAGGATGAGTAATAGCCGCTGCAAACCAGATATGAGCACTCATCCGGGTTGCCCGTTTGCCATCCCGGCTGGCAGAGGACGACCCGATGGAATTTGGCGTTGCAAAGTCCGTGGTTTGCCAAGAGCCGCGGGTCATTTCCGAAATACGCGCTTATGGCTTTCTCGCGAGTCCACGCAGGAACGACTTTCCAATCAGCGGCGCCGCCCTCGGCGCTGACATTGCCGGTCGCACAGAACGACCAGTTGGAAATCACAACCGGCTGATCGCAGGCAAAAGCCTGGGCGGTGCTTCCCAGCAAGATCGAACCCAGTGCCAGTAGCCGCTGGCCATAGACCATCGCGCCCTTCTTCCTCATGCCGAACGTTCGCATCCTGGCCTCCAACCGTGTGCGATTGCCTGTCACCGTCTGATGGGATCAGGACATCAAAACATGTAAGACTATTTTCCTAGTTCACGGAATGTTCTTACGCTAGATTGCTCGCCGTTGCAACCATGGAATGTTGAATGTCGAAGAATATTGTGACGAGTAGCGATGTCGCCGCTTGCGTCGGTCGTTCACTCCGCAGGCGTGAAAAAACGAGTTCCTCTGTCGCCCCCCGCACGGACGTGCCGACAGCCAAGGCGAGGGTCTGATGGCGGAATTCGGCCCTCGTGACAAGAGCCGCACCAGTGCCGGCAAGACGCGGTCACTCGTGGCGCAAACATACGGCGCCGCCAAGCGGCAGCGACGACGGCAGGCTTCGCTGGCAATGGTTGACGATCCAACTGCTGGAATCACCGGCGTTCACCTCACTGAGCGCCAATGCCAGCCGCGCCTTCTTCCGCATCATCGTCGAGCACACCGCGCACGCCGCCCTGGCAAATGGCAGGCTTGTCGTGACCCACCCGCAGTTCGTCTCCTACGGCGTCACCGGCGAATATGTGGCCGATGCCCTCGACGAACTGGACTATAAGGGTCTCGTCAAGGTTCGCTGCGGCCGGGCGGGCAGCGGTGTCGCGCATCCGAATATCTTCACGCTGACGTTTGTCGGTGACCATGAAGGCGCGCCGCCCACGCATGATTGGCGGCGATGCACGGCGGAGAGGTGCCGGAGGTGGTCGGAGATAGACCGCAAGCTTGCAGCCGACGAACGCGGGCGGGTCGGCAGGAAGAAAAACCGCCACTTCGGGATCCCGAAATTCGCCGCGCCTCGTGAGCGCTCGGGCGAGGGAAGGGGCAATGATTTCAATACCGCAACCAATTTCGGGATTCAGCAGTGCGATGTAGATTCTGGCAGGGAATTCCTCCCGCTAGATCAAGCCACGATCTCGTGGCCGCCTAGTTTCGCGCAACCTTGCTGGTGTATCCGCGAGCGTGACGATGTTTGACGCGCTTTCGGCCGGAGGAATGCATGGCGATGGGAATTTTTCGGGGTCTGGGCGCGGTGGCGATGATGGCGGTTCTTTCCGGCTGCGTCGATCATGCCAACGACCCGGTGCTGCTCGCCGTCGGCGTGCCGGTCAACCCGCCGGCCGTTGCACACGGCATCTGCGTGACCGATGGCAATGCGATGTATGACGAGGCGAAGCGCCAGTATGAGCTACGCGCGCAGCTGACGGGATATGCCCAGGCCGATGCGTTGGAAGCGGAAACGACTGCGCGCGCCGCCGCCCATCGGCAATATGTCGCCTGCCTCTCCGGCCAAGGCTACCGCACATTATACGCGAACTGAGAACAGAGAATTCATATTTCCTGGCCAGCGCTGTCAGCGCGTTCGCCTGATTGCGACTTTTCACAATTTTTCGCGATAAGGTCACGCCTGATCGCCTGCAATCACGAGTTTTGGAAGTCGCGCGTGATCGCGGAACTCCGCCGGGCGCAAAGGCATTTTCGCAGGGTAAATCCACGAAGGAGGGTTTATCATGAAGATATTCAGTCTTGTCCCTTTGAATACCGCCCTCGGCACGCTTGTCGCCCTGGCGACGGTCGTTCCGGCTGAGGCCGCACCCGTTCCCACGCTTCGGCCGGCCATCGTCTCGGAGGGAAAAGCAGTGCAATATAAGGCACATGCCGGCACATGGCACGGCTATCGGGGCTTTGCCACGGAACGTCCAGGCACCCGCCGCCATTCCGATGGTTATTGGTATCCGCTGGCCGCCTTCGGCGTCGAAGCCGGCACGACCGGCTCGATCATCCGCCAGCCGGTCAACAGGCCGGCGGCTCCGACAATGTGCAACCCTACGTTTTCGGGATCGATCGGTCCCGGCAGCATGCCCTGCGATAACGGCTATTGAGCCGGCAAAGGAAGAGGCGGCGGCAAGCCGCCTCTTTCTCGCTCGGGGCGCCGCTCACATGTTCGTGACCCCTGTTGCAGTGCGGTAGTATGTGACAGATCCGCTTCCCAACTCCTCGGCGTCAATTCCCTTAAATCCTCCCAAGGAGACGATCATGATCACGACATTCAAAAGCGGCCTGGCGGCCACGGCCTTCGGCGCAATGCTCGGCCTTTCCTCGTTCTCGGCCGAAGCGGCTCCCCTCCAGTCGAGTGCAACGGAGCAGGGCGCGGTTAAGCAGCCGGTTGTCCGGGAAGAAAACCAGGTGCAGCACGACAGGCGTACCACCGGTTCGATCAGCGAGCGCGGCCCTGGTACCATGGCTTCACCCTATATGATGAACCCGAAAAAGCCGCTGAACATGGATTGCAAGCTCGGCTTCAATCCGACAAGCAGCTCCAGCTGCAACTATTGAGGCCTCGCGATCGAGCTGGGGGGCGGCTTCCGGGCCGCCCCTTCCATGTGGACGGTGGCCGAAGCGGCGCCACCCCTTGCGCGAGCGCCCGCCAGGTAGCCGCGGGTGCGGAAACAGGCCGGATGCCGATTAAAAAATTCGTCGCAACCCCGGCTCACACAGGCGATTGACGTCTCTGCCTTGGAATTGCCATGCTGGCCGCGATGGTCGCATTGATACTCAATTGAATTTCAGACAGGTGGAACAGTCATGACCGCAAAGGCTGCATGCTCCGATTTCCTGCATTTTTTCCGCTCCTGGGTCAGCAACCCGCTTCGGGTGGCGGCCATCGCGCCGTCGGGCGATTCCCTGGCCAGAATCATGACCAGCGAAATTGCGGCGCTCGATGGGCCGATCATCGAGCTCGGCCCGGGCACCGGCGTGTTCACCCGGGCGCTGCTCGCCCGCGGCGTCAGCGAGGCGGATCTCACACTGATCGAGTATGGGCCTGAATTTATCGATGCGCTGCAGGCGCGTTTCCCGGCGGCGCGCGTATTGCAGATGGATGCCGCCCATCTTGCCCAGGCCGATATTTTCGAGGACGAACCGGTCGGCGCCGTCATCAGCGGTCTGCCGCTTCTGTCGATGTCGCCGCGCAAGATCGCCTCGATCCTTGCCGGCGTCTTCACCTATATGCGGCCGGGCGGGGCGGTCTATCAGTTCACCTATGGCCCGCGCTGTCCGGTGCCGCGGCCGATCCTCGACCGCCTCGGCCTGAAGGCCGTGCGAATCGGCGGTACGGTGCGCAATCTGCCGCCGGCCTCTGTCTACCGGATTTCCCGCCGCAAGCCGCTGGAGCTTTCCCGCGAGCGCCTGCGATACCGCGGCAGCGACGCCGAAATCGACGTCGCCGCCTTTTCCGGCGAAACGGGCGCCTGAACAGCAGGCGCCGACGCAAGAGCCGCCGTCATCCGCTCCGGCGTCGCTTTGACGCCATGTTTCCGGCGCCATCCCTGTTATCCCTGTAGCACCATCCTATATTTCAAGCGTTGCAGCGCCCGCATTGCTCACCACCACCTTGCCAGCGCCAAGGACAGGGCGGGCAGTCGCGCTTCGAAAGCCGCTTTCAGCCGCTGGCCGGCAGGGTTCCGCCGTCCCGCAGACTCCAAAAAATTTCATTGACCAAGAGAGGAAAGATCATGGCCAGTCACAACGCAGCCAAGTCAGGCACCTTCAAGATCGGCGGCGAGATCGAGGTCAACCGCCTCGGTTTCGGCGCCATGCGCGTCACCGGCAAGGGCATCTGGGGCGAGCCCGAAGATCACGCTGAATCGATCCGCACGCTGAAGCGCCTGCCGGAGCTTGGCGTCAATTTCATCGACACAGCCGATTCCTACGGTCCCGACGTTTCCGAATGGCTGATCAAGGAGGCGCTGCATCCCTATGGCAGCAAGTCCGTCGTCGCCACCAAGGGCGGGCTCACCCGCCACGGTCCCGACATCTGGCTGCCGGTCGGCCGTCCCGAATATCTGATCCAGCAGGCGCACAAGAGCCTGCGCAATCTCGGGCTCGAGCGGATCGATCTCTGGCAGCTTCACCGTATCGATCCGAAAGTGCCGGCCAGGGAACAGTTCGATGCGATCAGGTCGTTGCTCGACGCCGGCCTCATCCGCCATGCCGGCTTGAGCGAAGTCTCCGTCGCCGATATCGAGGCAGCCTCGAAGCACTTCAAGGTCGCCACCGTCCAGAACCGCTACAATCTCGTCGATCGCACCAGCGAGGATGTGCTCGATTATTGCGCCAAGCACAATATCGGCTTCATCCCTTGGTATCCGCTCGCCGCCGGCGATCTCGCCAAATCAGGTTCGCTGCTCGATACGATCGCCAGGAAGCATAATGCCGCGCCGAGCCAGATCGCGCTCGCCTGGGTGCTGAAGCGCAGCCCGGTGATGCTGCCGATCCCCGGCACGTCCAAGGTCAAGCACCTGGAGGAAAACGTTGCGGCTGTCGGTATCAGCCTCTCGGACGAGGAGTTCTCGGCGCTCGACGCCGAAGGCCGGAAGGCATTCAAGGCGGCGTGAGGGGCGACTGCAGCCGATGGCAGTTCCCATCAAGACCCATCCCCACATGGGGGAGGGGGCGGGACGCCGCACCGCTTCCATTACGTCGCTCATGCCAATCCGTAGAACGGGAACAGCCGGGAAGACTGTTCTTTGGTCGCCCCCAGGTGCTGCGGCTTAGTCCCTCCCATTGTGGGGGGTTGGGAAGGTGCTTGGGCTGGGCGAGCCGTCGGCGCTCAGCGCGGCCTCATTTTTCATCAGAATTTGACCACTTGGTCAAACATGCCGCAAAATGAGGCGTTGACTTGGCGATTTGAGGGCAAGCCTTGCATTCAGCGCATTGCTGCATTGCGGTATTTTCGCTATTCCCGATCAATTACGTGGGGTACATATATCTCCGTAAGCAGCGCACTCCTCCTCCCAGCGCTCTTACATCGGACTGACAACACTCCTCCTCCCAGTTGTCAGTCAGGATCAAGAGCCTGGCGCACCTCCTCCCGCGCCAGGCTCTTTTCTTTTTCCCACCAGGTTCTTCACCGCGGTTTGACTCGGCAAGCGTCGTCGGACTATTTGAACGGGCGCCCCCTGTCCGGTGCGCGCACCGGTTGGAGTTTGGTCATGATCGGCAAATGGCGCGCCCCCTATGCGGCCCTGACAGGTCTTCTGGTTGCAGCGCTTATGCTCGCCGGCTGCGGCGGCAGGCCGGTTGGTGTCATGCAAGCCGCCGGCACCGTGCCGCCCGGCACTTCGACGGTCGATCTGCTGGTGGCGACGACGCGGGCTGCCGACGACAATCCCGCTGTGCTTTTCTCTGGCGAACGCGGCACTGGGCTCACCGTCAACGCCGTCGAAGTCTCTATCCCGCCGGATGCCAATCGCAAGATCGGCCAGGTGCAATGGCCGAAGCGTCTGCCGGCCGACCCCTTACGCGATTTCGTCACCGTGTCCGTCGATCCGCTCGAAGGCGAGCGGGCGGGCGAGACCTGGCTGAAGACCCATATGCCGAAAAGCCGCCGGGTGCTGGTCTTCGTGCACGGTTTCAACAATCGTTATGAGGACGCCGTCTACCGCTTCGCCCAGATCGTCCGTGATTCACATGCCGACGTCGTGCCCGTCGTCTTTACCTGGCCGTCGCGCGCCAGCATCTTCGATTACAATTACGACAAGGAAAGCACCAATTATTCCCGCGATGCGCTGGAGGAGCTGCTGACGCGCACCGCTGCCAATCCCGCCGTCAGCGACATCACCATCATGGCGCATTCGATGGGCACCTGGCTCACCGTCGAAGCGCTCAGGCAAATGGCAATCCGCAACGGCGAGGTCGCCGGCAGGATCAACAATGTCATCCTCGCCTCGCCGGATCTCGATGTCGACGTCTTCGGCCGCCAGTTCGCAAGCCTCGGCAAGGACAGGCCGCATTTCACCATCTTCGTCTCGCAGGACGACCGGGCGCTCGCCTTGTCGCGGCGCATTTCCGGCAACATTGATCGCCTCGGCCAGATCGACCCCTCGGCCGAGCCCTATCGCAGCAAGCTCGAAGCGGCCGGCATCACCGTGCTCGATCTCACCAAGCTCAAGGGCGGCGACCGGCTGAACCACGGCAAATTCGCCGAAAGCCCCGAAGTGGTAAAGCTGATCGGCGACCGCCTGATCGCCGGCCAGACAATCACGGATTCCAATGTTGGTCTCGGCGAGGCCGTCGGCGCGGTGGCGATGGGGGCTGCCCAGACCGCAGGAAGCGCAGTCGGCGTCGCCGTCAGCACGCCGATCGCCATCTTCGATCCGCGCACCCGGCGCAATTACGACGCCCAGCTGAAGCGGCTCGGCCAGTCGATGGACAACACCGTCGGTTCGGTCGGCGACAGCGTCGGCGCCGGCCTGCCCGCCACTCAGTAAAAATTTCATAGGCAATCACCGTCGTTCTGATATATCAGATTGACGAAGCGGCGGACTTGTCTGCCGTGCGGTTGGGTTGATGGCATGGCTGAAGAGACGAAGAAGAAGGTTGTTGTCGTCGGCGCGGGGGTGATCGGCGCCTCCATTGCTTTCGACTTGCAGCGACGTGGGCTTCAAGTGACGCTGGTCGACAAAGGCGAGCCGGGACGCGGCACTTCCTTCGGCAATATGGCGAGCATCGCCCTCGATTTTGCCGCCGGGTCCGGCCCTTCGACCTGGAAGAAAATGCCCGGCTGGCTGCTCGATCCCGAAGGCCCGGTCTGGCTGCGGCCCTCCTATGCGGTAAAGATGCTGCCCTGGTTCCTGCGCTTCCTTGCCTCCGGCCGCCCGTCACGCCTCAGGGAAATCGAAGATGCCGGCATGAGCTTGTCGCAGCGCGCGCTCGGCGATTTCAGGCAGATGCTGCAGGCGATCGGCGCCTCCGAGCTGATGACGGAGGAGGGGTGTCTGGCGATCTACGAGACGGAAGCGGAATTTGCCGCCGACCGCGGCCACCTCGCCATGATGCAGCGCTACGGCCTCGAATTCGAAGTCTTGAGCAACGGCGCCATCCAATATTATGAGCCGGCCCTTTCGCCTGCCATCGCCAAGGCGGTGCTGCTGCCCGACAACAAGTCGATCCGCGATCCCTATCGACTGGTGGTCAAACTGGCCGAGGCGGCCAAAGCGGCTGGCGCGGCCTTCGTCTCCGGCGCCGTCAGGAACATCGAGCGCAAGGGTGATGGCGCCGTCATCGTCCTCCTGGATGATGGCCGCCTCGAGGCCGATTCCGTCGTGCTTGCCGCCGGCGTCCACACCCGATTTCTGGCCGAAAAGCTCGGCGAGCCGATCCCACTGGAAACCGAGCGCGGCTATCACACGCAGATCATGAAGCCGGGCATCTCCATGCGCTATTCGGTGATCTGGCCGGCGCGCGCCTTCATGGTGACGCCGACGGCGGGTGGCATCCGCGTCGGCGGCAATGTCGAACTCGCTGGTCTCGATGCCGCGCCCGATTTCCGCCGCCCGCGCGTGCTGGTGCGCCACGCCCGGCGCGCGCTGCCCGGCCTGAAACTCGAGGAGGCGACGGATTGGATGGGCCATCGCCCGGCGCTACCCGATACGATCCCGATCATTTCACCCTCGTCGAAAATGCCGGGGATCTTCTATGCGACCGGCCACGGCCATCTCGGCCTGACCTATGCGGCGACGACAGCGCGGCTGATCGGCGATATGGTGACGGGCATTGAGCCGCCGGTCGACCCGACCCCGTTCCGCATCGACCGATACTGAATGAGAACCGTTACCTCGGAACCGGAGTTTTCGATATGAGATGGAAGCGCACAATCCAGCTGCTGGATGTCCACGCCGAAGGCGAGATCGGCCGTGTCGCGATCGGCGGTGTACCGAAGATCCCGGGCGATACCATCGCCGCTCAGCTGCATTGGCTGAATACCGATCCGAAGGGCGACGAGCTGCGCCGCTTCCTCTGCCTGGAGCCGCGCGGCGCCCCGATCGGCTCGGTCAATCTGCTGCTGCCGGCAAGGCATCCGGAAGCGGACGCTGCCTTCATCATCCTGCAGCCCGACCAGGCGCATGCGAGCTCCGGCTCGAACTCGATCTGCGTGACCACGGCGCTGCTCGAATCCGGCATCGTCGAGATGACGGAGCCGGAGACGATCGTGACGCTCGAAACCGCCGCCGGCCTCGTCAAGGCGACGGCGACCTGCCGCGACGGGCGCTGCGAGAAGGTCAAGCTCACCATGGTGCCCTCCTTCGTCCATGAACTCGACGTCGAGATCGACACACCGCATTGGGGCAGGATCAAAGCCGATCTCTGTTATGGCGGCATCTTCTATGCGCTGGTCGATGTCGGCCAGATCAATCTGACGATCGAGAAGGCCAATGCCGCCGGCCTCGTCCAGGCCGGCATGATTCTCAAGGATCTGATCAACCGCGACATCAAGGTCGTCCATCCGGAAATCCCGGCAATCTCAGGCGTCGCCTATGTGATGTTCCGCGATACCGAGGCCGACGGCACGGTGCGCACCTGCACCACCATGTGGCCTGGGCGGGCCGACCGTTCGCCCTGCGGCACCGGCAATTCCGCCAATCTCGCCGCACTCCATGCCCGCGGCAGGGCGAACGTCGGCGACGTCTTCACCTCGAAATCGATCATCGGCTCGCAGTTCGCGATCGGCCTGCAGGCGGTGACCGAGGTCGCCGGCCGCCCCGCCGTCATTCCTACCATCACCGGCCGCGGCTTCACCTTCGGCCTTACCCAGGTGGCGCTCGATCCTTTCGACCCGCATCCCGGCGGCTTTGCCCTGACGGATGTCTGGGGGCCGTCGGCGGGGGAGATTTAGACCGGGGTAGGCTGCGTCTTATTCCAAAGCGCGCCGCATCACATCTTCGATTCGCCTCCCACCAAGGCGAGAAGGTTTCGATAGGTCTCGTCAAAGCGGCCCATGATCCAGCCGTGGCAAAACAAGACGTGCGAAAAGATCGGCCTCGGTGGTGTGCGGGTAGCCCGAAAGAATGAAAGCTTCGATTCCCTCCGCGCGATACGCCTGCAGTTTGGCCAGAACCTGGTCGGGATCGCCGACGATTGCAGCACCGCAGCCGGAGCGGGCGCGGCCGATACCTGTCCAGAGGTTGTCCTCGACATAACCCTCGTTGCCGGCCTGGTCGCGCAGTTCGGTTTGGCGCCTGACGCCGACGGACTGGCTGTCGAGCGATTTCGCCCGGATGGCTGCACCCATGGCGTCATCCAGTTTCGACAGCAGCCGGTCGGCGGCAAGTCGTGCCTCAGATTCGGTTTCGCGGACGACGACATGCACGCGGTAGCCGAAGCGGAGCGCGCGGCCACGCGCCTGTGCCCGGCTGCGAAGATCGGCGATCGTCTCACGGACGGCCTCCATCCGGTCCGGCCACATCAGATAGATGTCGGCACCTTCTGCCGCTGCTTCGCGAGCATCCTCGGATAGACCGCCGAAATAGAATTGCGGGCAGCGTCCCGACAGCGGAGCGATCCGCGGCGGATCGACCTTCAGCTTCCAGAAGGTGCCGTCGTGATCGAGCGGCTTTCCATCAAGCAGCGTGCGCAGGATCGACATGGCCTCGATGGTGCGGGCGTAGCGCGGGCCGCTCGCAAGGGTTTCTCCGGGCATCTCGCTGGAGATGATGTTGACCGAGAGGCGGCCATGGGCGATGCGGTCGATGGTGGCGATCTGGCGGGCCAACTGCGCCGGCCAGTTTTCGCCAATGCGAACTGCCATCAGGAGTTTGATCCGGCGCGTGAGCGTCGCCATCGCCGAAGCAAAGGCTGTCGTATCAATGCCGAGCGCATAGCCGGACGGAAGCAGAATATTGTCGAAGCCGCCGCTTTCGGCCTGCAGGACGATATCCCGACAGTGTTCGAAACTCGATAGCAGCCGTGGATCGGGAAAGCCGAGGAATTCGTAGTCGTCGTCGCACAGAGCGGAAAACCAGCTGACTTCGCAGGCCGTGGTCATATGTCGGTGTCTCCGGTCTCGTCGGCGCGATCTCGCGCGGCGGTTCTCTATCGGCCCGGTTTCCGGCGCCAGTGTCTCTGGTAGCAGCCCTTGCCTGTCGAAGGAAGGAACGGCGCCTTTATCCGTTTCCTGTTTCGTAGATCAATTTTCGAAGCGGGGTTGCGCGTGCGGCAGATTGTATTCCTCAACTGCTTTGCCGATGAAGCAGCGTGAAACGAGTATCGATTACCGTAGGCTTTCTTTCGCCACCATCGGCTATGCGCTCAAGGATCAGGCGCGCAGCCTCCGTGCCGATCAGATCTCCCGGCGGACGGATGGTGGTGAGCGAGGGATTTGAGGCGGCGCTGAAGCTGAGATCGCCGAAGCCGATCACCGAAAGCTGTCCGGGGATGTTGATTCCGAGCCGCTGGCATTCGAAGATTACGCCGAGCGCCATATGATCGTTGGAGCAGGCAATGCCATCCACCTGTGGAAATTTCCGCATGGTTTCGCCAAGCAGCATGGCGCCTACTTCGGCGCTCGACGGTGCCGGATGCTGGATGATTTCGACGGTAGCACCCGAGGTTTTGCGGGCTTCCTCTACAAATCCCTCGGCGCGGTGCGCCGCTCTTTTGTCTTCCTGCAGTCGGGCGCCGAGAAAGACGAGATTGCGGCGATTTCGTTGAACAAGGTGTGCGGCCATCGAGTGGCCGACCTGTTGGTGGTGGAAACCGACGGCCATCTCGATAGGCTCTGAGCCGAGTTCCCAGATTTCGACCACCGGCACACTGCTTTCGCGCAGGAGCCTCCTGGTCGCATTGCTGTGGCTAAGCCCCGTCAGCACGATCGCCGCCGGCGCCCAGGACAAGGCCATTCGTACGAGGTTCTCCTCCTCGCGTTCGCTGTATTCGGTGTGGCCGAGCAGCACCTGCAGCCGCTCCTTGCCCAGTTCGGCCTGCATGGTTGCAACTGTTTCGGCAAAGAAGGCATTGCGCACCGATGGCACGATGATGCTGACGGCGCGCGAAGAGGCGGCGGCGAGCCCTCCCGCCATCAGGTTCGGGACATAGTTGAGAGCCTCGATCGATTTTGCGATCGCCTCGCTGGCCGACGCCGATACGGCGTCCGGTTTGCGCAGATAGAGCGAGACGGTCGACGGCGAGACCTCGGCCCGAGCCGCGACATCCATCATCGTCACCCGCTGCATCTTGCGGCGTTTTCGGGTCGGCTTCGCGGAGCGTTGATTATCCACCATTTATCCCGTCGGTATAGTAGCGCTATTATTTCATTGCATGATAACCCATAGGCTTGCGTTGAACAATTCCCATTGACGGGAATTGCGCCCATTTCCCTGATAAAACTCAATAAGTCGGCAAATTTTCTCTGCCGGGTCTGGCTTGTCCGAATTCACCCGCGGCAATTTTCAACGGGGAGGCTTGCAAAAGAAAATCGTAGCGCTATTATTGCTGCGGGAAATGAAGATGGGCACGGGACACGGTTCCGTCTCCGGGAGGTTTGAATGGCGGGAGTGAGCCTGCGGGCGCTGGACAAGAGTTATGGTGCCCTTCGGATCGTCAAGGGTATCGATCTTGAGATTGCCGACGGTGAGTTCGTGGTCTTCGTTGGTCCGTCGGGCTGCGGCAAATCCACGACCCTGCGCATGGTTGCCGGGCTGGAGGCGATCAACGGCGGCGAGGTCAGGATCGGCGACCGTGTGGTCAACCGGCTGGCGCCGCGTGAACGGGATATCGCCATGGTCTTTCAGGACTACGCGCTCTATCCGCACAAGACGGTTCGGGAGAATATGGGTTTCAGCCTGAAGGTGCGCGGGATCAGCGCCGGAGAAGCTGCGGTGCGGGTCGATGAGGCCGCCAACATGCTCGGCATTTCCCATCTGCTCGATCGCCGGCCTGGCCAGTTGTCCGGCGGCCAGCGCCAGCGCGTCGCCATGGGCCGCGCCATCGTCCGCCGTCCGCAGGTCTTTCTCTTCGACGAGCCGCTGTCCAATCTGGATGCAAAATTGCGCGGCCAGGTCCGCACCGAAATCAAGAAGCTGCATCAGGCAATCGGCACGACAATCATCTACGTCACCCATGACCAGGTCGAGGCGATGACGCTGGCCGACCGGATCGTCATCCTGCGCGGCGGCGAGATCGAGCAGGTCGGAACGCCGGACGAGGTCTACAACCGCCCGGCCAGCGTCTTTGTCGGCGGCTTTGTCGGATCGCCCGCGATGAATTTTGCCAAGGCAAGGGCCGATGGCGGCCATCTGGTGTTTGCCAACGGAGACCGCCTGCCGCTGTCGGCAATCCAGGTCCCCGCGGTCGATGGCCGCGAATTCGTCGTCGGGATCCGTCCGGAGCATTTCACGGCAAACGCGTCGGAGGTCGCCCTGAGCTGTCACGTTCAGGTCGTCGAGCCGCTCGGCTCCGATACGCTCGTCCACTTCGCCGTCGGCAACGAAACCCTGACGGCCCGGATGCCGCCGGAGACGCGGGTCAAGGCCGGCGAAACGCTGAAGATCGGCGTCGATCCCGCGAAAATCCATCTTTTTGACGCCGCGACGGAACGCGCCGTCCATTGACGACCCTGCGCGGGGGAGGATGCCAACATCGCGCGACCAAACATCAAACGGGAGGAAATCATGACTTTTTCGAAATTAACCGGTGCATTGTTCTGCGGTGCCATGCTGGCCGTCGCGATGCCGGCTTCGGCGGAGACGGCGCTGAACATCTACATCTCCAGCCAGCACCAGCCGGACGTCTGGCGCAAGGCGCTCGACAAATATGAAGCCGCCAATCCGGATGTGAAGGTCAAGATCGAGACCGGCGGCAACACGTCCGAAGCCCAGGCGCAGTATCTGAACACCGTGATGTCGGCCAAGGACACCTCTCTCGACGTTCTGATCCTCGACGTCATCCGCCCGGCGCAATTTGCAGCTGCCGGTTGGACCAGCGATTTCCCCGGCAAGGACATGTCCTCCTATCTGCCGGCCTATGCGGGCGCCAACACCGTCGATGGCAAGGTGATCGCGCTGCCGGCCTTCGCGGATTCGCAGTTCCTCTACTATCGCAAGGACCTTCTGGAAAAATACGGCATCGAGCCGCCCAAGACCTGGGATGAGCTGAAAGTCGCCGCCAAGAAGATCGCCGAAGGCGAAGGTAATGCCGATCTCCAGGGTCTGTCCTTCCAGGGCAAGGCGATCGAAGGCGCGGTCTGCACCTTCCTGCTGCCGTACTGGAGTCAGGGCAAGACGCTGACCGATAACGGTCGCCTGACCTTCGATCGCGACGCGGCCATCAAATCGCTCAGTCTCTGGAAGGCTTTTGCCGACGAGGGCGTTGCCAAGAAGAACATTGCCGAAGTCGGCACCGACGACACGCGGAAGGAATTCCAGGCTGGCAACGTCATCTTCGCCGTCAACTGGTCCTATGCCTGGGCGCAGGCGCAGGGCAAGGACTCCGCGGTTGCCGGCAAGGTCGGCGTTGCCCGTCTGCCGGCCATGACCGGCGGCGAGCAGGCAACCTGCCTCGGCGGCTGGGAATGGGGCGTTTCCGCCTATTCGCAGCATCAGGACGAAGCGAAGAAGCTGGTCGAGTACCTGTCATCTGAAGAAGTTTCGAAGTTCATGGCAATCAACGGCTCGCTGCTGCCGACCTATGCTGGTCTCTACCAGGACGCCGAGGTGACGAAGAGTGCGCCGTGGTTTGCCGATGCGCTGCAGGTGGTCGAGACCGCCAAGCCGCGCCCGGTGACGCCGCGCTACAACGAAGTAAGTGAAGTCATCCGCACCACGGTCAACGCCGTTCTCGCCGGCGTGACCACGCCGGAAGACGGTGCCGATCAGATCGGCGCACGCTTGAAACGCATTCTGCGGTGAGGAGCCCGTAACTCCTTGCGCAATCCCCTCCCTTTCCTCCGGGGAGGGGAAACCTCCTCAAGGCGGACGAGCAGCATCCGGTTGCAACGGACGAGGCATCGGCCTTGCCCTTCAAACCTCTCAACGTTTCGGAACGAGACCATGGCGACGACAACCACACTCAAGGCGACGGATACGCGCGAGCATCAGCCGGCGGTCTGGACTCGGTGGCTCGATCTCAGCGACCGTGCCCTTGCCGTTTTGCTCCTCGCGCCGGCCGGCCTTCTTCTGGCATTGATCATCGTCTATCCGGTCTGTCGGCTCATCTATACGAGCTTCCTCAACCTATCGCTCACCTCGGGCCTGCCGGCGGAATTCGCCGGGCTGGAAAACTACCGCCTGATGATCGACGATCCGGTATTCTGGGAAACCACCTGGAATACGATCCTGATCACACTGATCACCGTGCCGGGCGCGCTTTTGCTGGGGCTTGCACTTGCGTTGCTCGCCAACCTCCCCTTCCGGACGCAGTGGCCCGTCCGGCTGTCGCTGCTTATTCCCTGGGCGTTGCCGCTTTCCTTTGCCGGTTTGATCTTTGCGTGGTTTTTCCACTCGGAATATGGCGTCGTCAACGATGTGCTGAACCGCCTCGGGTTCGAGGGGATCATCTGGTTCAACTCGCCGGACTGGGCTTTCGCCGCCATCTGCCTGACGATCATCTGGAAGACGTCGTCCTTCATGGCGCTGATCATCCTGGCCGGTCTGCAGACCATTCCGCGCTCGCTTTACGAGGCGGCGGACGTGGACGGCGCTGGACGGCTACGCCAGTTCTTCGAAATTACCCTGCCGCTTCTGAAGCCTTCGATCGTCGTGGCGCTGATCTTCCGCACCATCACCGCGCTGCAGACCTTCGACATCCCCTACATGATGACGGGCGGCGGGCCGGGCACATCCACCGCGACGCTTGCCATGTACATCCACCAGAACACCGTGTCCTTCCTCGATCTCGGCTATGGATCGGCGCTCGCCGTCGTGATGTTCGCGCTGTCGATGTGCGTGACGGCCGTCTATCTCCGCATGATCCGGACCAAGGAGTAACATTCATGAGTACGACGACAGCCCCCGGTTCGGCGTCCTTCCTGTCCGGCAGGCCGCTGCGTGTCATCGCTGCCGGCATCCTTCTGGTGAACGGCATGTTCCCGGCGCTCTGGATCCTGTTCACATCGCTGAAGACCGAAGCCGAGCTGACGGCAAAGCCCATTACCTGGATCCCGCATGCGCCGACCGTTCAGAACTATGTGCAGGCCTTCTCCGACCAGCCGCTGCACATCTTCCTGTTCAACAGCTTCATGGTGGCGCTGCTGTCGAGCGCGCTGACGCTGTTCGTCGCGGTGCTGGCGGCCTATGCGCTCGCACGGCTCAATCTGAGCTATCGCGGGCTGATCCTGTCGCTGATCATCGCCGTCTCGACATTCCCACTGGTGACGCTGCTGGTGCCGTTGTTCGAAATCATGCGGGCGCTCAATCTGCTCAACAGCTGGACGGCGCTGATCCTACCCTACACGGTGCTGAGCCTGCCGGTCTGCACGCTGATGCTGGTCTCCTTCTTCGAAGGCATTCCCCGCGATCTGGAAAATGCCGCGATGATCGACGGCTGCACGCGCATGGGCGCGCTGTTCAAGGTCGTGGTGCCGCTTTGCGCGCCTGGTGTCTTCACTGCCGGCATCCTCGCCTTCGTCAATGCCTGGGATGAATTCCTGCTGGCCTTGTCCTTCAACTCCAACCCGTCATTGCGCACGCTGCCGGTCGGCATCCAGCTTTATCAGGGCGAATTCGCCTTTCCCTGGCCGGTGATCTCGGCAGCGCTGGTCGCCGGCATCGTGCCGGTCGCCATCCTCATCGTCATCTTCCAGGAGCGCGTCGTCTCCGGCCTGACGGCGGGGGGCATCAAGGGATGAACGAGGTGAAGAAGAGACGCGATCTTTCGGAACTGCGCAGCCAGCGCTGGTTCGCCTCGGACGATATGCGCGGTTTTGCCCACCGGCAGCGCACGCAGCAGATGGGCATGCGCCGCGACGAGTTCATGGGGCGGCCGGTAATCGGCATCATCAACACCTGGAGCGAGATGAGCCCCTGCCATGCACATTTGCGCGATCGTGCCGAGGCGGTGAAGCGCGGCGTCTGGCAGGCGGGCGGCTATCCGGTCGAAATGCCGGCGCTCTCGGTCGGAGAGGTCATGGTGAAGCCGACCACCATGCTCTACCGCAATTTTCTCGCCATGGAATGCGAGGAACTGCTGCGCTCGCATCCGGTCGATGGTGCCGTGCTGCTGGGCGGCTGCGACAAGTCTACCCCGGCCCTGCTGATGGGCGCGATTTCGATGGATATTCCGGCGATCTACTGCCCGGCAGGTCCGATGTCGAATGGGCAATGGCGTGGCATGAAGACGGGCGCCGGCACACATACCAAGAAATATTGGGACGAACTGCGCGCCGGCAATATCACCCAGTCGGACTGGATCGAGCTCGAAAGCCGTATGACGCGCTCGGCCGGCACCTGCAACACCATCGGCACCGCCTCGACGATGACATCGATCGTCGACGCCATGGGGCTGACGCTGCCGGGCGCCTCTTCCATCCCCGCCACCGATTCCGGTCATCCGCGCATGGCGTCGGCCTGTGGTGTCCGGATCGTCGAGATGGTCTGGGAAGATCTGAAACCCTCCGATATCCTGGATAGGGCGAGCTTTCTCAACGGCTTGGTTGCCTATATGGCGCTCGGCGGCTCCACCAATGCGGCCGTCCATCTGGTCGCCATGGCGCGCCGTGCCGGTGTCGATCTATCGATCGACGACATGGCGGCGATGGCCGGCAAGGTGCCGGTGGCGGTCAACGTCTTTCCATCGGGCGAATACCTGATGGAGGATTTCTATTTCGCCGGCGGTCTTCTGGCGCTTCTCAACAAGTTTTCGCATCACCTCGATCTGACGCGACCGACGGTCAATGGCCAAACGCTCGGCGACAATATTGCCGGGGCGGACTGCTGGAACGATGACGTCATTCGTGGCGGGGACAATCCGGTGGTGCCACTATCGCGCGGCAAGACGCTGGAAGTTCTGCGCGGCAATCTGGCCCCGAACGGCGCCGTCATGAAGTCTTCCGCGGCCAGCCCGAAATTCCTGAAGCATGTCGGCCCAGCTATCGTCTTCGACAATCCGGGCGTCATGAACACGACACTCGACGATCCCGATCTCGATATCACTGAGGATACAGTGATCGTGCTGCGCAATGCCGGCCCGGTGGGTGCACCGGGCATGCCGGAATGGGGCAATCTGCCGATCCCCAAGAAGCTACTGAAGCAGGGTGTGCGCGACATGGTGCGCATCAGCGACGGCCGGATGAGCGGTACGCACTACGGCACCTGCATCCTGCACGTCTCTCCCGAGGCCGCCGTCGGCGGACCGCTGGCGCTCCTGGAGACCGGCGACCTCGTCGAACTCGACGTAATCGCCGGGACCATCAACATGCGGGTCGATGAGGCGGAAATCGTCCGCCGCCGCGCGGCGTGGAGACCAGCCCCGCCGCTCTACCAGCGGTCCTTCGCAGCCCTTTACCAGCAGCATGTCAGCCAGGCCGATCAGGGCTGTGATTTCGATTTCTTAAGCGGAACGGCCGTGGTGCCCGATCCGGCGATCTATTGAGGAGACGACGATGAGCCTGACCAATCATTTCAAGGCTTGGCTTGCCGAAAAGGATCGGGCAGCACCGCTCGGCACATGGCTGATGGCCGCGGCTCCGGCAACGGCCGAGGCGCTCGGCTATGCCGGCTTCGACTTTCTCGTCGTCGATATGGAGCATGTGCCGGTCGAGGTTTCGGACGTGGCGGGCATCCTGCGCGCCATCGGCTGCACGCCGGCCGAGGCCGTGGTGCGCCTTGCCTGGAACGATCAGGTGCTGGTCAAGCGCGTGCTCGATGCCGGCGCGCGCACGGTCATGCTGCCCTTCGTGCAGACCGCCGAGGAGGCCCGCGCGGCGGCGTCCTACACCCGCTATCCGCCACAGGGCATTCGCGGCGTCGCTGCCGTTCATCGTGGCTCGAAATTCGGCACGATCCCGGACTATCTGAAGCGGGCGAATGGCGAAGTCTGCACCATCGTACAGCTCGAAACTCCGGAGGCGATCGAGCGGCTGCCGCAGATCTCCGCCGTCGATGGTATCGACGCGCTGTTCGTTGGTCCGGGCGATCTTTCGGCCGCCATGGGCCATATCGGCAATATCGCCCATCCGGAGGTCCAGAAGCTGATCGAGAAGGCGGCCAAGGACGCCCAAGCCGCCGGCAAACCGGTCGGCATCGTCGGCCCCAATCCCGATATGGTGAAGCGCTTCCTCGGCTACGGCTACGACTTTGCGGCAATTGCTTCCGACATCGCGATGATGACCGGCCGCGCCAATGACTGGCTAGGCAGCCTGAAAGGGCAGGCGGCTCCTGTCGCGGCACCAGCCGCTGCCTATTGAGGATCGTTTCGTGCGCACAGGCTTCGACCTCGTTCTCGATGCAAAAACGTCGCTCGGCGAATGCCCTTTGTGGTCGGTTGCCGAGCAGCTGCTCTATTTCGTCGATATCAAGCGCGGCCGCATCCATCGTTTCGACCCGCAGGCGCACAGCTTGACGACGCTCGAGCTCGCGGAAGAAGTCGGCTGCATCGGCCTCGCCGCAGGGGGCAGTTTCGTCGCGGGATTGAGGTCGGGGATCTGGCGGATCGATGCGGACGGCAGGCCGGTTCGCAAGCTCGCCGACAATCCGGAGGACCAGACGATCAGCCGCTTCAATGACGGCATGGTCGATCCAGTAGGCCGGTTCGTTGCCGGAACGGTGGATGAAAGCCGCGAAAAGGGAATTGCCGAACTTTACCGGTACGACCGTAACGGATTGGCGCGACTGGCCGATGGTCTCCTGACCTCGAACGGCGTCGCTTTCTCACCGGACGGACGCCGGCTTTATCACGCCGATACACTGCGCTACACGCTCTACGCCTATGACTACGCACCGCAAACCGGCACCGCATCCAACCGGCGGGTCTTTGCCCGGTTCGGCGGCGAAACGGACAAGGGCCGCCCGGATGGCGGCGCTGTCGACCTCGATGGCTGCTATTGGACGGCCCTGTTCGAGGGTGGCCGGGTGCAGCGCTACAGCCCGGACGGCGCGCTGCTGGCCGAATATCCTGTTCCCGTCAGATGCCCGACAATGGTCAGTTTCGGCGGTGCGGACATGCGCACGCTCTTTTGCACCAGCGCCAGCGTCGGCCGCTCCGAGGCGGAGCTTGAAGCATTCCCGCTGTCCGGCGGCCTCTTTGCCATGCGCACCGATGTGGCCGGGCTGCAAAAACCTCTCTTCAACCCGGAAGTCTGATCCATGCCATCCACCTATGACACCGTTCGCTATGCATCGCTTGAAGGCCGCGCGGTGCTGATCACCGGCGGCGCGTCGGGGATCGGCGCGGAAATGGTCAGGGCTTTTGCGGCGCAGGGCGCAAAAGTCTCCTTCATCGATATCGACGCGGTCGAAGGGACAAAGCTCGCCGCCGAAACAGGTGCTGCCTTTTCCCTATGCGATATCACCGATATCGCGGCACTGCGGGTTGCCATCGCCGAGATCGAGCAGGCGTGTGGCGGCATTGCTACCCTGGTCAACAATGCCGGCAAGGATGATCGTCATGCGATGAGCGATGTCGAGCCGGATAGCTGGCGCAGGGCGCTGTCGCTCAATCTCGATCACCAGTTCTTCGCCACCCAGGCGGTCAGCTCGCGCATGGCGGAAAAGGGGGCGGGATCGATCATCATGCTCGGCTCGATTTCCTGGATGCGCGGGCGTCCGGGCATGGTCGGCTATACGACAGCGAAGGCCGCGATCAACGGCATGACAAAGACGCTTGCCCGCGAACTCGGCCCTTCCGGAATCCGCGTCAATTGCATCGTGCCCGGCGCTGTTGTCACCGAGCGGCAGCTGAAGCTGTGGACCTCGCCGGAGCAGAACCAGCAGTTCATCGAACTGCAGGCGCTGAAATTCAGGCTGGATGCAAGCCATGTGGCGCGCATGGCGCTGTTTCTCGGCTCCGACGAAAGCGGCGGCTGTACGGGCGCCAATTTCGTCGTCGATGCCGGCCTGACCCAGAACTGACCGACAACCGACCAAGACGATGCAAGATCTGAAAGACATGGCGATGAAACTCGAAAAGACGGAAACCGGATTTACCGTGTCCATCAATGGCCGGACGATCCTCGATCACAGCACGAGTGCGCCTTGCATCTTTGCCGGCATCGGCGAGGAGCGCATGGATATGTATCGCGGCAACTTCGAGATCGAGGACTATGTCATTGAGCGCGGCAGACTGGCGCATGCCGAGATCGACGGAAACCGGATCGCCCTATCGGAACGGTCGGGCCAGAAGCCACGGCTGGTGTTGACGATCGAGAACGGAGCGATCGAATTTGAAGCGTCCGATCCCCTCATCAATCGCCTCTGGATCCGAATTCCCGCCGATCACGATGAACATGTCTGGGGCGGGGGCGAGCAGATGTCCTATTTCGATATGCGCGGCCGCCGCTTTCCACTCTGGACGTCCGAGCCCGGCGTTGGCCGTGACCAGACCAGCGAGATCACGTTCAAATCGAACGTCAAGGACAGGGCAGGCGGTGACTATTTCAACACCAACTACCCGCAGCCGACCTATGTTTCCTCGGCGCTTTACGCCATGCATGTGGAGACGTCAGCCTATTCCGTCTTCGATTTCCGCCGCAAGGCCTTTCACGAGATCGAGGTCTGGGCGATCCCGGAGCGGATCGAGTTCTTTGCCGCTCCGACATTCGTCGAACTGGTCGAGCTGCTGTCGGACCGCTTCGGCCGCCAACCGCCGCTTCCCGAATGGGTGTATAACGGCGCGATCATCGGTCTGAAGGACGGGGAAAATTCTTTCCGGCGCCTGCAGTCGATGCGCGACGCGGGTGTCGAGGTGTCCGCTCTGTGGTGCGAGGACTGGGTCGGCCTGCGTAAAACCTCGTTCGGCGCGCGTCTTTTCTGGGACTGGCAAGTCAACGAGGAGCGTTATCCGGACCTGCGCCGGAGGATCGCCGAACTCAAGGATGACGGCATCCGGTTCCTGGGCTACGTCAACCCTTATCTCTGTGTCGATGGACCCTTGTTCGAGATCGCCGAAAAAGCCGGCTATTTTGCTACGGATGCAGCCGGCACGACCGCACTCGTTGATTTCGGCGAGTTCGATTGCGGCGTCGTGGATTTCACCGATCCGGCCGCGGCGGAATGGTTTGCCGAGGACATCATCGGCAAGAAGATGCTCGACTACGGCCTCTCCGGCTGGATGGCCGATTTCGGCGAATATCTGCCGATCGATGTCCACCTCTCAAACGGCATCGATGCCAAGCTGATGCACAATCAGTGGCCGACGCTCTGGGCCGAGGTCAACGCCAAGGCGGTTGCCAGCCGCAGCCAGACCGGCGAGGCGCTGTTCTTCATGCGCGCCGGCTTCACCGGCGTCCAGAAACATTGCCCGTTGCTGTGGGGCGGCGACCAGTCGGTCGATTTCTCCCGTCATGACGGGTTGGTCACGGTTATCTGTGCGGCACTGTCCTCCGGCCTGCTCGGCAATGCCTACCACCACTCCGACATCGGCGGCTACACCAGTCTCTTCGGCAATGTCCGCACGCCGGAGCTTTTGATGCGCTGGGCCGAGATGGCTGCATTCACGCCCGTGATGCGCAGCCACGAGGGAAATCGTCCGCGCGAAAACGTCCAGATCGATCAGGATCCGCAGGTGCTGTCGCATTTCGCCCGGATGACGCGGATCTACAAGCACCTTGCTCCCTATCTCAAATCCCTGTCCGGTGAAGCGGTTGCGCGGGGGCTGCCAGTACAGCGGCCGCTCTTCCTGCATTACCAGGACGATCGCGAGACCTACGCGATCCAGGACAGCTACCTCTACGGCCCAGACATACTGGTTGCGCCGATCTGGGAGGCGGCGCAGGCAGATCGTGTCGTCTATCTGCCGCAGGGCGAGCGGTGGGTTCACGCCTGGACCGGCGAAACCTTTGCCGGCGGCGGGAAGGTGCAAATCGCCGCGCCACTGGGGCAGCCGCCCGTCTTCTATCGCGCCGGTTGCGCCGATGAAGCGCTGTTTTCCGGTCTTCGAGGCCTGTGACTGTGAGTTTCGCCGGTCTTGCAGGGCTTCTGGGGCTTGCGGGCCTTGCCGCCTACATGCAGACCCTGACGGGTTTTGCCTTCGGTCTGATCATGATGGGCGGCATCGGGCTGTCCGGGCTGATGCCGCTGCCGGAGGCCGCGGTGCTCGTCGGCTGCATGGTGCTCGTCAATGCGGCGCAGGTCCTGGCACGCGGCTGGCGCGATATCGCCTGGGCGGAATTCTGGCCGGTCGTCATCTCCAGCCTTGCCGCCCTTGCTGCCGGATACTGGCTGCTGGGCTTGATGGTTTCGACGTCCATCGATTGGTTGAAGCTTGTGCTCGGCATCGTCATCATTGCCTCCAGCCTGCAGCTTGCGCTGAAGCCCCAGCCGCTGGCGGTGCGGTCATCGACGGTATCCTTCGCGTTTTTCGGTGCGGTTGCCGGCCTGATGGGCGGCCTGTTTTCCACCGCCGGTCCGCCGCTGGTTTATCACCTCTACCGGCAGCCGCTGCCGGCCGTCAGCATCCGCGAAACGCTGGTCGCGGTCTTTGCCGTCAATGCCATCATTCGGTTGTCCATGGTCGCGGTTGCCGGCGACGTGCCGCACAGCGACTTCTGGTGGGGGCTGCTCTGCATTCCTGTCGTAATGATCATGACCTCGGTTGCCAAAAGGTGGCCGCCGCCCGTGTCTGCCCTGTCTATTCGCCGCATGGCCTTCGGCCTGCTTTTCTTATCCGGCCTGTCGCTGGCCGCTCCCGCCCTTCTGACAATCATAGGAGATCATGCATCATGACCGACCGTCGCACGCTTACCCTCAAGGACCCCGCGCTTCTCGTAGATAAGGCTTTCGTCGAGGGTGCATGGATCGCCGCACCCGACGGCAAGTCGATTGCGGTCACCGATCCCTTCGACGGGGCGCTGATTGCCAATGTGCCGGATCTCGGCCGGGCGGTTATCGCCGAGGCGATCGATGCCGCGGCGGCCGCCCAGAAGCTATGGGCAAGGCGCACGGCCAAGGAACGGGCGCAGGTGCTCAAGCGCTGGCACGATCTCATCATCGAAAATGCCGACGATCTGGCGCTGATCCTGACGACCGAGCAGGGCAAGCCGCTGGCGGAGGCGAAGGGTGAGGTCGTCTCCAATGCCGCCTATCTCGAATGGTTCGCGGAGGAGGCAAAGCGTATCGACGGCGATATCATTCCCGGTCCCAATGCCGGGCAGCGCATCATGGTCCTGAAGCAACCGGTGGGCGTCTGCGCGGCGATCACGCCGTGGAATTTTCCGAACGGCATGATCACCCGCAAGGCCGGCCCGGCCCTTGCTGCCGGCTGCAGCATGATCCTGAAGCCTGCTTCGCAGACGCCGCTATCGGCGCTGGCGCTCGCCCTTCTGGCTGAGCGCGCCGGCGTGCCTAAGGGCGTGTTCTCGGTCGTGACAGGCGAGGCCAAGCCCATCGGTCTTGAATTCTGCCACAATCCGAAAATTGCCAAGATCACCTTTACCGGTTCGACGGGGGTCGGCCGCTGGCTGATGAAGGAAGCGGCCGACGGCATCAAGCGCCTGTCGCTGGAACTCGGGGGCAACGCGCCTTTCATCGTATTCGACGACGCCGATCTCGATGCCGCCGTCGAAGGCGCGATGATCTCCAAGTTCCGCAATGCCGGCCAGACCTGCGTCTGCGCCAACCGCATCTACGTACAGGAGAGCGTCGCTGCGGCTTTCACCGAAAAGCTTCTTGCCAAGGTGTCCGGACTTTCGCTCGGTCGCGGTACCGAAGCCGGCGTCAGCCAGGGGCCGCTGATCGATGAGAAGGCTGTGGCGAAAATGGAAGAGCATGTCGCCGATGTGGTCGCACGAGGCGGGGTCGTGCTTTCCGGCGGCAAACGTAGCGCGCTCGGGGGCACGTTCTTCGAGCCGACGGTCGTCACCGGTGTGACGCAGGCAATGAAGGTGGCAAAGGAGGAAACCTTTGCGCCGCTGGCGCCGATCATTTCCTTCAAGGACGAGGACGACGTCATCGCCATGGCCAATGATAGCGAATTCGGCCTTGCCTCCTATTTTTACGCAAAGGACATGGTCCGCATCTGGCGTGTCGCGGAAGCGCTTGAGGCTGGCATGGTGGGCGTCAACACTGGCATGATCGCCAACGAAATGGCTCCGTTTGGCGGCATCAAGCAGTCCGGCACCGGGCGCGAAGGATCGAAATACGGGATTGAGGGCTTTCTGGAGTTGAAGTACGTGGCCCTCGGGGGGATCTGACGATTCCAATCCCGGGATGTTGTGGACACTTCTCTTGTTGCATCAGAGCACACATGCCCTTGAATCGGCAAGTTGGTGTCGGCTCTCAATCAGAGCCGACATGCCGCGGCCCATCAACGCGCTTCAGAGTCGCTTGATCGTTCCGCTGCTTGCAACAGCTCGTTGAGGCGGGTCGCCCATTCCTTATTGCCCTCTCTGAACGGTTCAAGCGCATCGCCGGCAGCTACCGGAAGCCCGTGGGCTGCCGCGGCGAGGCGGCGAGCCTGATCGATATTCCCCACGGCCATGTGGCAGCAGGCCTGAATGCGCACGAGCGCCGGCCAGTCGGGTCGCGCCTTTAATGCCGTATGCCCGACGTCGAGCGCGCCCTCTACATCATTGGAAAAGAACAGCGCAAGCATCAACAGACTGAACCACACCCCATTCTGCGGATCGTGCGGGTTGAGTTCGAGGCCGCGAGACAAGGGCTTTCGTGCGCCGGCCGCGTCGCCCGAAAAGAGCCGGGCCATGCCGAGGACGAGATGCCCGAGGGCGAAGCCCGAACCGAGCTCGATCGACCGTTCCGCGGCGAGGATCGCCTGCTCGGCTCTGCCCGTGTAGGCCGACACGATCGCCAGCGCATAATGCGAGTACGGGTTTCGCGCGTCGAGATAGATCGCCCGCAGGGCGGCAGTTAACCCTTCCTGACCATCCGCGGCAGGATCTTCCGTCCAGCCATAGGCGATGAGGCCGGCGTTGACCCGAGCCCGCCAGATCTGCGCCTCCGGAAGCATGGGGTCGATCTCGGCGGCCTCGCGGAAAAATCGTCTTGCCAGAAGGTGGGTTGGCTGTGAGACCTTGTGGAAATTGAATGTGCCTTGCCGGACAAGGTCCCAGGCCGTGATGTTGCCGGTGTGGGGAGCGACCGCCAGCCCGTGGCGCAACAGCAGCTCGGGTTCGACTGCCGCGGCGATCCGCTCGGCGATGGCGTCTTGCACCGCGAATATCTCGGCCAGCTGAAGATCGTAGTGTTCGGACCAGACAGTCGCGCCCTTGGCCGCGTCGACGAGGTGCACCGATATTCGGATCCGATCGCCGGTATACCGGATAGCCCCATCCACCAGAAAATTGACACCGAGTTCGACCCCGACGGCGCGCGGATCCCTGGAGCTGTTCCTGTCTTTGAAACTTGCCCCGCGTGAGGCGACGCGCAGCCATCTGAACCGAGTGAGCGCTGTGGTCAGGTCGTCGGCGATCCCGTCGGCCAGATATTGCTTCTCGGCATCGCCGCCCAGATTTTCGAACGGCAGGACTGCGATCCCCAGCTTGGATCTGGCTTGCGCATGCCACTCGCTATCGATTCCTTCACTTGCGCTCTCCACCCGGCCTGAAAACCTGTAGCCGACCCGTGGGACGGTGGCGATCCATTCGGTGCCGTCCGATGCGGGGCCGAGCAGCTTGCGAAGGGCAGCAATCTGAACGGAAAGATTACTTTCCTCGACGGCCAATCCGGGCCAAGCGGCATCCATCAGTGCCGATTTTGAGACCACGCCCCCTTGCGCCGCAAGCAGAACGGCAAGCAGCGAAGCACCGCGGGCGCCGATGGCGACAGGCCGATCGTCACAAAGCAGGCTTCCGTTCTCGGCGCTGAACTCGAAGCGGCCGAATGCAATGTGCTGGGTGTTCATGGCCAGCCATGATACGCCGATTTCGGCGTTTTTCGGAACTTTTCGGCATTGCTTCAGGACTTGCGCCGGCTGAGCGCGCAGAGTCTGTTTTCATCGCGCCACGCAATGGTGAGAGCCATGAAGAACGAAGCAGCCCAGCCGAAAAATCCTTCTGCAGTAACCGCAAAGGTCGTCAGCGGCAGCGACAGCCACATCGCCAAGCAAGGATCCGTCTACCGGTCGGGCGTCTCCGCAGAGAGCGTCGGATCGGCCATGCTGTGGCTCGGGACGATTTCGCTGCCCGCAGGCAGGCGAACCAGCGCCCATCGCCACGAGGGACACGAGACCGCCCTTCTCATGACCGCCGGCCAGGAGATCGAGATCTGGTCAGGGCCGGAGCTCGAATGCTGCGAAACGGTGCGCCCCGGTGACTACCTGTTCATTCCGGCCGGCGTTCCGCACGTCGCCGTCAATCGCAGCGCGGAAAACGCCGAGTTCCTCGGTGCCCGTAACGATCCCGCGGCCAACGAGAGCGTCATTCTCATGCCGGAGCTCGACGGCATTGTGCCCTAAACGCGTCGTCAATCCCTGGAGTTGCCACACTTCAGGTTCGTTCTTTCGCATATCGATATCGCAAAACCGCTGGCCGCTTTTGCGCGATCCAACCACATGGGAGGTGCATCATGGCCATCATCGAACAACGTTTAGCCGAAATGGGTCTTGAACTGCCCGAACCCTTAAAGGTTCGAGACGGCCTGAAATTGCCCTTCGCCTGGGTTCGGGTGCGCGGCACCCGCGCTTATATTTCAGGTCATGTCGCCTGCAACTCGGATGGGACATTGGCAAAACCGCTGGGCAAGGTCGGAGCCGAAGTGTCGCCGAAGCAGGGATACGCATCGGCTCGGCTTGTCGCCTTGGCCCATCTCGCAAGCCTCAAACGCGCCGTGGGAGACCTCGATCGGGTCACGGCCTGGCTGCGCGTTTTCGCGATGGTGAATGTCGCTCCAGGGTTCAATGAGACGCCGCTGGTGACAAACGGCTATTCCGATCTGATACTGGATCTCTACGGTCTCGAGGCCGGCGCGCACGCCCGCTCGTCCATCGGCATGGCCATCCCATTGAATGCGCCGGTAAACTGCGAAGCGGAAGTCGAAATCGACGGTTGATCCCTAATGGGCGCGGGGAATCGATTGTGACGGCATTCCGGGGCGCAGGTGCCGGCACCTACACAACTGCACAGGGGCGACGGGAAGCGGCAACTCACCCTCGACCTGATAGACGAACGCAGCCCATCAGCGGCGTTGCCGAATCCTGCTGCCGACCTGATCCGCCGCGATCTCCTCGATCGGCGCGGGTCTACCCAGCAGATATCCCTGGCCGATGTCGCAGCCCAGATCCTGAAGCCGCTGAAGTTGGCTCTCCTCTTCGATGCCTTCGGCCGTTATCGTCACGCCGAGGCCGGCGCCGAGGGCGATGATGGCCTTGATCACCTTGTCCTGCTTGTCATTGCTCTCGAACGAAGCGACGAAACTCCTGTCGATTTTGATCTTGTCGAACCGGTAGTTGGACAGCTGGGAGAGGCTGGAATAGCCTGTCCCAAAATCATCGAGCGCAATTCCGACCCCCGCATTCACCAGATCGTCGAGGACAATGCGTGCGGTGACGGCGTCCTGGATGATGGCGCTCTCCGTCACCTCAAGCTCGACCCTATGCGCGGGCAGGCCGACATCGCCCAATATCTTGAGAATTCTGAGGCCCAGCAACCGGTCGCTCAGCTGAATCGGTGAAAGGTTGAACGACAGGACAAGCTCGCTTGGCCAGGAAAGCGCATCGGTGCAGGCGCGGCGAAGCAGTTGGTCCGTCAATTCGACGATCAGACCGGCTTCCTCTGCCACTGGAATAAACTCGTTCGGCGGGATGAACTCGCCGGACGCCGTTTTCCAGCGTGCCAGCGCCTCGAAGCCGATAATCTTGTTTTCCTTCAGATCCACGAGCGGTTGATAATAGGGAATGATCTCAGCCTTCTGGATGGCTGCGCGGAGATCCCCTTCTATCCTGACCCGTTTCGCCAGCTCGTCCTGCATCGATGGCACGAAGGGCTTCACCAGATTGCGCCCCTGCTTTTTCGCCACATACATCGCACAGTCCGAATGCCGGATGACCTGACCGAGCTCATCGCCATCCTCCGGATAAAGTGCGAAGCCGACGCTGGCGCCGAGGTCGACGGCGACACCATTGAATGTGAACGGCTTTCCGATTGCGCTGACGATGCGGTTCCCCAAAGCGACAAGATCGGGATTTCCGATGCGCCGCGAGAGAACGACGAACTCGTCTCCGCCAAGGCGGAAAACATCCTCCCGAGGAAAGAGCGAGGAGAGCCGCTGAGCAACGGTCTTCAGCACCGCATCACCGTGATCGTGGCCGAGGAGATCGTTGACCTTCTTGAAGCCGTCGAGATCGATGCTGAACACCGCATACGTATCTTGTGACCTTTGATCGGTCATTGCCTGCGCACATATGGAATCCAGGAATCTGCGGTTCGGCAGCTCGGTCAGCGTGTCATGACAGGCAATCCAGTCGACGTGCTTTTCGGCCTGCAGCCTGCGATCAACCTCCCTCGAAAGGTCCCGGATCCTCAGCGCGGAATAGATGAGCCCCAAAAACCCGGAGATATTCAGGGCAAGCAGTGCGTGGTCGAGCGGATAGTTGTGATGCCGCTCGATAAACTCATCCAGCTCCTCATGCCACTGGAAGCGCCAGGAGAGGCTGAAGAGAAGCAGGAAGATCGCAAGCCAGCCCAATATCTCCAACTGGGGTCTGGTCGGGCGGATGCGGGGCATATGAACGCTCCTGTTGTGTGAAGAGCCATCATGGCCAGTTCGCAGGACCGCATCGTCCTCCGCGGTAATCGAAGACCGCCACAAATCATTCGGGCGGCATTGAAAGCCCAGCTTGCGGTCGCCGACCAGCGCGCAGATAAGTTCGAAAGACCTTTGTGCGCGTCGAAGGTTAACGGTGGGTTGCCCTGACGAGGGGTGCAGGCGGTTCTATGCGCATAACGGATAGCTTTGCCGCAAATCGGACCAGGCGCGGGTTCAGAAATCGACTTGACAAGTTTGATGACGAGTATCATTAATCAGCTATGATGATAAACGTCATTAAAAACGCTGACGGAGGTAGGGCGTCCTCGATCACATGGGTCCATGCCGATTTGTGCCTGTGGCTTTATCGTTCCCTTGACACCTGACGCCGCGAGAGGAGAAGGCCCCGTGAAGGCATTCGTCGTTGACAAGTACAAGAAGAAAGGCGCTCTGCGTCTGGCCAACCTGCCGGAACCGGAATTGCTGGACAATGACGTCCTCGTGCGGATTCAGGCCACCGCCGTGAACCAGCTCGACTCCAAGGTCCGGGACGGGGAGTTCAAGCTTATTCTTCCCTATCGTCCGCCCTTCGTCCTCGGGCATGACCTCGCCGGAACGGTTGTCAAAGTCGGATCCAGGGTGAGGCGGTTCAAGGTGGGTGACGAAGTCTATGCACGGCCTCGCGATCATCGGGTCGGGACATTCGCCGAATTCATTGCCATCGATGAAGCCGATGCGGCGCTGAAGCCGAGCAACCTCAGCATGAGCCAAGCGGCGTCCATCCCGCTCGTCGGGTTGACCGCCTGGCAGGCGCTCGTCGAGGTAGGTAAGATAAAGCCCGGCCAGAAGGTCTTCATTCAGGCCGGCTCCGGCGGTGTCGGGACGTTCGCCATTCAGCTCGCCAAACATCTCGGCGCGACGGTTGCGACGACGACGAGCGCTAAAAATGCCGAGCTGGCGAGAAGTCTCGGGGCGGATGTGGTCATCGACTACAAGACGCAGGACTTCGAAAAGATCTTGTCGGGCTACGATCTGGTGCTGAACAGCCAGGATCCGAAGACGCTCGAAAAGTCGCTGGGCGTGCTGAAGCCGGGTGGCCGGCTCATTTCCATCTCCGGTCCGCCCGAACCGGCATTCGCCAGGGAGCTCGGCCTCAACCTGTTCCTGAAGCTGGTCCTGTGGCTGTTGAGCCGAGGAGTTCGCAAAAAGGCCAAGCATCTCGGCGTCGCTTATTCATTCCTGTTCATGCGCGCGGAGGGGCGGCAGCTGGGTGAGATTGCCCGCTTGATCGAGCAAGGCTTGATCCGGCCGGTCGTCGACAAGGTATTCCCGTTTGAACAGACCGGAGATGCGCTGGCCTACGTCGAGACCGGGCGTGCCAAAGGCAAGGTGGTCATCGCGGTCGCGAATTGACGCGCCGCGCCGGCGGATGCGTGGCCCTATCGCTCTCGCATCCGATTTTCAATGGCGTCCCGGCAATCCGCCAGGCAAGCGTCAAGCAGTTCGTCGGCCAGCGGGGAATCGTCCGGGCAGGCCCTCGAAAGCACGATGGCGCCAACCGCCTGAGCGAGGATGGCGATGGCTTGTGCCCGCCCGCCGGCGCTTGACGCATGATGTCGCGCAATGCCACCCTCCACCGCGCGCACCAGCTTCTCTATTCCTGCAGCGAAAACGGCCTTGGTCTTCTCGGGCTGTCGGGCGGCATCGCAACTCAGTGCCGCGGCCGTGCACCCCTGGCCGCGTCCATCCCGGTGTTCGCGTGCAAGATAAAGCTCCATAACGTCGAGGACGTCATGACCGGCGTAGCGCTGCAAGGTCTCGCTCAACCCATTCTCGGTCGATTCCGCGATCAGCTCCTCCTTGGAGCGGAAGTGATTGTAGAAGCCGCCATGGGTGAGCCCCGCGCGCTCCATCAATTCCGCCACGCCCACGCCATCGAACCCACGTTCGCGAAACAGCTCTGACGCGGTGGCAACAATCCGATCGTAGTTTTCCTGCTTCTTTTCCTTGGTGATCCGCACGTCACGGTCCTTTCGACAGCCATTTCCAGCTATGATGTCGGCCGTCATTATAGCTTAGTTATTGATGATATGCATCATTAATATGGGCGGTCAACAAGGCAGCCGCACGCAGATGGCACCGCGCGTTTTTCTACGCGCGGTGCCATCTGCAGCAGCTTTGACCTATGGGCAAAAAGGAGCGAAATTCCCCGATCAGTAAACGAACGGATCGACCTCGGCCTGGCCGCCCGCCTTCGGATAGATCACCCCCTTGCGCAAAATGATGTTGGCATAGAGCCGGGGTTCGCTTGTCTGGATCACCGCGTGGGCGGCCCGCACCCGGCCGTAGAAATCTGCGCCGACGAGCGGCACCACCTGCCGGTGCGGCTCGTGCAGCGCACAGCAGTCGATCATTTCCTCATGCACCGGATCGAGCTTGTCGCGCTCGGCCTTGACGGTCGAGCGGAAGATTGCCTCCGGCACGAAATCGTCGATCGGCAGCACGCTGAGCACGGCGTTGAGCACCGGAATGAGGCGATGGCCGTCGAGCCGGATCAGCCGGCGGGCATGTTCGACACCGGGATAATTGCCGTCGACAATGGCGATTTCGTCGCCGTGGCCCATGGCGCGCAGCGTGAAAAGCAATTCCGGGCTCAGAAGCGGATCAAGTCCCTTCAGCATGGTCTATCTCCTTGAAGAGTACGTTCTGGTCTGTGAGGTAACGCGAAAAGATCGGCAGGCTGGCGCCGCCGATGGCGCGCGCCTGCGCGCCGACCGCGCCCTCGATGATTTCGGGCATGACGACGCCCTGCAGGTCGAGCTTGGCGGCCTCGTCGATCGTCGCCTGCACCATGCGGCTGCGCACCCAATGGGGAAAGCCGCCGTCGATGACGGCGGCGCTGAAATCGACGATCGAGGCGGCGGCGACGATCGCCTGGGCCAGCGCCTTGGCACTATCCTGGATCCATGCCTCCATCGGCTCGCCGAAATCCACCCAGTCGTCGGCCGAATACCAGAGCGGCTCGGGATCGATGCCGCGCTCGCGCAGCATGTTTTCTAGCACGAAGATCGAGGCGATTTCGAGCAGCTGCTTGGTTTCGCCGTTCCTGTCGCGCACGGGCAGCGGCCCGATCGCGCCCGCCGTGCCGGTACGGCCGGAAAAGATCGCCGAATTGAGCACGATGCCGCCGCCGATGAAGGAGCCGATGAAGAAATAGACGAAGTCGGGATAGGAGGGGCCGACCCCGAAGACGAGTTCGGCCCCGCAGGCGCTGGTCGCATCGTTCTGCAGGAAGACGGGGTGGGAGACGCGCGCGGCGATATCGGCCTGCAGATCGACCTCTCGCCAGACCTCCATGGCGCCCGGCGGCGCGCCCACCTCTTCCGCCCAGTTCCAGAGCTCGAAGGGGGCGGCGATGCCGAGGCCGGCAATGCGGCCGCGCTGTTTGTCGTCGAGCCTGCTCTCGATCTCCTCGAGCCCTGAGGTGACGAAGGCGAGGATTTCATACGGCAGCGGATAGGCATAGGTCTGGTGCAGCTGCATGCGGATGCGGCCGACGAAATCCATTAGCACCAGATCGGCGCTGCGCCGGCCTATCTTGAGTCCGAAGGAATAGACGGCGTCGGGATTGAGATGCATCGGGATCGATGGCTGGCCGACCCGGCCGCGCACCGGTGCCCCGCGCGATAGCAGCCCTTCTTTCTCCAGCACCCGCATGATGACCGAGACGGTCTGCGCCGACAGCCCGCTGCGGCGCGCGATATCGGCCTTCGACAGCGCGCCGTAGAGGCGCACCAGCGACAGCACGAGCCGTTCGTTATAGGCGCGCACCCTGACCTGGTTCGCGCCCCCTGCCGGATTGAGAATCGGCGGCGGGACCGGTGTGTGTTCCGGCCCATCCAAAGATGACATGGCCGCTCCTCCCGAGCGTTGGCCTCTTGCACGGTTCCCCCGGGAGGAAGCTATCCAGGGGGACTATGCACCAGCTGAAAGCGGTACGGCGGCCATTCTCTGCATTTGAAAAGGCGCGGTACCGTACATCCTAATGCGATTGAGCATGCCACATCGAATTAATAATTCAATTGGATTTATTTATTGACAAGCCGATTTCTTTCGCTCTTAATTGCCAGCGTCAAGGGCACGGACGGCTTCGGAAGCGACAAGCGACCGAAGCGAAGTGTCACATCTCGAAAATTCCGGCCCGCAGGGGCGGCGCCGGCAAACTCTGGGAGGAGTTCATGAAGAAATCAGTTCTCGCTTTCGGCGCGCTCGCACTCGGCGTCGCCTTTTCCGCGCCGGCCATGGCCGCCGACGTTTCCGCCTGCCTCATCACCAAGACCGACACCAATCCCTTCTTCGTCAAGATGAAGGAAGGTGCGACGGCCAAGGCCAAGGAACTCGGCGTTTCGCTGAAGTCCTATGCCGGCAAGGTCGACGGTGACAGCGAAAGCCAGGTTGCGGCGATCGAAAGCTGCATCGCCGACGGCGCCAAGGGCATTCTGCTGACCGCCTCCGACACTAAGGGCATCGTCTCTTCGGTCAAGAAGGCGCGTGATGCCGGCGTGCTGGTCATCGCGCTCGACACGCCGCTCGAGCCGGCCGATGCCGCCGACGCCACCTTCGCCACCGACAACCTGCTCGCCGGCAAGCTGATCGGCCAGTGGGCCAAGGAAACGCTCGGCGACAAGGCCAAGGACGCCAAGGTCGGCTTCCTCGACCTCACGCCGTCGCAGCCGACGGTTGACGTCCTGCGCGACCAGGGCTTCATGATGGGCTTCGGCATCGACCCGAAGAACCCGGACAAGATCGGCGACGAAGACGACAAGCGCATCGTCGGCCACGACGTGACCAACGGCAATGAGGAAGGCGGCCGCAAGGCCATGGAAAACCTTCTGCAGAAGGATCCGAGCATCAACGTCATCCACACGATCAACGAGCCGGCCGCTGTCGGCGCCTATCAGGCGCTGAAGGCCGTCGGCATGGAAAAGAACGTGCTGATCGTCTCGGTTGACGGCGGCTGCCCGGGTGTCAAGTCGGTCAAGGAAGGCGTCATCGGCGCCACCTCGCAGCAATATCCGCTGCTGATGGCGTCGCTCGGCATCGAGGCGATCAAGAAGTTCGCCGATAGCGGTGAGAAGCCGAAGCCGACCGAAGGCAAGTCCTTCTTCGACACCGGCGTTTCGCTCGTTACCGACAAGCCGGTCTCCGGCGTCAAGTCGATCGACACCAAGGAAGGCACGGACAAGTGCTGGGGCTAAGCCCGATCTATTGAAAGAGAAAGCGGCCGGGGCTTGATCCCCGGCCGTTTTGGACGGACGATGTGCCGTCACCCCGCCGGCTAAGCAACGAACGGATGACAATGGGTGGCGGCCTCCGCGCGGGTTCGGCGCGCGGATGCGGAGGAGGAACCATGACCGGAGCACAGGAATTCGAACGCGTCCTCGACGGCAGCGACAAGAACGTCGCCTCCTTCGAGCACCAGGGCGTCCCGCTGATCAAGCGTGCGCAGCATTTTCTGCACTCGACGCCGGCCGCGGTGCCGCTGATCGTGCTGGTGCTGGCGATCATCATCTTTGGGGTAGCACTCGGCGGACGGTTCTTTTCGTCCTATACCCTGACACTGATCCTGCAGCAGATCGCCATCGTCGGCATTCTGGGTGCCGCCCAGACGCTGGTCATCCTGACGGCCGGCATCGATCTTTCGATCGGCGTCATCATGGTGATCTCGGCCGTCGTCATGGGCAATGTCGCCATCACCTACGGCATACCGACGCCGATTGCGGTCATCGGAGGCCTGCTGGTCGGCGGTCTCTGCGGTTTGCTGAACGGCTTCCTCGTCGCCTTCATGAAGCTGCCGCCGTTCATCGTCACGCTCGGCACCTGGAACATCGTCATGGCGACGAACTTCATATATTCCGCCAATGAGACGATCCGCGACGCCGATGTCGACGCCCAGGCGCCGCTGCTGCATCTTTTCGCCGCAAGCTTCAGGCTCGGCACCGCTGTGCTCACCCTCGGCGTCATCGCCATGGTGCTGCTCGTCCTGCTGCTCTGGTATGTGCTCAATCACACCGCCTGGGGCCGGCATGTCTATGCGGTCGGCGACGATCCGGAAGCGGCCAAGCTTTCCGGCATCCAGACGAAGCGGGTGCTGCTCACCGTCTACACCATATCGGGCGTCATCGCCGCCTTCGCCGCCTGGGTTTCGATCGGCCGCAATGGCTCGATCTCGCCGTCCTCGGCAGTCACCGATTATAACCTGCAGGCGATCACCGCGACCGTGATCGGCGGCATCTCGCTCTTCGGCGGCCGCGGCTCCATTCTCGGCACCCTCTTCGGCGCCATGATCGTCGGCGTCGTGTCGATGGGCCTCAACATGCTCGGCGCCGACCCGCAATGGAAAGTCCTGCTGACAGGCGTGCTGATCATCGCCGCCGTCGCCATCGATCAGTGGATCAGAAAGGTTTCGGTGTAATCATGGCTGTCGAACCCATTCTCACTGCCCGCGGACTCGTCAAGCGCTATGGACGCGTGACCGCCCTCGACAATGCCGATTTCGACCTTTACCCGGGTGAAATCCTTGCCGTCATCGGCGATAACGGCGCCGGCAAGTCCTCGCTGATCAAGGCGATTTCAGGCGCCGTCACCCCCGATGAGGGAGTGATCACGCTCGAAGGCAGGCAGGTGCATTTTCGTTCGCCGATGGAAGCGCGTGAGGCCGGCATCGAGACCGTCTATCAAAACCTCGCCCTGTCGCCGGCGCTCTCGATCGCCGACAACATGTTCCTCGGCCGCGAGATCCGCAAGAAGGGCCCGCTCGGCTCGATGTTCCGCATGCTCGATCGGCCGGCGATGGAAAAGCTGGCCCGCAACAAGCTTTCCGAACTCGGCCTGATGACCATCCAGAACATCAACCAGGCGGTGGAGACGCTGTCGGGCGGCCAGCGCCAGGGTGTCGCCGTCGCCCGCGCCGCCGCCTTCGGCTCGAAGGTTATCATCATGGATGAACCGACCGCGGCTCTCGGCGTCAAGGAGAGCCGCAAGGTGCTGGAGCTGATCCTCGATGTGCGCGCCCGCGGTCTGCCGATCGTGCTGATCTCGCACAACATGCCACATGTCTTCGAAGTGGCCGACCGGATCCATATTCACCGCCTCGGCCGGCGCCTGACGGTGATCAATCCGAAGGAATACACCATGTCGGACGCCGTCGCTTTCATGACGGGCGCCAAGGCGGTGCCGACGGAGCCCGTTGCTGCATGAGTGCACGTATCGACGAAATCGCCGGCGAGGTTCTTAGCCGCGCCGGCGATGCCAGACGTTACCTGATCGGCATTGCCGGGCCGCCGGGTTCGGGCAAATCGACCATGGCCGACAATCTGGCAGCGGCGCTGAAAGCCAGGGGCGAAAGTTCTGCGGTCCTGCCGATGGACGGCTTCCACATGGACAATGCCATCCTGATCGAACGCGGGCTTTTGGCCCGCAAGGGCATTCCGGAAACCTTTGATGTCCGCGGCTTCCTCGATATCGTCCGCGCCGTCAGGCCGGCCGACCAGGAGGTTCTGGTGCCGGTCTTCGACCGCTCGCGTGAACTCGCCATCGCCTCGGCCCGGCCGATCGATCCCAAGGACCGGTTCATCATCGTCGAAGGCAATTATCTGCTGTTCACGCAGGGCAAATGGGCCGAACTCGACGGCATCTTCGATTTCACCATCATGCTGGCGCCGCCGATCGAGGTGCTGGAGGAGCGGCTCTGGGCGCGTTGGCGCGGTTACAACCTCGACGAGGAGGCCGCCAGCGCCAAGGTCTACGGCAACGACCTGCCGAACGGAAGGCTGATCCTGGAAAACCGCCGCCCGGCCGATGTGACGCTGGAGATCGCGCTGGCGTAATGCCGCGGCGCACGAATCGATTTCAATGCGCCGCACTTTAGTGCTATCGAGGCCGCAGACGCATCGCTTCGGAGGCCTGCCATGCAATCGATCACCATCCGCCGTCCCGACGACTGGCACCTGCATCTGCGCGACGGCGCCATGCTGGAAGGCGTGATCGCCGATACGAGCCGCACCTTCGCCCGCGCCATCATCATGCCTAATCTGGTGCCGCCTGTTGTCACCACATCAGATGCGGCGACCTATCGCGAGCGCATCCTCAAGGCCCTGCCGGACGGCCATCGCTTCCAGCCGCTGATGACGCTTTATCTCACCGAGCACACCAGCCCTGACGATGTCGAGGCGGGTGCGGAAAGCGGCCTCATCACCGCCGTCAAGCTCTATCCGGCCGGCGCCACCACCAATTCGCATGGTGGCGTGCGCGACATGGAAAAGGCGATGCCGGTGCTGGAGCGCATGGCGAAGATCGGCCTGCCGCTTTGCGTCCACGGCGAGGTGACGACACCTGACGTCGATATTTTCGACCGCGAGGCCGTCTTCATCGATACCGTGCTCGATCCGCTGCGTCGGCGCCTGCCGGAACTGAAGGTGACGATGGAGCATGTGACGACATCGGATGGAATCGATTACATCAAGGCCGCCAAGGGCAATCTCGCCGGCTCGATCACCACCCACCATCTGATCATCAATCGCAACGCCATCCTCGTCGGCGGCATCCGCCCGCATTATTACTGCCTGCCGGTCGCCAAGCGTGAAAACCATCGGCTGGCGCTGCGCGCCGCCGCCGTCAGCGGCGACGCCTGCTTCTTCCTCGGCACCGATTCCGCCCCGCATGTCGATCCCCTGAAGGAATGCGCCTGCGGCTGCGCCGGCATCTATACCTCGATCAATACAATGAACTGCCTCGCCCATGTCTTCGAAGAGGAGGGCGCTCTCGACAGGTTGGAAGCCTTCGCTTCGCTGAATGGGCCGGCCTGGTACGGTCTGTCGCCGAACGAGGAGCGGATCACCCTGTCAAAGCAGAGCGATCCGATCGTTTTTCCCGCAAAGATAGAAACTGGCGCCGGTCCGGTGACGGTTTTCGATCCGATGTTCCCCTTGCATTGGCAGGTGGTGGCGTGAGGCATTTTCAATTTTAAATCGAATATTCAATTTAAAGAGCGCCCCGGCGTTAGGCGCATAGCATTTTCATTGTGCGATGCATCATTTGTTAACGGATGCATAAGACATTCTCCGCGCGGAACCCCAGTCTGCCGATCATCTGGCGCGACAACCGCTGCGGAGACTGAAGAAGCATGACGCTTGACTACAACTCCCTCTTGCTGGCGCTCGGCGTCTCCGCGGCCTGTCTTGCCGTGACCTTGATGGGCAGCTGGCTGGTGCGCCGGGCCGAAACCGTGCTGCTCACCGCCACCATCGGCCTCGTCCTCGTCGTCAGCGGGATTTTTGTCTACAGCGCCTACGTCAACCGACCGGAAGCTCTCTTCGCTATTGGCAGCTTCGTGCTGTTCCATGCCGGCTTTGCCACGATATGGGGCGCGGGGAAACAGTTCCTCACTGGCCATGTGTCGAATGCCGCCATCGCGATCCGGGCTCTGGCGGCGATTGCCGCCTCGATCCTGCCGATGCTGTCAGGCTATGACGGCCTCGCCTTCATTGCCGACAATCTCGCCATCGCCCTGTTGCTCTTCGCCACCGCCCGGCAATATTGGCTTGCTCGCGCCGAAGCGCCGGCGCCGCTCCTCGGTATTGCCGCGCTCTATACGCTGACGGCGATCTCCTTCCTGCTCTGCGCCGCGGTTCTCGTTTCCGACGGCAAGCTGGTGCTCGGCAAGGCGCCTAGCAACTGGGCCGAGGATCTGAGCCTCGCCATTTGCATCGCCGGCATGACGGGGATCGGCGCGCTGTCGCTGGCGCTGCATCAATGGCGGCTTGCCGCCCGCCATCGTCTGGAGGCGATCACTGATCCGCTGACCGGGCTGCTCAACCGACGCGCCGTCTTCGACGAATACGGCACGCGCCCGATGGGAACGACCACCGCCGTCATCGTCTTCGATATCGACCATTTCAAATCCGTCAACGACCGTTACGGTCATGCCGCCGGCGACCGCGTGATCACTGTCTTCGCCGACGAACTGACCGCCCATTGCCGCCCCGGCGACACCGCCGCCCGGCTCGGGGGCGAAGAATTTGCGCTGGTGCTGAAGGAGATCATGCCCGGCCGGGCTGAACTGACGGCTGAGCGAATCCGCCGGGCCTTCGAGGCGCGCGAAATTCCGATCGACGGCGAAGTGCTGAAATGCACGGTCAGCGTCGGGGTGGCGCCCGGCCGCTCGACGCCGCTCGATTTCGATGCCATGCTGAGCGCCGCCGACAAGGCGCTTTACGCCGCTAAACGCGGCGGCCGCAATCGCGTCGAGCTGGCCGGCCACCTGCAGGCGGTGCCCCTCGAGGCATCTCGCACGGCGTCTTGATCCCGGACTCAGCCGGCGGCCGAGTTTCCTCAATCTATCCGGCGCAGACCATGCGCAGACACGCCCGGCGACTGGCGTCTGGTCGCGTCACAGCACAACGGCAAGGTCCCAGGTGATCGGGCTCTCTCGGATATCGGCGCTTGCCTCTCAAACCATCATCAGCGCCCGCACAAAGGCGATCGAGGTGAGAAGCGATGCAAGCGTCCGCACATGGTTCCACCACGTCCAGTCCCTAAGATAGGTCGCCCAGAGCTTGGCCGCTTGCGGCCCGCTGCCGCTCACCTTCTCCAGCGCATCGTTCATCGGCACATTGAAGATGATGGTCGAGACGAAAGAAGCCAGGAGATAGAGGGCGGCGCCGGCCAGCATCAACATGGATGCTCCGCCGCGCCAGTTGATCACCGCCAGCACTGATATGACGAGGCAGAGGATCGCCGTCGGCGCGAACAGCGCCATGAACGGCGAGCGGATGATCGTGATGTTGATCGAGTTCATCGCGGCGATGCCCTGTTCCGCCGGCAGGCGCGCGAAGGCCGTCATGATGAATGCCGAAAAGGCGAAGAAGATGCCGGCGATGAGGCCGCTGCCGATTGCGGCGGCCGTCAGGGAAAGGACGAGGATGATCTGCATGCCGAAGTTCCTTCTCTTGCAGTCAGGCGCGCCTTGCGTCTGGAAACCGAGGGCTCTTGCTGCTATTGCCGGAGACGCAAAGCCGAAGGAGAGCCGCATGATCCAGACCACATTTCCCGACCGCGCCCTGATGGCCGAACTGGTGGCCAAGATGCTCTGGGAGATCAAGGCGGTGCATTTCAATGCCGCTCAGCCTTACAAGCTCTCCTCCGGCATGGCGAGCCCGGTCTATATCGATTGCCGCAAGCTGCTCTCCTATCCGCGCATCCGTTCGACGGTCATGGATTTCGCCGCCAGCACGCTCCTGCGCGATGCCGGTTTCGAGCAGTTCGACTGCATCGCCGGCGGCGAGACCGCCGGCATCCCGTTCGCCGCCCTGCTCGCCGACCGCCTCGGCCTGCCGATGATCTATGTCCGCAAACAGCCGAAGGGCCATGGCCGCAATGCCCAGATCGAAGGCAATATGCCGGAAGGCTCGCGCGTGCTCGTCATCGAGGACCTGACGACGGCCGGCGGCAGCATGTTCAAGTTCATCGACGCGGTCCGCGCCGCCGGCGGCGTCGTTGATCACGGCATCGCGCTGTTCTTCTATGACATTTTCGGCCAACAGCGCTTTACCGAGGGCAAGGTGAAGCTGCATCATATCGCCACCTGGCGCAATGTCCTGGCCGTCGCCAAGGCGCAGCAGCTGTTCGATGGCAAGACGCTCGGAGAAGTCGAGGCCTTCCTCGATGCGCCGCTCGCCTGGTCGGGAAGGAATGGTGGCGTCAGTGAGCTTTCGCTCTAGCCTTTTGACAAAAGCTCGCTTAATTCGATTGAAGAACGCGTAAGTCCTTTTGGGAGGAATCCGATGATTTTGTGCTGCGGCGAAGCCTTGATCGACATGCTGCCGAGGGACACAACCCTTGGCGAAAAGGGCTTTGCCCCCTATGCCGGCGGCGCGATCTTCAACACCGCGATCGCGCTCGGCCGCCTCGGCATCCCGACCGCCTTCTTCACCGGCATTGCCGACGACATGATGGGCGAAATCCTGCTTGCGACGCTGAAGGCCGCCAATGTCGATTACAGCCCCTGCGCCATCACCCCGCGCCCCTCGACCATCGCCTTCGTCAAGCTCGTCAACGGCCAGGCGACCTATGCCTTCTACGACGAGGGTACGGCCGGCCGGATGATCACCGAGGCCGACCTGCCCGTCCTCGGCGATGATTGCGAAGCGCTGCATTTCGGTGCGATCAGCCTGATCCCGAGCCCCTGCGGTGAAACCTACGAGGCGCTGCTCGACCGTGAAGCCGAAAAGCGCGTCATCTCGCTCGATCCCAATATCCGCCCCGGCTTCATCAAGGACAAGCCGGCGCATATGGCCCGCATCAAGCGCATGGCGGCCAAATCCGACATCGTCAAATTCTCCGACGAGGACCTCGACTGGTTCGGTCTTTCGGGCGACCACGATACGCTCGCCGCCCACTGGCTCGCCCAAGGCGCCAAGCTCGTCGTCATCACGAAGGGCGCCGAAGGCGCTTCCGGCTATACCAGGGACCGAAAGGTGACGGTGCCGAGCGAGCGCGTTGCCGTCGTCGACACGGTCGGCGCCGGCGATACCTTCGACGCCGGCGTGCTCGCGTCGCTGAAGAGGGATGGCCTGCTGACCAAGGCACGGGTCGCTTCGCTCGACGAACAGGCGGTGCGCAATGCCCTGACGCTCGGCGCCAAAGCCGCCGCCGTCACCGTCTCCCGCGCCGGCGCCAATCCGCCCTGGGCGCATGAGATCGGACTTTAGGAACAGGCCAGCGTCGGCCCCAGCCGTGAGCTCCGGCCCCTCATCCGCCTGCCGGCACCTTCTCCCCGCTTGCGGGGCGAAGGGGATATGCGGCAGCCTCTCTGTCTCTCGTCAACGTCTCGTCGGGCACGTCCCCTCTCCCCGTTTACGGGGAGAGGGTTAGGGTGAGGGGCATTTTTAACGCTTACTTCGCCAAGCGCCGCAACCAGCTCTTGCGTCCAGGAAACATGGCCCGCCCGCGCGCCTTCGACGACTATCCCTGCGCCCCGCTCCGGTCGGAGCTCGGAACAGCCACCAGGTCCCGCAGGAAATCTTTGCACCACAGCGAGACGTCGTGCGAGAGCAGATGTTCCATCATCCTGCTCCAGCGGTCGCGGCGCTCCTCAAGTGACATTGCGAGCCCGCGGGCAATCGCATTGGCGGTGCCTTCGACATCGTAGGGATTGACCAACAGCGCCCCCTTCAGCTCCCGTGCGGCGCCGGCAAAGCGTGACAGCACCAAGATACCGGGGCGATCCGGATCCTGGGCGGCGACATATTCCTTGGCGACGAGATTCATGCCGTCGCGCAACGGGGTGACGAGCCCGATCGTCGCCAGCCGGAAAAGCCCGGCGAGCACGTTGCGGCTGATCGATCGGTTGACATAGCGGATCGGTACCCAGTCGACCGTTCCGACGGCGCCGTTGACGCGGCCGGCCTGTTCGGCGACCATTTTCTGCATATGCTCGTATTCGGGAACTTCCGATCGGGATTTCGGCGTGACCTGCAGAAAGGTCACCTTGTTCTGGTAGGCCGGATTGTTGCTGATGAAGCGCTCGAAGGCTTCCAGCCGCTGAATGATTCCCTTCGAATAATCGAGCCGATCGACCCCGATGATCATCTCCCGTCCTTCGATGCTGCGTCGGGTCTTCTGGACCATCACGTTGTTTGCCGCCTTCTCGGCGAATTCTGCGAAGGCCGCGGTCTCGATGCCGATCGGATAGGCGCCGGCCTTGAAGATCCGTCCATGCGAATCGAATAATCCGTTGCCGAGGTCGTCGCCAATGCCCTCTCTTCTGAGATAACCGGCGAAATTCTGGAGATCATAGTCCGTCTGGAAGCCGACGAGATCGTAATGCGAGAGCCCACGCATGATCTCTTCGTGGACCGGCATGGTGACGAGAATATCGGCCGGCGGCCAGGGAATGTGCAGGAAAAAGCCGATCCGATTCTTCAATCCCATCTGGCGCAATTCGGCGGCCAGCGGAATGAGGTGGTAATCATGAACCCAGATAATGTCGTCCGGCTCGATCAACGGCGCCAGCCGGTGCGCGAAGAAGCGGTTGACGCGGAAATAGCCGGCCATTTCCTTCCGGCCGTATTCGGCAAGATCCAGGCGGTAGTGGCAGATCGGCCAGAGAACGCGGTTTGCAAAGCCGCGATAATATTCCTCGACGTCGGTGTCGGTGAGGTCGGTCAGGGCAAAGGTGATGTTGCCCTTCTGCTGCAGCGACAGCGCGCCCGGTTCCCTGTCGCCGCTCGACTCTCCCGACCACCCCATCCAGATGCCGCCACGCTCCAGCAGGGCTGCCTGCAGCGCGACGGCCAGGCCGCCGGCAGCAGCACCGCCATCCTTGCTCGGCACGGGAACACGATTGGAAACGACGATAAGACGGCTCATAAGCTTCCTTCAGTTGAGATAGAACATGAAAACGCGATGTGACGAGCGTCCTGGAGAACCGTCTGAATGTGACGGGGGCGATGCAGGGCAGGCACAGACATCGAACGGGCCATCCAGACGAGGGGCCGCCGTATAGGCCGGCGGGAACAATGGAACGGAGCGTCGTTCCGGGCTTGATAGGCCATGTCGTCGGAAATACCCATTGCACAGAATTTGCTTGAATCTAGGGCGATTCCGCCGGAATGGAAGAATTCCTTCTACAATTTTGCATTAGAAGAACGTTTCATCCGGTTCCGCACGACGAGCCCGTGGTGCGGCAGGGACGCACCAGACGAGTTGAAGTTCGTTTCGGCAATGATGATGTTTTGCGCCGATCGCGGCGTCGGCCGGTCAATGGCGCGCCGGTCGCAGCCTGCCGGAGCGCCCTCTATCGACACAGGCAGGCCGCCGGAAGATCGGGCAGGGACAGTTGCCCTGCCTCGAGAGCTAAGGGGCGGCGGCGCGCCGCCCCTCGATCGCTATTTTGCGAGTTTCGCCAGCGCTGCGACCAGCCCTTGCGTCGAGGAATCATGGCCTGCCGCGCTCTCCTTGCCCTCGACAACAGGCAGCAGGCCCGTCGCCAGTTCCTTGCCGAGCTCGACGCCCCACTGGTCGAAGGAGTTGATGCGGAAGAGCACGCCCTCGACGAAGACGCGATGTTCGTAAAGCGCGATCAGCCGGCCGAGCGCGTAAGGGGTCAGCTTGTCGTAGACGAAGGTGATCGACGGCCGGTTGCCCTGGAAGACGCGGTGCGGAGCGATGAAATCGGCCTTCTTGTCGTCCATGCCCTTGTCGGTCAGCTGCTTCTTGGCTTCCGCGAAGGTGCGGCCCTTCATCAACGCTTCCGACTGGGCGAGAACGTTGGAGATCAGCAGCTGGTGTTGGTGGCGGAGCTCCGGCTCGAAGGCATTGGCGGCGATCATGAACTCGGCCGGGATGATGCTCGTGCCTTGATGGATGAGCTGATAGAAGGCGTGCTGGCCGTTGGTGCCCGGTTCGCCCCAGACGACCGGGCCGGAATTGCCCTCGACCGGCGTGCCGTCGACGGTGACGCCCTTGCCGTTCGATTCCATGTCGAGCTGCTGCAGATAGGCCGGGAAGCGCGACAGGCGCTGGTCGTAGGGCAGAATGGCGCGGGTGGGATAACCCAACACATTGCGGTGGTAGAAGCCGATCAGGCCGAGCAGCATCGGCAGATTTTCGGCAATCGGCGCCTGACGGAAATGATTGTCGACGGCATGGGCGCCGTCGAGGAACTTGCCGAAATTTTCAGGGCCGATCGCGATCATCAGCGGCAGGCCGATTGCCGACCAGATCGAGTAGCGGCCGCCGACCCAGTCCCAGAAGCCGAAGACGCGGGCGCTGTCGATGCCGAAGGCGGCAACCTTGTCGAGCGCCGTCGAGACGGCGGCGAAGTGATGCTGGACGGCGGCTTCGCCGAGCGACTTGGCGATGAAATTGCGCGCCGTCTGCGCATTGGTCATCGTCTCGACGGTGGTGAAGGTCTTCGAGGCGACGATGAACAGCGTCGTTTCCGGCTGAACCAGCTTCAGGATATCGGCAATATGGGCGCCGTCGATATTGGATACGAAGTGGGCGCGCGGGCCGTCATGGAAGGGGGCAAGCGCCAGCGTCGCCATGACGGGGCCGAGATCCGAACCGCCGATGCCGATATTGACGACGTCGGTGATCGCCTTGCCGGTCGCGCCCTTCAGTGCGCCGGAGCGGATCTCGTCGGCGAACTTGCCCATGGCGGCGAGCACCGCGTTGACATCGGGCATGACGTCCTTGCCGTCGACCAGGACCGGCGTGTTCGAACGGTTGCGCAAGGCCGTGTGCAGGACGGCGCGCTCCTCGGTGAAGTTGATCGCCTTGCCGGAGAACATCTCATCGCGCTTCTTCTCGACACCGCCTTCTTCGGCGAGCTTGACCAGCAGCTTCAGGATCTCGTCATTCACCGCCGTCTTTGAAAAATCCATCAGCAGATCGTCGAGTGCGACGGAGAAGCGGGAAAAGCGCTGCGCGTCGGCGGCGAAGGCGGCCCGGAGATCGGTCGCCTTGGTGGTGGCGGCCGTGCTTTTCAGCTGTTCGACGATGGCGTTCATGGGGAGGCTCCTTTGGAGGCGGAAAGGTTGCGGAAACTATTCGCTTTATCGCCCGCAAATCAAGTTCAGCCATCGCTCCCGAAACAAAAAAGCCACCCGCGGCAAGCGGATGGCGTTAAATTTCATGAGCTTGTCAAATTCAGTCGCGCAGATCCTTGCGCAGGATCTTGCCGACCGGCGACTTCGGCAGCTCGGTGCGGAATTCGATGAAGCGCGGGCGCTTGTAATTGGTGAGATTGGCGGTGCAATGGGCCTTCACCTCCGCCTCCGTCAGGTTCGGATCCTTCCTGACGACGAAGAGTTTGACCGCTTCGCCCGAATGCCCGTCCGGCACGCCGATCGCGGCGGCTTCGAGGATGCCGGCATGCATGGCGGCAACCTCCTCGATCTCGTTCGGATAGACGTTGAAGCCGGAAACGAGGATCATGTCCTTCTTGCGATCGACGATCTTGGTATAGCCGCGTTCGTCCATGAACCCCATGTCGCCGGAGCGGAAATAGCCGTCGGCCGTCATCACCCGCGCCGTTTCCTCCGGCTTCTGCCAATAGCCGGCCATCACCTGCGGCCCGCGGATGCAGATCTCGCCGATTTCGCCGAGCGGCAGCGGAAGGCCCTCCTCGTCGCGGATGTCGAGATCGGTGGAGGGCAGCGGCAGGCCGATCGAGCCGGTAAACTCGATCGAATCGAAGCGGTTGGCGGTGGCGACAGGCGAGGTCTCGGAAAGGCCGTAACCCTCGGTAATTGCCGTGCCGGTCATCTTCAGCCAGCGTTCGGCGACCGGGCGCTGGACGGCCATGCCGCCGCCGAGCGACATGATCAGCGAGGAGAAGTCGAGCTTGGCGAAATCGGCATTGTTCAGCAGTGCGTTGAACAGCGTGTTGAGGCCCGGGAAGATATGGATATCAGACTTTTCGAACTCCTTGACGAGGCCGGAAATGTCGCGCGGATTGGCGATCAGGATGTTGTGGGCGCCGAGCGACATGCCCATCAGCGAATTCACCGTCAGCGCGAAGATGTGATATAGCGGCAGGGCGCAAAGGAAATTCAGCACTTCGGGCTGTTTCTTGCGCTCGAAGGCCGAGCGCAGCCAGAGCGATAGCTGCAGCTTGTTGGCGAGCAGGTTCTGATGCGTCAGCACCGCGCCCTTGGCAATGCCTGTCGTGCCGCCGGTATATTGCAGGAAGGCGACGTCGCCGCCGGTAAGCGCCACCGGCTGAAGGCTCTTTTTCGCGCCTTCGCGCAGCACCTGGCTGAAGCTCTTGTGCTGCGGGATCGACCAGGAGGGAACGAGCTTCTTCACCTTGCGCACGACGAAATTGACGATCAGCCCTTTTGGGCCAAGCATCTCCCCAAGCGAGGTGACGACGACGTGGCGCAGATCGGTCTTGTTCAGGACCTGCTCGACCGTGCGGGCGAAATTCTCCAGGACGAAGATCGCCTTGGCCCCGGAATCGCGCAGCTGGTGTTCGAGTTCACGCGGCGTATAGAGCGGGTTGACGTTGACGACGACGAAGCCGGCTCTGAGGATGGCGTAGGTCGCGACCGGGTTCTGCAAGACGTTCGGCATCATCACGGCGACGCGGTCGCCCTTGTCGAGGCCGATGCTCTGCAGCCAGGCGGCGACCTTGCGCGTCTGGTCGTCCAGCTCGCGGTAGCTCATCGCCTTGCCCATGCTGGAAAAAACCGTGCGATCGGCGTAACGGGCGCAGGATTTTTCCAAGAGTTCGGCAAGCGAGGCATGTTCCAGCGGCGGGAGTTCGGCCGGAACCATATCGGGATAGGTGGCAAGCCAGGGCTTGTCGGCTTTTGCTCCGTTCGGATGGACGGAAATGCTGGTCATCGTGTCTCTCTCTCCCTTGCGGCCGCCGCGCCGGTGCGCCGCTGTCGGCTGGCCCGCAATTGACCGGAAGCATCCTCCATCTTCCTGTCCGGCAGCTTATGCCATCGCCTGAACGGTTCAAGTTGAATGACGCTACACTAACTTTGACGTAAACATCAACATTTGCGGATGGCTCGATCGGGAACTTTGAGTCGGTCGTGACGTTGATTCTGCATACTCACCATGAGGAAACACCAAAGGAGGTGCACAATGTTGAACGAGGAAACCGACGCCACCCGCCGCGACCCGAATGTGAAGGATACGCCATCACTGATCGCCAGCGACCGCGTCGAAGGCACCCGCGTCTATGGCCCGGACGGCAGGCATATCGGCTCGATCGAACGCCTGATCATCGGCAAGCTCGATGGCCGCGTTGCCTATGCCGTGCTGAGCTTCGGCGGCTTCCTGGGCATCGGTGACGATCACTATCCGCTCCCCTGGGAAAAGCTGAACTACGACACCCAGCTGGACGGCTATCGCATCGACCTGACCAAGGAGCAGATCGAAGGCGCCCCGAGCTATTCGGACGATGACGACACCTGGTACAACGATAATGGCCGCCGGGTCTATGACTACTATGGCGTGCCGCCTTACTGGATGTAATCCCGTCCGATAGGCCGAACTGGAAGGGCCCCGTGCGACGCGGGGCCTTTTGGTGTGTGCTGGACATATCTTACAGGGTGGCGAGGAACCGGAAGGTCGCGGCATCCCTCTTCTCCCCGAGGGGAGGAGAGGGAGGAGGCTGCGGCCGCCTCAATCACCAACGCGCGACAAGATCATTGGCCGAACGTAGCCGCAATCATGTTATTTCCTGGCTAGAGAAACCGCCCGTGGCGCTGCAGCACTTCGATCTTGTAGCCGTCGGGATCGCTGACGAAAAAGAACAGGCCGAAGAGCCTGCCGTCGCGATTGAGCTCGACCAGCTCGCCCGGTTTCAGCCCGAGTTTCAGCATGCGTTCGCGTTCCACCGCAACCTCGTCGACCGAGACGGCGAGATGGCCATAGGCATTGCCAAGAGCGTAGGGTTCGGTCCGACCCTTGTTGACCGTCAGCTCCAGTTCGAAGCCGGTCTCGGCATTGCTCAGATAAATCAGCGTGAAGGTTTCGAAATCGACGCGATCGGCGACCGAAAGGCCAAAAGCCTTGCGATAGAAGTCGACCGAACGCGCCTCGTCGAGAACGCGGATCATGGAGTGGATCATCTTCGCCAATTCTGCCTCCCATTCTTTCGGTCACGCCTGTGGTAGCGGTCCCCTTACGCCGCGCGCAAGCCGATTCTTCGCGTGATCGCCGCTTCGACGAGACCCATGGCGTCATAAATCAGCACCGCCATCAGGCCGACGATCAGCCCGCCCTGCAGGATGAAGGCGGTATTGTCCGAGATCAGCCCGGCGATGATCACCTCGCCGAGACCCTTTGCCGCCACCGTCGAGCCGATCGTCGCTGTGCCGATATTGATCACGGTCGCAACCTTCAGCCCCTCGAGAATCAGCGGCAGGGCAAGCGGCAACTCGACGCGCAACAGCCGCTGCGTGGCGCTCATGCCCATACCGTCGGCGGCATCGAGCACCTGCGGCGACACCTGCTTGAGACCGGCGACGGTGTTTTCGAAGATCGGCAAGAGGCCATAAAGAAACAGCGCGATCAGCGTTGGCATGGCGCCGAAGCCGGTGGCGGGAACGGCCAGCGCCAGCACAGCGACCGGCGGAAAGGTCTGCCCGGCATTGGCGATGGCGCGCGACAGCGGCAGAAAGTCGGCCCCGCTGTCGCGGGTGACGAAGATGCCGCCGAGAACGGCGAGCACGGCGCTGCAGGCGATCGATCCGATGACCAGCTGCAGATGCCCGAGCGCAAGCGAGACAAGGCTGTTCTGCGTATAGACGGCGGGCGCATTGTTGCTGGTCAGCGGCGTCAGCAGGAAGGAAAGCCACTCCGTCCTGAACAGCAAGATCAGCAGGAGGGCGAGCGCCGCCAGGCGGAAGAGATTGGCGACGACGAGTTTCATGCCTTGCGGCCCAGTTGGAGCAGCCGGCTCATCGAGATCGATCCGACAGCGGCCTTGTCGCCATCCTGCACCGCCGCTTCATCGACCCCCTGCCAGATCATTTCGGCGAGCGCGTCGCGGAGGCTCAACGACTGCGGCAGGGCATAGGCAAGCCCGCCTTTGGTCGGCTCCATGCTCTCCTTCAGCGGCAGCAGCGACATCAGCTTTAGTGCCCGGTCGGAGGTGCCGGTCAGTTGCTGGACGAAGGGATCGGCCGGATCGGTGAGGATCTTTTCGGGCGTCGAGCATTGCAGCAAGCGGCCCTGGCTCATCACCGCGATCTGATTGCCGAGATGGAAGGCCTCGTCCATGTCGTGGGTGACGAGGATGATGGTGGTGCCGAACTGCTTCTGGATCGCCAGGAGGTCGTCCTGCGCCTTGCCGCGGATGACCGGATCGAGGGCGCCGAAGGGTTCGTCCATCAACAGCAGCTCCGGTTCGGCCGCCAGCGCCCGGGCGACCCCGACGCGCTGCTGCTGGCCGCCGGACAGCTGGTGCGGATATTTGTCGGCGAAAGTCGCCGGATCGAGGTTGAATAGCCCAAGCAGTTCCTCGACGCGCGCTGCGATTCGCGTCGAATCCCATTCGAGCAGCTGCGGCACGGTGGCGATATTCTGCGCCACGGTGCGGTGCGGAAACAGGCCGTGCCCCTGGATGGCATAGCCGATCCGGCGGCGAAGTTCGGTCACCTCGACGTCCATGACATTCTGGCCGCCGACGAAGATCTCGCCTTCGGTGATAGGCACCAGCCGGTTGATCATCCGCATCAGCGTCGATTTGCCGGAGCCGGAGGTGCCGACGACGACGGTGATCGAACCCTTCTCGACCTCTATCGAGACATTGTCGACGACGGTGGCGGCGCCATAGCGCTTGGTGACGTTGCGGACCTCGATCATGCTCATGCGGCAGGCCCCCGGATGCTGTCGATGACCGCATCGAGGATGACGGCCGATGAGAAAGCGAAGAAGACGGTCGGCACGGCGCCGAGCAGGACGAGATCCATGGCGGTCTGGCCGAGCCCCTGGAAGATGAAGATGCCGAAGCCGCCGCCGCCGATCAAAGCGGCGATCGTCACCATGCCGATCGCCTGCACCAGCACGATGCGGATGCCGGTGAGGATCACCGGAAAGGCAAGCGGCATGTCGATACCAACAAGGATCTGCCGGCGCGTCAGCCCCATGCCGGCTGCGGCGTCCCGCACCGAGGGATCGACGCCCTGCAGGCCGGCGACGGTGTTGGCGACGATCGGCAGCAGCGAATAGAGCACTAGCGCGATCAGCGCCGGCGCCGTGCCGATGCCGCGAATGCCGGCAGCAGCGGCCAGCGGCACATGCGTGGCGAGATAGCCGAGCGGCAGCATCAGCAGGCCGAAAAGCGCAAGGCTTGGGATCGTCTGGATGAGGCTCAAGCCCTGCAGCACGATGGCGCGCAGCCGTGGCACCCAGAAGCAGAGGATCCCGAGCGGCAGGCCGAGAATGATGGCGATGGCAAGCGAGCCGAGCGCCAGCAGCAGATGCGAGATTGCTTCCGTCTCGAATTGCGGCGCCCGCGTCGAATATTCCTTCATGATCGACAGGCTGTCGAGCAGGCCGGAGGCGAGCGAGATGAAGAGCAGCGCCGTATAGGCCGCAAGTGCCGCGACCCGCATCCACGGCGCCAGTCTTATCTTGACCAGCGCATCGGAGATGACGAGCCCGATCACCGCGAACAGCACCCAGAAGCCGCCGCCCGGCGTCATGCGCGCCACGGTGCTGCCGGGCGGCGTCGCCGCGCTCGAGACGAGACCGATCGCAACGACCAGCGTGGCAAGGCAGAGTGTCGCTATGACAAGCCGCGCCAAGGCGTTGCGGATAAACAGCGTGGCGAAGGCCGTGAGAATGAGGAGGGCGGTCAGGATGAAGACGGAAGGCTGGGGAAAGAGCTGGGCCAGCAGCATCGGCTTGCCGGCGGCGATGCGGTTCGCCTTGACGTAGATGAAGGGCATCAGTGCTGTGGCCACAATGCCGCCGGCCACCAGAACCACGCCGAGCCGGTCCAGCCTGCGGACCGCTGAGGTTTCGTCCATCGATCCAACCTTATGGGGAAAGGACGCTCCGCCCGCAGCGGGCGGAGCGGGCGTGATTACTTCAGGAAGCCTTTTTCCTTGAGATAGGCCTCGGCGACGGACTTTGCCGGTTCGCCGTCGACCTGGATCTTGGCGTTGAGCTTGCGCAACTCGTCGGCGCTGAGGCTCTTGAAGATCGGCGACAGGATTTCCTCGATCTTCGGATTGGCCTTCAGCACCGCTTCGCGGATGATCGGGGTAGGCGCATAGACCTGCTGCACGCCCTTGTCGTCCTCGAGAACGGTGAGTTCCGCGGCTTCGATCGCGCCGTCGGTGCCGTAGACCATGGCTGTGTTGACACCGTTCGTCTGGTCGGCCGCCGCCTTGATCGTCGCCGCGGTGTCGCCGCCGGAGAGAACGACCATTTGATCGGGCTTCAGCTGGAAGCCGTAGGTCGTCTGGAAGGCGGGAAGCGCGCCGGCCGAGTTGACGAATTCGGCAGACGCCGCAAGCTTGACGGCGCCGCCGCCGGCAACCCACTTGCCGAAATCGGACATGGTCTTCAGCTTGTTCGGGCTGGCGACGTCGTTGCGCACGGCAAGCGCCCAGGTGTTGTTGGCGGGCGACGGCGTCAACCAGACGATCTTGTTGGCGTCGTAGTCAAGCTTCTTCGCCAGCTCATATCCCTGGTCGTTGTTCTTCCAGGCAGCATCGTCGGCCTTGTTGAAGAAGAAGCCGGCATTGCCGGTATATTCGGGATAGATATCAATTTCGCCTGCGGTGATCGCCTTGCGCACCACGGGTGTGGCGCCGAGCGCGATACGGTCCTGCGTCTTGATGCCGTTTGCTTCCAGCGCCAGTGCGATGACATTGCCGAGCAGCGTGCCTTCCGTGTCGATTTTCGACGAGACCACGACGTCTGCGGCCTGAACCGCACCCGCCGCGAAGGCGGAGAGTGAGACGGCAAGTGCGAGTTTCTTCAGCATGAATATCCCCTGTTTTAACACCGTTGACGTGGCGCAAGCCCCCGGCGGAGGCGTATGCGCAGGAAATCCGCCGGCGAAGGCGACAAGGCCGCCATCATGCCGGAATTGCGTGCGTCATGGAAATAGCGTGCACGTTCGAAAAATCGATGCAAGCCCCTCCAGTATTTGCGCTCACGCCCGAGATTATGGCGGCGAACGCGGCTCGGCGCGCGGAAAGGCATTCCCTTTTCCAGGGTCGGCGCGATTTGTTTTTGTTCCCTTGCGTGTTTCCGCGATGGTTCCGGTGCTCTTCTGCGGATAACCGCCGCCCGGATTTTTATGACCGCCACGATAGCCCGGCTCTGTCGAGGCAGGGATATCTTTTTTCGCGAACACATCATATCGTCCGGTTTTTAAAGCGCTTTCCGGAGCCAGCCTTTGCATCTCGGGGCCCTGTTCATAATCCGCCATGTCCTGACCTCGGCGTCGGTCCGCGAGACCGCGCGCCGTTTCCAGTTGTCGCCCTCCACCGTGTCTGCGGCCATCCGCAATGCCGAAACCCAGCTGGCGATGAAGCTGACGGAACGCGCCTCCGGCGAGCTGGTGACGCTGATCGCCGGCGGCGGCGTGCTCGAAGGCCTGGAGCCAATCACGGTCGCGATCGGCGAACTCTGCAGATTCGCCGGCCAAGTCGGCGCCGGCGGGATCGATGAGGCCTGGGCCGCCCGCATTCCCGTCAAGATCGTCGCGATCGAGCGGTTCCTCGAGGTCGCCGACCAGGGCAGCATCAACCGCGCGGCCCGCCGCCTGCATCTCGGTCAGCCGCAGCTTTCGCTCCAGCTTGCCAATCTTGAGAAATTCCTCGGCTACCGGCTGTTCGAGCGGCAGGCGCAGGGCTCTGTCCTGACGGAGGAGGGCAGGCGCGCCTACCAGATCTTCATGGCGATTAGCCAAGCCTGGAATGATTTGAAATCGGCAGCCGACGAGCGCTACCGGCGCAGCGCCCGGTCGCTGCGCATCGGCTCGATCATCCCGACCGGATCGGAAAGCTGGGTGGCGCGCTGCCTCGGCCTGCTGGTCTCCGAATGGAACGCGCGCCGCAGCAACAATGCGATTTCGCTGGTCTCGATGACCGCCGACGATCTGCGCGAGGCACTGAAGAGCGGCCGCATCGATGTGGCAATCCTGGATTCGGTCTTCGGCCTGGAAAGCTTCCGGCATCGCGAACTCCTGCAGACCGACATGGTGGTGATCGCGCCGCCGCACAGTACGCAAACCTCGGTCACCGATCTCGTGGCCGCCCATGCGATCTGCATGCCGAGCCCGCGCACCGGCCTCGGCCACGCGGCCATGGCTTTCAGCGACGAGCGCGCAGCCAACCGGCGTTTCCGCAGCCGCGATATCACTGCGGCGGATTCGCTGCCTGTGATCGTCGATCTCGTCGCCAATCACGGCTACGTTTCTTTCCTCGGCCGCGTCAGCGCCATGCCGATTGCCAACAAGGTACGCATCGTCGATCTCGACGAGCATGTGCCGATGTCCTATCACGTCGCCTTCAACCACCGCAAAGCCGCCGCCGATGCCTGCGCCGTCATCATCGCGGCGGCGGCGAGAATAACGTCGGAGGCCGTCGCGAAAATCGACGGAGTCAGGGAGAGCGCCGCATGACGATCCTGCTGGAGGTCTGTGTCGACAGCGCCGAGGGCCTTGCCGCCGCGGTCGAAGGCGGCGCCGGCCGCATAGAGCTCTGCTCGGCGGTCGAACTCGGCGGCCTGACGCCGCTGCCGAGCCTGATGCGGATCGCCGCCCGGGCGCCGATTCCGGTCTATGCGATGATCCGCCCGCATGCCGGCCCCTTCATCTTCGGCCGCACCGACGAGGAAGCGATGCTGCTCGATATCGACGCCGTGCGCGCCGCCGGCCTCGCCGGCGTCGTCATCGGGGCCAACCGGCCGGACGGTACGCTCGACATGCCGTTGATCCACCGCCTGAAGGCGCATGCATCAGGCTTGGGATCGACGCTGCATCGCGCATTCGACCTAGTGCCGGATGCCGATCAGGCGCTGGAGCAGGCGATCGAGCTTGGCTGCGAGCGTATCCTCACCTCCGGCCGTGCGCTGAAGGCCGCGGACGGCCTCGAAACGCTGAAACGCCTCTCCGCCAAGGCGGCCGGCCGCATATCCATCATGCCCGGCAGCGGCATCCGCCCGGCCAATGTCGGCGCCATATTGCAGGCGACCGGCGCCCGCGAGGTGCATGGCTCCTGCAGCTCGCCGGTGGAAAACGCCGATCCACGTGCGGTTGCTTTCGGTTTCGAGGCGAAGAGCAGCAATAGGACGGATGTCGCGGTTGTTAGGGAGATGTGCAGGGCGATCGCGGCTGCGGGTTAGCGGTTTTGGTTCCAGACGGAAAGCGTTTTGCGCTTTGAAACGCCAATGCAGTGCTTGCCGCATGGGTCCTCGGATCAAGCCCGAGGACGACGGAGTGTGGGGGAACGCGTGCGGCAAGGACCGCAAATGCATGTGGTTTCATTGGAATTGCCGTCTTTGTTTGAGCGATCCGCACGCAAAACCGCCCCGCATTTTGCTGGAATTCTCCCAACGGTCCGCCTCTTGCCGCATAGATTTCCCCACTCTCCGTCATACTCGGGCTTGACCCGAGTATCCACGCGCAGCACTCCGCCTGACTTGCTCGGCTGGGTGGCCTGGCCATTTCACCAGAAACGCAGTGCGTACGGCATGGGTCCTCGGGTCAAGCCCGAGGACGACGGAGTGTGGGGGAACGCGTGCGGCAAGGAGCGCAAGGGCGTGGTGATGGGAGTTGCCGTCTTTATTTACGCGATTTCCACGCAAAACGCCCCGCATTTTGCTGGAATTCCTCCGAACGTCCCGCCTCCTGCCGCATGGGCTTCACCACCCTCCATCATACTCGGGCTTGACCCGAGTATCCACGGCGAGCACTCCACGCGCATGTAGGCGTTGTCTCCTAACCCTCAACCCTGATCACCGCCTTGATCAGCCCGCTCTTCTCATGCGCCCAGCGGGCGAGATCGCGCGGCGCATCGGCAAGCGTCGTGCGATGGGTGATCAGTTTATCGACCGGCACCAGTCCCTTGGCGATAGAATCTGCCACATGCTCGAAGTCGGCGCGGGTGGCGTTGCGGCTGCCGATCAGCATCATCTCGCGTTTGTGGAATTCCGGGTCGGCGAAGCGGATATCGTCCTTGACGACGCTGACGAGAACCAGCGCGCCGCCATGGGCGACGAAGGAGAAGGCCTTTTCCATCGACGGACCGTAGCCTGTGGCGTCGAAGACCACATCGAAACCGTCGCCATCGGTTTTTTCTCGCACAATATCCGCGGTTCCTTCGTTGGCCACAATGCCTGATGTGAAGCCGAAGCGCTCGGCCGCCATTTGCAGCCGCTCGGTGCTGGTATCGAGCAGGGTCACTTCATGGCCGGCGATGCGCGAGAAGATCGCCGCCCCGAGGCCGATCGGCCCGGCGCCGATGACGAGCGCGCGCGCACCGGCGCCGGCCAGCGAGCGGCGCACCGCATGGGCGCCGATCGCCAGAAATTCCGTCGTCGCCGCCGCTTCGAGGCTGAGGCCCGTGGCGGGATAGAGATTGCCTTCGGGTACCGAGATCTCCTCGCAGAAGGCGCCGTCAGTATGGACGCCGAGCACCTTGATGTTGGTGCAGCAGTTCGGCTTTCCCTGGCGGCAGGCGACACATTGGCCGCAGGAGAGATAGGGGTTGACGATAACAGGTGTGCCGGCTGCAAGCGTTACGCCCTCACCGGCCTCGATGACCGTCGCCGAGATCTCGTGCCCCATCACCCGGGGATATTCGAGGAAAGGGTGCTTGCCCTCGAAGATATGATAATCCGTGCCGCAGATGCCGACATGACTGACGGCAAGGCGCACCCAGCCGGGCGCCGGTGCGGCGGGAGATGGCCGCTCGACGAGTTCGAGCACGCCGGGCTCGCGGCAAACAACTGCTTTCATGACAGGTCTCGCATTCCTGGAAATTGAAGAAACCGGCCTGTTCGACCGGCTTCTCTGTGTTTCTCAATTGCTCTTGCGGCGGCGCAGCTGGTCGAAGAACACGATCACGATGATCAGCAGACCGGTGATGATGCGCTGCCAGAAGGAATTGACGTTCAGAAGGTTGGCGCCGTTGTTGATGGTGGCGAGAATGAAGGCGCCGATCAGCGGGCCATGTACCGAGCCGACCGCGCCGAACAGGCTGGTGCCGCCGATGACGGAGGAGGCGATCGCCTGCAGTTCCCAGCCGTCGGCCTGTGTCGCATTGCCGATGGCGATGCGCGAGGCGAGCAGCACGCCGACGAAGGCGGCAAAGCCGGCCGAGAGGATATAGGCGAGATAGATCATGCCCTTGACGTTGACGCCGGAAAGGCGCGCAGCTTCGGCGTTTGAGCCGACGGCGAAGAGATAACGCCCCCAGCGGCTCAGATGCAGGAAGACGAAGGAGGGCACCGCCACCAGGATGACCATCCAGAACAGGCTGGGTATGCCGAGGAAATCGGCGCGGGCGAAGTTGCTGAAGCTCTCGTCGGTGATGCTGATCGTCGAACCGTTGGTGATCAGCAGGCCGATGCCGCGGAGCGAGGTCAGCGTTGCCAGCGTGATGATGAAGGGTGGCAGGCCCATATGGACGATGCCGAAACCGTGAAAGGCGCCGATTGCCACACCGATGGCGAGCGTCAGTACGATTGCTCCCCAGAGCGGCACGCCTGCCTGCAGGAGCCAGGCGATGATGACGGTGCAGAAGCCGACGATGGCGCCGACCGACAGGTCGATGCCGGCGGTAATGATGACGAAGGTCTGGCCGAGCGCCAGGATCGCCGTCATTGCCCCCTGACGCAGCAGGTTGGAGATATTGAGCGGCGTCCAGAAGCTGGCGGTGACGAAGCCGAGCACGATCCAGAGGAAGATCAGCAGGCCGATCAGGGTGAGGCCGAACAGGATGTTCATTTTCCGGCGCGGCGGCGGCGCGACGATTTCGGTGGGGGTGGCAGTCATGAATTTTCTCCCTCTTCTTCTTCTGGCTCAGACGCCGATCGCTTCGCTGAGCACTTGTTCATGCGTCGCCGCATGGAAATCATGGCTCGCGACGAGCCTGCCGCCGCGGAACACATGCAGCCGGTCGGCCAGTTCGTAGACCTCCGGCAGGTAGGAGGAGATCAGGATGATGCCCGCCCCCTCCTTCAGGAGCTTGGCGAACAGCCGATAGATCTCAGCCTTGGTGCCGACGTCGACGCCGACGGTCGGTTCGTCGAAGATGAACAGCCGAGCACCATGGCTCAGCCACTTGCCGATGACGATCTTCTGCTGATTGCCGCCCGACATGCTGGAGGCCGGAACCCGCCGGCTTGGCGTCTTGATGCTGAGATCGCGGATCTGCCTGTCGGCATTGGCCGATTCGCGCGCATGACTGATCACCGGCCCTTGGCTGAGGCGCCCGAAGACCGGCAGGTTGATGTTGAGGCCGATCGGCAGGTTGAGGCAAAGCCCCTGGTCGCGGCGGCTTTCCGGCGCCAGCGCAATGCCGAGTTCCATCGCCGTGCGTTCACTGCGGATATCGACCCGTTTGCCCATCCATTCGATTTCACCTGACCTGATCGGCTGGCGCCCGTAGAGGCCGAGCGCGAATTCGCTGCGTCCGGCGCCGATCAGCCCGTAGAGTCCGACAATCTGTCCGGCTTTGACGCTGAGCGACACGTCCTCGAAGCCGGGACCGGAAAGACCCTTGACCTCGACGATCGTCTCGCCGATCGCAATCTCTTCCTTGTGATAGATCTGCTCGATCGAGCGGTTGATCATCAAGGCGATCAGTTCGGCATCGTTGGTCTCGCCGATCAGCCGCGTGCCGACATGGGTGCCGTCGCGCAGCACCGAGACGCGGTCGGCCAGTTCGAAGACTTCCTCCATGCGGTGACTGATATAGACGATGGTGACGCCTTCACCCTGCAGCCGGCGGATCAGCTTGAAGAGCTGCGCCGATTCCTGGCGGGTCAGATAGGCCGTGGGTTCGTCGAAGATCAGAAACTGCGTGCCGCGCATCGCCGCGCGCGCCGTCGCCACCAGTTGCTGCTGGCCGATCGTCAGCGAGCTTAAAGGCGCGCCGGCCGGCAGGCCGAAACCGAGATCGTCGAGGACGGCCTGCGCCATCTTCTCCATCTGCTTCTTGCGCATCAGGCCATAGCGGTTGACTTCGTCGCCGAGGAAGAGATTGGCGGCGACCGTCAGGTGCGGGCAGAGCACGACTTCCTGATGGACGGCGTTGATGCCGCGGGCGATCGCCTCATTCGGCGTCGACAGCCCGACCGGATGGCCGCACCACAGCACCTCGCCGGCCGTGCGGGTGATGACGCCGGTAAGCAATTTGATGAGGGTGGATTTGCCGGCGCCGTTTTCGCCGACAATGGCGTGGATCTCTCCGGCCAGAAAGGTCAGCGTCGCCGGTTTCAGCGCCTGCACGTGACCGTAATTCTTCTGCAGGCCTTTCAGTTCGAGGATTGGCGATCCGGTGGGGATACGATTGGCTTCTTTCAGCGTGGCGCTGTCATCATGGCGATGACTGACCTCTTCCAGTCCGATCATGGACCTCTCCTCCTCTTGTCGCGTCTGCTCCATCCTTGCTGAACCATAGCATGGATGGAAAAGGCCGCGCCGGTTTTTGAGCCGGCGCGGCCTGTTCTGTCGGATTACTTGATCTTCGGGTTCAGGAGCGCGTCGATCTTAGGATCGCTCATGTTCGCCTTGGTCACGAGGTTGGCGCCGGTGTCGACATTCTCAGGAACCTTCTCGCCCTTGGAGACGGCAAGCGCGGTCTTGATGCCGTCATAGCCCATGCGATAGGGGTCCTGAACGACGAGGCCGGCGATTGCGCCGTCCTTGAGGAAGCCAACCGTCTTGTCGTCGCTGTCGAAGCCGATGACCTTGATCTTGTCGCCGAGCTTGTTTTCGGCGATCGCCTGGCCAACGCCCTGCGCCAGGATGAGGTTCGAGGCGAAGACGCCGACGAGGTTCGGATTAGCCGTGATCAGGTCGGTCATCATGTTGAGGCCGGTCGTCGCCTGGCCGTCACCATACTTGTCGGCGATGACTTTCAGGCCGGGATGCTTGGTCTTGATCTGATCCAGGAAGCCTTCGCGGCGCTGCTCCAGCGAGCCGACGCCGGGAAGATTGGTGAGGATGACGATCTCGCCTTCTTCCTTGCCCGTCATCTCCTTAATGGCGGCGGCAAGACCGTCGGCGGCGATGCGGCCGCCCTGGACGTTGTCGGTCGTCAGGAACGACTTGAATGCCTTGGAGTCGGCACCCGAGTCGATGCCGATGATCGGAACCGACTTGGCGGCTTCATCGATCGGCTTGCCGAGCGCCTTGAATTCCGTCGGCGAGATGACGATGGCGGCCGGCTTGCCGGCAACGGCGTTCTCCAAAATGCTGATCTGGCCGTTGATGTCGGATTCTGCCTGGGCGCCGAGTTCCGGCACGTTGACACCGAGATCCTTGCCGGCCTTGCGGGCGCCGGCCAGAACGATCTGCCAGTAGAAGGACGTCGTGTCCTTGACGATGATCGGGATCGTCACATCGGCAGCGAAGGACGTGACCGGCATCGCCGTGGCGATGACGGCGGCGCCTGCCAGCGCGGTGAAGGCACGGCGGGACAGAAGGGATTTCACGATGCTCATAAGGGTTCTCCTCTCAGGATGCGTTCTCCTCCAAAGAAACCAGACCGCTGAACGCAGGCGGACGATTTTTATCGATAAAAAACATTTGCAGGCAGAAGCTAGCCGAGGCGCAATCAAATTGCAAGGGCGTCTGTTGCGCTTTTTTGCATTGGAAGGCTCCTCTCAAGTTACTGATTTCATTCCAATACCACGATAGCCTAATATAGCTATCGGCCGAACTCAACCTCATGGGGATGTACGACGCCCTTCTTCAAAATCAGGTTGCCGTACAGCCGGAATTCCGTCGTCGCGACGATATAAGCGGCCTTGCGGGCCATTCCGTAGAAGGCGAAGCGCTCCACCGGCACAATGCGGAAATCGCCGGCGCGCTTCGAGACGATCTGCTGGAACTCGGCGCAGACTTCCGGCACGGCCTGCGGGTCGCCGACCACCTCCATCCGCCATGCCGTATCCGGCACGAAGGTGTCGAGCGGCATATGGGTCAGGATCGCCTCGGCCATGTCAGTGGCGCTGACGCCGTCGGCGCGAATGACCGGTGGGCCCATCGAACCGGAGGGAAAATTGGCGTCCGATATGACGATGTCGTCGCCATGCCCCATCGTCTTCAGCGCATGGAGCAGGTCGGGCCCGAGCAGCGGATGAATACCTCTCAGCATAGTGTCTCCTCAGACCCGGACCGCTTCGGCGCCGAGCGGCGGCGCGGTGAGCGTATAGGGCTCGAATTCGGCAAAGATGCCCTCGGCAAGCGGCGGCTCGACGATTTCCATGTTGCGCGTCAGGCTCGACGGCTTGGCGGTGCCGATCAGCACCGAGGCGACGATCGGGTCGCGCAGCGGAAACTGCATGGCGGCCGCCGCGAGCGGCACGCCGTGGCGCTTGGCGATCGCCTCCATGGCGCCGACCTTGGCAAGCACGTCCGCATCGGCCGGCATATAGTCGAAATGCGAGCCCGGCACCGGACCGGTGGCGAGAATGCCGGAGTTGAAGACGCCGCCGACCACGAGCGAGGTGCCCTTCTGCCGGCAGAGCGGCAGGAGTTCCTTCACTGCGGAGCGGTCGAGCAGCGTGTAGCGGCCGGCAAGCAGGATGCAGTCGAGATCGGCATGGTTCATGACGTCGAGGCAGACCGGCACTTCGTTGACGCCGAGGCCGAAGGCGGAGATGGCACCGGAAGATTTCAGTTCTTCCAGCGCCTTCACGCCGGAATCGAGCAGCTGCTTCTGGTAGACGGCGTTCTTCGCCGCGCCATGCGTATAGACGCCGATATCGTGCACATAGAGAATGTCGATGCGATTGAGGCCGAGGCGGGCATAGCTGAACTCGACCGAGCGCATGATGCCGTCATAGGAATAGTCGTAATCGGCATCGAAAGACAGCGGGTCGACGTAGCTATAATCCGGCACCGTTCCCGTCGGCACCGGCCGCAGCAGCCGGCCGACCTTGGTGGAGAGCACGTAGGACCGATCCGGCTGATCGCGCAGGAAATCGCCGACGCGCCGTTCCGCAAGGCCGAGCCCGTACCAAGGGGCGACATCGAAATAGCGGATGCCGCTGTCCCAGGCTGCCTGCAGGGTTTCCATCGCCTGCTCGCGCGGGCAGGCCCGGTAAAGACCGCCCAAGGGCGCCGCCCCGTAGCTGATTTCGGTCACTTCGAGCTTGGTCCTGCCGATCCGTCTCGTCTTCATCACGCCTCCTCGCCAAGCTTTCGGGATTTTCTATTTCAGATCAGAGCGTTGCGCCGAGATGCCAGGGCACAAATTCATTGTCGCCGTAGCCGAAGAGCTCGCTCTTTGTCCTTTTGCCGGAGGCCGTCTCGATGATCAGGTCGAAGATCTCACGGCCCTTGCCGCTGATCGTCGCATCGCCGGTGGCGATCGTGCCGCAATCGATGTCCATGTCCTCTTCCATCGCCGCATAGAGCGCCGAATTGCTGGAGAGCTTCAGCGACGGCGCCGGCCGGCAGCCGAAGCAGCTGCCGCGGCCGGTGGTGAAGGCGATCATATTCGCCCCACCGGCAACCTGGCCGGTTGCCGAGACAGGGTCATAGCCTGGTGTATCCATGAAGACGAGGCCGGGGGCGGTGACCCGCTCGGCATAACCATAGACCGCCGTCAGCGGCGAGCGCCCGCCCTTGGCGACGGCGCCGAGCGATTTTTCCAGGATGGTGGTCAACCCGCCGCGCTTGTTGCCGGGTGAGGGATTGTTGTCGAGCGAGGCGCCGTGCAGCGCCACATACTCCTCCCACCAAGCGATTTTCTCATCGAGCTTCCTCGCCACGTCGTCGCTGACGGCGCGGCTGCGCAGCAGATGTTCCGCACCATAGATTTCCGAGGTTTCCGACAGGATCGCCGTGCCGCCGGCCGCAGCCAGCAGATCGGCCGCCACACCGAGCGCCGGATTGGCGGTGATGCCGGAAAACCCGTCCGAGCCGCCGCATTGCAGGCCGATGATGATCTCGCCGATCAAGATCGGCACGCGTTTTTCCCTGCCGACATCGGCGGCGATTTCGCGCAGCATGCCCATGGCGCGCTCGACCGCGCGGCGCGAGCCGCCGGCGTCCTGGATGTTGAAATGCCGCTTCGAGGCGCCGGCGCCGCTCTGTCCGTACAGCGTCAGCTGGTTGACCTCGCAGCCGAGGCCGATCATCAGCACGCCGCCGAAATTCACATGCCTGGTATAGCCGGCGAGTGTCCGATGCAGCACATTCATGCCGTCGCCGGTCGAGCTCATGCCGCAGCCCTGGTCGTGCACGATCGGCACGAAACCGTCGATGCCGTCGTAGTGCGGCAAGATCGTCCGGTTCGCCTCGTCGGCGATCGCCCGGCAGACCGTGGTGGAACAGTTCACACTGGCGATGATGCCGATATAGTTGCGGGTCGCTGCCCGGCCGTCGGCGCGGCGATAGCCCATGAAGGTGCGCGCCTTGTCCTCGGCGGTTGCTGCTTCCGGCGCCGAATTGGCGGTCGCGGCCAGCCGGTCGTTCTCGAAATGCAGATTATGGCTGTGCACATGATCACCGGCCTTGACCTCGGCGGTGGTGCGGCCGATCGCCTGCCCGTATTTCACCACGGGAGACCCGAGCGGAATATCGGCGATCGCCACCTTGTGGCCGGGATCGATTTTCTGAGAGGCCACGATGCCGGCAACCGTCGAACCCGGCGCGATGGCGGCCGTCGCGACCGCGACATTGTCGCCGGCCGACAGGATGATCCAAGGCTGTTTGTCCAAACTCATCTCTCCAGAAGCATCCTGCGGTTTTCGAATGCATATGCGCATTGATTTTGTTTTTTATCTACAATAAACATTTTGAAGTCAACGGGAATATTGATCCTGTGGACGAGGAAGGCAATGCGCCGCAGGCGCGCGGAAATACGCTAATGGTTCGTTTGAACACGCTCCGGTCTGACTCTCATCCGCTTTTGGCGGAATGACGTTTTGGCACGCGGGCGGAAAGCGGGGGCTGATGGCACGGCAGAACACGGTCTTCAAAGAAGCCTATAACAGGTATGCCGCGGCCCTGCGCACGGATACAGCGCTGCCCTCGGAGCCGGAGATTGCCGCCCAGCTCGGCGTCAGCCGCTCCACGGCGCGTGCCATCCTGACGCGTCTGAGCGAGGAAGGCATCATCCGCTGGAACAAGCGCCAAAAGATCGTGCTCCGCCAGCCGACAGACGGCGACCTTTTTCCTTCCGAAGAAACGGATTCCCTGCACGACATCATCGAGCGCAGCTTCATGCAGCGCATCCTTTCCGACGATGCCGCGCCCGGCATGCAGATCAACGAATTGGAGCTTGCCCGCGAGATCGGCACCGGCACCACGAGCGTGCGCGAATTCCTGATCCGCTTCTCCCGCTTCGGCCTGATCGAGAAGCGGCCGAACAGCCATTGGACGCTGAAGGGCTTCACCCGCGAATTCGCACTCGAACTCGCCGATGTCCGCGAGATGTTCGAGCTGCATTCGGCCGCCGAGTTCGGCCGGCTTCCTCGCGACAACCAGGCCTGGACCGACCTCGCCGCCATCCGCGACGAACACCACGCCATGCTCGCCGACATCAACCACCGCTTCAAGGATTTCTCCGTCCTTGACGAGCGCTTCCACCTGTTGATCCACCGCGCCTCGAAAAACCGCTTCATCGCCGATTTCTACGATGCGATCGCCATCATCTTCCATTATCACTACCAGTGGAACAAGACCGCCGCCCGCGAACGCAACGAGCGCGCCATCCACGAACATCTGGATTATATCGCCGCGCTCGAATCCGGCGACCAGGCGGCAATCGAGAAAGCATGCCGCGTCCACCTGCGCTCCGCCCGGCAGACCCTGCTGCAATCCCTGCCGCAGAATGCGACGGAGAGCGCGTGAGAGGGTAAGAGAAGGGTGACAAAAGTCGTGCCGCGCAACCCCTCATCCGACCCTTCGGGCCACCAACGGGGGTCGAGCCACAGGTCTCGACCCGTCGGACCCCCCTGGGGAGAAGAGGAAGCAAGGCGCGCCGAACTGCCCAGATGAACCGGCCTAGCCTAAAGGCACTCCGCCGGTCGCCATCGCGACGATCCAGAACGCGGCGAACGACAGCTATGTCGTCAGCGCAGGCAGGGCGTCGTAACAGTGCCAGTGCGGCTGCGCCTCATCGCCTTGAGACCTGCGATGCCACCTCCCGCGCCGGCCTCCATGAAACCTTCTGATTTGTAAGCCGTTATCGTGCTTATGACCGACGCTAAACTCCACCCGAAATCGGTCGACGGCACCGAAGAGGACGGTGCCGAGAAGTCGCGCCCCGAGAAGGCATCGACTGTCGAGGCTCCGCCGCCAGATGCCATCGAACCCAGTTCGCAGCTCACGCCCGAGGAGGCCGAGCAGGCGCGCAAGCGATATTTGCTGAGGCGTTTCTGGATCAGCGCCCGCCGCTACTGGGGCAGCAGTGGCGACAAGCTCGCGTGGCCGTGCTCGATCGGTCTGTTGATTATGATCTGCATGAATGTCGGCTTCCAATATGGGATCAATCGCTGGAACCGCGGCATCTTCGACGCCATAGAGCGACACGACGCCGGCACGGTCTACTACCTGAGCGCGGTCTTCGTGCCGCTTGTGCTCGGAAGCGTCGCGCTTGTCACCGCGCAAGTCTATGTTCGCATGATGATCCAGCGCCGCTGGCGCTCCTGGCTGACGAAGGCGGTGATCACGCGCTGGCTGGCCAACGGTCGTTATTATCAGCTGAACCTCATCGGCGGCGACCACAAGAATCCTGAGGCGCGCATCTCGGAGGATTTGCGGATCGCTACCGAAGCGCCGGTGGACTTCATCGCCGGCGTCATCGCCGCCTTTCTCTCGGCTTCGACCTTCATCGTCGTGCTGTGGACGATCGGCGGAGCGCTCACGCTGCCGCTCGCCGGGTCGACCATCACCATTCCCGGTTTTCTCGTCGTCACTGCGGTGCTCTATGCCGTGATCACCTCAACCGTGATCGCGGTCATCGGCCGCCATTTCGTCCAGGTCTCGGAGCTCAAGAACCAGGTGGAAGCCGAGCTTCGCTATACGCTGACCCGTGTGCGCGAAAACGGTGAGAGCATTGCCTTGCTCGGCGGCGAGGACGAGGAGCGTAGCGACCTCGACAAGACATTTTCCAATGTGCTCAGGCAATGGGCGCTGCTTGCGCGCCAGCACATGCGTACGACCTTCGTCTCGCACGGATCGATGCTGATTGCTCCTGTTGTGCCGCTCCTGCTATGCGCGCCGAAATTTCTCGCAGGCGGCATGACGCTTGGCGAGGTCATGCAGGCAGCCTCCGCCTTCGCCATCGTTCAGACGGCGTTCGGATGGCTGGTCGACAACTATCCGCGTCTTGCCGACTGGAACGCCTGCGCGCGACGCATCGCCTCGCTGATGATGTCGCTCGACGGCCTCGAGCGCGCCGAGCAGAGCGACGTTCTGGGACGCATCCGGCATGGTGAAAGCAAGGGCAATGCGATCCTGAACTTGAACGATCTCGCGGTGTCTCTCGACGACGGCACCGCGGTGGTCAAGGAAACCCAGGTCGAGATCGCGCCGGGCGAGCGGGTGCTCGTGGCCGGGGAATCCGGCTCGGGCAAGAGCACGCTGGTGCGAGCCATCGCCGGTCTTTGGCCCTGGGGTCACGGCAGCGTCGATTTCCACGGCGACCGGCGCTTGTTCATGCTGCCACAGCGGCCCTATATCCCGTCCGGGACTCTTCGGCGCGCGGTGGCCTATCCCCGTGCCGCCGAGAGCTGGACGCCGGAGGAAATCAAGGCGGCCCTTGCCAAGGTGGGGCTGGATTATCTGAGCGAGAAGATCGAGGAAGAAGCGCCGTGGGACCAGATCCTGTCGGGTGGCGAAAAGCAGCGGCTCGCTTTCGCGCGGCTGCTGCTGCACACGCCGGATATCATCGTGCTCGACGAAGCGACCTCGGCACTCGACGAGAAGAGCCAGGACAGGATGATGGAGATGGTGATCGACGAATTGCCGACGGTGACCATCATCAGCGTCGCGCATCGCGCCGAACTGGAAGCCTTTCACAGCCGCAAGATCACCTTGGAGCGGCGCGAGGGCGGCGCAAAGCTCGTCAGCGATATCGATCTCGTCCAGCGCAAGGGAAGAAGAAACCTAATCCTGCGCGTCTTGGACAACCGCCGCTAACGCGAGGCAGCCTCGCTTGTCACTGCCGGCTCATCGTGCGTCTGGCGGTGGCCGACGGGGATCAGCCAGGTGGTGAAGAAGGTCAGCACCGCGACGATGACCACGCCCCAGAAGCTCCAGTGCAGGGCCGCATCGAAGACGCTTCGGATATCAGGATCGGCGGCGAGTGCCGAGAGCCCGGTCGGCTGGTTCAGCGCATTGTGCAGGGCCGCCGCCGTCTCGCCGCTCGCATGGTGGTTGATGCCGGCGTTGAGGATGGCGCCGAGCACGGTGGCGCCGAGCGTATTGCCGAGGCTGCGGGCGAAGATGATCGAGGCGGTGGCGCTGCCGCGCATCGACCATTCGACGCTGTCCTGCACCAGCACGATGCTGGTCAGGCTGATCAGGCCCATGCCGAAGCCCATGAAGAAGGAGCCGGCGCCGGCCAGAACCGGCGAGCTTTCCGGCGTCAGGAACAGCAGGAAACAGGCGCCGAACGGAAACATCAGGCTGCCGACGCGCAGCGTCCGGCGAATGCCGAAAGCCTTATAGAAGCGGCCGGAAAGCATCACCGCCAAGGGCCAGCCGACGATGAGCATGGTGAGCGTGAAGCCGGCAACGATCGGCGAGCGGCCGAGCACGCCCTGCACGTAGATCGGCAGGATGGTGGAAAGCCCGATCAGCGCCATGCCGGCAAGCAGCGTCGCCGCATTGCTGGTGGCGATCAGCCGGCGGCTCCAGAGTGCGATCGAAATGATGGGCTCCGGCGCCCGTTTCTCCTGGGCGAGGAAGAGCAGCCCCGCGACGATGAAGACGGCGAAAAGCGACAGCAGGATTGAGGCGCCTGCATCGGTTTCCGTCAGCATGACGAGCAGGGCGACGACCGAGACCGAAAACAGCACCGACCCGAGGTAATCGATCCTTGCCTGCTTGTGCGCGACATCCTCCTTCAGGAAGATCATGAAGGCGACGATCGAGACGATGCCGATCGGCAGGTTGATCCAGAAGATCCAGGCCCAGGAGATATTGTCGACGATGATGCCGCCGGCAAGCGGCCCGACGACGGCCGAGGTCGCCCAGACGGTCGCCATCGCGCCCTGCACCCGGCCGCGTTCCTCGAGTTTGAAGAGATCGCCGATGATCGTCATCGTCACCGGCTGGATGGCGCCGGCCCCCAGCCCCTGCAGCAACCGGAACAGCACCAGCGACATCATCGACCAGGCAAAGCCGCAGAGCGCCGAGCCGGCGAGGAAGATGATAATGCCGCCGATCAGCACCGGCTTGCGCCCGAAAATGTCGGAAAGCTTGCCGTAGATGACTGTCGTCGTCGACTGCGCCAGCAGGAAGGCCGAAAACACCCAGCTGTAGTAGGAAAAGCCGCCGAGCTGGCCGACGATGCGCGGCATCGCCGTCGCCACGATCGTCGCCTCGATGGCAACCATGAAGGTCGCGACCATGATGGTCGCGACGACAAGCACGCGGTTCGAGCGATGCGCTGCATTCGACATGACGATCCTCTTCGGGTGCTCCGCGGACGCCGGAATAACGGCAGGCTGGCTTGATGTGGCGATGCGCCATGCGCGGGGGTGTTTTTGTTTTACGATCTCAGCGACGAAGCGTAAAGCCATCCGCGCGTCGGCCATCATTTTTACGTCGGTCCAGGCTGTGCACGATCCAAAGGAAAGCCCGGCGCTCTCCGCTCCGGGCCGTCATTTCAGAAGCGGGCGCCTTGCCCACCTCACCGCTGGCATGCCTCGCTGAGTGAACCGGTAGCGGCCGTGCAGCCTGGCACCTGCTGAAGATCCGGATTGACGCCGCCGGGATTAATCGTGCTGCGACCGGTGTTGAGATCGACGCCGCCAGTGCCGGTGGTGCTGCCGGTCGTACCGGGATCGGTGCCGAAAGAGCCGGTGCCGGCCGAGCCAGTACCGGCGGATCCGGTACCGGCGGAACCCGGGCCCGAGCTCCCCGACCCACCGATGATAGGCGCCACGGAAAGCCGCCCACTGGAATTCGCGCCGCCGGTCGTCTGCGCCAGCGCCGAGCCGGCAAGACCGATGGAAAGGAGGGATATTGCGACGAGTTTGCAGGACATGATTTTCTCCATCCTTGTTGTCTCAAGGGGAGAACCTGCCCGGCGGCGGCATTGTTCCGTTTTCCATATATTGTATATGGCGCGCCGACGCGCGGCTATGCCTCTTTCCGTGGGCAACGCGGGCGTAAATGGCATTTGCGGCCGAATAAGACAAACTCACGGCCTCCGCCACGGAACTCAACTAGGCGCTAGGCAGAATATTGGGGCATCATTTGATAGCTGGCTTGAAATACCGCCTCAAAGCCTCATGGAGAAACAAGAAGGAGGACATGCCGATCATTCCACCAAATAGGCAGATCAGATAATACCTTTCAAACTCGAGATGGCCAATCAACTCCGCCCCGCGTCGACATTTTGTACATGCGGGGATTTCGGCCAGGCCATAGGCCGATAACGCAACAAGAGCGAGCCCAGCAAGCGCAAAGACTAACATCTTGGTGGTTGAAATCTTTGGTTTGGATTTGCGTTCGATCTGGCGCGAATGAATGAAATAGATTGCCAGAAATGCGGACGGAATTGCCGTCGCGAGTGAGGCCAACAGCATCGAAGCGGGCGTCCGGTCTACGAGGATCGAGAAAACGTTCGCATACACGTAAGCCAAAATAGGGACGCAAAGGATCGAGGTCTCCGCGCTTTTCGGGCCAGGTTTATAAAACTCTTGGAATACAAAGATGAAGTGGGATGCCAGTGCGGAGAGCGCTGGAAACAGTGGGAATTCCCATCGTAAAATAAGCAACCTCAACAATCTGAACCTACCTTAAAAGGGCGTGATGGGGAAATATAGCAGAGCGGATATATACCATGGCAAGCGTTGCAGGATGCTTAGTTCATAGTCGGCATGGAGGAGTATGCGCCAGCCCCCAGAGAGCCTCACCCTGAGGTGCCCCCCAGGAGCCTCGAAGGGCGAGGCGGGTGCGCCGACAGCAGCCGGATGAAAGGCGCAACCTTGTGGCGTGTCCTTCGAGGCTTCGCCTGCGGGCTGCACACCGTAGGATGAGGCCCGTCGGAGGGTGCCGCACCAAAGCCAGGAGAGCTCACCCCGAGGCGTCTCGAATGGCATCGAGACTACCGTGCTTCGGCGCACAGCACTTTTAGAAGATGTTGAAGACTGAGAAGAAAATGGTGCCGCTTACGTGACTCGAACACGTGACCCCATCATTACGAATGATGTGCTCTACCGACTGAGCTAAAGCGGCATTTGGCGACCGAAGCGAGCGGCCTGCGATTTGCATGGCGCTGATACAGGCATTGTCCGAAGATTTCAAGCACCCTGTCATGCCTTTGGCAAAAAAGAGGGCAGGGGTGTGGAAGACCGCTTTCAGAGCGAAAGCCGGGCGCGGGCGGCCTTGTATTCCGCCTCCAGCCGGTCGACGAGTTTGGCCACCGGTTCGACGGCCTTGACGGCGCCGATGCCCTGGCCGCTGCCCCATATGTCCTTCCAGGCCTTGGCGCCGCCGGTCGCCTGTTCGAAATCCATCTTCGAAGGGTCGGCGACGGGCAGGTTGTCGGGGTCCATGCCGGCAGCGACGATCGAGGGCTTGAGATAGTTGCCGTGCACGCCGGTGAAATAGTTGGAATAGACGATGTCGGCGGCGGCCCCTTCGACGATTGCCTGCTTGTAGGCTTCTGCGGCGCGCGCCTCTTGCGTGGCGATGAAGGGCGAGCCGATATAGGCCATGTCGGCGCCCATCGCCTCCGCAGCGAGAATGGCGCCGCCGGTGGAAATGGCACCGGCAAGCAGCAGTGGCCCGTCGAACCATTCCCGGATTTCCTGGACGAGCGCGAAAGGCGACAGCGTGCCGGCATGGCCGCCGGCGCCGGATGCCACCGCGATTAGCCCGTCGGCGCCCTTGCGGATCGCCGAATGGGCGTGGCGGTTGTTGATGATGTCGTGCAGCACGATGCCGCCATAGGAATGCACGGCGGCATTGACCTCCGGCACGGCGCCGAGTGAGGAGATGACGATAGGCACCTTGTATTTGACGCAGAGCGAGAGGTCATGCTCCAGCCGTTTGTTCGACATGTGGACGATCTGGTTGACGGCAAAGGGTGCTGCTGGCTTGTCCGGTTGGGCGGCGTCGTGGCGGGCAAGCTCCTCGGTGATCTCGGCCAGCCATTCGTCGAGCTGGCTTTCCGGCCGGGCGTTCAGCGCCGGAAAGGCGCCGACGATGCCTGCCTTGCATTGCGCCAGCGTCAATGCCGGATGCGAGATGATGAAGAGCGGCGAGCCGATCACCGGCAGTCTGAGTTTGTCCTTGAGGATCGGGGGCAGGGCCATGGTTCACCGCTCGCATTGACGTTTACGAAAACGTCAATCTCATAACAGAGAAGAAAAGCCGATAAAAGAGCGGCTGCCATGCCTTCGTCGATTTCAGCCCGATATATCAGGCGGAGAGAACGGATAATGCATGTCGCCCGGAAGTGTGTAGGGACAACGACATGCATAAAAACAAAGAGCTAAAGCGCATTGCGCGAATCAAATTTGATGCGATGCGCATTGGCGACGGCCCGCAAGCCCGTCAAAGCTGACGAATATCGCCGGAGATCAACGGCGGGCGGGCCGGCAAGGCTTGCGGTTTGCCGCGCTTGCCGCTACCGAATTTTGATGGAGAACGGCGGGGATTACGGTCCGACGCCGGGTTCAAGGTGAAGGACGTGACGTGAGCGGATTAGAAACGGCCATCAGAACAGCGCTCGAAAATGCCGATCGCGACAATCCGGAAGTTCGAGCGAGGATCTACCAGTCGGCCCGCCAGGCGCTGGAAGCGGGCCTGCGCAAGCAGGATATTACCGATGCCGACGCCGTCGCCCACCACCGCCACCGCCTGGAAACCACCATTCATGCCATCGAAGGCGAAGAGCGCCACCGGCTCCACCCCCGCCAACGGCCGCCCGAGGTACCGGTGCCGCCGGTCGTCGAAATGCCGGCGCCGCCGGTTCATCGGGGCGAGGTGACCGATATCGGCAGCCTGATCGACAGTCCGGTGGCCGCGGGTGAGGCCCGCTCTCCCGAGGTGGTCATACACCGCAGCGACGAGTCGAGCCTCGACAACGTCCATGCCGGTAATGCCGATCATCTCGCAGCCGCCCCGGCCGGCGAGGAGCGGCTGACCCGCGGCGAACGTGCGACCAGCATGGATTTCCGCCCGGAGCGGGCGGCGGGCCGTCGCAAGCCGCGCAAGTTCTTTTCCCGGCTTCTCGTCTGGTGCGTGCTCTTGGCCTTCATCGGCATCGGCGCCTGGTGGGCCTATACGTCGGGCCTGCTTTTGACGGCGGCCGAGCGCGACACCAGCGTCGCCAATCCGCCGGCGAGCACCCAGCCGGAGGATTTCACCGGCAATGACGACAACGCCGGCAATACCGCCACCCACACCGATCAGCCGGTCACCATCGATCCGCAGAACAGTTTTTCGGCCGACTGGATCCCGGTGTTCAAGCCTGAGGAGGCCGACAAGATCAAGAGCGGCCCACGGGCCCGCACCGAAAACATCACCGAGAACGACGGCCCCGCCGTGCGCCTGATTTCCGAAAGCGGCGCGGCTGACGGCAATATCTCCGTCAGCGTCCCGGCCTCGGTGCTGCAGCAGCTTGCCGGCAAATCCTCGACCATCGCGCTGACGCTGCAATCGACCACCGACGAGCCGACGCAGGTGACGGTCGAATGCAATTTCCAATCGCTCGGCAATTGCGCGCGCCATCGCTTCAGCGTCACCCGCGAAAAGTCGGATGCGCTGCTGCAGGTGAAGTTCGACCGCTCGCTCGCCCCGAATTCGCCGGGCACGCTGACGATCAACAGCGATCTCGACGGCAAGGCGCGCGGCATCAACCTCTTCGCCATCCGCATCCTGCCGGGGCAGTGACCGGCTTTTTTACAGCGCCGCGTCTGAAGAGGCGCACGGCGCTGTTCGCCAATTATGCAGCCAGGCGGCAGGCGACCTATTTCAGGAACCCGGGGCCGGAGCCGATGATCTCTTCGTCGACCTCGCCGAGCGCCGTTTTGTCCTTGCCCTCATAGTCCATCCTGTTCAGCATGTGACGGATGAGCTGCAGACGCGCACGCCGTTTGTCGTTGGCGCGGATGACGGTCCACGGCGCGAAATCCGTATGGGTTTCCTTCAGCATCCGATCGCGCTTTTCGCTGTAATCGCCCCATTTCGCCAGCGCCGCGATGTCCATCGACGAAAGCTTCCAGACCTTCAGCGGATCGTGCCTGCGGTCGTGGAACCGCTTGAGCTGCATCTCCCGGCCGATATCGAGATAGAATTTGAAGAAAAAGATGCCCTCGTGGGCGATGATCTTTTCGAGCTGCGGCGCCTGGTTGAGGAAACCTTCATATTGCTGCGGCGTGCAGAAGCCCATGACCGGTTCGACGCCGGCACGGTTGTACCAGGCGGTCGAACAGCACGAACTCGCCCGCCGTCGGGAACTGCGCGACATAACGCTGGAAATACCATTGTCCCTGCTCGCGTTCGGTCGGCTTGGCGAGTGCGACGACGCGCGCAAGGCGTGGGTTCATATGCGCCGAGGAAGCCGAGATCGCGCCGCCCTTGCCGGCCGCGTCCCGCCCCTCGAACAGCGCCATCACCCGTTTGCCGGTCGCCTGCAGCCAGAACTGCACCTTGACGAGTTCCACCTGGAGTTTTTCCAGCTGCTCCAGATAGTCCTCCTCATTGAGTTTCTTCCTGTAGGGAAACGCGCCGGATTCCAGCGCATGTTCCTCCACCCAGTCCGGCAGAACCGGATCATCGACGTCGAAGACGCGCTTCTTGCCACGGATATCGAGCTCCACGGCCCTGCTTTCGAGATCCTCCCTCATATGCTCCTCCTGCGCTGGTGGCCACCTTGCTGCAGGCGAACATATTTGCCATTGAAAATCAAATCTTTCACGGGCCGCCGGCAATATTTCTCAAGGCTTGCGCTGCGGTCTTTCGCTTCGGGCGCGCCAGCCGAAAACTTCTGTCATGAATTGCCGCTATCAGGCAGAGTTCCAATATTAAGAAAAACGAATCGACGCCGCGAGGCCCACTTGCAAGACGAAATCCCGTGGAGAAAAAGCCTGTTGGCGCGCATCCGGCGCGAACGGCCGGTGCTGCTTGCGGCAATCCTCAGCGCCCTCATCGCTCTCGCCGCCGGTATGAACAAGTGGGTCGTGCTTGTTCTCCTGCTCGTGATGAGCTTGACCGCGCTGTTCAACGAGGCGCCGGTGCTCAAGCCGGAGCCGGCCGAGCCGGAGGAGACGAAGCCGGAAGCGCCGCCGAGCCGCCTGCCCGACATTTCCGCCACCCTTGCCGGGCTCGACATTCCCGTCATGGTGCTGTCGGACGATGCATCGGTGCTCTTCCAGAACCGCGCCGCCGAAAAGGCCTTCGGCGAAGTGGCGCTCGGCGCCCATATATCGGCCCGGCTGCGCTCGCCCGGCGTGCTCGACATGGTGCGCGAAACCATCTCCACCAATGCGCCGAACCAGATCGAGCATGCCGAGCGGCTGCCGTCCGAGCGCGTCTATATCATCCGCAGCGCGCCTATCGAATTCAGCGCCGACGGGGAGCCGGAGCGGTTTTTCATCCTGTCCTTCCGCGACATATCGGAGGTCCGGCGCATTGACCGCATGCGGTCGGATTTCGTCGCCAATGCCAGCCACGAACTGCGCACGCCGCTTGCCTCGCTGCGCGGCTTCATCGAAACCATTCAGGGGCCGGCGAAGAACGATCAGAAGGCGCAGGCGCAGTTCCTGAGCATCATGCTTGATCAGGCCACCCGCATGAGCCGGCTGGTCGACGATCTCTTGTCGCTCTCCCGCCTGGAGCTAAAATCGCATATCGCGCCAGATGAGAAAGTCGATCTGGTGCCGCTGCTCGGCCATGTCCGCGACTCGCTGGTGCCGCTGGCCAGAGACGTCGGCGTCGATATCAACCTGCATCTGCCCGACGGCAAGGTCGAGGTGCTGGGAGACCGCGACGAGCTTGTTCAGGTCTTCGAGAACCTGATGGAAAATGCCTGCAAATACGGCCAGGAAGGCAAGGTCGTCGACGTCCGGCTGACGAATGGCGCCGGCGGGCCCGTCGAGGTCAGCATCATTGACAAGGGACCGGGCATCCCTGCCGAGCATGTGCCGCGTCTGACGGAACGCTTCTACCGCGTCAGCATCGAGGACAGCCGCTCGAAAAAGGGCACCGGCCTCGGCCTTGCCATCGTCAAACACATCCTCACCCGCCACCGGGCGCGGCTGATCGTGAAATCCGAAGTCGGCAGGGGCACCGATTTTACGGTGCGGTTCTGACGACAGAGATTTGCCCCCTCACTCAAACCCTCTCCCCGTCCTACGGGGAGAGGGGACCTCAGAGAGCCAGCCGATTTCACCGTGGGCGATGTGTGCGGATTTTGCAACGGAAGGTAGATTGAAAATTAGAGCCTATGACTCAATGACGTGCTCAGTCAGCCATGTGAAAATTTTCATTAGATAACAAATACTTAGTCTGTCACAAATGTTTCACGGATTTGACATAAAAGGACGGTGCTTACAGCGCTAAGAGAGTCCCGCCGATGAAAAATGGCACTGCGGGGGCCTCTTTAGGCCGCACTCACACAAGCCCAATGCGGGAGAATTTTTAATGAACACCTTCAAGCTCACCGTTGCCGCGCTCGCTGCAACTGTTGCTTTCGCTGGCGCAGCCGTCGCTCGCGACCAGATCCAGATCGCTGGTTCGTCCACCGTCCTGCCTTACGCCAAGATCGTTGCCGAATCCTTCGGCGAGACCTTCACCAACTTCAAGACACCGGTCGTCGAATCCGGTGGCACGGGCGCTGGCCTGAAGGAATTCTGCAAGGGCGTTGGCGAAGACACCATCGACATCGCCAACGCTTCGCGCCCGATCAACAAGAACGAAGCCGAAGCCTGCAAGGCTGCCGGCGTAACCGACATCCAGGAAGTCAAGATCGGTTATGACGGCATCGTCTTCGCAACCGACTCCGGCAACCCCGATGTCGCCTACGTTCCGGCCGACATCTACAAGGCCCTCGCTGCCCAGGTTGTCGTCGACGGCAAGCTCGTCGCCAACCCCTACAAGAAGTGGTCGGAAGTCAACCCGAAGCTCCCGGCTGTTGATATCGCCGCCTATATCCCGGGTGAAAAGCACGGCACGCGCGAAGTCTTCGAACAGAACGTCCTCGCCGCCGGCTGCAAGGCTTCCGGCGCCCTCGACGTCATCGCCAAGGAAATCTCCGACAAGGCTGCTCAAGGCAAGGCTTGCGTCGGAGTCCGCAAGGACGGCGCTGCAGTCGACATCGACGGCGACTATCCGGAAACCCTCGCACGCATCGCCGCCAACAAGACCGGCGTCGGCGTATTCGGCCTTTCCTTCTATGAAAACAACGCCGACAAGCTCAAGGTCGCCAGCGTGAACGGCATCGTTCCGTCCACCGAAACCATCGCCAACGGCACGTACCCGGTTTCCCGCCCGCTGTTCTTCTACGTCAAGAAGGCACATCTCGGCGCTGTTCCGGGCCTGAAGGAATATGTCAACTTCTTCGTATCCGACCAGATGATCGGCCCCGACGGCCCGCTGGCCGAGTACGGCCTCGTTGCCGCTCCGGATGCCGAGCGCGACGCCATCCGCAAGGACGTCGAAGCCGGCAAGTCCATGTAATAACGTTGCCCGGCGCGGTGCTCTCTGAGCCCGCGCCGGCCTTGCTAATGCTCCTGCGTGCCGGCATGTCCGGTGCAGGGTTGAATTTCTTCTCCATGATTGGAAGCCGAAGGCAGGCTGATGAAGCCGCCGGCTTTTTGGGGGCCATGGGCCTGGGGACGTAACGAATGAGCACATCCGTCATACTTCTGTGCCTTGTGGTGATCGGCGCCGCCGCCTATCTCGTGGCGCGCAGCCGTGCCTCAGCACTTGCCGGGGGCAGATCCTCCGCACTGCATTCACGGCCGGCCTATTACGGCGCCTATGCGGCGATCTGGGCCGTTCTTCCAGCCCTCATCGTTCTCTGTATCTGGCTCTCCGTCAGCCCCGGCATCATCCAGTCTTCCGTTCGCGGTGCTTTCCCCGACGACGTCAAGGCCCAGGCCGCGGTCGAGCAGGATCTGAGCTATTCGATGGTGGCGACGGTCGCCCGCGGCCTGACGATGCTGACTCCTGACGAAGTCGCCGCGGTCGCAAACGATACGGCCGCGCTGCAGGCCAAGCTCAGCGAGAAGGGCGTGCCGCTCGCCGGCCAGCCGCAGCCTTATATGGTCGAGGCCGCCAAGACGCTCAACGCTATGAGCCTGACGAGCCGCATGGCCATGACCGCGATCGTGTTCGTTCTGGCCGTCGCCGGCGCCTTCTATGCGCTGCGCGCCATCGCGCCCCGCTTCCGCGCCCGCAACCGCGTCGAGCGAGTCATGCTCTGGGCGCTGCTGCTTGCCTCCTCGATCGCCATCCTGACGACGGTCGGCATCGTGCTGTCGATGCTGTCGGAAGCCACGCGCTTCTTTGCCGTCGTTCCCGCCGGCGAATTCTTCTTCGGCACTGTCTGGGATCCGCGCTTTGCCGGCGCCGGCAGCTCCTCCTTCGGCCAGTTCGGCCTGATCCCGCTGCTGCTCGGCACGCTCTATATCGGCCTGGTCGCCATGCTGGTCGCCGTACCGGTTGGGCTCTTTGCCGCCATCTACATGGCCGAATACGCCTCGCCGAAGCTGCGCGGGGTCGCCAAGCCGCTTCTCGAAGTGCTGGCCGGCATTCCGACAATCGTCTACGGCTTCTTCGCGCTCGTCACCGTCGGTCCCTTCCTGCGCGATTTCTCCGCTCAGATCAGCGGCCTTCTGTCCGGCACTTACAGCAACTTCATCCAGGCGCAGAGCGTTCTGACGGCCGGCATCGTCATGGGCATCATGCTGATCCCCTACGTGTCCTCGCTGTCGGACGACATCATTACGGCCGTGCCGCGGGCGCTGCGTGACGGTTCCCTCGGTCTCGGCGCCACCCGCTCCGAAACCATCAAGAAGGTGGTCTTGCCGGCGGCTCTTCCGGGCATCGTCGGCGCACTGCTGATGACCGCCTCGCGCGCCATCGGCGAGACCATGATCGTCGTGCTTGCCGCCGGTGTCGCCGCCCGCATCCAGATCAATCCTTTCGAGCCGATGACGACGGTGACCGTCAAGATCGTCAACCAGCTGACAGGCGACCTTGAGTTCACCTCGCCGCAGACGCTGGTTGCCTTTGCCCTCGGCATCACCCTGTTCTGCATCACGCTTTGCCTCAATATCTACGCGCTCTACATCGTGCGCAAATACCGGGAGCAGTACGAATGACGGATATTGTTTCTCCCACATCAGGCGTCACCATCTCCAAGGCGCCTGCCCGCCGCGATATCGGCATCAAGCGCCGCTACGCCGCCGAGCGCCGGTTCCAGGCCTATGGCATCGCCGCTATCACCTTCGGTCTCGTCTTCCTGTTCATCCTGCTCTGGACGGTGATCGGCAAGGGCTACACGGCCTTTCAGCAGACGGCGATCACCCTGCCGATCGAATTCACTGAGAAGACGATCGACCCGAACAACAAGCGTGCGACTGATCCTTCGGTGCTGGTTGCCGCCAATTACCCGGTTCTGCTGCGCGAGGCGATCGTCAAGCAGCTGAACATCAATGCGTCGAGCAAGCCTGATGTGCGCGAGGCGACCGCCATGCTCTCCAAGGGCGCGCCGATCCAGCTGCGCGATATGGTCGTCGCCGATCCCTCGCTGATCGGCAAGACGGTCAATGTATCGCTGCTCGCCGACGCCAATATCGACAGCGCCAACAAGGGCCAGATCGATCTCTCCGTCGATGAGAAGAACCGCAAGGTCAACGACAAGCAGGTGACCTGGATGAACCAGCTGAAGGCGAGCGGCGCTCTCCACAAGCAGTTCAACACCGGCCTGTTCGTCAACGGCAATTCCAGCCGTCCTGAGGCGGCAGGCCTCGGCGTCGCTCTCATCGGCTCGCTCTACCTGATGCTGATCGTGCTGGCGCTTTCCCTGCCAATCGGCGTTGCCGCCTCGATCTATCTCGAGGAGTTCGCGCCGAAGAACAAGCTGACAGACCTGATCGAGGTCAACATCAACAACCTCGCCGCCGTTCCCTCGATCGTCTATGGTCTGCTCGGCCTTTCCGTCTTCATCAACTTCATCGGTCTGCCGCGTTCGGCTTCGCTGGTCGGCGGCCTGGTGCTGACGCTGATGACCCTGCCGACGATCATCATCGCCACCCGCGCGGCGCTGCGCGCCGTGCCGCCGTCGATCCGCGCTGCAGCCCTCGGTCTCGGCGCCTCGAAGATGCAGATGGTGTTCCACCACGTCCTGCCACTTGCCATGCCCGGCATCCTCACCGGCACGATCATCGGCCTGGCGCATGCGCTCGGCGAAACCGCGCCGCTGCTCTTGATCGGCATGGTCGCCTTCGTCGCCAATGCGCCAGCGACACCGCTCGAGCCCTCGACGGCCTTGCCCGTGCAGGTCTATATGTGGGCGAACGAGGCCGAACGTGCCTTCGTGGAGCGTACTTCGGGTGCCATCATCGTCCTGCTCCTGTTCCTGATTGTCATGAACATGGGCGCCATCCTCTTGCGTCGTCGCTTCGAGCGCCGCTGGTAAACGGAGTTAAACATTATGAACATGTTGACGGAAGCTGCAGTTGAAAAGGCGCTGGATCAGAAGATGAGCAACGTCCCGTATAAGATGATCGGCCAGGATGTCTCGGTTTTCTACGGCGAGAAGCGCGCGCTTTTCGATGTGAACCTGAACATCCGCGAAAACACCGTAACCGCCCTGATCGGCCCCTCGGGCTGCGGCAAGTCGACCTTCCTGCGAAGCCTCAACCGCATGAACGACACGATCGACGGCTGCCGCGTCGCCGGCAAGATCACCCTCGACGGCGACGATATCTATGATCCCGACATCGACGTCGTCGAGCTTCGCGCCCGCGTCGGCATGGTCTTCCAGAAGCCGAACCCGTTTCCGAAGACGATCTATGAAAACGTCTCCTATGGCCCGCGCATCCATGGCCTGGCCAAGTCGAAGGCCGACCTTGACCAGATTGTCGAGAGCAGCCTGCAGCGCGCCGGCCTCTGGAACGAGGTCAAGGACCGCTTGCATGAATCCGGCACCGGCCTCTCCGGCGGTCAGCAGCAGCGCCTGTGCATTGCCCGCGCCGTCGCCGTCAGCCCCGAGGTCATCCTGATGGACGAACCCTGCTCTGCGCTCGACCCGATCGCCACCGCCAAGGTCGAGGAACTGATTCATGAGCTGCGCGAAAACTACACGATCGTCATCGTCACCCACTCCATGCAGCAGGCCGCGCGCGTGTCGCAGCGCACCGCCATGTTCCACCTCGGCAACCTCGTCGAGGAGAACGATACCGACAAGATGTTCACCAACCCGGACGATCCGCGCACCCAGGACTACATCATGGGTCGCTTCGGCTGATTGCGGCAATCCGAAGCCTTCCCGTTATTCGAGGACAAAGCCCCATGGCATCGACACATATTTATTCTGCCTATGATGATGATCTGAAGTTCCTCTCCAGGCGAATTTCCGAAATGGGCGGCCTGGCCGAGCAGATGGTCGCCGAATCCGTTCGCGCCCTGGTCAACGGCGACACGGCGCTGGCGCAGAAGGTCATCTCTGACGATGTGATCCTCGATCACACCGAACGCGAAATCGGTGACAAGGCGATCGTCACCATCGCCCGCCGTCAGCCGATGGCCGCGGACCTGCGCGAAATCATGGGTTCGATCCGCATCGCCGCCGATCTCGAACGTGTCGGCGACCTCGGCAAGAACACCGCCAAGCGCGTCATCGCCGTGCAGAGCACCGGCGTTCCGCGCAAGCTCGCCCGCGGCCTCGAGCACCTGTCCGAGCTGGCGCTCGTCCAGCTCAAGGAAGTGCTCGACGTCTATACGACGCGCGCCGCCGACAAGGCGACCGCCATCCGCGAGCGCGACAACGAGATCGACGCGATGTACACGTCGCTGTTCCGCGAGCTCCTGACCTATATGATGGAGGATCCGCGCAACATCACGAGCTGCACGCATCTTCTGTTCTGCGCCAAGAACATCGAGCGCATCGGCGACCATGCCACCAATATTGCCGAAACGATCTACTACATGGCGACGGGAGCCCAGCCGGAAGGCGATCGTCCGAAGGATGACAGTGCCAACACCGTCGGTGCCGCCACGGAATAACCGTGTCGAGCCCATTGCGTGCGTGCCCGTTCGGGGCGCGCAAAGAGGTCGCAGCCAATTTCTGATTTTGCGCGGGATCCTGGCTTAAATCACTCCGGATTTAAGGATCATGCGCGAGGAGACGAACACGCATGATCCCGAGAGTTGCAGTTGTTGAAGACGAAGAGGCCCTCAGCGTGCTCCTTCGCTATAATCTCGAAGCGGAAGGCTTCGAGGTCGATACCATCCTGCGCGGCGACGAGGCCGAAATCAGGCTTCAGGAGCGCACGCCCGACCTGCTCATCCTCGACTGGATGCTGCCCGGCGTCTCCGGCATCGAACTTTGCCGGCGCCTGCGCATGCGGCCGGAAACCGAGCGTCTGCCGATCATCATGCTGACGGCGCGCGGCGAGGAGAGCGAGCGTGTCCGCGGGCTTTCCACCGGCGCCGACGATTACGTCGTCAAACCGTTCTCAACCCCCGAGCTCGTCGCCCGCGTCAAGGCGATGCTGCGCCGCGCCCGCCCCGAGGTGCTGTCCTCGGTGCTGAAATGCGGCGATATCGAGCTCGACCGCGAAACCCACCGCGTCCATCGTAAGAGCCGCGAGGTCCGCCTCGGTCCGACCGAATTTCGCCTGCTGGAATTCCTGATGTCGTCGCCGGGCCGCGTCTTCTCCCGCTCGCAATTGCTCGACGGCGTCTGGGGCCACGATATCTATGTCGACGAACGCACCGTCGACGTCCATGTCGGCCGCCTGCGGAAGGCGCTGAATTTCTCCAACATGCAGGACGTCATCCGCACCGTGCGCGGCGCCGGCTATTCGATGGAAGCGTGAGGCGCAGGAAGTGTGTGTGGTCGGCGTTCCCACCGGTGCAGCCTTTCCACTCGCAATGCGCCAGCGCAGCCTATGCGTGTTCGGCACCACTTCTCCTCCGTCATCCCAGGGCTTGACCCTGATCCATGCTGCTGGAACCGCGCGGCCATGGCATCCAACTGCAGACAAACAATTGAAGCCGCGTGCTTGGTTGTGGATCCCAGGAGCAAGCCCTGGGATGACGGAGTTTGGGGAGGACGACCGGCAAGAAGCGAGACGTCTGGAGCAACTAAGCTAGAGCGATTCAGCCTTTCATGGAAACAAGAGTCCTCTAATGGAGTCCTTGAAAAAACCGCTTCAGGCGTTTCCTGGAATTGATCTAAGATCTGGACGGGTTTGCGCTCTTTGCCGTATCAGCACCTAACGCCACAGCTCCGTCGCTCCACAAAAAAACGGGCCGCGCGGGCCCGTTTCGCATTTCCATGACTGGTCCGCTCGCTCAGCTGACCCGCGCTGCCGCCCGGCGCCGTTCATTGACCGGCTGATAGGCGAGCTTCTGATGATAGCTGCAATAAGGCGAATTGTCGGGGGATTCGCAGCCGCAGAAGTGGAAATCCTCCTTCAGCGGATCGCCGACCGGCCATTTGCAGGTGCGTTCGGTCAGTTCCGTCAGGCCGAGGCGGCGCGAGATCGGCACAACCACATTGCCCTTCGGAACATATTCCATTTCCTCGATCGTTTCGATCTCGATCTCTTCCTTCAGCATCGTTGCGCCCTGCTGGCGGGTAACGGTGCGGGTGGTAATTCGGGAGGCGTAGTTCGGCGCGCGCGGCGCCGATGTCTGGCGCTTCGGCGTGCGCGCCGCCGTCGCCGTGCCGCCGGCCTTGGCGCGGCCCGGCAGGCTCAGCCGGTGTACCTTGCCGATAACGGCGTTTCGGCTGACACCGCCGAGCTGCGCCGCGATCTGGCTGGCGCTGAGCCCTTCGGACCACAGCTTCTTGAGTTTCTCGACCCGCTCGTCTGTCCAGTTCATGCCCTGTCTCCACCTTTTGCGTTGGTGATGGCAGAATCCCTCACCGTTGTCCCGGAAGCCTCCGAAACAAGAAACGCTTGATCAATTTTGGTGACTAGTTCCGCCGCATGCAGTCTAGTAATTGAACTTTAACCTAGTGTGAGGCTGACTCCGTGACAAGAGTCGCGGGAATCCGGATGAATCGAATTCGTAGTTTTCCCCAACTTGCTGCCCCTGCGTGTCATTTCTGCAATAATGCCTGTTGAAGGCTGAAAATGCCGCTGTGCAAGCTTGCTGCATCCGCTAAGGCCGCAGTTTTGTTGACATTGCAGCGCGAAAAGGAAATAGTACCGATCGCCGCCGAAAGGCGGCATTTTTGATTTTTCGGGCCTGGTTTTCTTAGCCGGAGTCCGTACTTGACAACGCTGATCGGGAGACCCGCGCCATGGCCGAAGCCGCGCCGCTTTATGACACCTATTCTCGTGCCCCGCTGCGGTTCGAGCGAGGCGAGGGCGTGTGGCTGATCACCGAAGGCGGCGAGCGTTATCTCGATTTCGGCGCCGGCGTCGCCGTCACCTCCGTCGGCCACGGCAATCCGCATGTGGTCGCGGCGCTGAAGGAGCAGGCCGACAAGGTCTGGCACCTCTCCAACATCTATGAGATCCCCGGCCAGGAGCGGCTGGCCAAACGGCTGACGGACGCCACTTTCGCCGACAAGGTGTTCTTCACCAATTCCGGTGCCGAGGCGCTTGAATGCGCGATCAAGACGGCGCGCCGCTATCAGTTTTCCAAGGGCCATCCCGAGCGCTTCCATATCATCACCTTCGAAGGCGCCTTCCATGGGCGCACGCTTGCGACGATCGCCGCCGGCGGTCAGGAGAAATATCTCGAAGGTTTCGGCCCCAAGGCTCCGGGTTTCGATCAGGTGCCGTTCGGCGACATCGAGGCTGTGCGCGCCGCCATTACCGATGCGACGGCGGCAATCCTGATCGAGCCGGTGCAGGGCGAGGGCGGCGTGCGCCCCGCCACCAGCGAATTCATGAAGGCGCTTCGCCGGATCTGCGACGAAAACGGCCTGCTGCTGATCCTCGACGAGGTCCAGACCGGCGTCGGCCGCACCGGCAAGCTCTTCGCCCATGAATGGTCCGGCATCACGCCCGATATCATGGCTGTCGCCAAGGGCATCGGCGGCGGCTTCCCGCTCGGCGCCTGCCTTGCGACCGCTGAGGCCGCTTCCGGCATGAAGGTCGGCACCCATGGTTCGACCTATGGCGGCAATCCGCTGGCCATGGCCGTCGGCAGCGCCGTGCTCGATGTCATTCTCGCCGACGGCTTCCTTGAACATGTGCGCGACGTCGCGCTGGTCTTCCGTCAGGGGCTGGCCTCGCTGAAGGACCGTTATCCCGATGTGATCGAGGATATCCGAGGCGAAGGCCTGCTGCTCGGCGTCAAGGCGGCCGTCCCCTCGGCCGAACTGCTGCAGGCGATCCGCGCCGCGCATCTGCTCGGCGTGCCGGCCGGCGACAACGTCATCCGCCTTCTTCCGCCGCTCGTCGTCACCGCCGAGGAAGCCCGCGAGGGTCTCGCCCGCCTCGAACGCGCCGCCGAGAGCATCCGCGCCTCCAAGGTCAAGAAGACGGCTTGAAGGGATTGCCGCCCTCGGGCGCACGACAGGTAAGAACATGGCTCCTAAACATTTCCTCGATCTTTCGGCCGTCACATCGGCCGACCTCAGAACCATCATGAACGATGCGCTTTCCCGTAAGCAGGCCTTCAAGGCCGGCCAGGGCGACAAGCCGCTCGCCGGCAAGATGCTGGCGATGATCTTCGAGAAGCCGTCGACGCGCACCCGCGTCTCCTTCGACGTCGGCATGCGCCAGCTCGGCGGCGAAACGCTGTTTTTGTCAGGCACCGAAATGCAGCTCGGCCGAGCCGAGACGATCGGCGACACCGCCAAGGTGCTGTCGCGTTATGTCGATGCGATCATGATCCGCACCACCGAGCACTCGCGCCTGCTGGAGCTTGCCGAGCATGCGACGGTGCCCGTGATCAACGCGCTGACGGATGATACCCATCCCTGCCAGATCATGGCCGACATCATGACCTTCGAAGAGCATCGCGGCCCGATCAAGGGCAAGACCATCGCCTGGACCGGCGACGGCAACAATGTGCTGCATTCGCTGGTCGAGGGGGCCGCGCGTTTCGGCTACCGCATGAACATGGCCGTACCCCTTGGTTCGGAGCCCAAGGATCACTATCTGAACTGGGCCCGCAATGAGGGCGCCGAAATCATGCTCTGCCATGATGCCGACCGTGCGGTCGAAGGCGTCGATTGCGTGGTGACCGATACCTGGGTCTCCATGAATCAGGAACATCGGGCCCGGGGTCACAACGTCTTTCAGCCTTATCAGGTCAATGCGGCCTTGATGGCCAAGGCCGGCAGCGATGCATTGTTCATGCATTGCCTGCCTGCCCATCGCGGCGAGGAAGTGACGGATGAGGTGATCGACGGCCCGCAATCCGTGGTCTTCGATGAAGCGGAAAACCGTCTTCACGCGCAGAAGTCGATTCTTGCTTGGTGCCTGGGCGCGATCTGAACCATAATCGGACGCCGCGCGCGAACAACGCGCGGCCGCGCGAGCGAAGGGCACCCTTGCTCATCGCTTGAAACTAGGAGTGAAAGCCATGGCAGAAGCTGCAGCCGCCCTCGGCCAGTTCGATTTCGCCGGCGATGACCATGTCGTCCCCTTTCAGGTGGAGGGTCTGGATGTGCGCGGCCGCGCCGTCCAGCTCGGCCCGATGCTCGATGCGATCCTCGAGCGCCACCATTATCCCGCGCCCGTCGCCCGGCTTCTTGCCGAAGTCGTCGTGCTGACCGTGCTGCTCGGCACCTCGCTGAAATTCGACGGCAAGTTCACCGTGCAGACCAAGGGCGATGGCCCAGTCGATCTTCTCGTCGCCGATTTCTCGACGCCGGAAAATGTCCGCGCCTATGCCCGTTTCGATCAGGCGCTGCTTGCCAAGGCGGTTGAAGCCGGCGAAACCGAGCCGGAGCAATTGCTCGGCAAGGGCGTGCTCGCCTTCACCATCGATCAGGGCAAGTTCGCCCAGCCCTATCAGGGCATTGTCGCGCTCGACGGCACCTCGCTCGAGGAAATCGCGGGCGTCTATTTCCGCCAGTCGGAACAGATCCCGACGCGCGTGCGCCTGGCCGCGGCCGAACTCTTCGATCGCGACGATGCCGGTAAGCCGCGCCATCGCTGGCGGGCCGGCGGCCTCGTCGCCCAGTTTCTGCCGGAAGCGCCGGAGCGCATGCGCCAGCCCGATCTCCACGGCGGCGACGGCGATGACGGCGACCGCCCGCATGGCGAGGACGATGCCTGGGTCGAAGCCCGCTCGCTGGTCGAGACCATCGATGCCGACGAGTTGACCGACCCGCTTGTCGGCACCGAGCGGCTCTTGTTCCGGCTGTTCCACGAGCGCGGCGTGCGCGTCTACGAACCGCGCGCCGTCTTCGATCGCTGCAGCTGTTCGCGCGACAAGATCAAGGGCGTGCTGAAGGGCTTTTCGGCCGAGGAGATCGAGGAAAGCCAGGAAAACGGCGAAATCGCCGTCACCTGCGAATTCTGCTCGACCACCTACCGCTTCGAAGCGGCCGAGCTTCAGCCGGCGGAATAGGCTCGGTTGAGGACACGCACAGCGAACAACAAAAGATTAGCGATGATGCAGCACGGTGACTCGACTTTGCGTAGTCAGTGCACCTATTCTCCAACTGGTTCGGGGTGGGGACTTCATGCGCTTTTTTTATCTCGTACTCGCACTCGTGGCGGCGATGCCACGAATTGGCTTGGCTGATGATAAGGCAATCCAATGGAAAGAGGTCGGGGGCTGGATCGTGGCTGTCGACCCGACTTTAGACAATGGCTGTTTTGTTCTGACTTCCTTTGATGACGACACCATTTTTCGTCTCGGCTTCAATTTCCGAAAAAAGGACAAACCTCTGTACATTCTGCTCGGAAATCCAAACTGGAAATCCCTGGAGAAAGGCAAGCATTATCACATCGAACTGTCGTTGGACCAGTCTCAATGGACGGCTGATGCGAGAGGTCTGGATCTCGATGGCCTCAAATCATTATGGATCGATTCCGACGATACCGGATTGATTGAGGAGTTCTCTGGCAAACTGAGTTTCCGCGCCAGCTTTAGAGGAAAGCAGATTGCTGCCCTCGGTCTGAAAGACTCCGAGAGGGCAGCGGATGAGTTGCTCCCCTGCCAACAGGCGGTCAACGATGCGGTCGCAAAATAGCCAGCGCCGTCGCAACCTAAGGATCCTTTCCAAGCAAAGCCAGGTAGCCAGGCCTCGGATCCTTTTGACCTTTAGACTAGTAGATTGATGACTGGGCAAGCCCGAGGATCCACGACTGCGGGCGTCCATGTTGGTACTGACTGGAATGCTGCACCGGCCGCATCCACGAGCAGTGCTTGCCGTATGGGTCCTCGGGTCAAGCCCGAGGACGACGGAGAGTAGGGGAAACGAGCGGCAAGAGGCGGGATCGCTGGGAATTCCAGCAAATGCGCGCGGTCTTGCGTGAGAAGCACGTAAGCAAACACTTCCAATCAAATTCGCTGCACACTTTTGATGAATTTGCTCCCGACCTCTCGCCTCTTGCCGGTCGTTGTCCCCACCCTCCGTCGTCCTCGGGCTTGACCCGAGGACCCATGCGGCAAGCACAGCGTTCGTGTTCGCACTGACGAAGCGACCGCGAACCTGCGCGCTCAGTTGAGTACGCGCAACAGCCCCGGCGAATCCAGCGAGAAGGCGGGGATGTCGACGTCGAACAACTCGCCTTCGTCCGTTTCCATCTGGTAATGGCCAAACATCAGCCCCGAGGGAGTGTCGAGCGGGCAGCCGGACGAATATTCGTAGGTGTCGCCGGGGCTGAGCCGCGGCTGTTCACCGACGACGCCGGGGCCGGTCACCTCGTCCACCTGGCCGTTCTGGTCGGTGATGTTCCAGTAGCGATTGACCAGACGAACGGCAACGCCGGAATTGTTGCTGATGACGATCCGGTAACCCCAGACGTAGCGATCGTCTTCCGGATCGGATTGCTCCTCCAGATAGAATGGTTCGACGACGACTTCGATATCTCTTGTGAGGGCGCGATACATGCCTTGCACCATAGTCAAGATATGTTACCCGTATCTTATAAGAGGCCCTTTCCGTCAAGAAACGGAACGTTGATCAGCGGTCAAATGGTCATGATCGAACGGTTTTCGATCGTTAAGCCTAATTGACAGCGTTAATTTTACTTCGCAACGCCGACGCGGGTGAACTTGTTCCAGCGGATCGGCGGCCGGCTCCAGATGAAGTCCGGCCGCTATTCCAGTCGATCAGGCCGAAACCTTGGCAAGCGCCTTTGCGAAGTCCTCGATCAGGTCGTCGGTATCCTCGATGCCGGCCGAAAGGCGAACCGTGCCCGGCGAGATGCCGAGTTCGGCGCGGGCTTCTTCGGTCAGGTTCTTGTGGGTCGTCGTCGCCGGATGGGTGATCAGGCTCTTGCTGTCGCCGAGATTGTTGGAGATCTTGATGATATCGAGCGCGTTCTGCAGCGCGAAGGCCGCCTCCTTGCCGCCCTTCAGCTCGAAGGCCACAAGCGTCGAGCCGCCGGTCATCTGCCTGGCGATGATGTCGGCCTGCGGGTGATCCTTGCGGCCGGGATAGATCACCTTGGCGACCTTGCCTTGCTCCGCCAGGAAATCGGCGATCTTCGCCGCATTCTCAGTCTGCTGGCGCACGCGCAGCGGCAGCGTCTCGATACCCTTCAGCAGCGTCCAGGCATTGAACGGCGACATGGCCGGGCCGGTATGACGAAAATAGTCGTGCAGGTTCTCGTCGATCCATGCCTTGTCGGCCAGCACGACGCCGCCGAGGCAGCGGCCTTGGCCGTCGATATGCTTGGTGGCGGAATAGACGACGATATGGGCGCCGAGTTCCAACGGCTTCTGGAAGAGCGGCGTGGCGAAGACGTTGTCGACGACGACCTTGGCGCCGACTTGGTTGGCGAGTTCTGACACACCGGCGATATCCACGACCTCGAGCGTCGGGTTGGTCGGGCTTTCCAGGAAGAACACCTTGGTATTCGGCCGGATCGCCTTTTCCCAGTTCCTGAGGTCGCGGCCGTCGACCAGCGTGCATTCGATGCCGTATTTCGGCGCCAGCGTTTCCACGACCCAGCGGCAGGAGCCGAAGAGGGCGCGCGCGGCAACGATATGGTCGCCGGCCTTGACCTGGCAGAGGATCGCGGCGCTGACGGCCGCCATGCCGGACGCGGTGGCGCGAGCGTCTTCCGCGCCTTCGAGCATGCACATGCGCTTTTCGAACATGTCGTTGGTCGGGCTGCCGTAGCGGGCGTAGATATAGCCATCGGTCTCGCCCTTGAAGCGGGCTTCGGCCGCCTCCGACGTGTCGTAGACAAAGCCCTGCGTGAGATAGATTGCCTCGGACGTTTCGCCATATTGCGAACGCAGCGTGCCGCCATGGACGAGTTGGGTTGCCGGGCGCCAGGTCTTGCTCATGCCATCACCTTCACATAACAAAAAAACCGGCCGCAAAAGCAGACCGGTTTCATAACCCGGTCTTTTTAGCCACTTGTTTAACGTGGCTGCAAGCCGACCGGCCAAATCACCACGGGATAATTCTGCAATACTGCTGTTAGCTGCTTGCGTCAATTCCCCGTATTTGGTTTTGTCGGCGCAAAAGATGGATGGGGCATGATGGCTCGCGAAACTGGAATTCTGGCGGACCGCGCGATCGCAGCGCTGTTTGAAACGGGGCGTCTGAACTCCGAGCGGGAGCTGGACCGCGATCAGATCCAGCCGGCAAGCCTGGACCTGCGCTTGGGGTCCAAGGCCTTTCGCGTGCGCGCCTCCTTCATGCCCGGTCCCTCGCATCTGGTGGCCGACAAGCTCGATCGCCTCAGCCTGCACGTGATCGACCTGTCTCAAGGCGCGGTGCTCGAAACCGGCTGCGTCTACATCGTGCCGTTGATGGAAAGCTTGGCGCTGCCGGCCGAGATGTCGGCCTCGGCCAATCCGAAAAGCTCGACCGGCAGGCTCGATATTTTCACCCGCGTCATCACCGATTACGCCCAGGAATTTGACAAGATCCCACCAGGTTATTCCGGCCCGCTCTATCTCGAAATCAGCCCGCGCACCTTCCCGATCGTCGTCCGCCGCGGCTCGCGCCTGTCGCAGATCCGCTTCCGCGTCGGCCAGTCCTTGCTCGGCGAGCCGGAACTCTTGAAGCTGCATGAAAGCGAGACGCTCGTCGCCAGCAAGCAGCCGAACGTCTCGGGCGGCGGCATCGCGCTGTCGATCGATCTCAGCGGCGATAAGGACGGCCTGATCGGCTATCGCGGCAAGCACCACACCGCCGTCGTCGATGTCGACGAGAAGGATCAGCACGACATCTTCGATTTCTGGGAGCCGCTCTATAGCCGCGGCCGCAATGAGCTGATCCTCGATCCCGACGAGTTCTATATTCTCGTCTCGCGTGAAGCCGTGCATGTGCCGCCGGATTATGCCGCCGAGATGACCCCCTTCGATCCGCTGGTCGGCGAATTCCGCGTCCACTATGCAGGCTTCTTCGATCCGGGCTTCGGCCATGCGCCGGCCGGCGGGCGCGGCAGCCGCGCCGTGCTCGAAGTGCGCAGCCACGAAGTGCCCTTCATCCTCGAAGACGGTCAGATCGTCGGCCGCCTGGTCTACGAGCACATGCAGGAAAAACCCGCCAGCCTCTACGGCTCCGGCCTCGGCTCCAACTACCAGGCACAGGGCCTGAAACTCTCGAAACACTTCCGCATCTGACGGGCGGCGCTCAGCCGACTTGACAGCGGCCCCCATCTGTTGGAAATCTCAGCGCATCGCGGGTGTAGCTCAATGGTAGAGCAGCAGCTTCCCAAGCTGAATACGAGGGTTCGATTCCCTTCACCCGCTCCACTTATCCTTCCGGCGACGCCCAACTAATCCCCGAAAAACCGGATCGGCTTGTATCGCCGGTGGGCGATGATCAGGCTTCGGTCGGGCTGGATAATGTAGGTTTCTTCCACCTGCCGGCCATACTGGTCGATGAAATCATGCGGGAAGCTGGAGCCGGGTGGTGATTTGGTGAGCTTGCTGCGCGGCTGGCCGTTATAGGTGATGCTGCCCGGGATCGGCTCGAGGCCGGGGCCGCCATGGTAGGAAACGCTATTGCACCCGGCAAGAACGAGGGTGCCGATGAGGCCGAGGAGTGCGGGTTTCATGTCCATCCCTTCCGATGCGCCGAAGCGGCGATCTTACTCCTGATTGCATCGTGCTTGCCAGATGAAACGCTATCTCCGCCTTCACGCCATCGCGAAGCATCGCCTGGAGCGCCGTCATCGTATCAGCGTCTTCATTGTCGAAACCGGCGCCGTCTGCTAGATCGGCATTGTCGAAAAAGGCAGGATCGGTTGAGGTAAGACCGATCCCTCCCGCCGGAGCGCCAAGCGCTCTGACGAAGCTCTGCTCCGTGCCCCAGGGCGCGAGAACCCGCGACGTGATCCGCATGGAAATGCGGGATCCCGGCGGCGTGCGGAGACGGCAAACGGTAGTCCCGGGATTTTTTTGAACGGAGACTGTCATGCGCCTGAACCATCTCGATTTTCACGTACCCGATATTGCTGAGACGGCGGATTTCTTCATCCGCCATTTCGGCCTGACGCTGAAGGATATGCGCGGCAACAACGGCGCCTTGTGATCCTGGAGGACGATTCCGGCCTCGAAATCGTCTTGAGCTACGCCATCGCCAAATTCGGCACCGCCGACCAGGTGGAGATAGGCCGCCAAACCTATCATATCGGCTTCATCCTGCCTGAAAGGGCTGATGTCGATACTGTCCATGCCGGACTTGCTGCCGCCGGCGCGGCGCTCTCCGGTCCGCCAGCCGCCATGCGCGGCGGCTGGCTGTTCTACTGCACGGCGCCGGGGAATATCCTCGTCGAGGTGGGCTGGCGGCCGGATTAGAGTAGACAGGAACCCGGTAAAGGCGGCACGGGGGAACAGCCGCAGCCTCTCGATTCCCTCTTCTCCCCAGCGGGGGTCCGATGGACGGGCGAGACCCGTGGCTCGCCCAGGCTGGTGCCCGCAGGGCGGATGAGGGAGCCGGCGAAGCCGGTCTTTGTACAGGGCGCTGCGGTCGGCGTGGTGGGATAGACCTTTACGAGAGGGAAGTCTGGGTAGCCCCCTCATCCGCCGCCGGCACCTTCTCCCCGAGGGGAGAAGAGACTTGTGGCTGCCTCTCAGTTCCTCGCCCACCGCTCGCAAGCAAGTCCTCCTCGAGGATGAGGGGCAAATCACAGGGCGCGAACCGGACAGCCGCGCTTCAGAACTCCGTCCAATCACCATCCTGGCTTTTCGGCGCGCTGCCGCCGCCGAAGGCGTTGGCGAGGGTCTGGCCGAGGGCGCGGGCCGGTGAGGTGGTCGGGCGGGCGGTGCCCTCCCGGGCGACGCGGATTGGCGGGGCCTTGGCCACCGGGCGCGCGGGCGCGCGCGGGGCCGCGGCCGGCGGCCGGGTGGAGGCGATCGGGGCGGCGGCGGCGAAGCTGCCGGTGCCGGTCAGCCGGAACTGGCCGAGCAGATTGTTGAGCGCTGTCGCCTCCGTGGCGAGGCTGTGGCTGGCGGCGGTCGACTGCTCGACCATCGCCGCATTCTGCTGCGTGCCCTGATCCATGGTGTTGACGGCGGTGTTGATCTCCTGCAACCCGATCGACTGCTCGCGCGAGGCTTCGGCAATAGCGTGGACGTGCTGGTTGATTTCCTGCACTTCGGTGACGATCGCATCGAGCGCCTTGCCGGTCTCGCCGACCAGCGACACACCGGTCTGCACATGCGTGCCGGAATTGGTGATCAGGTCCTTGATTTCCTTGGCCGCTCTGGCCGAACGCTGGGCGAGCTCGCGCACCTCCTGCGCCACGACGGCAAAGCCCTTGCCGGCTTCGCCGGCGCGGGCTGCCTCGACGCCGGCATTCAAAGCCAGCAGATTGGTCTGGAAGGCGATGTCATCGATGACGCCGATGATGTTGCCGATCTCGACCGAGGACTGTTCGATCTGCTGCATGGCGGAGACGGCCTTGCGGACGATCTCGCCGGATTTTTCGGCGCCGAGCCGGGTGCGGGTGACGAGCTGGCTCGCCTCCTCGGCGCGCTTTGCGGCGTCGCGCACCGTCGTGGTGATCTCTTCCAGTGCCGCTGCGGTTTCTTCGACCGAGGCCGACTGCTGTTCCGTCCGCCGGGAAAGCTCGTCGGCGGAAGACCGGATCTCGTTGGCGCCGGCGCCGATTGCCCGCGCATTGGCACCGACCGCCTGCAGGGTGTCGTTGAGCTTCTCGACCGAATGGTTGAAATCCTGGCGCAGCGCGTCGAGGTGGGCGACGAAGGGCTCGTCGATATGCGAGGCGAGATCGCCGGCGGCAAGGCGGCGCAGGCCGTCGCCGAGAGCTGTGACGGCGCGGTCGAGTTCGGACGCTTCGCGCGCCTTCTGCGCCTCGCGTTCGCGGCGCTCGCCGTCGCTGACGCTGCGCTCTGCCTCCGCGCGAGCCTCGATCTGACGGCGCTCGATGGCGTTGTCGCGGAAGATCGATACGGCTTGCGCCATCTGGCCCACTTCGTCGCTGCGATCGAGACCGCCGATCTCGCTGTCGGTATCGCCCTCGGCAAGCCGCTTCATGCGCAGTCGCAGCTGCGTCATCGGGCTTGAAATGCCGGACTGCGCCACAATAATGCCGACGCCGATCGCGGCGAGAACGGCAATGCCGATCAGGACGAGACAGAAGGTGATCCGGCCGTTGACGGAAGCCGAGAGCGCGTCGCCGCCGTCGTTGAGCAGCGCCATTATCGCATCATCGTTGGCAATCATCTTCGGTGCCAGCGCATCGAGCTTGGCGTTGATCAGGGCGACATTTGCCTGCGCGCCGGCGCTGTCCCTGGCTTTGCTCTGTTCGGTGATCTTGCCGGCCAGGGCTTCGATTTCATCGATGCCCGCCTGGATCTCGTCGATAGCCTGTTTGCGGCCGGGCATCAGCGCCAGCGCCGCCTTCATCCGGTCACGGGCCTGCGGCAGCTTGCTCGGTGTGGCGAGCGCCGTCTGGAAGGCCGGCGTATCGGGCTTCATCTCGGCCAGTAGGCTGACCTGCAGCACCGAGGCCACCACGGAAGCGCTGGCACGTGCGCTCTGCATCGAGGCCAGCGCCTCATGATCGATGAAGGCACTGTAGGCGGCGTCCGCACGGCGAAACTCGGCGATGACATAGATCAGCCCGGCCATCGTGATCAGCCCCAGGAGCGCCACGACCGATATGATTTTCGTGCGGATTTTCAGATGCTTTAACATGGGAAATGTCACCCGATTGGCCGGGCGTGCCGCACCGGCGCTTCGAAATCAATTGTTACAAACAAAGCGCTGACGCGTGCATCATGCGATCGGCCGGCGGGGTCCGATGACGTCGCCATAAATAAAGGCGCTATTCTTTAATTCCGCCCTAACGCGGGTGTGGAGAACGCCCATAATTTTGAAGGAGAAGCTTGCGCCGGAAACCAGGAGAGCCCGATCCTGAATGCTCCGCAGGGGCCTCGGAGGGCGAGGTGGGCGTTCCGGCGTCGGATACACGCATATTCCCCACCGGGCGTGACTCTGTTACATCTCTTCACCCCCGCAACGCTTCGCGCTGAACCCGAGACCGGATCACGATGACCGAATCCAAGCTGGCATCCCTGACGCTGACGGGACTTTTCGCGTTCGGGCTGTTGCTCTTTTCAAGCCTTGCCTCCGCTCAGCAGGCAGCGCCCTCGCTGCCGCTGCTCTTCGATGCGCGAGAACGTTTGGCGAGACCCGATCTCTCCTCGCTGGTGCGCCTGCGCTTCCTGACGTCGGTCGATTTTCCGCCCTTCAATTTCACCGATCAGAACGGCAAGCTTTCCGGCTTCAACGTCGATCTCGCCCGCGAAATCTGCAGCGAGCTGGAAATATCCGACAAGTGCCAGATCCAGTCGATTCCTTTCGTCGACCTCAAGGATGCGCTTGCCGCCTCGCAGGGCGATGCCGTCATCGCCGGCCTTGCTGTGACCCCCGAGCTGCGCCGGCAGTTCGTCTTCTCCCGGCCTTATCTGATGCTGCCGGCGCGCTTCGTGCGCAATCTCGCAGCACCGATCGACGGCAAGACGGCCGCCGCCCTTGCCGGCCGGCCGGTCGGTGTCGTCAGGGGCACGGTGCACGAGGCGATGCTCGCCGCATTTTTCCCGGCGCTGAAGGCTGAGCCCTTCGACACCAAGGACGCTCTGCTTGCCGCGCTGAAAGAGCGCAAGGTCGACGCTGGCTTTGCCGACGCGCTGCAGCTTTCCTTCTGGGTCTCTTCGCCGGCCGCGGAGAAATGCTGCGCTCTGTTCGACGGTCCCTATCTGTCCGAACATTTCCTCGGCGAGGGCATGACGATCATGCTGCGGCAGAAGGACAGCGTGCTGACGTCAGCCATCGATCACGCGCTTGCCACGCTGTCACGCAACGGCCGTCTGCAGGAAATCTATCTGCGCTATTTCCCCTACGGGCTTTACTGATCAGCCCTTGCGGAAACGGGCAATGGCGCTGCGCTCGATCGCCGCGCAGGTGAGCTTGTCGAGGCCGAGGCGGTCGCGTAGCAGGCTGAGCAGCCGCAATTCCTCGGCCTTAACCGAAAGGTCGGCGGAAGCCACTTCGACGGCGAGCGCATAGGCCGTGTCGTAGAGTTTTGCCGGCAGCGTGTCGCGCACGGTTTCGAGAACGACGTCGAGGCCTTCAGGCCCTGCCAGCAGCGAGGCGCAGTCGCGCGCAATCGAAATCAGCTTTTCGTCATCGAAATCCTTGAAAACCGGCAGGAATCCGATGAGTTGGCCAATCCTCGTCATCTCCCGGTCGTTCATCGTGCTGTCGACGGCGGATGCCATCACCATCACGTAGATGAGGGCATCATGGGCGGAAAGCGGCTTGTTCATCTCTGATTCCTTTTTCGGTGAGCGAAGATTAGGAATTGGCGGCGGCCTTTACAAGGGATCGGCAGCGTGGCGCAGCCGCGGACATCCGTCATTTGCGGCGCGGGTCGCCGCCGTAAATGCCTTTCTGCGCCTGCCTCGCCTTTTCGGCGACGACTCCAAGCGGCGAGCCGGCCTCGGCTTCGGCCCAGCCGTTTTCGGCGAGCCAGGTGCCGAGATCCTGCGTGCCGAGCCGGCAGGCGGCGGTCGCCGTCCCCTTCCATTCCGCCATGCCGAGGTCGCAGGTGAGGCTGCGGTTGCGCAAGAGCTGGCGCAGTGCCGTCTTCGCCAGCATGCCGCAGGGCCATTGCCGGCCTGCCGGCCCGCATATCTTGTCGGTCGGTGTCGGGACGATGCCGGCAAGCTGAAGCCTGCGCTCGCCAAAGGAAAGCACGCCGGCATTTTCGGCCACCGGCCGCGTCAGCTCGATCGGCTTCTTCGCGGCCGGCCCTGCGGCTTGCCCGCCGGGCGTATCCGGTGGGGGCGCCGGGTCGGCTGGCGTGGCCGTCATGCGTTCGGCCGAGGCGGGGGAGGGAGAGGCCGGTTGCGCCGCACGTGCAATGATTTCGGCATCTGCGTCCGAGATCGGCGCCAACCGGCCTCCCGTCTCGGGGGTGATTTCGGCGGCCGGGCCCATTTCTGGCGCCTCTGCCGCGGTCGTATCCTCACCGCCCGTTCCGCCGCGTAGCCTTGCTTCTGCGGCCATCAGCAGGCTGGCCACGACCGCCATTCCTGCGAGACCAGTGAAGACGGCGGCAGGGCGCATGGAATATTTTCCTATTGGCTGGCCCAGATGATACGGGCTATCCACTCGACGTCGGATAGATCGAGCGTGCGGTTTGGATGTTCGGGATTGAGCGACATCAGCTCGATCGACCGTGAGCTCTGGCGCAGAAGCACCTTGGCCATCACCTCACCATCGCGGGTGCGCACGACGACGCGGTCATTGCGGCGCACTTGCGCGCCGGGTTCGACGATCAGCACGTCGCCGTCGCGGTAGAGCGGCATCATGCTCTCGCCCTGCACTTCCAGTGCGTAGACGACCGATTTCTGCGACGGCGCAGCCGGAAACTCGACCACGTCCCAGCCTTGCCCGGCGGGAAAGCCGCCATCGTCGAAGAAGCCGCCCGCACCAGCCTGCGCAAAGCCGAGCAGCGGAATGGCGCCGCCGTGCGGCGGCTTGGCGCGCTCGCCCGGCAATCCCGCGGAAGAATTAGCGCTCGGCCGCATGAAAGCGAGAAACTGCTCCATGTTCGCCCCTGTCGCATCGAGCACCTTGGCGATCGATTCGGTCGAGGGCCAGCGGAGACGTCCGTCGGCCGAAAGTCGTTTCGACTTGTTGAAAGAGGTCGGATCGAGTCCGGCGCGGCGCGCAAGACCGGATGGCGTCAGGTCGTGCCGCTCGGCAAGCCTGTCGATCGCCTCCCAGATCTGCTCGTGTGACAGCATATGCGCCCGATTCCGTGCAGCCCATCCGAGGCCGCGCTCCAGCCGGCCGAAAGTGTAACCGACCGTGCGGCGCGCGTAAAGGTAAGGGAGGAATAAAATCCTTTTATCGGCGGTTTCGGCCGCCCTCAGGCGACCATCGCCATGTTGATCTTGCCAAGCTGGATGACGGCCTGCGTGCGGCTGTCGACATCGAGTTTCAAGAGGATCGCCGAGACATGCGCCTTGATCGTCGCCTCGGAGACGCCAAGTTCATAGGCGATCTGCTTGTTCAGCAGCCCTTCGGCGAGCATGGTCAGCACCCGGCTCTGCTGCGGCGTCAGCGTGTGCAGGCGGTGGATCAGGTCGGCAACGTCGGGGTCCTGCTCCTGGCCGTCGCGATAGCTTTCCGGTGTGGCGATATCGCCGGCGAGCACCGTCTGGATGCTGCGGCGAATATCGTCGATGCCGGAAGATTTCGAGATGAAGCCGGACGCGCCGAGTTCCAGTGCCCGGCGGATCGTCGTTGCGTCGTCGCTTGCCGAGACGATGATGATCGGCAGGCTGGCGAATTCGGCGCGCAGCGCCATCAGCCCGGAAAAGCCGCTGACACCGGGCATGGCGAGGTCGAGCAGCATCAGGTCGGCATCCGGATGGGCGCCGGCTGCGGTCCGCGCGGCAGCGAAGTCGCCGGCTTCGACGATCGACTGGCGACCTTCCATGCCGATGACGGCCTGGCGCAACGCATCGCGGAAAAGCGGATGGTCGTCGGCAATGATAATGGTTTGTTCCTGCATCGAAAACTCCCTCCCAAGAGCCCGATTATGCGCATGCGGCGCCGTCCCACTGCGCTCCATGCCTGCCTGCTGATATGACTATATCAGATCAGGTCTTCTGCGGAAGGGGATTGGCCTTTTCCTCGGCCTGGAACTCCTTCACCATCCCCATGAAACTCTTCATCATCTTTTCCATGATGCTGATCGAGCGGTCGATCTCGGCGTCGCTCGGCAGCGCCCGCTGGACGAGGCCCTCCTGTTCCAGCTTGGTCACCCGCTCCGCAAGCCGGTCGAGTTCGTCCTCATAGGCCGCCCGCTCGTCGGCGGCCATGCGGCAGACGAGAGCGCCGTCCTTGTCCTGGCAGACCGACATGGCGCCGGTCTGGCGGTCGAGCCGGACGAAATGATCGCCGCTCCGTTCCAGCTGAAAGCGGCCCGCATCGGCCTCGGCCGCGACAGCTGCCAGCGGCAGGAGAACAGCGCCAAGTGTGAGAACCAAAATCTTCATCGTCTCATCCTCCGGATTTTGCCTGGGCGGGTCCTGTTTTTGACCGCCGGGGCGTGGACATTGCCGCCTCTTTCCGGCAAAGCGCTGGTGATCGAGGACCAGCAATCGCGAGGCCATGATGACCCTGACACCGACCCTTTACAAGATCGTGACGGAAACGCTCTGGCAGCAAGCCAGACAAAGCGGTGTATTTCATGGCGCCGGCATCGATCTCAAGGACGGCTTCATCCATTTCTCGACGGCTGACCAGGTCAAGCAGACCGCCGCCCTGCATTTTACCGGCCAATCCGGCCTGATGCTGGTTGCCGTTGATGGCGGCGGCTTCGGTGACAAGCTGATCTTCGAACCCTCGCGCGGCGGCGATCTCTTCCCGCATCTCTACGCCGACCTGCCGCTTGCGGCCGTGCTCTGGGAGGTGCGGCTGCCGCTCGATGAGACCGGCGCCCATATTTTCCCGGAGCTGCAGCCATGATCGATCCCTTCAAGCGTCTCGCCCGCAAGGGCCTCTTCCTGTTCGATCCGGAAACGGCGCACGGCCTCTCGATCGCCGCTTTGAAATCCGGCCTGGTGCCCGCCTGCCAGATCACTCCCGATCCGCGCCTTCGCCAGACCGTCGCCGGCCTTACCTTCGAAAATCCGCTCGGCATGGCGGCAGGCTACGACAAGAATGCCGAGGTGCCGGAGGCGCTGCTGAGGCTCGGCTTCGGCTTTACCGAGATCGGCACGGTGACGCCGAAGCCGCAATCCGGCAATCCGCGTCCGCGCATCTTCCGCCTGGTCGAGGATGAAGCCGTCATCAATCGCCTCGGTTTCAACAATGAAGGCCATGAGGCTGCCTTCGAGCGGCTCTCGGCGCTGACGGGCAAAGGCATTGTCGGCGTCAATATCGGCGCCAACAAGGACAGCGAGGACCGCATCGCGGATTATGTCGCCGGCATCCGCTGTTTCTATTCGGTCGCGCGCTATTTCACCGCCAATATCTCCTCACCGAATACGCCCGGCCTACGCGATCTGCAGGCGCGCGAAATCCTGGCCGCACTGCTGTCGGCCGTGCTGGCGGCGCGCGATGAGATGGCGGAGAGATCCGGCCGGAAGATCCCGGTCTTTCTGAAGATCGCCCCCGATTTGACCGAGGAGGGCATGGATGATATCGCCGCCGAGGCGCTCGCGCATCCGCTGGATGGGCTGATCGTCTCCAACACCACGCTGTCGCGCGAGGGCCTGAAAGATCAGCGCCAGGCCAAGGAGACGGGCGGTCTCTCCGGCGTGCCGCTGTTCGAAAAGTCGACCGCCGTGCTTGCCAGAATGCGCAAGCGCGTCGGCGCCGCGCTGCCGATCATCGGCGTCGGCGGCGTCTCCTCGGCCGAAACGGCGCTGGAAAAGATCAGGGCGGGTGCCGATCTCGTCCAGCTCTATTCCTGCATGGTCTATGAAGGCCCCGGTCTGCCCGGCAATATCGTTCGCGGTCTCTCCGAGCTGCTCGACCGGGAAAAGGCCGGATCGATCCGCGAGCTGCGCGACAGCAGGGTCGATTACTGGGCGGCGCGGAAGGTCTGATCGGCCCGCGGCCTGACCAGCATCGCCAGGAAAAAGCCGCGGAACAGCAGGAAGGCGTTCATCGCCAGCCACAGGCCGTGATTGCCGAAGAGCGGCACGAAGACGGCTAGCACGGCGAGGTAGCCGGCAAAAGACATCAGCATCCGGTTGCGCATGTCGGCCGACCACGTCGCGCCGATGAAGACCCCGTCCATCAGGAAGGCGAGCGCGCCGGTGAGCCCCGTCACCGCCGCCCAGGGCAGATAGGTCGCTGCCGCCTGCCGCACCTCGGGCGAGGTCGTCAGCACCGAGATCAGCCAGGGACCGGCGAGCAGGAAGAAGGTGGAAACGAGCGCCGCCAATCCGAAGGACCAGAAGGTTGTCAGCTTCAGCCCGCGGTCGAAGGCCGGCCGATAGCGCGCGCCGACGGCCCGGCCGGTGATCTGCTCGGCGGCGTTGGCAAGCCCGTCGAGATAATAGCCTGACAGCAGGAAGAAATTCATCAGCACCGCATTGGCGGCAAGCGTCACCGCGCCGAAGCCGGTGCCGATCCGCGTCATGATCGCAAAGGCGCCGATCAGCACGAAGGTGCGGATCAGGATATCGCGGTTGAGGGCGAAAAGCTCCGCCAGGCAATGCCGGGAAAAGATCTCCGACCACGCCGGCCCTCCGCCCTGGCAAAGCCGCTGAGCACGATAAAAAGCCCGGCGAGCGCGCCGGCCGTCTCACCGGCCATGGTTGCCCAGGCGACACCCGCCACGCCCCAGCCGAGCGACAGGCCGAGATAGATGGAAAGCAGGATATTGATGCCGTTGATCAGCGCCTGCAGCAGCAGTCCGACGCTGCCCTGTCCGCGCCCGAGCACGAAGCCGAGAATGGCGTAATTGGCGAGTGCTGCCGGCGCCGCCAGCATGCGGATGGAGAAATAGGTGCCCGTCGCCTCGGCGATCGCGCCTTCCGCGCCCATCAGCCGCAGACCCGCCGCCTTGAGCAGCGGCGAAAGACAGAGCAGTGCCAGCCCGCAGCCGAGCGCCGAGATCAATGCCCGCCAGAAGACCGCCTGCTGTTCGTGCTGGTCCCGCCGGCCATACGCCTGCGCCGTCAGTCCTGTCGTCGAGGCCCGCAGGAAATTGAAACTGCCCAGGATGAGATCGAAGAGCATTGCACCGATCGCGAGCCCCGCCAGCGCTTCCGGGTCACCCATATGACCGACGACGGCGGTGCTCGTCAGCCCGAGCAGTGGCGTCGTCAGGAAGCCGAGCGTCATCGGAATGGCGATCGACAGCACCAGCCGATGCGTCACGTCGAAAGCGAAGGCGTCGTTGCTGCGCGTATCCATGACCAGCCTCATATCGAGGCGGAATCGCCTCGGCTGGATAGCACCATGGCCCAATAGGGCAGGTTCCTGGAAGATGAATTGTGAGCGACGGCGACGCCGAGGCCGTCATAGCGCCCCAGCATGTTTTCCAGATGATGCGGCGAGTTGATCCAGGCCGTCACCACTTCATCGACGCTCCGCTGCCCGGAGGCGATGTTTTCTGCCGCCGGCAGCCGCACGCCGCTCGCCTTGACGCGGGCGCCGAAACTGTCGGTCATCCCCATGAGATGCGCCATCTTGCCGGCGCTCGCCATGCGTTTCGCCTGGAAGAGGGCGGCAGTGCTTGCCGCCGGATCGGCGGACAGCGGCGGCAGGCCGTTCTTGGCCCGCAGCTGGTTGACGAGCGGCAATACGCTGGCCGTCTCGTCCTCGCCATTGGAAGGGGGGCCGGCAAGGCGCGGCGTGGTGGTGCAGCCGGCGATGCCGGCGGCGAACGCCAGTCCGGAAAGACGCAGCAGGCCGCGGCGGGAAAGATCGATGGAGGTCATGTTACCGGTGATAGCTGAAAAGGCGAAGGATGAGGAAGAGCGGAATGACGATCGTCGCCCCGAGCAGGAGATAGTCGCCGACGCGCCCGAGCGCTGAAAAACCGCGGTGCCAGATTTCCAGGATGAAGTCGCGGAACCCATAGATGATATTCCACGGCGTCAGGCCGAAGACGGTCATGACGAAACCGACGATCAGCGACACGACGATGAGTTTTATCAATGTGCGGCCGAGCGAATCGCCGAGGAACCTGTTCACCTGATCGGACATGCGCCATCTCCTGTTTGCCCTTGGAATAAGGTCGCGGCGCGCCGCCCGCAAGCCCTTTCCGGGATTGGCCGCTTCGCCTGTGAAATAGGACTTGAGTTTTTTTGTGGCCGCCGCCAGATGCGGGCAGACGTATGTCGCGCAACCTGTGCAACCGATTGCGCTAACGACATGCTTAAGCGCCAACAGGTCTATTCATGCAGCCCCACCAGCTTTCCTCCGGCGATGTCATCGCCGACCGCCGCGCCGATTATGCCAGGATGCTCGAAGAGGGCGGCGAGCCTGAGGCGGCGGCCGAGCTGATGGAGCAGGCGCTCGAACTCGCACCGGGCTGGGCTGCCGGCTGGTATCGCCTCGCCACCTATCGCGAAAAGGCGGGCAGGGCGGAAGCCGCGATCGAAGCCTATCGCAGCACGCTTGCGCTCGATCCCGAAGATATTTTCGGTTCGGCCCTCAAGCTCGCCCTACTTGGCGACGGCGCCACACCCGACCGGCCGCCGAGCCGCTATATCGAGCGCCTGTTCGACGACTATGCCGACCGTTTCGAGACCTCGCTCGTCGAAAAACTCGATTACGCTGTCCCGCAGAAGCTCGCAGCCCTCGTTTCTGCCACCGGCAGGCATTATGCATGCGCCGTCGATCTCGGCTGCGGCACCGGCCTGCTCGGCCCCGAAATCCATGGCCGCGTCGACCGCCTGGAAGGTTTCGATCTCTCGCAGAACATGCTGGCCAAGGCGGCCGAGAAAGCGGTCTACGACCACCTCGCCCAAGCCGACCTGTCGCTTGCGCCCGATCTTTCCGGCCTCTTTGCCGATGGGCCACACGGCCGCGCCGACCTGGTGACGGCAGCCGACGTGCTGATGTATCTGGGCAATCTCGAAAGCGTCTTTGCGATCATCGAAGATCTCGCCGCATCAGGCGCCGATCTCGCCTTTTCCGTCGAGGATGCGGGGGAGGGCGAGAGCTTCCATCTCGCGCCGTCGTTGCGTTATGCCCATTCGGAAGCCTATGTGAGGATGCTGCTTGCCCGTCACGGCTTCGAAATCCTCGAAATCGTCAAGACCGTCATTCGCAAAGATGGCGGCAAACCGGTGGCCGGCATTCTGTTCCTTACGCGCAAGCCGGCGTGAGCGAATGTTTCTTGCGATTTTTTAATAGGACAGCATTACTTACCTATTTCGCTTGATCGGACGCCGGAAAGCCTGATATTGCAGGGATATCCGAGAGAGCGGGGCGATAAGACGCCGAGAGCTCCGGCTCATTTCACATTCAAAGATTCACCGCGTCCGGATGTCTCCGGATGTGCTCACGAACACGTCTGCTGTCGGAGACTGGCGACATGACACAGCTCATCAATGCCCTCGGCGTCTGGAATACGAGCGCGACGCGTCACTCTCCTATCGAAGACGTGCAGGGCATATTCTCCGGCAGTCTCGTCGCAGCACTTGGCCTTTACGTGCTGGCCAGCGCTGGCCTTCTCACCGGCAGCACGGCCGGCGTCGCCTTCCTTCTGCATTACGCTTTCGGCGTCAATTTCGGCCTCGCCTTCTTCCTGCTCAACCTGCCGTTCTTCTATCTCTCCTGGAAGCGTCTCGGCATGGCCTTCACGCTGAAGACCTTCATCGCCATCGGCCTGACCTCGGTGATGTCAGATATGCAGTCGCGTCTCTTTTCCATTTCGAGCATCCATCCCGCCTGGGCGGCCCTTCTCGGCGGCCTGCTGCTCGGCTTCGGCGCGCTTGCGCTTTATCGCCACCGCGGCAGCCTCGGCGGCGTCGGCATTCTCGGGGTCTACCTGCAGGAGCGCTTCGGCATCCGCGCCGGCCTCGTCCAGCTTGGCATCGACTTGTGCGTGCTGGCCGCCGCCTTTTTCGTCACCACGCCGCCGGTGGTCTTCTATTCGGTCCTCGGCGCCCTCGTCCTCAACCTCTTCGTCGCCATCAACCACCGCGCCGACCGCTACATCGCGCTCTGACATTACAAATCCGTAATCCATTCTGAACAAAACGTAACTTGCCTGCAACCGGTCCCGGCGCGACATTTCTCCCCGCGCCGGATTTGATGAGGTGAGTTATGTCAGATTTGGAAAAACTTGTGAGACGCCGCATGCAGGAAGAATACGCCAAGGGCGCTTCCGCAGAGGAAATTACGAAAGTCGTCCGAGATCTGCTCAACAGCATCGACCTCTCGGGCGATGGGTTTGAGGCCATCGCCGCACGGGCCACGACTAATCGCGAGTAACGGATAAACAACCGACCCGAGATTCGGGTCGGTTGCTGGAATGCCATCATAAGGGCGCCCGTGGGGCAGATGATTGAGTTGAGAGAAGCCCACGTCAAAATCGCAGCCGCGCCCCGGTTCCTCGCTGTTCTTGCTCCAGAAATCACCCCACACTCCGTCATCCTCGGGTTTGACCCGAGGATCCATGCCGCCCCCACCATCGGGGCCATGGATCCCAGGCTCAAGGCCTGGGATGACGGAGAGTGGGGGTCTGTTTTGCCAAACTCGCCGTTGATGCAGCGAATGAGACGTCGCACTTCCTGGTTCAACGGGTTGAGGCACCGGTCTCAACCCTTGGTACTGGCCTCAAGCCGCCTTTGTCACCGCATCGATCGGATGCTGCGAGCGGAAGCCGACCGCCAGCCGGTTCCAGACATTGATCGCACCGATCGCCACCGTGATCTTCGTCATTTCCTCCTCGGAGAAATGCGCCTTCAGCGCTTCGTAGTCGGCATCCGGCGCGCCTGTTTTGGCGATGTTGGTGACGGCGTCGACCCAGCCGAGCAGGGCGCGTTCGCGGGCGTCATAGACAGGCGATTCCCGCCAGACGCACATCAGGTTGATCCATTGTTCGCTAAGCCCGTCGTGGCGGGCCTCCTTCACATGCATGTCGACGCAGTAAGCGCAGCCGTTGATCTGCGAGGCGCGCAGTTTGATCAGGTGAATGAAGCGGCGTTCCAGTCCGGAGGACTGGATATATTGCTCGAGTGCGGCGACGGCCTTGTAGGCATCGGGGGCGGCTTTGGCGAAGTTGAAACGCGGTTGCATGTCTTTCTCCTTGATAGGGCTCAGCGAGCCGTCTTGCGTTCGTGGATTTCGAGGAACGCGCAGCCTCTAGCCGCGATCGATCCGTCGTCGACGGCATTCAGTTCGATGCCGAGATCGGCAATGCTGGTCTTGGCGAGCTCGGCCCGATAAACCCGTTCGGCTCGGAGCATCGCCGCGCTGATGTTGCAGGGCTTGGCGAAGAAGCGGTCGGAGACCGGGTTCGGGCCGCGCTGGCGGATTTCGGCGCAGCGGAAAGCCGGCGCCGGCCCCTCGACGGCGAGCAGGATGTCAAGCAGCGAAATCTCTTCCGGCGGCTTCGCCAGTCTATATCCGCCCCGCGGGCCCGGCACGGTATCGAGGATGCCGGCGCCCGACAGAGCCTGCAGATGTTTCAACAGATAGCTCGTCGACACACCGTGGAATTCCGCCAGTGCCGCGGCCGAAAGCACGCCGCCTTCGGAGAGGCCGGAAAGCATCGCAACGCTGTGAATGGCCTGTTCGACGCCATCGCTCATCTTCATGCCGGCATCCCCTTAAATCATGGATAAAAGATATCCACGATTGTCGCCTCTGTCAAGAGCTGCCCTTGCTGCTTGTCCCTTGCCTTTATTGTGCCGGTGGATAGAAACGGGAAAAGCCGACAGGGGAACATCATGGCATCCAACGCCTTCGCGGGCCTTCTGAATTCCAGCGCAGACCGCCACTCGGTGTTCGACGACGCGCAGGGCATCGTCGCCGGCAGCATGCTCGCCGTGCTCGGCGTCACGCTGCTCTCCGGCGCCGGGCTGCTCGCCGGCGGCACCGCGGGCCTCGCCTTCCTCGCCCATTATGCGACCGGAATAAGCTTCGGCCTCTGCTTCTTTGCGGTGAACCTGCCCTTCTATTATCTTGCCTTCCGCCGCATGGGTCCTGCCTTCACCATCAAGACGTTTGTTGCGATCGGCCTGACCTCGATCCTGTCCGAATTCGCGCCCGCCTTCATCGGCGTGACACATGTTCATCCGGTCGCCGGGGCGGTCTTCGGAGGCCTCGTCATCGCTGCCGGCATGCTGGCGCTCTTCCGCCACCGCGCCAGCCTCGGTGGCATCGGCATCCTCGCCCTCTATATCCAGGATCGTCTCGGCTGGCGCGCCGGTCTCGTCCAGCTCGGCTTCGACTGTCTCATCCTGGCGCTCTCCTTCCTCGTCGCCAGCCCCTTCATCATCGCCTGTTCGGTGCTCGGCGCGGTCGTGCTCAATCTCACTCTCGCCGTCAATCATCGCAAGGACCGCTATATCGCGATGTGAGCGATCGGCCGCCCTTCTTTTTCGCCCGTTTTTCACTACCTTCGGGATGTGGACCAGATCGATTCCGAAGCCCGCGCCCAGCTGCCTGCCGCCTTTACCCGCTGGTTTGCGGAAAAGGGCTGGCGCCCGCGCGCCCATCAGCTGGAATTGCTTGCCCGCGCCGAGGCCGGCGAAAGCACGCTGCTGATCGCCCCCACCGGCGCCGGCAAGACGCTCGCTGGTTTTCTGCCGTCGCTCACCGATCTCACCCGCCGCGGCCGCATTCCGCCCGGCTCCGCTTTCACCGGCATTCACACGCTCTATGTCTCGCCGCTGAAGGCGCTGGCGATCGATATCGAGCGCAATCTGATGAAGCCGGTCGCGGAAATGGGCCTGCCGGTCACCGTCGAAAACCGCACCGGCGATACGCCGAACGCCAAGCGCCAGCGACAGAAGCTCAATCCGCCGGATATTCTGCTGACGACGCCCGAACAGGTCGCCCTGCTTCTCGCCAACCGCGAGGCCGAGCGCTTCTTCAAGGATCTGAAATATGTAGTGCTCGACGAATTGCATTCGCTCGTCACCTCCAAGCGCGGTCATATGCTGTCGCTCGGCCTTGCCCGCCTGCGCCGCATTGCCCCTGACCTGAAGACCATCGGCCTGTCGGCGACCGTCGCCGAGCCGATGGATCTGCAGAAATGGCTGGTCGCTCAGGAGGAGGGCAGGGAGCATCACGCCGGCCTCGTCGTCGTCGAAGGCGGCGCCAAACCTGACATTTCGATCTTGTCCACCGAGGAGCGCATTCCCTGGGCCGGCCATTCCGCCAAATATGCCATTCCCGATGTCTACCGGCAGCTCCTCAACCATCAGACGACGCTGCTGTTCGTCAACACCCGCAGCCAGGCCGAAATGCTCTTCCAGGAACTCTGGACGATCAATGACGACAACCTGCCGATTGCCCTCCATCACGGCTCGCTCGATGTCGCCCAGCGCCGCAAGGTCGAGGCAGCGATGGCCGAAAACCGGCTCCGCGCCGTCGTCGCCACTTCGACGCTCGATCTCGGCATCGACTGGGGTGATGTCGATCTCGTCATCCATGTCGGCGCGCCGAAGGGCGCCTCGCGTCTTGCCCAGCGCATCGGTCGCGCCAATCATCGTATGGACGAGCCCTCGAAGGCGATCCTCGTGCCGGCCAACCGTTTCGAGGTCATGGAGTGCCAGGCCGCGCTCGACGCCAACTATCTCGGCGCTCAGGACACCCCGCCGGTCGGCCGCGGCGCGTTCGACGTGCTCGCCCAGCACGTGCTCGGCATGGCCTGCGCCGAACCCTTCGACATGCTGGAACTCTATGACGAGATCACCAGCGCCTCGCCCTATGCAGATCTCACCTGGGAAAACTTCGAACGGGTCGTCGATTTCGTCGCGACCGGCGGTTATGCGCTGAGGACCTACGAGCGTTACGCCCGCATCCGCAAGACCAAGGAGGGGCGCTGGCGGGTCTCCAATCCTGCCGTCGCCCAGCAATATCGCCTTAACCTCGGCACCATCGTCGAAAGCCCGATGCTGAACATCCGCATGGTCAAGCGCGGCGAGGGCGGCCGGATCGGCCGCGGCGGCGCCACGCTGGGCAAGGTCGAGGAATATTTCCTCGAGCAATTGTCGCCCGGAGATACCTTCATCTTCTCCGGAAAGGTGCTGCGCTTCGAAGGCATCCGCGAAAACGAATGCCTGGCCTCGCAGGCCTTCTCGCTCGATGCGAAGATCCCCTCCTATGCCGGAGGCAAGTTTCCGCTGTCGACCTATCTCGCCGAACAGGTGCGGGCGATGATCGCCGACCCCGACCGCTGGCGCCATCTGCCGGATCAGGTGCGCGACTGGCTGTCGTTGCAGACGGACAAGTCGATGCTGCCGAAGCGCGACGAGTTCCTGATCGAAACCTTCCCGCGCGGCAGCCGCGGCTATATGGTCGCCTATCCTTTCGAGGGCCGGCTCGCCCATCAGACGCTCGGCATGCTGCTGACGCGCCGGCTGGACCGGGCGGGCGCCAAGCCTCTCGGCTTCGTCGCCACCGATTATTCGCTCGCCATCTGGGGGCTGGAGGATATGGGCCTGATGATCGGCAACGGCCGGCTCAGCCTCTCCGACCTCTTTGACGCGGACATGCTGGGTGACGATCTCGAAGCCTGGCTCAACGAATCCTTCCTGTTGAAGCGCACCTTCCGCAATTGCGCCGTGATTGCAGGCTTGATCGAGCGCCGCCATCCCGGCAAGGAAAAGAGCGGCCGCCAGATCACCGTCTCCGCCGATCTGATCTATGACGTGCTGCGCAGCCACGAGCCGGATCACATCCTCTTGCAGGCGACGCGGCAGGATGCGGCGACAGGACTTTTGGATATAAGCCGACTTGGCGATATGCTGATGCGAATCAGGGGCCACATCACCCATCGCCCGCTCGACCATATTTCCCCGCTGGCCGTGCCGGTGATGCTGGAAATCGGACGCGAAGCGGTACCGGGCGAGGCCCACGACGCATTGCTCGCCGAAGCAGCGGATGACTTGATCGCCGAAGCGATGGCCTGAGATCTGTTTGGGAATACGACCGTGATGAACCGCCTGGCGCTCGCGCGCGACATATCCGGATTGGCCGCGGTGCCGGGCATCGAGACGTCGATCCATGGCATTGCCGCCGTCTGCGATCCGCTCGGCGCCCTCTATCTGCCCGATGCCGGCCTGCTTGTCGTCTCCGACCTGCATCTGGAAAAGGGAGCGGCCTTCGCCCGCCGCGGCATGATGCTGCCGCCCTATGATACGCTAGCGACCCTGACCGTGCTGGCCGCCGTCATCTCGCGCTATGATCCCAAGCTCGTCGTCTCGCTCGGCGACAACTTCCACGACCGCGTCGGCTCCGCGCATCTGCCGGAAAATTTCCGTGCGTTGATTGTCGGCATGGCGCGCGGCCGCGAATGGATCTGGATCAACGGCAATCACGACCCCGACGGCGTCGTCGATCTGCCCGGCGCTTGCACCGACGAGATGCACTATGCCGGCCTGACCTTCCGCCACGAGCCGAAAGGCGGCCTGCAGAGCGGCGAAATCGCCGGCCACCTGCACCCCTCCGCGACCGTGCGCCGCCGCGACAGATCCGTCCGCCGCCCGTGTTTTGCCACAGACGGCGCCCGCCTGCTGATGCCCGCCTTCGGCGTCATGAGCGGCGGCTTGGATCTCGGCCATCAGGCGATGAAGGGCCTGTTCGACAGGGCGGCGCTGGTGGCGCATCTGTTGGGGCGGGACCGGATTTATTCGGTCAGGTATGGGAATTTGAGGGGGTAGCGATTGCTATTCGGATAGGGCGTGCCGTGCCAGCCCCCTCTGGCCTGCCGGCCATCTCCCCCAACAGGTGGGGAGATCACAAGTGGCTAAACCTCCGCGTTTCTCTAGTGTTTCACCGGTCTGTGGCGCCAGATGTTTGGGGAAGCCAGTGCGCCCAGCCAATCTCCCCACCGGTGGGGAGATGCCCGGCAGGGCAGAGGGGGCGGCCACCGCACGCCCTTAAATCACACCCTTGCTCAATCACACCCCTGCAACTGCTGCTGATAGGTCCCGGCCATCCGCGCGAACTTCTGCGCCGTCTGCTGCAATTGTCCGTTCGAGCGCCAGTCGCCGCGCTTATATCCCGTGGGACCGGAATAATAGGCGAGATAGAGATTATAGGCGTCGTTCAGCGGAATGCCGGTCTCCACGCTGTTTTGATAGTGATACCAGCCGATGAAATCGATCGCGTCGGTGAAGTTCGTCCGCCGCGCCGCCCAGTTCCCGGTCTGCGACTGATAGTGATCCCACGTTCCGTCGAGCGCCTGCGAATAGCCGTAGGCGGTCGATGGCCGGGTCCAGGGAATGAAGCCGAAGAGCTTGGTGCGCGGTGGCCGCGCATAGGGCTGGAAGCCGGATTCGGTGTACATCGTCGCCATCAGGATCGGCACGGGCACGCCGTATTTCTTTTCCGTCCGTTCGGCCGCCCTCTGCCAGCTGGAAAAAAGCCCCTCGCGCTGGTCGAAGACGGCGCAGATGTTTCTCGTCTGCTTCGGCGCCGTCGCGCAGCCGGCAAGCAGCGCCAGACCCACGGCGGTCAGAACGATACGAGTACGCATAACAGAACCTCTCGTTTCAGAGAGATTACTAACTCGTAAATGTTAAGAACCGGTTTTTAGTCGAATACGAAGCTTTTTCGAAAGGGCTGGCGCCTAGAGCGCCGAGCCACCCAAGAACCGGACAGCCGTAGCCCAAAGCCCGCTACACCTTGACCGGCTCATAGCGCAGGATCATCGCCCCGCTTTCCGTCGTCGAGGATTCAATGAGCTTCAGCGGCACCAGGGCTTCGGCCGGCTTGAACAGCGGATTGCCGCCGCCGAGGATGACAGGCACCACGCAGACCCTGATTTCATCGATAAGGCCAGCTTTCAGCAGGCTGTCGGCAAGCTCGGCGCTGCCAAAGATGAAGATCGTCTTGCCGTTCTCTTGCTTCAGCCGCGTCAATTCGGGGATTGGATCCCTGACGACGCGGGCATTGTTCCAGCCGGGCTCGGTCATCGTCCGCGACACGGCGATCTTGGCGATGCCGTTCATATAGGCTTTGATCTTGTCTTCGCCTTCGGCGGTCGGCCAGTAGGAGGCCATGCCCTCATACGTCTTGCGGCCGAAAACCAGGAGATCGCCTTCTTCGCCGAACTGCTCGGCATAGCGCTGCAGCTCGGGTCCCCAGGCAAGATTGTGGAAGTCGATATCCCACGGCTTCGTGCCTTCGAAATACCCGTCAAGCGTCATCAAGTTCCAGACGATAAGCTTTCTCATGACATCCTCCTTCTCAATTGTCGCAGTTAAACCAGTTGCATAGAAAAACTGGTTTGAAACTTGAGCGTCTGATAGCAAAATGCAAGCGGTTTTTTACAGGAGGAGCGGATGACGTGCGTTGAGGCAAGCCGGCGCTCGACCGGTGGCCGCTGTAACAAGACAATCGCTGGAGTACGGTGCCTTGCGGAAGCTCAGTCCCTGCGGAAGATCAGGCTGGCTCCCCAGCCGGTGACGACGGCGAGCAGCACCGCTGCACAGCCGTAGAGGATCGGCTGGTCATGCGCCGCATCGGTGATCGTCTGCTCGATGCCGGTCTTGATGACGCGCAGCGGCAGCGATTTCTCGGTGACGAGATTGCCGCTCTTGAAGAGATAGGCGCGCACCGTATGCACCCCGTTCGGAATATTTGCCGGCAGGCGCAGGCTGGCCTTGAACAGGTTCGATGCGACGAACCGCACGCCGCTCGTGTTGCGGTCGTAAAGCGCGCCTCCCTGCTGCAGCCGCAGGAAAGCCTGGCGGAATTCGCCGAGATTGCTGCCGTCGCCGACGAAGCCGACCGGCGTCAGCGGAATGTGATCGATGCCGATTCCCTGATCGGTCAGTTCGAGCGGCGTCGTCAGATCGTCGATCATCCGCGAGCTCGACATCGAATAGGAATGCGGCACCGCCTCGAAGGTCATCGAGCGCGTATTCACCCAGATGCCGAAGACCCGTTCCTTCTTGCGCACCGTCGCATCCTGACGCGGGCCTTCCAGTACGACGACCACGTCATATTGGCCGATGGCGAGCAGCAGCTGATCGGTGTTCGACAGCGCCCCGAAGATCGTCAGATCGGCGCCGTGGAAGTCCGAGGTAATGGCGATTTCGCTGGTCGAGGTGCCGATCTCAAGCCCTTCGCGCACCGCTTCCGTCGATTGTCCAGGCAGCCATTGTGCGCCGGCGGCGGCCGGCAGCAGGCAAAGAAACGCGAGGACGGCGGCAGAAAGGCGCATCAGTTGCCAGTCCCCATCACCACCGAATAGATATCGGTCGGGGTCACCACCAATGCGATCGCAAGACGCAGGCCGACGGCCAGCACCAGCAGGCCGAGCAGGGCGCGCAGCTGTTCGCCGCGCAGCTTCTGACCGACGCGAACGCCGTATTGGGCGCCGATGACCCCCGCCACCATCAGGATGAAGGCCAGCACGATGTCGACGGAGAAGTTCGTCGCCGCCTGCACGATCGTCGTATAGGCGGTCACGAAGATGATCTGATAGAGCGAGGTTCCGACGACGACATTGGTCGGGATGCGCAGGAGGTAGATCATCGCGGGCACCATGATGAAGCCGCCGCCGACACCCATGACCGAGGTAAGGATGCCGATCGCAAAGCCGAGTGCGACGATCGGAATGACGCTCAGAAAGATCTTCGATTTCTTGAAGCGCACCTTGAGCGGCAGCTTGTGCACCCAGTGCTGATGGCCGGGCTTGCGCGGCGCCGGCAGCTCATTGCGGGCGGCGCGCCGCATGGCGTTGATGCTTTCGAGCAGCATCAGCCCGCCGACCGTGCCGAGGAAGATCACGTAAAGCAGCGAGATGAATAGATCGAGCTGCCCGAGGGCGCGCAGCAGCGAGAAGATCCAGATACCGACGGTGGCGCCCGAGAGGCCGCCGACCAGCAGCACCGTGCCGAGCTTGACGTCGAGTGTGCCGCGCCGGAAATGCGTGATCGCGCCCGAAATCGACGAGGCGACAACCTGGTTGGCGCCGGTCGCGACCGCGACGACCGGGGGGATATTGTAGAAAATCAGCAGCGGCGTGATGAGAAAACCGCCGCCCACGCCGAACATTCCTGACAGGAATCCGACGGCTGCCCCCATGCCGAGAATGATGAAAATGTTCACCGACAATTCTGCGATGGGCAGATAGATTGTCACAACCGACCCCGAATGATGACCGCCCCTGCCGGGCGGTTTCCGTCACGTCCCCGTTCCAATGCGCACCTTACCGCGAAATCGTTGCCAGAGGCTTTCGATCAGCCCCGGAAGCGATGGAGATCGAGAGCGGACGATTCGACGGATGCGCCAGGCGATCTGTCCCGCATAATCCGGCTTTTTTCAGATTGCGTGACAGGCGGCGGAAAAAATGGCGAATGTCTTGGTGCCGCAGGTCTTCTGTAGCGCGATTCCAGCAAAACAGTCGTGCGGTTTGCGCCCGGCTTGGCGCAAACAAGACATCGGCATGTCCGTAGCCGGCGGGAACGGTTCTAGATCGCCTTGGCGACCTGCTTGTTGCGCTCGAGCAGCGCCTTGACCGTCGCGTCGGTCACCTTGCCGTCCGGCTCCTGGCCGATCGACTTCTGGAAGTTCTTGATCGCGGTCACGGTCTTTGCGCCCATTTCGCCGTCCGGCACGCCGGCATCGAAGCCGTTATTGTTGAGGATGGCCTGGATGTTGCGGATCGCCTTCTTCATGTCGACGGAGGCCGTCTTCGCGCCGGTGCCCGCCCATTCGTCAGGGATGTCGATGCCATTGGCTCGGTGGTCGAGCGGTTCGGGCTTCCAGAGATCGGCCTTGGCGCGGGCACGCTCGAGCTGATCGGGCTTCATCGCGTTGGCCACTTCGTCGCGCTTCTGCGCCGCATCCTTGTCGCCGGCCTTGGCGGCGATCGCAAACCACTTGTAGGATTCCTCGATGTCCGCCGGAACGCCGTTGCCCCTCGCGCAGAGGATCGCCAGGTTGAACTGGCTGTCGGTGATGCCGAGATTGGCGGCCTTGGTGAACCAGGAGGCCGCGGTCGCATAATCCTGCTGGCCGAGGGCACCGGAGGCGTAGAGCACGGCGAGATTATGCATGGCGCTGGCATTACCCTGGTTTGCCGCCTGTTCGTAGAAGGTCTTTGCCTTGGCGATGTCGCGTTCGACGCCGTTGCCCTTCTCATACATGCTGCCGAGCCGGTACTGCGCCGGCGCAAAACCCTTGTCGGCGGAAATCTGGTACCAGCCTGCGGCCTGCTTCTGATCGACGGCCAAGCCGTTGCGGCCGTCCGAATAGCGCGCGCCGATCTCGAATAGCGCCAGCGCATCGCCGCCCTGCGCCGCATCGGCAAGCGACTTCGGCTGCACCGTGTCGGGAATGGTGATGGTGGCCTGCGGCGCTGCAGCCGGCGTATTCGGCACGAAGCCCGATGTTTCCTGCGTTGGGCCGGACGAAGCGGCGGGCGCAAAAGTTGCAGCTCCTTCTCCGTCAAGCGGGGCAGCCTCGGTCAGATGATCGCCGGCGGCGGGTGCGGTTGTTTCCGGCTGCGCCTGTTCGGCAGCCGGGGGCGCGCCCGTCGTTGCGGGAGCGTTCACCGCCGCAGCGCCGGTGATGGGCTGGGCGGAGGTTGCTTCGGGCAGGGCCGGGTGTGGGTTTTCCGTTGCTCCCGTCAGCGCCGAGACCTCCGCCGGCGGCTGCTGCGCGGATTCCCCGCTCGTCAGCGTCCGGGCCAGCGGAAAGGCCATGATGGCGAGCAGCACGGCGCCGATCGCCAGCAGGATCGGCCGGCGGTAGCGCGAAAAGGCGCTGACCTTGCCGGTTTTGCCCGTCTGGTCCTTGGCAGTCGCGCCCTTCCTCTCGGCCTTGCCAGCCTGCTTCGGATTGGCGTCCACTTCCATCGCGGCTGCCTGCGCCGCCCGGCGCGCAGCGGCAATATAGTCGGCGCGATCCGTCTCGACGGGAGGTTTGCCGCGTGCGGCACTCTGGCTGGCGCGCACCCGTTCAAGGATTTTCTTGACGTCGGGCGCGCCCGAGCCCGGCTCGAGCAGTTCGTTCGCCGCATCCGTCGGCACCACGTCGGCAGGATCGATCGACGGCGCGGGGTCGATCACCGCGCGTTCGGCGGCCTTCGTCTCGGCTTTCTTGCCGGGCCGCAACCGCTTGCCGAGGCTGGCGAGCAGACTGGATTTTGCCGGCGCCGGCGTCGCGGCCTCCGGCGTTCTGGTCGCCGCTTCGATAGCGATCGCGCTTGCCCCGTTCATAACCGCGGTCTGCACAGGGGTGGCAGGTTCGGCTGCGACCTCAGCCGGGCGGATGACCGGAGAGGTCATCGCTGTCTTGGCAGCTTCCGGCGTCCGGGCGGCCTCGGCCACCATCAGCGCGTAAGGGTCGACATCGAAATCGACGTCGGCGACCGGCATCGGGGCGACCGGCCGTCCGCGCTCTTCCATGCCGTCGAGACGGTCGGCGATATGCACCAGCGTCTCATGCAGCGCCTTGAAAGTCTTGTGCGTGCGCTCCTCGCTGTCACGGCTGATATCCTCGAGATGGCGCAGATCCTCGGCCAGCGCCGTCAGCGCCGACATGTCGGCGGCCGCCACGCCGCCCTGCAGGGCGCCATTGCGCGAATAGGCCTCGACGACGGCTTCCGCCGCCTGACGCGCCGCTTCGATGATATATTCGTCACTGGTCGCCATATAATCTTCGATCGCGCCCATGCGGCGGTCGAGCTCGGCGGGGATCGGAGCGCTTTCGCGCGGCTCGCTCATCAGCGCCGAAAGATTGGCGATCTGGTCCTCGAGGTTCTTCAGCGCCCGCGGATCGGTCGGCGGTGCTGCGGTGCTCTCTTCCAGCCGGGCGGCGATGTCGCTCAGCCGTCCTTCGAGACGCCGGAAGGCGCCGTCGTCGATCGCCGCGGCCGCCGGCTGCGGATAGGCCATCTCGTCGATGCGCCGGGCGAGATAATCGAGCCGCTGCGCCAGCACGTCGTTGACGGCGCCGCTCTCGAGCGCGTCGATCTTGCGGGAGATGTCGGACAGCGGTCCGGTGAGGTCGGGCTGCGCGGCCGTCGCCTGCGTGCGCTCCAACAGATAGGAAAGATGTTCCAGCCGCTCGTCGAGCCGCGACGTCGCTTCCGCCTTGGTCAGCTCCTCGACACGTTCCGTCAGCGCCTCCAGCCGCATCGCCAGCTCATCGGCCGGCGTCGTCCGGCTGGCGGCATCATGGCTCATCACGTCGATCTGGTCGGCGAGCGCCGAAAGCCGGCTTTCCAGCCGCTGCATCAGCGTCGGATCGCTGTTCGCGGCCGCACGTCCGCTGGCCGCGATCGCCCGGCTGATCTCGTCGAGCCGCATGTCCATGGCGGCGAACTGTTCGGCCATGATCCGGTCATGCGGCTGGATCATATTGCCGAACTGCTCCATCGCCGTGGCGATGGCGATGAGCTTGTCTTCCAGCGCGCGAACCGCCGGGCTTTGGCCCATGCCGCCGATATGGCGCTTGATGTCGTCGAGCCGGTAGGCCAGCGAAACGAGCTCTTCCTGCAGCCCCTCGGTATCGAGTGCGGCAAGCCGGTTTTCGAAGCCGTCCCAGCGGGTTTCCATGTGACGCAGCGATTCCTCGCGCGCCAGCCCGTCCATCAGCGATCGCAGATCCTCGAAATCTTCACGCAGGCCGGCCGCTTCCGCGCCGCCCGTGCGTCCGGTGAGCTGGGTGATGCTCTGAGCGAGGCGGTTCATGTCGGCGCGGATGTCGTCGGCGAAGCGGCCGTCTCCGGCACTTGTTTTGATCTCGCGCAGTTCCGTGCGCAGCGCGTTCATTTCGCGGGTAACGCCTTCGGAAATGTCGCGCTTCAGGTCCTGGCGCAGGTTGACAAGCGCCTGGGCGATCTCCGTCATCGTATCGTCGCCGGCGCGGAAGGCGGGTGCCGGCTGAGCGGCGCGCGGCGCGGGTTCGCGCTGCTGCGGGGCCGGCTCGCGCCCATAAGGCCGCTCGCGGCCGGCTTCCAGCGCGCGCTGGCGCTGGCGGATTTCAGCCAGCTGATCCGGCCGCGGCTCGATCGGCGCTCTTGCCGGGCGCGCCGAATTGGCGCCGGCGTAAACGTCGCGCTCGGCCGTTGCCGTGCGCGGCCGCTGTTCGCGCCCGCTGCCCATTAGCCCTTCGATGCGCGCCTCCAGCCCTTCAATCGTGCGGTTCAGCGCATCGAGCGAGGTCCTGTCGGACTGCCGGGAAGGATTTGATCGCGATCCGTTCATCTTCTTGCTCGCTTCGACTGCTCGACCTCTCGTCAGAGCTCGATCCGTGGCTTTTCCGTCTGTGGCCAGCGTCTTCACGCGGACCGGAGCGCACCATCCATAAGAAGATCGTCAATTAGACTTTCCTCAGGCTGAACGATGTAGCGGCATTCTTGAGAAACGCGAGACGGGGAAAAGGAATGCGGGTCGCTACTGCTCAACCCGCACCTTTCACGAAACGTGGTAAACAAGCGGTTAATATCGATGAGAATTTTTTAACGTTTGTGTCTCAAACACCATTTTAGCGGTAATTGCCGCTCATCCCGCCCGACGGCGCGTCAGGCCGGCCGCGGATATTGCAGTTCGATCTTCACGCCCTCGGGACCGTAAACGAAGACCTGGCCGAGGTCGGTGTCGGGAATATCGTAATATTCATAGCGATAGCCGCTCGCCTTGATGCGCTCCAGCGCCGGGGCGAATTCGTAAAGACTGAAGGCGACATGATTGAAGATGCCCGGTGGAAAGTCGGTGCTGCGCGATGTCAGGCTGAGATGAATGACCGGGCGGTCGTCCAGATAGAGCCAATGGCCGGGCGAGGGGAAGGGCGGTCGATAGCCTTCCCTGACGCCGAGAATGGCTTGCAGGAAACCGATCATGGCAGGCGCATCGCGGGTATCGATCGTGACATGGTCCAGGCGCGGCATCAGTTCCTCCCTGCCAGCTCCGACGATACGAAGCCTATCCTGTTCACCGCAGCCGGGAAAGTTGTTTCGCCGCAGGCGCTACCCTCCCACCCCCATCTCAGTGCGGCCCTCCCGCATCGATCGAATAGGCGCTGATGCGCGACAGATGGGTGAAGGAAAGGCCGGTCTCCTCGGCCCAGTCGTTGAAGGCCTTCTGGATCAGCGGCTGGTCCTTCTTCGCCGTGCCGGAGGCAGACAGCGGCACGCCGGCCGATCTGAGGCAGGCAAGCACATCCATCGTGGCAACGAAGCTGTCGCGGCCGATGCCCCGCAGGAAATATTGTCCGGTCATGCCGCCGAGCCGGCTGCCGCGTTTGCTCAACAGGTCGAGGAGGCCGATCTGGTCTTCCCGCGGCCAGTCGGCGAAGAAGACGCCGGCGCTGCCATATTCCCTCGCCAACTCCCTGACGAAAGCGGCATTGGCGCGAACCGACATGATCTTCGCGCCGTTGCGGATGATCCGCTCGTCCGAGGTCAGCTCATGCCAATAATCGTCGGGCGCGATATTCAGCATTGCCGGATCGAAACCGGAGAACGCCGCTTCGAAAGCCGGCCACTTCGCATCGATCACCTTCTGGACGAAGCCGCTGTAGAAGATGCGCCGGGTCATGTCGGCAAGAATGCGGTCGTCGGGTATGGCGCGCAGCCTCTCGTGATCCGGCCGATGCTTTTCCAGCAAGGCCTGCAGGGCGGCCGCGCCGCCTTTCCGCTGTTCCGCACGCTGCCTTATCGCCTCGAAACTGATCATCCTGGCGCCCCTCCTTTGGCATTCCCGAACTGCGGCCCAAATTTTACGGATCGAAAGACGCTGGCACTTATACCCCGTTCCACGATGGACAAGGAAGGGGAGATGACGTCTCGTGCCTTTGGGGAATTGATCGTCCGCAGATTTGCCGTCGGCGAATTTTTTCGAGAAAGATGGCGAAGCTGCAGAATTTGACGTTTACGCAAACGTCAATATTTTGTAAGACAGTGCCCGAGGCCGGTGCGACCCGGTCAGTCGAATGGAGGAATTCGCGAAATGCCAGTCTACAAGGCTCCGGTGAACGATACGCTCTTCGTCCTGAACGACGTGCTGGGCCTCGAACGCTACAACAATCTGCCGGGTTTTGCCGATGCGACGCCTGACATGATCGAGGCGATTCTCGGCGAGGCCGGAAAAGTTGCCGAGGAGGCGCTCTTCCCGGTGAATTATTCCGGCGATCAGGAAGGCTGCCAACGCCACGACGATGCCAGCGTCACGACCCCCAAGGGCTTCAGGGAGGCCTACAAGGCGTATCGCGAAGGTGGCTGGATCGGTCTCGCGGTGCCGGGGGAATTCGGCGGGCAGGGGCTACCCTATACGCTGCATTGCGCCGTCGGCGAATATACTTCTGCCGCCAACATGTCGCTGATGATGTATCCGGGCCTGACGCAAGGCGCGATCGCCGCGATCCTCGTCCATGGCACGCAGGAGCAGAAGGATACCTATCTGCCGAAGATGGTTGACGGCTCATGGTCCGGCACGATGAACCTGACCGAGCCGCATTGCGGCACCGATCTCGGCATGCTGCGCACTCGTGCAGTGCCGCAGGCGGACGGCAGCTATAAAATATCCGGCCAGAAGATCTTCATCTCTGCCGGCGAGCACGATTTGACCGACAATATCGTCCACCTGGTGCTGGCCCGCATCGAGGGCGCGCCGGAGGGCACCAAGGGCATCTCGCTCTTCATCGTTCCGAAATTCCTGATCGGCGAGGGCGGTACGCTTGGCGCCCGCAACGCCGTCACCTGCGGCGCGATCGAGCACAAGATGGGCATTCACGGCAATGCCACCTGCGTCATGAATTACGACGGGGCGATTGGCTTCCTGATCGGCGCCGAAAATCGCGGCCTAAACGCCATGTTCGTGATGATGAACGAGGCCCGCCTGATGGTCGGTCTGCAGGGCATCGCGATTTCCGAGATCGCCTATCAGAACGCTGCCGCCTATGCCCGCGACCGCATCCAGGGCCGCTCGCTGTCCGGCGTCAAGGCGCCGGATAAGAAGGCCGATCCGATCATCGTCCATCCCGATATCCGCCGGACGCTGATGACTATACGCGCCTTCAACGAGGCCGGCCGCGCCTTCCTGCTGTGGACGGCGCTGAAATCCGATATTGCACACCGCGCCACCGACGACAAGGAACGCCAGACGGCCGACGACATTCTCGGCCTCGTCACCCCGATCCTCAAGGGCGTGATGACCGACAAGGGCTTCGACCATGCCGTCATGGCCCAGCAGGTCTTCGGCGGCCACGGCTATATCGAAGAACACGGTATGAGCCAGTATGTCCGCGATGCCCGCATCGCCATGATTTATGAAGGCGCCAACGGCATTCAGGCGCTCGACCTTGTTGGCCGCAAGCTCGCGCTCAACGGCGGCCGCGCCGCCATGGCCCTCTTCAAGGAGATCGGCGATTTCTGCGAGGAAAACCGCGGCAACGAAAAACTCTCCTTCTTCACCAAGCATCTGAAGAAGGGCTTGAACGACGTCCAGGGCGCGACCATGTGGTTCATGCAGAACGCCATGGCCAAGCCCGACAATGCCGGCGCCGGCTCGACGGACTATATGCATCTCTTCGGCCTCGTCGTCCTCGGCTATATGTGGGCGAAGATGGCGAAAGCCGCGGAGGACGGCCTTGCATCCGGCGACGGAGCCCGTGCGGATTTCCTCAGGAATAAGCTCATCACGGCGAAATTCTTCATGGAGCGCATCATGCCGGAAACCGCGCTGCGCAAGGCCCGCATTGAAGCCGGCGCCGATACGATGATGGAACTGGCCGCGGAAGCATTTTGAGCCATTTCTCCCTCTCCCTTGTGGGGAGGGCTGGGGAGGGGCATTTTCTCCTCCTTCCAAAATTCGAGGCAGATAGATTGCCGCCAGGGAGACGAGACAATGACCGAGGTTTTCATTTACGATCACGTCCGCACGCCGCGCGGCCGCGGCAAGAAGGACGGCGCCCTGCATGAGGTGCCCTCCGTCCGCCTTGCGGCCAAGACGCTGGAAGCGATTCGCGACCGCAACGGGCTCGACACCACGACCGTCGACGACATCATCATGGGCTGCGTCGATCCGGTCATGGATGCCGGCGCCGTCATCCCCAAGGCCGCCGCCTTCGAAGCCGGATATTCCACCAGGGCGCCCGGCATGCAGATCTCCCGCTTCTGCGCCTCGGGCCTCGATGCCGTCAATTTCGGCGCCGGCAAGATCGCCCAGGGAGCCGACGATATCGTCATCGCGGGCGGTGTCGAAAGCATGTCGCGCGTCGGCCTCGGCATGTCGGGCGGCGCCTGGTTCATGGACCCGTCGGTGAACTTTCCGGCCTATTTCATGCCGCAGGGTGTCTCGGCCGATCTCATCGCCACCAAATACGGTTTCAGCAGGACCGATGTCGACGCCTACGCCGTCGAGAGCCAGAGGCGCGCTGGACATGCCTGGCAGCAGGGTTGGTTCGACAAGTCGGTCGTCCCGGTCAAGGATCAGAACGGCCTGACGATCCTTGACAAGGATGAGCACATGCGCCCCGGCACCGATATGCAGGCGCTCGCTTCCCTCAATCCGTCCTTCCAGATGCCCGGCGAGATGGGCGGCTTCGAGGCCGTCGGCATCCAGGCGCATCCTGAGATCGAGCGCATCAACTATGTCCATCACGCCGGCAATTCTTCCGGCATTGTTGATGGCGCGGGCGTCGTGCTGCTCGGCTCGAAGGCGGGTGGCGAGAACATGGGACTGAAGCCGCGCGCCCGCATCAAGGCCTTCGCCAATATCGGATCCGATCCGGCTCTGATGCTGACCGGCCCGGTCGATGTCACCGAGAAGCTGTTGAAGCGCACAGGTATGAGCCTTGCCGATATCGACCTCTTCGAGCTGAACGAGGCCTTCGCCGCCGTGGTGTTGCGCTACATGCAGGCCTTCGACATCGATCACGCCAAGATCAACGTCAACGGCGGCGCTATCGCCATGGGCCACCCGCTCGGCGCCACCGGCGCGATGATCCTCGGCACGGTGCTCGACGAACTCGAACGCCGCGACCTCAATACCGCGCTGGTGACGCTCTGCATCGGCGCTGGCATGGGCACGGCCACGGTTATCGAACGCGTTTGATCGGATATGATCCCTCCCCCAGGGGGGAGAGCTTCACCGCAAGAGAATTCAGGGAGAGGAATTCCCAAGATGAGCAATTACACGAACTTCACCGTCGAAACCGACGCCGATGGCATCGCTCTCGTCACCTGGGACATGCCCGGCAAATCGATGAACGTTTTCACCGCCGAGGTGATGGAAGAGCTGAACGCCATCATCGACGCCACGACTGCCGACACTGCCGTCAAGGGCGTCGTCTTTACCTCCGGCAAATCCTCCTTCTCCGGGGGCGCCGATCTTTCGATGATCAAGTCGATGTTCAGCTCCTATCAGGAGGAGAAGGCAAAAAGCCCGGAAACGGCCGTTCAGACGCTTTTCGGTCTTGTCGGCCGTATGTCCGGCCTGTTCCGCAAGCTCGAAACCTCGGGCAAACCCTGGGTATCGGCCATCAACGGGACCTGCATGGGCGGCGCTTTCGAACTGTCGCTCGCCTGCCACGGCCGCGTCGCCTCCAATGCCAAGAGCGTCAAGATCGCGCTGCCCGAGGTCAAGGTCGGCATCTTCCCCGGCGCCGGCGGCACCCAGCGCGTGCCGCGGCTCGCCAATGCTCAGGATGCGCTGCAGATGATGACGACGGGCCAGTCGCTGACCGGCTCCCGCGCCAAGGCGATGAACCTCGTGCATCAGGTGGTCGAGCCGGATCAGCTGATCCCCGCCGCCAAACAGATGATCAAGGACGGCCTGAAGCCGGTCGCTCCCTGGGACGAAAAGGGCTTCAAGCTGCCGGGCGGGGGCATCTGGACGCCGGCCTCGGCCCAGCTCTGGCCGGCCGCACCGGCAATCGTGCGCCGCGAAACCTCGGGCAATTACCCCGCTGCTCTCGCCATCCTGAAATGCGTCTATGAAGGCCTGCAGGTCCCGTTCGACACCGGCTTGAAGATCGAACAGCGTTATTTCACCGAGGTGCTGCAGACCCGCGAAGCCTTCTCGATGATCCGTTCGCTGTTCATTTCGATGCAGGAACTCGGCAAAGGCGCCCGCCGCCCCGCCGGCATCCCCAAGGCCGAACTCAAGCATGTCGGCGTCGTCGGCGCCGGCTTCATGGGCGCCTCGATCGCCTATGTCACGGCCGCTGCCGGTCTCCCGGTGACGCTGATCGACCGCGACATGGAGGCGGCCGCCAAGGGTAAGGCCGTCTGCGAAGGCCTCGTCAAGGATTCCGTCGGTAAGGGAAGGTTTACGCAGGACGAGGCCGCGGCGCTTCTCTCCCGCATCACGCCTGCCGCCGACTATGCCGGTCTCGCCACCGCCGATCTCGTCATCGAGGCGGTGTTTGAAGATCGCGAAGTGAAGAAGTCGGTCATCGAGGCGGTTGAAGCCGTGTTGCCGGAAGGGGCGATCTTCGCCTCCAATACCTCGACTCTGCCGATCACGGGCCTTGCGAAGAACTCGAAGCGTCCGGCCGATTTTATCGGCATCCACTTCTTCTCGCCTGTCCAAAAGATGATGCTGACCGAGGTCATCCTCGGCAAGGAGACCGGCGACAAGGCGCTCGCCGTCGCGCTCGATTATGTTGCGGCGATCAAGAAGACGCCGATCGTCGTCAACGACACCCGCGGCTTCTTCGTCAATCGCTGCGTGCTGCGCTACATGTCGGAAAGCTACGACATGCTGATCGAGGGCGTGCCGGCTGCGATGATCGAGAATGCCGCCAAGATGGCCGGCATGCCTGTCGGCCCGCTGGCGCTGAATGACGAAGTCGCGATCGACCTGTCGCTGAAGATCCTCAAGGCCACCGTTGCCGATCTCGGCGAGAAGGCGATCGACCCCAGGCACATGGAGCTGATCTGGCGCATGGTGGAAAAGGAGGGCCGCTTCGGCCGCAAGAACTCCAAGGGCTTCTACGACTACCCGCCGAAACCGGCGAAGAAGTCACTCTGGCCGGAGCTCAAGGACTTCTATCCGCAGAAGAAGGCGGATGAGGTCGATGTCGCGGCGCTGAAGCAGCGCTTCCTCGTCACCATCGCGCTCGAAGCCGCCCGCACCGTCGAAGAGGGCATCGTTACCGATCCGCGCGAAGCCGACGTCGGCTCGATCCTCGGCTTCGGCTTCGCGCCTTATACCGGCGGGGCGCTGAGCTATATCGACGGCATGGGCGTGAAGGCTTTTGTGGAGTTGGCGGAAAAGTTAGCCGGGGCTTACGGCAGCCACTTCAAGCCGACGCCGCTGTTGAAGGACATGGCCGCCAAGGGCGAGACGTTCTACGGGCGGTTCGATCCCTATGCGAAGATGGGGGCGGCGGCGTAGGGCTGTTTCTCGCTCTTGGTTTTGAGGGGAACGATCTTTACCGTTGTGCCGTGGCCGCCCCCTCTGCCCGGCAGGGCAGAGGGGGCGGCCACGGCAGGCACGTCAATGAATCGTTCGATTCCGTCCTTGCTCTCCCGACACCCATTTTCTTAATTGACGCCTTGCCGTGGACACAATTTGCAATTACATGTCTCCGCATCGATCTTGCTAGATGAACTTTGAAACGGCGCTCGCGTCGTTCCTGGCTACCTTCCTCCAAAATCGGTTTTCATCGCCGCTTGGGCTTTGCTCGGGCTGCAATCTTCTATGAGCGATTCGAAAAGGATTTCGTCATGAACACAGGTACCGTTAAGTGGTTCAACGCAACCAAGGGCTTCGGCTTCATTCAGCCGGATGACGGCGCAGCCGACGTTTTCGTCCACATCTCCGCCGTCGAGCGCGCCGGAATGCGCGATCTCAAGGACGGCCAGAAGCTGTCCTACGATCTCGTCCGCGACAACAAGTCCGGCAAGATGTCGGCAGACCGCCTCCAGGCGGCTTGAGCCTTTAAGGCTTTGAATATCATCTCCGGACCGTGACCACGGATGTACTGGCACGGTTCGTTGAGATGGCAGGGAAGGTCGGGTTAGCCCGGCCTTTTTGCGTTTCCGGCCGGTTGTTGCTGTGCTCGCGGGCAAAAGCGACAAAAGTCTTTGACTTGTGCCGCCGCGCCCCTCTGCCCTGCCGGGCAGAGGGGCGCGCTCACGGCACGACTTTAAAGAATCTTTCGTGCCATCAAATGAAGTCGTCATTGCCGACAACAAGGCGCGCAAGACAGGGAATCAGCCGCCAGTCGCCTCACCACCCTCCAGCATCTCCATCACCCGCGCCATCACCGCCCGCGCCGCATCGAGCTCAGCCGACGTAAACGCCGCGCCGAGTCCATCCGCCCATCCGGCCTGCGCCGCCTCGATCACCCCCAGCCGCGCCGCCCCTTCCGTCGTCAGCCGCACCAGCTTCGCACGCTGGTGCTGCGGATTGTCGGCATAGGCGATCAGCCCTTCGCTCTCCAGGACGTCGGCAAGCCGCTGCACGCCCTGGCGGGCGAGGCCGAGCGCGCGGGCGATCTGCGCCACCGACAGGTCGCCGCGCCTTGCGGCCGCCAGCACCTGCCAGCGCGCGCTCGTCTGTCCCGCGGGCTTTGCCAGCCGGTCGCCGGCCGCCGTCAGATGGCCGGCGAGACGAAGGGCCGTGATCGCGAAAGCGGAAAAGGCATCCCCTTCCATCGTTCGCTCCGGTCGATTCTGTTTGACAACATGTTGTCGATTCTGTATTTCATCCATAGTGACAATATATTGTCATATGCCGATGACCGACGCAACGCCGAAGGAGGAGCGCACCATGAAGAAGACTTACAGGGGAAGCTGCCATTGCGGCAAAGTGCACTACGAGGTGGATATCGACCTCGAAGCAGGCACCGGCCGCTGCAATTGCTCGATCTGTTCCAAACGGCGCTATTGGGGCGCCAACGTCAAGCCGGAGGATTTCCGGCTGATGTGCGACGAGGCGCAGATGTCAGACTACCAGTTCAACACGATGAGCGGCCATCACCGCTTCTGCCGCACCTGCGGGGTGCCCGCCTTTGGCGACGGCTATGTCGAGGCGATCGGAGGGGCCTATGTCTCGATCAACATCGCCTGCCTCGACGATATCACCCCTGAGGAACTGGCGGCCTTGCCCGTCCGTTATTCCGACGGCAGGCACGACGCCTGGTGGAACGAGCCGGCGGTGACGAGTTATCTCTGAAGCAATTCCAACGGTTTTGCGTCCGCAATTGCACTAGCAGAATGCACGCTTGTCGGATCGTCGCACTCCCGTTCGTCCTCTGTCCATAACGGAAAAGGAGAGTGACCGTGAAAGGCGAAGCGAAAGTCAGGATCGAGGAAGAGGCGATCATCGCCATGCTGATGATGCGGGCAAAGGCGCTCGGCGAAAAGAACGCCGCGGAGGTGCTTTCTTATGAGGCTGAGGATTCCGTCGAATTTTCGCTGGCGCCGCCGCTCGTCTCCACCGGCAAGAATGAGGCGGGCCTGCAGGCGTGGTTCGACACGTGGGAAGGTCCGATCGGCGGTGAAGTGCGCGATGCCAAATTGACGGTGGGCGGCGATGTCGCCTTCTGGAGCGGTCTCCTGCGCATGACCGGGACCAAGACCGACGGCACCGAGGTCGACCTCTGGTTCCGCCAGACCCTCGGCCTCGTCAAGCAAGACGGGCATTGGATCGTCGCTCACCAGCACGCCTCCGTGCCCTTCGCCATGGATGGCAGCGGCCGCGCATTGCTCGACCTCGAGCCGTGACGTGAACCTCGGATGTCAGGCAGGGTTCTCCGCCGTCTTCCGACGGCCGGCGCGCACTCCCATGATCCCGACGCCCATCAACAGCAGGATCGCGGTCGCATAGATATCGGTCGTCAGGCCATAGCCGGCCGATTTCGCCAGGAAGCCGGCAAGGATCGCCGGCAGGCTGAAGGCGAGATAGCTCTGGACGTAGAAGGCGGCAAGCAGGCCGGCGCGCTCGTCCGCTTTGGCGAGCGGCATGATGGTGCCGATCGCGCCGAGGAAATTGGTGCCGAAACCGGCGCCGGTGAAGACAGTGCCGATCAGCAGCAGCGGTACATTGGCAAGATGCACGCCGGCGACAACAGTCAGGACGCCGAGCGTCTTGGCCGACACGCCGAAACCGAGATTGGCTGATGCCGTCTTGCTGCGCCTGAGATAGACGGCGATCGCGCCGCTCACCATCAGCGCGGTCACAACAGCCCCGCCCGTCAGCGGCGCGCGGCTGCCGGTCGTGCTGGCGACCAGCGACGGCACCAGCGAAAGATAGAAGCCGGCGAGCGTCCAGTTAGCGATGTTGATCGGTGTCACCAGTGAGAGCGGCCGTTTGACCTGCGGGGGAATTGCGACCCTGGGGATCAACGAGCCGAGGGCGCCCGGCCGCCTGCCGCCGGTCTCGCGGGTCAGCCAGATGGCGGCTGCCAACAGCGTGAAGGCAAAAAGCAGCAGCGCATAAATGAGATGCATCGGGAAAGGGCCATATTGGATCAGCGCGCTGGTGCCGACCGCGCCGACCGCCATGCCGCAAAGCGGTGCGATCGAATTGACGATCTGCCCCTTGGCCCGGTCGACATCGACGAGAGCGGCGCCGAGCGAGGCACCGGCAATCCCGGTCGCAATCCCCTGCACGATCCGCGCTGCGATCAGCCAGCCCGGGCCGCTGGCGACGACGAAGAGGCCCATCGCTGCGATTTCCAGCACCAGGGCCAAAAAGATCACCGGCTTGCGGCCGAGATGGTCGGAGATTGAACCGGCAATCAACAGCGCAGCCAGCAGCGCGAAGGCGTAGACGGCAAAGACGACCGTGATCAGCACCGGCGAGAGTGCGAAGTTCTCCTGATAGATCCGATAGAGCGGCGTCGGCGCCGCCGAGGCGCCGAAAAAAGTGGCGAGCGTCAGTGCATGAAAGCCGACCGAGGGACGCGGCGCATTCTCTGTGGATTTGACTGCGGCGACCATATATAAGCCCTCTTAAAGCTAAGCCGTTGCGTTAGCTTCATGTAGGGCCGATGGACCGTAAAGGCAAATTATTTGCGTTTATGGGTCTGTCAAAGATTTTGAACCATAAGCGTCGAGAGTCGGGTGTAGGGATGGCAGTGAAAGAAAATCTCCGGCCGGGCGGCAGAAGCGCCCGGGTTCAGGCCTCGGTGCACAAAGCGGTGCGCGAACTGCTGGCCGAGATGAACCGCGCCGAGGTGACCATCCCGTCGATCGCCGCCAGGGCGGGTGTGACGCCCTCGACCATCTATCGCCGCTGGGGCGATCTGCAGGAGCTGCTTGCCGATGTCGCCGTCGAGCGGCTGCGGCCGGATATGCCGCCGATCGATGCCGGCAGCGGCAAAGCCGATCTTCAGGCCTGGGCGGAGCAGTATGCCGAGGAAATGTCTTCCGGGCCGGGCCGCGAGATGATTCGCGACGTGCTGGCGGCGCAGGCCGGCGCCAATGCCTGCAAATGCTGTGAATATACGCGCCAGCAGATCGTCCTCATCGCTGAGAGGGCAAAGGCCCGCGGGGAGGCCTTTCCCGATGTTGACCGCGCCATGGATGAGGTGGTAGCGCCGATCATCTATCGCATCCTGTTCGGCGACGTACCGGATGCCGCGCGGGTGCGGGCGCTGGTGGCGCGCGCCATGGATTCTGCGAGCTGAGCCTACTCCGCGGCCGCGCGTTTCGACCCGGAGATTTGCGTGATATAGGCGCGCAGCGCTGCCGGCCGAACCGGCTTGTGCTGGACGGCGATATCGTGCCGCTCGGCCTCGCTGCGCACCTCCGGCGTGCGATCGGCGGTAACAAGCAAAGCGGGGATATCGACGCCGAACTGTCGGCGCAGATGCAGGATCGCGGCAATGCCGGTGCCGTCGTCGAGATGATAATCGGCGATGACGAGATCCGGCGGTCCGTCATGGCCCTCGCTTGCGACCACATCGGCCAGGCGATCCACCGCCGTCACCGCGCAGCCCCAGCCGCTGAGCAGCAACCGCATGCCTTCTAGGATTTTTGGCTCATTGTCGATGCAGAGCACCTTCAGCCCCTTGAGCGGCTGTGAGGGGCGGTCGCCCGGTGCGATGGCCGCGATTGCCTGGGCCGGGCGCGAGACGTCGAGCGGCATGGCGATGCGGAATTCCGTCCCCCTGCCATGTGTCGACTGCAGCTCGACCGGATGATTGAGAACGCGGGCGATGCGGTCGACGATCGAAAGGCCGAGCCCGAGGCCGGAGGCGGTTTTCGCCCCTTCGTCCAGCCGCGCGAATTCCTTGAACACGGTGCGGAATTTCGACGGCGGAATGCCGATGCCGGAATCGATCACCTGGATGATCACCTGATTGCCGCGCCGCCGCGCGCCCACCAGCACCTTGCCGGTGATCGTGTATTTGATGGCGTTGGAAACGAGGTTCTGCACGAGTCGGCGCAGCAGGTTGGGGTCGGAGCGCACGCGCAGCGAGGTCGGCACGACCACCAGCTTCAGCTGTTTTTCCCGGGCAATCGGCGCAAAATCGGTCTCGATCCGCTCTAACAGGTCGGAAAGCGCGACGGAGGCGAGGCGCGGCCGCATGGCGCCGGTATCGAGCCTGGAGATATCGAGCACCGCGCCGAGAATGGTTTCAACCGATTCCAGCGCTGAATCGATGTTGCGCACGATCGGGCTGTTGTCGGATTGCGCCATGCGCTCGACCAGCGCCGAGGAATAGAGCCTGGCGGCATTGAGCGGCTGCAGGATGTCGTGGCCGGCGGCGGCGAAAAAGCGGGTCTTGCCGATATTTGCCTCGTCGGCGGCGGCTCGCGCTTCGGCGAGTTCGCGGTTGACGCGGGTCAACTCGGCCGTGCGCTCGGCGACGCGCTGCTCCAGCGTCTCGTTCGCCTGCTTCAGCGCCTGGTCGGCACTGACGCGCTGGGTGATGTCGGTGAAGGTGGCGACGATGCCCTTGTCGGGCATGGCGTTGGAGCGCACCTCGATGATCCGCTCGCCGCCGCCGAGCACCAGCGAGAACGGCTTGTCGAGCGTCAGGAAATGCCGCACCGTCTGCTGTTGATCGCGGGGCGCGATGTCGCCGCGCTGGCTGAGAATGGTGACAATGTCGGAGAGGGGAAAACCGACCTGGCCGGCATTTTCCGGCAGGTCGAGCAATTGCCGGAAGCGCCGGTTCCAGATCGTCAGCCGGTTTGAACTGTCGAACACGGCGATGCCCTGATCCATCTGCGAAAGCGCGGTCTGGAGCATGTCCTGATTATATTGCAGTGCCTCGCTCGCCTGGTCCAGCAGCCAGGCGGTGTCGGACGAGGCGTCTTCGATCTTCTGCAGGATCAACGACAGCACCAGCCGCGCCGAGGAGGAGCCGATGGCGCTGCCGAGCAGCTGTTCGCTGAAATGGATCAGCGCCATATCGGCCGGCTGTTCGTCCTCCAGCTTGCGGCCGGAGCTCTGCTCATAGGTCGTCAGCGAGCGCTGCATGCGCTCTTCGCCGAGATAGCGCGAGATCGCCGCCTTGAGGTCGCCGACGCTGATGCGGGTCTTCCAGCCGCGCGTGGCAAATTGCGAGCGCGAATGCCGCTTGACGAAGATGCCGGCCTGGATGCGTTCCAGCGGCCTGGCGTTGCGGGTGAGCGAGCCGACGATGACGAAGGCGGTGTTGACGAGCAGGCTCATCACGGTCGCATTGACCAGCGGATCGGCGTCGGGCGCCGTAAAAAGCGTCGCGCCGGGGAAGATGAAGCCGAGCACGGCGCTTGCCACATAGGAATAATCGGGGCCGCCGAGCGACGGCAGGAACAGCAGGTAGATCCAGATAACGGAGCCGGACGTCAGCCCGAGGATGGCGCCGCGCGCATTCGCCCGCCGCCAGATCAGCCCGACGAACAGGGCTGGGGCAATCTGTGCGATCGCCGCGAAGGAGAGAAGGCCGATCGAGGCGAGGCCGGCGGTACTGTCGGTCGAGCGGTAATAGGCATAGCCGAACAGCAGCACGGCGAAGATGGCGCTGCGGCGGATGTTGAGCAGCGTCTTGGCGAAATCGTCGCGCTGGCCGGTGCGGCCGGCGAGTTTGCGCCTGAGGAAGATCGGCATGATGATGTCGTTCGACACCATGATCGACAGCGCCACCGAATCGACGATGACCATCGCCGTTGCGGCAGAAAAGCCGCCGATGAAGGTGATCAGCGTGATGACAGGCATCTCGCCGGCAAGCGGCAGCGACAGCATGTAGAAGTCTGCGTTGCCGGCGCCGCCGAAGGTCAGCAGTCCGCCGATCGCCACCGGCAGCACGAAGAGATTGATCGCGATGAGGTAGAAGGGGAACAGGAAGCCGGCGAGTTTCAGCTGTTTTGCCGTCCGGTTTTCCACGACCGTCACGTGAAATTGCCGCGGCAGCATGATGATCGCGAAGGCCGACAGCAGGATCAACGTGAGCCAGCGGCTGATCGGCGTATGATAATTCAGGGCCGACATGACAAGGTCATTGCTGACGGTTTTCTGCCAGAGATCGCTCGGTCCATCGAAAAGAAACCAGATGACGCAGACGCCCGCCGTCAGGAAGGCAACGAGCTTGACCACCGATTCCATCGAGACGGCCAGGATCAGGCCGTCCTGATGTTCCGTCGCATCCGTATGCCGCGTGCCGAACATGATGGCGAAGCAGGCAAGCACCAGCGTTGCGACGAGCGGCAGGTCGAGAAAATAGAGATTGCCGCTGCCGATGCCGTAATCGGATGGGTTGACCATGGCGCTGACGGTGCTGGAGATCGCTTTCAGCTGCAGCGCTATATAGGGAATGGTGCCGATCAGCGAGATCAGCGCGACGATCGTCGCGATCGTCGGGTTCTTGCCGTAGCGTGCGGCGACGAAATCGGCGACCGAGGTTAGCTTCTCCGCCTTGGCGAGCTCGATGATGCGGCGAAGCAGCGGCATGCCGAGCGTGAAGACCAGGATCGGGCCGATATAGATGCCGGCAAATTCCAGGCCGCGCTGGGCGGCAAGCCCGACGCTGCCGAAATAGGTCCAGGAGGTGCAATAGATCGCAAGGCTCAGCGCATAGACGACGGGCCATCCGCCTTCCAGCGCGCCCGGGCCGCGGTTCTTACGGTCGCCGTAGCTTGCCACCGCGAAAAGCAGGAGCAGGTAGCCGAAGGCAGACGCGAATATGACCCAGCCTGGAAGCATTGACCCTCCGCCGGCGAAAAGCCGCCGGCGCCTCCCGCAACCAGGTCAGCTTAAGCCATTTCAGGTGCCTTGGAAATTCCCGCCCATCTAAGCCTTAAGTCAAAGGCTTCATGGTGATCTTGCCGGATTATTGCGATTGCCGATTGATTAATTGCGATGAAGATGTAGCTACTCGAAACAAGGCATATCTCTGAAATGGGATCGAAGGGAGACGGATCCGATGCTTAACGATTTCAAGGCCTTTATCGCCCGCGGCAATGTCATGGATCTTGCAGTCGGCGTCATCATCGGCGGTGCCTTCGGTGGCATCGTCAAATCGCTGGTCGACGACCTTATCATGCCGATCGTCGGCGCCATTTTTGGCGGCTTCGACTTTTCCAATTATTTCCTGCCGCTCTCGTCGGCCGTTAACGCCCCGACACTTGCCGCCGCCCGCGCCCAAGGGGCTGTCTTCGCCTACGGCAGCTTCCTCACCGTGCTCATCAATTTCCTGATCCTTGCCTGGATTATCTTCCTGATGGTCAAGGCGGTGAACTATCTGCGCCAGCAGGTCGAGCGTCAGGAGAAGGTCGCACCGGAGGAGCTGCCCGCGCCGCCGGCTGATGTTCAGCTGCTGACGGAGATCCGCGATCTCCTCGCCACACGCCCCACCGTCTGACCGGGCTTCGGCCCGCTGTCGGGCGGGCCGCCATTCATCACGAAAATCGATATGCCATCACTTGTTATCATGGGATTTGCCGGCGCAAATCCGCTATGAAGGCGGAAACCGGAGATATGCATGTCGATCGTGGAAAGCCTTAGCCCGCGCGCCATAGCGGCGCCCGAAAGCGGGATCGTCGAAGTCGTCAATTATGCCCGCGGCCGCCAAGGCCTGCTGCCGCTATGGGTCGGTGAAGGCGACCTGCCGACGCCCGACTTCATCAGCAGGGCGGCGATAGATGCTCTTGCATCAGGCGAGACCTTCTATACCTGGCAGCGGGGCATTCCTGAGCTTGGGCGGGCGCTGTCGGATTATTATGTTAGGCATTTTTCCGTCTGCCTTCCGGCCGAGCATTTCTATGTCACCGGCTCCGGCATGCAGGCGATCCAGATCTGCGTGCAGGCGCTGACTTCGCCTGGCGACGAATTCGTTTACCTCACCCCCGCCTGGCCGAATATTGCAGCAGCCCTCGAAATAGCAGGTGCGCGTTCCGTCGGCGTCACGCTGCAGTTCGAAGGCGGCAAATGGACGGTCGATCTCGACCGGATAGAAGCCGCGATCACGCCGAAGACCAGGGGCATTTTCATCAACACGCCGTCGAACCCGACGGGCTGGACGGCGACGAAGAAGGATCTCGGCGATATCCTGGCGCTCGCCCGCAAACATGATCTCTGGATCATGGCGGATGAAATCTACGCGTGCTATTACTTCGCCGGCGGCCGCGCGGCCTCGTTCCTCGACGTGATGGAGCCGGACGACAAGATCGTCTTCGTCAATTCCTTCTCGAAAAACTGGTCGATGACGGGCTGGCGCGTCGGCTGGATCGTGGCACCCCCCGAGATGGGCCAGGTGCTCGAAAACCTCATCCAATATTCGACGTCGGGCGTGGCGCAGTTCATGCAGAAGGGCGCCGTCGCGGCGCTCGATCAAGGCGACGATTTCGTGCGCGCCAACATCGCCAAGGCCGCCCGTTCCCGCGACATCCTCTGCGATGCGCTGATTGCCACCAACCGCGTCGAGACGCTGAAGCCGGACGGCGCACTCTATGCCTTCCTGAAGATCGACGGGGTTACCGACAGCCGCAGGGCCGCGATCGACATCGTCGACAAGACGGGCGTCGGTCTCGCCCCCGGAACCGCTTTCGGCGCTGGCGGCGAACTGTTCCTGCGCGCCTGTTTCCTGCGCGACCCCGACCAGATAGCGGTCGCTGCCGAGCGTCTCTGCGATTATATCGTCAAACTCTGAGAGGGCCGGCGAAAGCGCGCGCCGGGCCGATTTTGCGCCGGAACGGCCGGATCGCTAAAACTTGAGCAAAGCTCGAAATCGGCCTCTAACCACGACTCCAAACATAAGCGTTGAAAGGGTCCCGAATGGCCCTGCGATAAGAAAATTGGAAAGAAAAACCGGCGCCTGATGCCCCTGCTTCTAAAAAGCGAAAGCAGGGGTTTGGGACATGGCGGTTTTGGTGACGGGCGGGGCCGGTTACATCGGCAGTCACATGGTTTGGGCGCTCATCGATGCGGGCGAGGATGTGGTGGTGCTCGACCGCCTCTCCACCGGCTTTCGCTGGGCCGTCGCGCCGGCGGCGCGTTTCTACCTCGGCGACATTGCCGATCCCGACATCTTGAAGAAGATCTTCATCGAAAATGACATCGAGGCGATCATCCATTTCGCCGGCTCCGCCGTCGTCCCGGTCTCGGTCGCCGATCCGCTTTCCTATTACGACAACAACTCCGGCAAGACCCGGGCGCTTCTCTCCGCCGCGATCAGGGCCGGCATCCGCAATTTCGTCTTCTCGTCGACGGCGGCCGTCTACGGTCAACAGCAGAACGACCTGCCGGTGAAGGAGAATGCCTCCCTCAATCCGGAAAATCCCTACGGCCAGTCGAAGCTGATGACCGAATTCATGCTGCGCGATGCCGCCGCCGCCTATGATTTCAACTATGTCGCGCTTCGCTATTTCAACGTCGCCGGCGCCGACCCCGATCACCGCACCGGCCAGTCGACCGCAGGCGCCACGCATCTGATCAAGGTCGCCTGCGAGGCAGCACTCGGAAAACGCGACAGCGTCCATGTCTACGGCATCGACTATCCCACCCATGACGGCACCGGCGTGCGCGACTACATCCATGTCACCGATCTTGCCGATGCCCATCTGAAAGCGCTGCAGCATCTGCGCAAAGACAGCGGCTCGCTGGTTGCCAATTGCGGTTATGGCAGCGGCTATTCGGTGCTCGACGTCTTGAACATGGTCACCCGCCTGCACGGACATTCCTTCAAGATCCATATGGCGCCGCGCCGTCCCGGCGATTCGGCAAGCGTCGTCGCCGATGCTTCGCTCGCCCGCCAGGTGCTCGACTGGAAACCCCGCCACGATTCGCTGGAAACCATCGTCCAGAGCTCGCTCGATTGGGAGCTCTTCCTGTCGAACAGAAATGTCGACGACCTGCACAGCATCCACCGGGCGCTTGCTGCCGCATCCTTCTGAACGGTGCTCGACGGCAGCCTGTTCACAGGCTTGCCGGAAATGCTCTATTCATGGTTTCAAGCCTTTCCTGGGCAGAGTGTCTGACCAGGAAAGGCTGGAACAGCGGAGGTGAACCATGCAGGACAGCGAAGTCATCATCGAGCGGCGAGTCGCTGCCGGCATCATCCGGCTCAACCGGCCGCGGGCGCTGAACAGCCTGACGCTGGCGATGATCCGGACGATCGCCGAGGCGCTTGACGGCTTTGCCCGCGATGCCGACGTGGCAATTGTCGTGGCGACAGGGGAAGGCGAACGTGGCTTCTGCGCCGGCGGCGATATCCGCGCCCTCCATGAGAGCGCCCGGGCCGGCGACGGCCTCGCCGGAACCTTCTGGCGCGAGGAATTCCGCCTCAACCACCAGATCGCCGTTTACCCCAAACCCTATGTCGCGCTGATGGACGGCATCACCATGGGCGGCGGCGTCGGCCTGTCTGCGCACGGCCGCCATCGCATCGTCACCGAGCGCACCCGCCTTGCCATGCCGGAAACCGGCATTGGCTACGTCCCCGATGTCGGCGCCACCTGGTTGCTGCCGAAGGCACCCGGCGAGGCCGGGACTTGGCTCGGCCTGACCGGGCTCGATATCGGCGCCGCCGACGCGATCCACGCCGGACTCGCCGATCGTCATATCGCGTCGTCGCGGCTCGCTGAGGTGACCGATGCACTGTCGGGTCTGCCGCGCGGCAGTTCGTCGATCGATGTCGATGCCCTGTTGCAGGCATTCTCCGAGCCTTTGGGAGAAAGCCGGCTGCGGCAGTACGCGGCGACGATTGATCGCGCATTTCGGTTCGACAGCGTCGAGGAGATCCTGACGGCGCTTGCCGAGGAGCAGGGCGATTTCGCCGCCGAGACGCGCCGGGTGCTGCTGACGCGCTCGCCGACCAGCCTGAAGCTCGCTTTGCGGCTCTTAAGGGCCGGCCGGCGCAGCGCCTCGCTTGCCGAATGCCTCGGCCGCGAACTCGGCGCCTGCCTGCAGATGCTGGACAATCCGGATTTCTTCGAGGGCATCCGCGCGGCCGTTATCGACAAGGACCGCAATCCGAAATGGTCGCCGGCATCAGTCGAGGCCGTCAAGGCGCAATCGGTCGAGAAATTCCTGAAACCGGCCGAGCCGCCGCTTTTGCTCTGACGCTGTCGTCCGCTGAAGGCTGGATGCGCGGCACCGTGCGGCGGGCGAGAGCCTCTGCGTCCTGATGCCAGCCTCTTCAACACCAAGTCTTCGGCGTGACGCGCCGAAACCGTAGGCCGGCCTGTGCTAAAGCCTAGCTTTCCCTCTCCTTTGAACTGATCGACCGTCAACCAGGCTTCGGCATAGGGTCCGCGACGTAACCCCTAACCGACATCTCTCGATCACGCAAAACAGGAGCGCATCATGTCGCAGGCAGAAGCAAAACCCCGTACGACTGGTCAGCAGGAGCCTGGCAGGCCGAAGCCCGAAGAGTTGGTCCCGTCGCGCTATGCGGTGCGGATCGGCGAAATTGAAGTGCTGATCATCAGCGATGGCGTGTTGCCCCTCCCGACGACGATGCTGGGACACAACGCCGACGCCACTGACCGGGCAGTCTGGCTGGACGATATGTTCCTGCCGCGAGACGCTTTCGACTGGGCGTTGAACGTGGTCCTCGTCCGCAGCGGCGGGCAGACCATCCTCATCGACGCCGGGCTGGGCCTGGATCCGGACTTGAACTTGCCGCGCGCCGGGCAGTTGATCAAGCGACTGGAGGGTGCCGGCATCGATCTGGCATCGGTGACCGACGTGGTGCTCACCCACCTGCACATGGATCACATCGGCGGGCTGCTGGTCGATGGCGTGAAGGACCGGTTGCGTGCCGATCTCAGGATCCACGTGGCGGCTGCGGAGACCAAATTCTGGGAGGCGCCCGATTTCAGCCACGTGTCCATGCCGCCCGGCTTTCCGGATGCGCTTCGGGCAACGGCAAAACGGTTCCTCAGCGAGTATGGCAGCCATCTCAACCTGTTCGACGAGCGGTCCGAGGTGGCGCCGGGTGTGGTCGTCCAACGCACCGGCGGCCATACCCCTGGACATAGCGTGGTCCACCTGGCATCCGGCGGGGACCGCCTGACATTCGCCGGCGATGCCGTGTTTGCGGTCGGGTTCGAGCACCCCGATTGGTACAATGGTTTCGAACACGATCCCGAGGAGGCCGCTCGCGTTCGCATCGATCTTCTCAGGGAGTTGGCGGCGAATGGCGAACAGCTGGTGGCCACCCACCTGCCGTTCCCGTCGGTCGGCCGCGTGGCGGTCGACGGTGACGTTTTCCGTTGGGTGCCGGTGTTCTGGGACTACTGAGCGCCTGGCCAGGTCAGGACCGAACCAAAGCGCGTCGCATGGCATGCGGCGGGCTCTACCGCCACATGCCGCGCATGCGGGCGCCGACATCGATGCGCACCTGCCGCGCCTGGGCTTGAGCAGCAGACTCTGACTTCACCTGCGGCCAGCTGCAGGCATCGAAGAATTGCAGCAGCGTCGCCGGAATGAAGCGGCTGCGCGAGGCATAGACATGCCGGTCGCCCTGCGCATTCTGCCCATAGGTGAAGAAACGCTGCGGCACGACGAGGTCGAGACCGTCGCGGGCGCGCGTCATCGCCACATAGAGCAGCCGGCGCTCCTCCTCGATTTCGGCGGTGGCGCCGACGGCAAGATCGCTCGGAATGCAGCCGTCGACGACATTCAGCATGAAGACTTTCGTCCACTCCTGGCCCTTGGCCGAATGGATGGTCGACAGAATGAGATAGTCCTCGTCGAGCAGCGGCACGCCGGCCTGGTCGCTGGTCGCATCCGGCGGATCGAGCGTGAGCTCGGTGAGGAAACGCTCGCGCGAGGCATAACCGCCTGCAATCTGCTCGAGCTGCAACAGATCGGCCTGCCGCGTTGCCGCGTCCTCATGCAGCCGCTCCAGATGCGGCGCGTACCATTGCCGCGCCAGCTCGATTTCCGCTGGCCAGCCGGCATTGCCGGATTTCATCTCCTGCAGCATCGAAACGAAAGCCACCCAATCCTCCCCACAGCGCGGCGGCGCCGGCATGGCGGCAAGCGCTGAGAGCGGGCTCGCATCCTCGGCCATCAGGTCGAGCGCCTTCTGCGCCGTCGACGGCCCGACGCCCGGCAGGATCTGCATCAGCCGGAAGCCCGCCACCCGGTCGCGCGGGTTCTGCGCGAAGCGAAGCGCGGCCAGCATGTCCTTGACATGGGCGCTGTCGAGAAATTTCAGCCCGCCGAATTTGACGAAGGGAATGTTGCGCCGGGTCAGCTCGACCTCCAGCGGCCCGCTGTGATGCGAGGCGCGGAAGAGCACCGCCTGCTGCTTGAGCTTGAGGCCCTCTTCGCGATTGTCGAGCACCTTGTCGGCGACATAACGCGCCTGATCGGCCTCATCGCGAACCGTGACGAGGCGCGGCCGCTCGGCCGATTGCCGCTCGGTCCAGAGATTCTTGGTGAAGCGCTCCGAGGCGAGATCGATGACGGCGTTGGCGGCTGTCAGGATCGGCTGCGTCGAGCGATAGTTCCGGTCGAGCGTGACGATATTGGCGGGCGGGCTGAAGGCTGCGGGAAAATCGAGGATGTTGCGCACCGTCGCTGCGCGGAAGGAATAGATCGACTGCGCATCGTCGCCGACGACGGTCAGCCCCTGGCCGCCGGGCTTCAGCGCCATCAGGATCGAGGCCTGCAGTCGGTTGGTATCCTGATATTCGTCGACCAGCACATGGTCGAAGCGGCTGCCGATATCCTCGGCGATCACGCTTTCGCCCACCATCTGCGCCCAGTAGAGCAGCAGGTCGTCATAATCGAGCACGTTCTGGCTCTGCTTCGCCTCGACATAACAGGCGAACAGCTCGCGCAGCTGTTTTTCCCAGGCCGCGCACCAGGGAAAGGCGTCGCGCAGCACCTGGTCGAGCGCGCTTTCTGAATTCACCGCCCTGGAATAAATGCCAAGGCAGGTGCCCTTGGCCGGGAACCGGTTTTCCGTTTTGGAGAAGCCGAGATCGTGCCGGATGAGGTTCATCAGGTCGGCGCTGTCTTCGCGGTCATGGATGGTGAAATCGGCATCGAGGCCGATCTGCTGCGCATAGTCGCGCAGCAGCCGCGCGCCGATGCCATGGAAGGTGCCGGACCAGTTAAGCGCATCGGCCATGACGCCGGCCTTCGAACCGAGCACATCGCGGCAGATGCGCTCGACGCGCCGCGCCATCTCGGCGGCCGCCCGGCGCGAGAAGGTCATCAGCAGGATGCGGCGGGGATCGGCGCCCTTGACGATCAGATGCGCGACCCGGTGCGCCAGCGTGTTCGTCTTGCCCGAGCCGGCGCCGGCGATGACCAGCAGCGGCCCGGCAATATGGCTGCCGTCGGTGAGCGTGCCGTACTCGACGGCCATGCGCTGCTGGGGATTGAGCTTTTCGAGATACATCCAGCCGTCCGGTCGGGCTCCCGCAGAATCACTGCGGGAAGATTAGATGTTCCTTGAATGTTCGCGATTTCAGCTGCTGTCAAGCCCGGAACGGCGCAAGTCTTAATCGGGGAAATCCGGCCCTACCACGCGCCGCACCAGCTTCAGGCTGCGGTCCGGCTGAAGAATATAGGTTTCCTCCACGCGCTGGCCGCTCTCGTTATAGAACTGATTGTAGACGGCGCTGCCGACCGGCGATTTGGTGAGCTTCGTCCGCGGCTGGCCGCCATAGGTGATGCTGCCGGGAATGGGTTCCAGCGCCGGGCTATCGGCAGAGGAGCAGCCGGTCAGCAATGCTGCGGCAAACAAGGCGGGCATCAGCACTTTCATCGTCGTCGTCCCTCTTTCGACTGCAGCAAGATATGGAAGCCGCAGCACCTTCCGCCAAGGGCGGGTCAGGCTTGGTCCGCAGAAATCCCGCGCGAATATCCCGTCGAGACCGGCGAACCGCAACGAAAGCCCCGTTGCGGCGTTAACCTGGATATACCAACCTCAGGAGACGCTTAAGTGATTGGGTTTGCTGTATTCCTAGACCATGACGAACCCACCCGGCAGGGTCATGGCGAGGCGGCGACACGCGCTTCGGTCGAGAGCGCTCTCCATGCCACCGATGATCTGGACGCCGGGGAAATCACCGTCAGCACGCTTAGTTCCTATGTCATCCTCGAAGGTTTCGTGCGCCGGCACGGCGATGTCGAACGAGCCGTCGCGATCGCCGAAAGCGTCGTCGGCCGAGGCTATGTGCATAGCCGCCTGCTGCGGCGCTGAGGGAACCAAGTAAGCCTCCGCGTGTTGAAATGCCGGATCAAAACGCTGGAGGCCATCATGCAGTTGCTTCTTCGCCTTTGGGCAACGACCTTGATTATCTGTGGTGTCTTTGCCGGCTCCGCCTATGCCTCGCTCGAAACCGGCACGAATTATTCCGCGCTTCCGAAGGACCAGATCGCGCTCAACGAATATACCGAAACGGCCGCCTGCCAGCCGGCAGAACCGCACTATCTGCCGTCCTTCATCCGCACGGCGGACGGCACGATCATCGGTGTCGGCTATATCGAGGTGGAGAATGAAGGCGGCGCGGGCTGCTGAGAATCCGATCCGCTCGAACGAGGCTCGCCGGCGTTTCCGGTGACGAGCCTCTGACCATCATCATGATGGCTGCGTGTGTTCTATCGAAACAGCTGTCCCCAGCGCAACGTCCTTTGCGCCAAAACCCGGCATCTGCTCGATCCAGGGTTAAGTGAAAATTAAACAATGTCTCGTTCCGGCACGCTTTGCCGAACAAATCGAAAAACAGCCGGACGTTCCCTGCCGCGTTAATGCAGCAGCTTCAGCTTCGCCTCTTCGGCCGCCGCCAGGAACTCGGCCCTTGCCTCTTCCACGCTCTTGCGTCCGTCGAGCGCTGCCCGACAGGTACTGCGCGCCTTGATATAATGCAGCCCGCGCGCGCTCGGCCAGAGATCCGCCAGACATTTCAACGCATCGAACGGCCCGTTGACGGTCTTGAGGTCAGCGCCTTCGAAACCGACCTTCACGGGGTCGTTCCATTTTTCAGTTGCCATCGATGCTCCTCCGGGGTTTCGACAGAAACAAGGTGCGGCACTCCCAGTTCCTCCGGGGAGACTCCGCTATGATAGGCATTCTAGCGTGATTTTCACGGCCAACAATGGCGAATCGTTCGTTGCCGGTGAACCGAAACGCTGACTTGGCGACACGGGATCGTAGGATTCGAAGAGGGCTACGCCCGTACGCGAGGAGAGGCCGTAAATAAACCATATGTTGCAGGCCCGTATCGCTGATCCATGCTCCGCAATCAAAGAGCTCAATATGTGGTTAGGCCGAACTCTGATCCAGACTGCTATTTTCTCTGGGGCGCTGGCAATGCCGCCTCTTGCCTACGGCGCAGAGATATCGGCTGAAGAAGCCTTCCTCGTGCGTATTTCCACTGAGGTCGTTCCAACAATGCAGCGGAAATATCTGCGGGCTACCCTGATACGCTACACGGAAGGGACCACGATAGACCTCGCTGCCCGGTTCATGTCGGAGAATGCTCCTCGGTGGTATATCGAAGGCATTTCCGATGGAGTTTCTCCGCGCCCCCATGCGCCGATTCCGGGCGAAGAAATGGTGGTGACCGGAGAAATGTTCGAGCTCTGGCAGTTTTCGCCGTTCGTACCTTATTATCTTGAGGTAACCGACATTCCCGATTGTATTGGCATGCTGTCTGCTTTGTGCGCACGGCTGCCCCTCACCTTAACCCTCTCCCCGTAAACGGGGCGAGGGGACGTGCCGGCGTGAGGCCTGCGGGGGACCGAGAGCTTGCGACATATCCCCTTCGCCCCGTTTACGGGGAGAAGGTGGCGGCAGCCGGATGAGGGGCCAGCCAAGTGCGAGAAATGATGTCGGATAAGAAAACTGGTGCTGCCGAGTGGGATTGAACCACCGACCTCACCCTTACCAAGGGTGTGCTCTACCACTGAGCTACGGCAGCAGGACCAGGACCCGTGCGAGCCGGGCGGCTCAATCGCGGGAACGGGGCGGCTATTGCCACAGCTTGACGACAAGCGCAAGCCGCAAATTCCAACTTCGCGTGGATTGCGATGCGGGGGACTTTTGGATCGGCGCGAATTCGGTTAATTCTGTCACATGAACGACAAGACCGAAACCGGCCACCAGAGCCGCAAAGAGGCAATCGAGGCACAGGCGAAGCTGCGCCGCGAGCGCGCCGCCGAAAAGCTCAGGGAAAATCTCAGCCGACGCAAACAGCAGGTACGCGCCCGCCGTTCGGGCCAGGCCGACGAAACAAATGGGCTGCCCGCCGCAAAAATGGACGAATCGTAATGTTCCGTCCGGCACGAATTGAAGCCTCTTAAGAAATCCCCTAAACACCCTCACTCCTCTTTCAAGCCAGAACTTTCAGGAAGTAAGCGCACATGGATCGTATCAGAATCGTCGGCGGTAATGAGCTGAATGGCATCATTCAGATTTCCGGCGCCAAGAATGCCGCACTGCCGCTGATGATCGCCTCGCTTCTGACCAGCGACACGCTCACGCTGGAAAACGTGCCGCACCTGGCCGATGTCGAACTTCTGATGCGCATCCTCGGCAATCATGGCGTCGACGTCGCCGTCAACGGCCGCCGCGAGCGCCAGGAGGATTCCTACGCCCGCACGATCCATTTCACCTGCCGCACCATCGTCGATACCACCGCTTCCTATGAACTGGTCTCGAAGATGCGCGCCTCTTTCTGGGTCATCGGCCCGCTGCTGGCGCGCGAAGGCCATTGCCGGGTGTCGCTGCCGGGCGGCTGCGCCATCGGCACGCGCCCCGTCGATCTCTTCATCGAAGGCCTGACGGCGCTCGGCGCGACCATGGAGATCGATGCCGGCTACATCAACGCCAAGGCCCCCGATGGCGGCCTGATCGGCGCGCGCTACACCTTCCCGAAGGTTTCCGTCGGCGCCACCCATGTGATGATGATGGCGGCGACGCTTGCCCGCGGCACCACTGTTATCGGCAATGCCGCCCGCGAACCTGAAGTCGTCGATCTCGCCAACTGCCTGAACGCCATGGGTGCCAAGATCTCCGGCGCGGGGACTGCGACCATCACCATCGAGGGCGTCACCTCGCTCTCCGGCGCCCGCCACCGGGTCCTGCCGGATCGCATCGAGACCGGCACCTACGCCATGGCCGTCGCCATGGCCGGCGGCGACGTCGTGCTGGAAAATACCGATGTGTCGCTGCTTGAAACCGCGCTGGAAACGCTGCGCCGCGCCGGCGCGGACATTTCAGCGACCAATAACGGCATGCGCGTCAAGCGCAACGGCGCCGGCATCAAGCCGGTTGATATCGTCACCGATCCCTTCCCGGGTTTCCCGACCGACCTGCAGGCGCAGTTCATGGCGCTGATGACCCGCTCCTCCGGCATCTCTCATGTCACCGAGACCATCTTCGAGAATCGCTTCATGCACGTGCAGGAGCTTGCCCGCCTCGGCGCCAGGATCACGCTCTCCGGCCAGACGGCGAAAATCGAAGGTGTCCAGCGCCTGCGCGGCGCGCCTGTTATGGCGACCGATCTGCGTGCCTCCGTTTCGCTCGTCATCGCCGGCCTTGCCGCCGAGGGCGAAACCACAGTCTCCCGCGTCTATCACCTCGACCGCGGTTTCGAGCGGCTCGAGGAGAAGCTGACCCGCTGCGGCGCCGTCGTTCAGCGCATCAGCGAGTAAGCCTCGTTCATCCCGGTTGCGTAATCAGTCACAGCATCCTATTTCCCTTGTCTGACGCATCGCCATTCCGGCGGTGCCTGCTGGGATAAGACTAGATGACCGATCTGAAGCTTGTTGCGCTCGATGACGAGGATCTTGCCATCATCTCCGCGCATATGCAGGACAGCGTCTTCAAGGTCGGTGACATCGACTGGTCGCCGCGCGAAGCGCAATTCGCCCTTGCCGCCAATCGTTTCGTCTGGGAAGGTGCCGGGCGCAAGCGCAGGGGTTTCGAGCGCCGCCGGGCCGCCTTGGTCTTCAAGCGGGTGCTTGCCGTGCGTTCGCTCGGCATCGACCGTGGCGAGCGGGACGAGGTGCTGTCGCTCCTGGCGCTGCGTTTCGAGAAGAAGGGCGAGGGGCCGGACGGCACGGTCGAGCTGGCGCTGTCGGGCAAGGCCTCGATTGCGCTCGATGTCGAATGCATCGAGGCGCAGCTTGCCGATATCGGCGGCGCCTGGGAGGCGGCTTCCAAGCCGCGCCATCCCTGACGCCCGACGCTTAAATGTTGCGGTTTCGAGTTAAGAAGGAATATCGGCCTTGGCAATCTGGCTGGATCAGGCATCGGAAGGTTTCGAGCAGCATTTCGCCGCTTTCCTGACGACGAAGCGCGAAGTCTCCGAGGATGTGAACGCCGTTGCGCGCGCCATTATCGATGACGTCAGGGCGCGCGGCGATGTGGCGCTTGCCGAATATTCGCTGAAATTCGACGGCATCGATTTCGCCGCCGTGCCGATGCGCGTCACCTCTGAAGAGATCGACGCCGCCATCGAGGCGGTGCCGTCGGAAGTTCTTGGGGCGCTGAAGCTCGCGGCGCTCCGCATCGAATCCCATCATCGCCGGCAGCTGCCGAAGGACGACATCTACGAGGACGATCTCGGCGTCCGTCTCGGATCGCGCTGGACGGCGATCGAGGCGGTCGGGCTCTACGTCCCGGGCGGAACCGCGAGCTATCCGAGCTCGGTGCTGATGAACGCTGTGCCGGCCAAGGTCGCCGGCGTCGACCGGATCGTCATCGCCGTTCCCGCCACCGGCGGCGCCGTCAATCCGGCGGTGCTCGCCGCCGCCAGGCTTGCCGGTGTGAGCGAGATCTACCGCGTCGGCGGCGCCCAGGCGATCGCCGCTCTCGCCTATGGCACCGAGACGATCGCCCCGGTCGCCAAGATCACCGGTCCCGGCAACGCCTATGTCGCCGCCGCCAAGCGCCACGTCTTCGGCACCGTCGGCATCGATATGATCGCCGGTCCTTCCGAGGTACTGGTCATTGCCGACAAGGACAACAATCCCGATTGGATCGCCGCCGATCTTTTGGCGCAGGCCGAGCACGATGCCAGCGCCCAGGCGATCCTGATCACCGATGATGTCGAATTCGGCAAGCAGGTGGAGCAGGCGGTCGAACGCCAGCTGAAGACGCTGAACCGTGCGGAGACGGCGGCGGCCAGCTGGCGCGATTTCGGCGCCGTCATCCTTGTTGCCGATCTGAACCAGGCCGTTCCGCTCGCCAACCGCATCGCCGCCGAGCATCTCGAGCTTGCCGTCGCCGATCCGGACCGGCTGCTCGATGGCATCCGCAATGCCGGTGCGATCTTCATCGGCGCCCATACGCCCGAAGTGATCGGCGATTATGTCGGCGGTTCGAACCATGTGCTGCCGACGGCGCGTTCGGCGCGCTTCTCCTCCGGTCTTTCGGTGCTCGATTTCGTCAAGCGCACCTCGATCCTGCGCCTCGGGCCGGATGAACTGCGCACCCTTGGCCCGGCGGCAATCGCTCTTGCGGTCTCCGAAGGTCTCGATGCCCATGCGCGATCGGTCGCGATCCGCCTCAACCTCGAAAGGTGAGGGCATGGCGGCGGGCGATTTCCGGCTTTGCGACGTCGTCCTGGACGACACGATCGGCCGTTCGACGCCCGATGTCGAGCATGAGCGCGCCGTCGCCATCTTCGATCTGATCGAGGAGAACAGCTTTGCGCCGATCGGCCATGCCGGCGGGCCTTATCGGCTGAACATCTCGCTGGTCGACTCTAAGCTGGTCTTCGCCATCGCCACGGAAGACGGCGGCAATGTCGCCACCCATATCCTGTCGCTCACGCCCTTCCGGCGGATCGTCAAGGATTACTTCATGATCTGCGAGAGCTATTATGAAGCGATCCGTTCGGCCACACCAAGCCGCATCGAGGCGATCGATATGGGCCGGCGCGGTATCCACAACGAGGGGTCGCAGACGCTGAAGGACAGGCTGACCGGCAAGATCGAGATCGATTTCGACACCGCCCGGCGGCTGTTCACGCTGGTCTGCGTGCTCTACTGGCGCGGATGACGGCAATGGAGGTCGCCGCCGACGTCGAGGAGGGGAAGAGGCCGGGCGCCATCCTCTTCATGTGCGGGCTGAACGCCATCCGCTCGCCGATGGCGGAAATCATTGCTCGTAGCATTCTGCCGTCCAATACCTATATAAGGTCGGCCGGCGTTCGCGCCGGCGAGCGCGATCCTTTCGTCGATGTGGTGCTTGAGGAGATCGGGCTTTCCCTCGGGCGCCGCCAGCCGCAGACGCTTGATGAACTCGAGGACGATTATTTCGATCTGATCATCACGCTGTCGCCGCAGGCCCATCATGCCGCGCTGGAGCTGACGCGCTCGAATGCAATCGACGTCGTCTACTGGCCGACAATGGATCCGACGGTTGTCAGCGGAACGCGCGAGCAGATTCTCGAGAGCTATCGCGAGGTCCGCAATCATCTCACCGGTCTCATCGAAAGCCGGCTGCTGAAACGAAAAGGCATCGCCGCGCAGTCGGCGTGAAAACAAATGACGGAAAGCCCGATCAACAAGGTTCACAAACCCGCCTTGATTGTGTAGTTTCCGCCCAAATTTCAAGGCGCGCGCTGCGCTGCCTCTTCAACCCACAGGAAGAAAACCACTATATGCCGAAAGAAGAAGTCCTCGAATTCCCGGGAATCGTCACCGAACTTCTGCCGAATGCGACGTTTCGCGTGAAGCTTGAAAACGAACACGAGATTATCGCCCATACCGCCGGCCGCATGCGCAAGAACCGCATCCGCGTTCTCGCCGGCGACAAGGTGCTTGTGGAAATGACGCCCTACGATCTGACCAAGGGCCGCATCACCTACCGTTTCAAGTAAGCTTGCCCAAGGTCCTGCAAGGGTTTTCTCCCGTCTGGCGATGGTCGAGGTTCCATGGCGCTGAAATATAAGCTCATTCTCGCTTCGGGCTCGCCCCGTCGCGTTGACCTGCTCAACCAGGCAGGCATCGAGCCGTCGCGCCTGATGCCGATGGATATCGATGAGACGCCGAAGAAGTCGGAGCATCCGCGCTCGCTCGCCCGCAGGCTTTCGGCCGAGAAGGCAGAAGCCGCCCTTGCCGCCATTAAGGGCGACATCACCTGGAAGGGCAGTTATATCCTCTCCGCCGATACGGTGGTCGCCGTAGGCCGGCGCATTCTCGGTAAGGCCGAGTTCGCCGACGAGGCGCTGAGTTCGCTGCATCTTTTGTCGGGACGCAACCACCTCGTCTATACCGGGGTTTGCCTGGTGACGCCGGATCGCAAGATCCGCCAGAAGATCGTCGAGACCAAGGTCCGCTTCAAGCGGCTCTCCGGCTTCGAGATCGAAAACTACCTGGCGTCGGGCCAGTGGCGCGGCAAGGCGGGCGCCTACGGCATCCAGGGGCTCGCCGGCACTTTCGTGCAGAAGATGGTGGGCTCTTACACCAACGTCGTAGGCCTGCCGCTTTATGAAACCATTGTGCTTCTGACCGGCGAAGGCTTCGATGTGCATAGCCGGTGGCCAGAGGGCTGAGGCCGCGGCCGACGCCATAGGACGAACCGATCATGCCCGAAAACAGGAAAGCCGCCGCCAAGGTCGAACCGCTGCGCAAGACGCGCCCTTGCCCCGAATGCGGCAAGCCGTCGAATCGCGACCATTATCCCTTCTGCTCCAACCGCTGCCGCGAGGTCGATCTCTCCCGCTGGCTGACCGGCTCCTATGCCATTCCGGTTGCCGATGACGACACGAAGGCCGATCATCCCGACGAGGAAAACTAGCGAAATCCACTGGCGAAGCTCTTATTTTTCCTCATGAATCGGTAAATCCGGCGAGACCGTCAAAAAAGAGTCATTTGACGCTTGCCATGAGCGAACAAGATGCTATAACCCCGCTCGCTTCCGGGGCGAACCAAGGCCCCGCGGTTCTTTCTCTAAAAGAGGTCCATCGGAAGCAGGTTAGCCCAGGTAGCTCAGTTGGTAGAGCAGCGGATTGAAAATCCGCGTGTCACTGGTTCGATTCCGGTCCTGGGCACCACACAATCCCCAAGCAGCATCAAGCAATTAAATGGCCGTCGATCGAGATAAGTTGACCAATTTCATGTTGCGTGTATTGCGGCGGTCGGAGAAAGCCACTGATCAGCTCCGCCCGGGTCCAATCATCATTTTGGTCGACAAAGTCGGCGCAGCCAAACGTATGATTTGAGGCTTCCTGCACCGACCAACAAAACGGCGGCAGTGTTACGATAACGCCAGTTGATGCCTCAAATTCACTTGAGCTCATAGACTATTATCGCCGCCTTCGGCCGCGGTCGTCCCGTAAGGCGCTGAGTCCGCCCGGGTTGACGCCGGCCGGGTAGGGGATCGAATGGAACCAACACCGGTCATTGCCGTTGTAAGCCAGGAGTCCAACCATGAGCAACGCCCGTCAGGCGCGAACGAGATGGTGATGGTACTCCGAGGAGAACGCACATGGATCTCACAACCCTTCTCATCATCGTTGTGATACTTCTTTTGCTAGGCGGTGGCGGCTGGTACGGCCGGGGACGCTGGTACTAAACGACGGCCTACGTGGCCACGCATCACTGGTTGACGAGCGCTCCGGCGGGGGGACGGCGCGCCCACTCGCGGCCAACAAGAGGTTAGTGCCGCCCTTTCGTTGACTTCGCCAGCATCTCGCTCAGCGTCGCCGCCGAGAGCAGGGATTCGGCCAAAAGCTTCTTGAGCTTCTGGTTCTCTTCCTCCAGGGCTCTCACCCTTTTGGCATGGGGTCCGGCATTTCCGGACTGCAGGGATTGCCACCGATAGAAGGTCGGCTCGCTGATGCCGTACCTGTGGCAAACATCCGCCACCGTTACGCCGGCCTGGTGTTCCTTCAGGATGCCCGTGATCTGGTCGTCGTCATATTTTCGCTTGCCCATCACTGCTTCAATCCTCACGAAATGCCCTGTTGAAGCTGTCGAGCAGTGGTCTGACGGCATAGAAGGCCACGCTGCTTTCGCCGGTTTCGATCAGCGTCTGCACGGGCATGCCGGCGACCAGTTCGACATCACTCATTTTCGTTAGCCGCTCGTCCGTTACGCGGATGGTCGCAGCAAAGTAGGGTTGGCCGCTCTGCGTGTCGATGAGACGGTCCGCCGATACATATTCGACCCGACCTTTCAGGAGTGGAACGCGCCGCTGATTGTAGGGCAGGAGATGAACCTGTGCCTCCAGCCCCGCGCGGACGAGATTGATGTCATCAGGTCTGACGTGGACAGACACGACCAGCCGATCGGAGCGAGGCAGGAGGTCGACGAGCGGTTCGCCCGCGCCGATCACCCCACCTGCTGTGTGGACGCGCAGGTTCATGATTGTGCCATCCTCGGGAGCCCGGATATCGGTCCTCGAAAGCTGGTCGTCGATGGCGCGCAGGCGCTCGCGCAGCTGCATGATCCGGCTTTCCGAATCGCGCATGCCTTGGGCGATTTCGCTCAGCCGGTCGCTCTCGAGTTTTGCGAGATCGGCCTGTGCTCCGCTGATCACCTGGTAGGCGCGAGAGATCTGCGCCGCGACTTCACCCTGCTGGCCATCAAGATCTAACTTTTCCCGCTGCAGGTTGAGAAGTCTGCTCTTCTTTTCCAGCCCCTTGGCGCTGAGAGCAGTAACCTGATCCAGTTCCTGGCTCGAAATTGCGGCGCGGCCGGCCAGCGCCGCCTTCTGCGCGTCAAGTCCGACGATTTCCTGCCGCACCTGCGCAATTTTTTCATTGGTGATCTGAATTTCCGCCTGCACGACCCGGCGACGGGCTTCGAAGATTTTCTGCTGCCCGGTCAGAATCGCTCTGACGGAAGGATATCTGTCCACGGCGGTTCTCAGATCCTCGGGATAGGTGACATGGTCGCCGCCCGCCTGCTCCGCAAGCAGGCGGGCGCGGTTTCCTTCGGCATCCCAAAGCTGCCCTTGAACGCTGTCGCGCTCCGCACGGGACTTCGTGTCGTCGAGTTCGATGACGATCTGCCCGGCCATGACACTATTGCCGTTTTTGACGAGGATGCGCCGCACGATGCCGCCTTCCAGATGCTGAATGGTTTTGCGGCTGGACTCCGGTTCGATAACGCCCGATGCGACTGCCGCACTTTTCAGCGGCGCCAGAACCGACCACATTCCCAGTCCGACGACGAAGACCAGGATCAACAGGTTCCCCATCCAGACAACGCCCCTGAGCCCCGGCATCGGCGAAGCGGGGGCGGGGCCGCGCAGTTTCTGTTTGATCACCGGCGCATAGAACGTCTCTTGCCCGGCTGCTGCTGATCGTCGAGCCAAGCGCTGTCCCGTCCTTGGTGAATTCGAAAGTCTCGCCGGCGGTGCGTCCAGTGAAACCAGGGTCATGGCGGCGTCCCCTCATGTTCCTGTTCGAGACGGCGGTTGAAGATAGGTTTCATAGATCCGTTCGCTGTCGCCGAAGGCCGCCACCGTGCCGTTACGCATGATGGCGATCTTGTTGGTGACGGGCAGGATCCCCATCCGGTGGGTGATGATAACGACGGTCATCCGCCGGGCTTTCATGCGCTCGATGGCCGCAAACAGCATCCGTTCGCCGTCATAATCGAGGCTCGAGTTCGGATCGTCGAGAATGATCAGCGACGGATTTCCATAGGCCGCCCGAGCCAGTCCCAGCTGTTGGCGCTGGGCTCTGAGGAGCAGGCTGCCATTTTCACCGATATCGGTTTCGTAGCCTTGCGGCAGCCGCATGATCGCGTCGTGCAATCCTACCAGCTTCGCGGCGTCGATCGCTTTGCCGGGATCTTCCCCGTCCAGCCGGCCGATCACATCCTTGATGGCGCCGCCGAAGAGTTCGATGTCCTGCGGCAGGTATCCGATGTGGCGCGTCCCGCCGCAGAGGCGCAGAGCCGAGATATCGACCCCGCCGAGAAGGGCACATCCGCTCGTTGCTGGCACCACGCCTGCCATGACGCGACCAAGGGTCGATTTTCCCGATCCCGACGGGCCGATCAGCGCGATGCAATCCCCGGGCGCGAGGCGCAAGGTGATGTCAGTCAGTATCGGCCGATCGACGAATGGCATGGCATAGCTGACGTTTTCGAGAACCAGCCCAATGGGCTCCGGGAACGGCACGATTCGGCCATCCTGTTCGGATGCGACTGTAAGCAGCATTCTGTTCAAGCGATTGAAGGCATTTCGCGCAAAGGTAAAAGAGCGCCATGCACCGATTGCGCCCTCGATCGGTGCAAGCCCGCGCCCGAGCAGCAAGCTCGCAACGAAGATGATTCCGGGACTGCCGTCGTTGACGAGCACCAGCCAGGTCGCCGATCCCATCATCAGGATCTGCGCGAGCGTGCGGATCGATTTGGAGAAGCCAAGGATGATCTCCGTGCGATGCATGGCGATGTCCTGCGCCCTTCTTGCCATTTCCGCATCGCGATAGACGATCATCGCTGCGCCATCCTGCATGCCCATTGCCCGGATCACCTCGATGTTTTTGAGGGCGGTGGCAAATCGGAAATAGCTCTTCGAAAGCGCGAGATTGGCGTGGGCAAGCGGCTCCCGCGTCGCCAGTTCCGTCAGAAACGCAAACAGCAGAAGTGCAACCGCGCTCAAAAGACCGATGGTCCCAAGCAACGGATGAACGAGAAAGAGCAGGAGCAGGAAGACCGGCGCCCAGGGAACGTCGAAAAACAGCGAGCTGGCCGGTGAATCGAGAAACTGGCGCAATGCGGCCAGGTCCCTGTAGCACTCCGTGGCGGTGCCCGCATCGACGCGAGCGGCATATTCGAATGATGCGGTGAGCACCAGCGGCCGCAGCCTGTGATCCACCCAGCTGCCGACGCGCGAAAGCGCCGCCCTGCGCACGATATCCAGCATGGACCCGACCAACACGGCGATGGCGATGATCAGCGTCAGCATCAAAAGCGTGTCGGCGCTGCGGCTCGACAGGACCCTGTCATAGATCTGCAGAAGATAGATGGAGGGCGCCAGCAGAAAGAGATTGTAGCCGCAGCTGTAGAGGAAGACCAAGCCGAAGGCTCCGGCACAGGCTCGAAGCGCAACAACGAGCTGTGTCTGCGGGCGCGCTGTTTTTGTCGAGGTCGTTGTCATTATCAGATCTCGCTGCATTTGATACTGACAAGAGGAAGGCTGCGGATTCGGTTCAGTCACGCCTGAGGGGCGCCGGCCGAAACCAGCGGCCCTCGGGACCTTAGTTCATGAGCCGAGATGGCTGAGGTCGATATCGCCAAAGGCGTTTATGAAGTGATCGAGAGAATTGTGCACCGTCGTCGTTTCGGGATCGGTGTGAACCAGAGCCGACGATATATCGCCGCCACGAGCCATGTTTCCGTTGCCGCCGTTGCCGCCGACGCCCGCGAGGATGGTGGCATGCTGATCGGCCATCAGCTGCGTGTGTTGTGTCGCGGTCGTCGCTGCCGCCACTGAAGCCGTGTTACCGCCGCTCTCGTTTCCTTGATCGCCGTTGGAGTGAGTGTCTCCCCCCGCGCCACCGGCGCCGCTGTTCGAGATCTTCGCCAGGAAGCCGTTCTGGGCCTGGGTAAAGCCACCAGGTCCGCCATTGCCGGCGTCCCAATCTGCCTTCTGCCAGACGTGATCGCCATTGTGCAGATCGGTCGTTGCCCCGGAAACCGTTTGCACGGGCTCTACATATGCAACCGGGTTGTAGTTGATGTTTCCATCGTTGTGGCCATAACCGCCGTTGCCAGCATTCGCGTCACCGGCATCCGGATTGTTGAGATGAATCGTGTCGGATATTTGTGGAATAGGCATTGATATCACTCCTTCTACTTCGTTTCGTCCGAGTTCCTTTACGGCGGTCCCCTACGGCGTTGGTATTCAGTTCGTCGCCCCAGCCAATACAGCCGCGTGCCGAATATTGCCACGATTTAAACTGCAAACTATCTAGATATTCGGCGATGTACTTTCGGGCGTATACTTCGTGATGACGGTGCGTTGTTTTGGGATGAGTCCGTCGTGATCCGGTGCGGATGGCCTGATCACAAACAACGGCGCCTTGCGAGCGGCTTTATTTCGAAAGAGAACCGCTTGTACCAAGGGCGGGCTTGGTGCTCTCGAACGCGGACAACAGCACGCGGCGGCCATGACGCCCAAATGGCTACAGGACTAGCCGACCAGGCGTAGACGAATTGCAGGCTCTGCTTTTCTTCCGTTCAGAGGCACAATGCCTGAACAATCGAGCTGCATACACCGGACGCGCGGCGGTCGCGGTTGGTCGCGGAACGGAGATGGTGATGACGGAATTTCGCCCCTTGTCGGAAGACTTGCCCAAAGCGGGCGCCGATCAAAACCTCGCCTTCAACGTGGCTGCGGGGCATCTGGCATTGGTGCCGACCTGGCTTCCATTGGATGTCGCTTCCGGTCCGAGCTCCAATTCAGCCGGCAGCGGCGGTGCCGGAATAAGTGAAGGTGTGATCAGCAGCAATGCGCTGGCGGTCTTCATGCCGTCCAACGCCGCTATTGCGGGGCCTCATTCGGGTGCCGAGGCGGTTCAGGGCAACGACGCCTTCATCAATCAGCATCCCACCGAAATGGCGGGGATAGGCGGGAATGGCGGAAGCGGCAATGTTGCCATCGGCGGCGGTGACGCCAATCATGCCGGTAGCGGAGGCACCGGCCTGTTCTATGGCGGACTCGTCAGCACCGAAGTCGCGCTGTTTGCCCCCGTGAATACCGCCGTGGCTGCCGGCCCCGGCGCAATGGCTCACGCCGAGCAATCGAACAACGCACTGTTCCTGCAGGGCGCGACCCAGATCGGCGGCATGGGCGGCTCGGGCGGAGATCAAAATGTCGCGGGCCACGGCCCCTTGATGAGCCCGGGAACGTGGCTCACTTTCACCGGCGACAATTATGCCGGCCACGGCGGCGATGGATATTTCGTCGGCAGCATGGTCGATGTGAGTATCGCCATCTTCTCGCCGATCAACATCGCCATCGGCGCCGCGGGCGGCTCGGCGCAGGCCCATCAGACAAACAATGTGATTTTCGATCAGGGCACCGTGCAGATCGCCGGCATCGGCGGCAATGGCGGTGGCTTCAATCTGTCGTCGGACACGATTTTTACCGGCAACCATGCCGGCGGTGGTGGCGGGGTCGGATCGTCGACCGGCAGCATGATCGAAGTCAACTTCGGCTATTTCCATCCCATGAACATCGCCGTTCCCGCCGGCGGGACGGCGGATGCCCAACAGATCGATCATGTCCTCTATGATCAGCATGCGCTTCAACTGGCCGGCATCGGGGGCCACGGTGGAGAGGGTAACCTCACGGACGCCCATTCGGCTCTCGTCGACGACATTCTGAGCTTCATGCACGGCTAATCTATCGGTAAGCTCCCGACTACATTACCGAGGCTCAACCGCACGAAACCTTCCTCCTGTGGTTTTTCAAGCCTTATATCAGTCGTTCCTCCCGGCTTTCGTCTCTTGCGCCGGCATGACGCCGCGCTAACCGAGATCACGAACATTCCAGCATGGTCCCCTCGCATCGTCGCTGATTTTGGCCGCCGAGACTGCGAGACCTGCCCGGCATCTGGCGCTGCCGGCACACCGAGTGCATGAGCGAACACGACCCAAACTGGTATTAAATGCATCGATAGGACCGCGTTGTTCGGTAATCATAAAGGGCTGGCAGCGATCTCAGGCTTTTGTTGCCTTGCGCGTTTGTCGTTTTGCTGCCGAGCCCGCGGCTGCTTTGATGTGCGATATGGAAACAAAGCCGTGCCGGTCGGCAGGACGTTCTGTCCATCAGCGCCTTACCCAAATGGGTCTGCCGAAAATCTATTGGCCTTTCAGCCCGTTAAAAGCTTTTCCGACCGCTTGCAGTTGCGTGAATTGCACGAAGGCTGGAAGCCCGCGACGAAAAGTCGAACCAGCATGCCGGCATGAAATGTGCTCTTGCAGGAACGGTTATCTCTCGCAAAAATCGTATAGACTATAAGAATTATCAGGAGGGAATGGACTATTGGTATCGCTAATACACTCGCTTTTTATCATGACATGTAGTGAGAACGAGATTAATATGATTAGCTGTTGGGTTGCAAATATTCCGGGGAGCCCGCAATGTCCGACAGTTCTGGAGCCAGGCGCCGTGTGGGGCGCAATACACTGACCGTGATCATCATTGGGAACTCAACCCTTGCGCGTACAGCCGTGGTGAAGTTGCTGGAGCGCGAACTCGCCGGGTGGAACCTTATCGATCTGGTCTCGACCGAGAGTCTCGATCGGGCACTTGGAGCTGAGGTGCGTTTGATTGCACTGGATCTGGCCAGCAGAGCTGTTGAGAGCGCTAGCGTGCGTGAAGATCTCGCGGCGATTGCGGCACGTTTTCCCGATGCTCCTATCACGTTGCTCTCAGGGACGGATGACGCCATCATCGCCCGGCAGGCGCTCAAGATGGGCATCCGCGGCTTTTTCTCCACTTCGCTTCCCGTTGACATTGCGCTTGCCGGCCTTCGTCTCGTTCTGGCAGGAGGCACATTTTTCCCGCAGCTGTTGGGCGCCGTTACAAACGGCGCGAACGAGCACAGTCCGGCCAGAAATGGGGCCGAAAAAAGCTTGGATGATAGGACGCAGTATTGCGCGATTGCCGGCTTCACGCCCCGGGAAGCGGAAATCCTCGCGGAGTTGCAATCCGGCTGTTCAAATAAGGTGATTGCAGGAAAACTGAATTTGTCAGGGCATACGGTGAAGATGCATTTGCAGCACATCATGCGCAAGCTGCAGGCGCAGAACCGGACCGAGGTGGTTGCCCGCCTCATTCAAAGAACCGCCGGCGGGCATGACGCTTCGCTGACCTAATTCTGCTGCGTCGTAAAATGGCGCCATCGAACCAGCGCGGAAGTTGAAATCCTGCGCGCCTCTGAATAACGGGCTGGAGCAACGGAACAATCACGACCAGCTCTGGTTTAAGCAAGGTCCGTGTTCGCGGAGGCGACGATGTGGGCAGTTCTGATCGGTGCCGCTCTCATAATCGGCGGCCTTCTTTTTCTCCTACGGCCGACGCTCCGTCGCAGACCGAGTGATCCTCACCTGACGCCACAAGGCGGCGCGACGTTGGAACCGCGGCGCCAAGGCCTGAGGTTCCTCGGATTAGCGCGGAATTGGCCGGCGCTTGCGATCCTCGCGATCGGCGTGCTTCTTCTGGTTTTCGGGAGCTACTAATGCATCTCGCTCGGAAGTGTGCATCGGTTCCGGGACAACGACATGCATCAAAACAAAGAGCGAAAGCGCGTCGCATGAATCAAATTTGATGCGACGCGCTTTAGGCCCGCAACGGCCCGAAACTGCCGTTGGTTGAGTGTATAGTCCTGTGAAGTTTCTTCTCAGCGGATTGCTGACCATGGTAAACGTCGCTTATGGGCATCAAGAACTACTTGATCGAAGGCAGCTCCGGCACGGGAAAAACGTCTGTCGCTACTGAGCTGGAGCAGCGTGGTTTTCATGTCGTCCATGGTGATCGGGCCTTGGCCTGTGTTGGGGACCCCGAGACCGGCGAGGCGCTGGAAGGACCGCCGCAAGGTGTGGACCGCGTCGTTTGGCGTTACGCGCATTGGATCTGGCCTGTTGAAAAGGTCCGGGCCATCACCGCTGACACCACTCATCCTGCCACCTTCTTCTGCGGGGGCTCCCGCAACTTCCATAAGTTCCTGGACGTATTCGACACGGTTTTTGTGCTCGACATAGATGTCGACACGTTGAACAGACGATTGACGGGCGGCCAGATGAGCCGGGTTTCGCGCCGGACGAGCGTGCGGTGGTTCTGCGCTACCCTAGGAGCAACAGACACTTTCCCCCCGGGATCGGTCGGTATCGACACGTCCGGAACGGTCCCGAGCGTCGTCGACGATTTCCTTGCCCAACTGAGCTGAGGCCGGGACGGTGTTGCGATGGGGTGGGAAGCACCGGTGGCCATTCCGACGGTGGATGGGCGAGGCCCAGGCCACCAGCGCCGGGTCGCCGATGCGCTGCGCGTATATGGCGCTTACGCCGACGTCTTGAGAAGGCCTGCAGCCAAAGCGCCGAAGGCCTCGACCGCTTTCGGCAGCACATGCTGCGGCTCGTCGCTGGCAGCGATCCAGAGCGCGGCATTGAGCGCCGCGCCATTGAGCAGCCGCGCGGCCGCTTCTGGGTCCACCGGCTTGAGCACCCCCTGTGCGATCAGGCGCTCCGCTGTCTGCCGGGTTGCCTGAAGACAGCTGCTCTGGCTCGGCCATTGCGACGGGTCGCCCAACACGGCAGGTCCGTCGAGCAGCACGATGCGCTGCACCTCCGGATCGAGCGCCATCTCGATATAGGCTGCACCTTCGGCAAGCAGTCCCTGCCAACCATCCCCCGCACGGGCGCCGATTTCCTGGGCGCGCGAGGCCATTTCCATGTCGATCTGCTCGACAACCGCGGCCAACAGCCCGCGCTTGTCTCCGAAGTTGTGGTAAAGCGCGCCCCGCGTCAGCCCTACTTCGGCAGTCAGATCGTCCATCGAGGCGGCAGCATATCCCTTCTCGGTAAAGGCCCTTCGCGCGGCGGCGATCAGCCTCCGGCGATTTTCCTCCATCGTCTCGACACGGCGTTTGACCATCTCAACTCCAATTTCATATACGCAGCGTATATTAACTTGACATACCCTGCGTATGTGATGTATTCATATACGTATCGTATATCAGATGAGCCGGCAATATGGAAAGCTCCTGTTATGTCACGGCCGCGCTCTTTGGGTTTCCAGTCAACAATATTGAAGTGAGATCGACAATGACCCCAAGTGAAGCAATCTTCCCCGCAAACCGGCATGCCCTTTACGAGGAACACGGCTATTCGGCCGCCATCCGATCCGGAGATCTTCTCTTCGTGTCCGGTCAGGTCGGCAGCCGTTCCGATGGATCGCCGGAGCCTGACTTCGAACGCCAGGTCGAGCTGGCGTTCGAAAACCTGAAGGCGACGCTGGACGCCGCGGGTTGCACGTTTGAGGATCTGGTTGATGTAACGACGTTCCACACCGACCCCGAAAACCAGTTCGAAACGATCATGGCCGCCAAGCAGAAGATTTTCAGCAAGGCGCCCTATCCGAACTGGACCGCGATCGGCGTCAACTGGCTGGCAGGCTTCGATTTCGAGATCAAGGTGATCGCCCGCATCCCTTCATGATGCCTGACAGGCCGACGCAAAGCTCGGTCTCGCGGAAGCACTCACCTTGCTCGGGCAAGTTCGCTCTCTCTACTGAGCGAAAAGTTCCGGGATCATCGCGCGGGCCCGCTCGCGCAGACCTTTCGCTTCCTGCTCGCCAATAAAGCGGTAAGGCCAACGCAGCCTGGTGCTGACGGGACCCCAGTTGCCGATCGCCGCGAGCAGTTTGTCGAGCGCTGCATTGGAATAGCCGTGGTCGCGTCGAAACGGGACGACGTGGCTTTCCATAAAGGCGCAGATGCGGCCTTCGATCTCCAACCCGGCGTCGATGTCGGCGTGCATCAGCTCTTTCCAGGCTTGGGCACCATGGGGACTGAGACAAGCGACGTTGGAAAACGCGCCGGCAGCAACGCCCTGTTTGATGCCGGTGGCGAGATGATGGCCGGGAATGAACAGGGAAAATTCGCCAAGATATGCGCGCGCCTGCGCATACCAGGCATCGTCGCTATCGGCGATCTTCATCCCGACCACCGACGGGCAGGGACCGCAAACGTCGCTGAGCTCGGCTGGCGACAGGACACGTTTGGCATGCGGGGGATTGTATAGAACGAGCGGGATCCCGTCGGCGGCCTCCGACGCCCGGTGCAAGAAGTCGACGGCTTCGAGATTGGTGAGCGGCCACCAGTCGGGCAGGATCACCTGGATTGCCAATGGCTTATGGGCAGTGGCGCGGCGCAGGCGATCGAGCATGATGATCGGATCGGGCTGGCAGGCGCCGATGACGAACGGCATTGCGGCGGCCCGGCAACGCGACGCCAGCATCTCCTGAATTCGCTCGTACTCCGCTTCCGTCTGGTTGTGAAATTCACCCGCCGTGCCATTCGAATAGATGCCGTCGACCTTGGCCGCGATCAGTATGTCGATTTCCTCGCCGAGCTTTTCGAAATCGATGCTGTCGTCCTCAGCGATCGGCAGGAGCAGGCTTGCCCAGTTGCCGGCGATAGGATGGCGGCGGGTTGTCATGCTCATCTCACTTCCTTCAGTCGAGGTCATCTCGGATGCAGGCCTTGAAATGCCCGGGCGTCATTTCGCGCAGCGCCGGCACGGTCTCGCCGCAGGCCGGCAGGGCGTTCGGACAGCGCGTGCGAAAGACGCAACCGCTCGGCGGATCGGCGGAGCTCGGAATATCGCCCTTCAGGATCTGGCGGTCGCGCGGCGCATCGGGGTCGGGCGAGGGGATCGCCGAGAGCAGCGCCCGCGTGTAGGGATGCAGCGGCCTGGCATAAAGCGCAGCACTTGGCGCGATTTCCATGATCCGGCCGAGATAGAGGACGATCACCCGGTCGCAGATATATTCGACCACGGCGAGATCGTGACTGATGAACAGCATGGTCAGGCCAAGTCGCTGCTGCAGGTCGCGCAGAAGATTGATCACTTGCGCCTGGATCGAGACATCGAGCGCGGAGACCGGCTCGTCGGCGACGATGAACTCCGGCGCGAGCGTCAGCGCCCGGGCGATGCCGATCCGCTGCCGCTGGCCGCCCGAGAACTCGTGAGCGTAACGGTTGACGGCGTCCGCGGGCAGATCGACCTGTTCGAGCGCGGCGCGGGCGCGTTCCAATCTCTCTTTTGCCGTGCCAAGGTCCTGGATCTTCAGTCCCTCGGTCAGAATTTCGCCGATCGTCATACGCGGCGAAAGGCTCGCGAACGGGTCCTGAAAAATATATTGCATCCGCGGCCGCAGGCGCCGCATTGCCGATGAAGACAGGCTGGTGAGTTCGGTGCCGTCGAAGCGGACGCTGCCGGCGGAGGGTTCGATGAGGCGCAGCACCGATCGTCCGATCGTGGTCTTGCCGCTGCCGGATTCACCGACCAGCCCGACCACCTCGCCCTTGCCGATATCGAAGGAAATGGCCTGCAGGATGGTCAGCCTGGCGCCGCGGGAGGTATAAACTTTTCCGAGCTCGCGGACCGAGAGAAGGGGCGCGCTCATCTGATCTCCTGCCAGCGAATGCAGCGGCTCTTGTGACGCGGATTGACATCGGCAAGCGGCGGCACGGCCGCGCGACAGGCGTCGACGGCAAATTGGCATCGCGGTTGGAAAGCGCAGCCGGCCGGCATGTTCACCAGGCTCGGCACGACGCCCGGAATGGCCGCCAGCCTTTCGCCCGCCTGCTTCATCCGGCTCGCATCACCGAGTTTCGGCATCGAGGCCAGCAGGCCGATGGTATAGGGATGTCGCGGATTGCGGAAAACCTCGGCTACCGGCCCCGTCTCGACGATCCGGCCGGCATACATGACCGCCACCCGATGCGCGATTTCGGCGACGACGCCGAGATTATGGGTAACGAAGAGCATGGCCATGCCGCGTTCACGCTGCAGCCTCTGCAGCAGGGCCAGAACCTGCGCCTGGATGGTGACGTCGAGCGCCGTCGTCGGCTCGTCGGCGATCAGCAGCGTCGGGTCGCAGGCAAGGGCCATGGCGATCGTGGCGCGCTGTCGCATGCCGCCGGAGAGCTCGTGCGGATATTGACCGGCACGGCGCCTGGAATCGGGAATGCCGACGCTGTCGAGAAGCGAGACGGCCGCATCCATGGCTGCTTTCCGATTGGCCCCGCGATGAATGCGGATCGGCTCGGAGATCTGGTCGCCGATGGTGTAGACCGGGTTGAGGCTCGACATCGGCTCCTGGAAGACCATGCCGATATCATTGCCGCGAATGGCGCGCATTTCCTGCTGGGGGAGCGAGACAAGGTTCCTGACGGTACCATCCTTGCGCTTCAGATCGATGGTGCCGGCGGCAATGACACCGATATTGCGGGTCAGCAGCCGCATGACCGAAAGGCTGGTGACCGATTTGCCCGAGCCGGACTCGCCGACGAGCGCCAGCGTCTCGCCGGCAGCGACACTCAGATCGATGCCGTTGACCGCCGTCACCTCGCCCGAGCGGATGCGAAAGACGGTCCGCAGCCCCTTGATGTCGAGAATGGTGTCGGCGGTCTGTGGCATGGCATCCATCAGGCAAGCAGGCCGGTGGCGCGGAGGATTTCCTCGATCCTCGCCGTTTCAGCCTCGTTGAGGGCTGCCCGCGGGCGCGGCATCAGCGCTGTATCAATGATGCCGAGGCTCTTCATCGCCGTCTTGAAGGCGCCGATGCCGGCAGCGCCGCCGCTGACTCGGCCCGCTCCGACCCAGACGATTTCGAAGAGCCGGCAGAGCCGCTCCTGCTCCTTGCGGGCCGCGCCCCAGTCGCCGCGCTGAGCGGCATTCCAGAGCCTGACGTAACCATGCGGATCGACATTGGCGATGCCCGGCACCACGCCATGGGCGCCCATCTGCAGCGCCGTGTCGACGACGATTTCGGAGCCGGTCATCAGGAAGACATCCTTGTTGTCGGCGAGATCAAGCAGCACGTAGCGGAAATTGCCGTCGTCGCCGCTCGAATCCTTGATGCCGATGATGGTTCCCTCCTTTGCCAGCGTCACGCTGGTCTGGCGCTGCAGTTTCACATGCACGCAGACGGGAATGTCATAGGCGATCAGCGGCACGTCGACGGCATCGCGAATATAGCGGAAGTGATCGATCGTCTCGGCCTGGCTGGTCACCGTATAGAACGGCGCCGTGACGACCACCGCGTCGGCGCCGGCCGATTTGGCGATCCTGGCATGGTTGATGACCCGGTCCGTGGTGGGATCGATGACGCCGACGATCAGCGGTACGCGGCCGTTGATGACCTTCGCCGAATGCTCGATGATCTCCCGCCGGGTTTGCTCGTCGTGGAAGATCACCTCGCTGGTCGAGCCGAGCACGAACACGCCGTGGCATCCCGCCTCGATCAGGTTTTCCAGCACCCGCGTGTAGGACGGGTAATCGACGCTGTAATCCTCATTCAGCGGGGTTATGACGGGAGGAACGACACCCTTGAATTTGCTCATTTTCGCTTTCTTTCGATCGTCAGTTTAATTCGGCGCGAGGGTCGAAGGCATCGCGAAGACCATCGCCAATGAAGTTAATTGCAAGGACGGCCAGCACCAGAAAACCGCCGGGAAACAGCCACTGCCAGGGATATTGCTCGAGCACGGCGGTGGAGCGGGCGGCATTCAGCATGTTGCCCCAGCTTGCCGCCGGCGGCGCAATGCCGAGCCCGAGGAAGGAAAGGCCGGCCTCGAGCAGGATGGCATTGGCAATCTGCAGCGTCGCGAAGACGACCAGGATGTCGATCGAGTTCGGCAGGCCATGGCGAAAGAGCAGGTGCGGCAGACCCGCCCCCATGCCTCTAGCCGCCATCACAAAATCACGCTCGCGGAGTTCCAGCAGCCGCGAGCGCACCATGCGCGCCAGCAGCGGCCAGGAGAGCAGCGAGATGACAAAGACCGTCGGCCAGATGCCGGTGCCGGCGATCGAGGCGAGCACCAGCAGGAAGATGACCGGCGGCAGCGTCATGACGAGATCGACGAAACGCATGGTGACGGCATCCGCAAAGCGGCCCGCAAGCGCCGAGACTGCGCCGACCAGGAAACCGATGACGGCGGAAATGACGGTCGAGGTGAGGGCCACCAAAAGCGAGATCCGGCCACCGTCCATGACCCGGGCAAAGATGTCGCGGCCGACGCCGTCGGTGCCGAACCAGTGTCTGGAACCCGGCTGCGCATTCATCGCCAGCAGATCGATGTCGTTGGGTTTGAAGCTCCACCACAGCGGATAGGAAAGGATCGCCGCGATCACCAGCGCGATCATGCAGAGGCCGGCGAAGGCGGCCCGGTTGAGCAGAAAGCGATGCAGGGAGCGTGCGATCGGGCCCGGACTACGGGCGGGGCTTCGTGCCGGCATCGCTCAGCCCACCTTGATCCGCGGATCGACCAGCGCATAGGCTAGATCGGTCAGAAGGTTGACGGCGATGACGCATGCGCCGATCACGAGCGTCGAACCCATGATAACAGGATAGTCGCGGCCTTCCACCGCATCGACCATCAGCAGGCCCATCCCGGGCCAGTTGAAGACGCTTTCGATGAAGATCGCCCCGCCGATCGCAAGGCCGATGGTCGAGCCAATCAGTGTGATGACGGGCAGCAGCGCATTGCGCAGCGCATGCTTTGCAATGACCCAGAATTCGAAAACGCCCTTGGCGCGCGCGGTGCGCACATAGTCCTGGTTCAGGACCTCGAGCATGGAAGCGCGCATGTAGCGCATGATCAGCGCTGTCTGCGCCACAGCCAGAAGTGTCGCGGGCAGGATGAGGTGATGGAGGAGGTCGGCGACGGAAAATTCGCGGCCGGGCGTCAGCATGCCGCCGGAGGGCATCCAGCGGAAATAGACCGAAAACAGATAAAGGCCCACCAGAGCGCTGAGGAAGGGCGGGCTGGAGATGCCAGTGACTGCGAAGACCGACAAGGACAGGTCGGCGATGGAGTTGCGGCGAACCGCGCTGACGATGCCGGTCGCGATGCCGGCGATAATCGCGATCGCGATCGCCGTTCCCATCAAGAGGACCGTCGGCCCGACACGCGAGAGCACGAGACCGAGCACCGGCTGGTCGGGCCGTTTGATCGAATAACCGAGATTTCCCGTCAGCGCTTGCCCCAGCCAAGCGACGTACTGCACCGGCAGCGGCTGATCGAGGCCGAGTGTGACGCGCAGTTCCGCAAGATCCGACGATGACATCGGCACATTGGGATCGATATAGGCGTCGATCGGATCGCCGGGGGTCAGGTGCAGCATGACGAAGATCAGCACACTCAAGGCAAGCAGCATGCCCACGCCGATCAGCAGGCGCCGGAGACTGTATCTCAGCATGAAAAACCCGTTCCTGGGCGGACAGGTTCGCCACCTGGCCGCCCTTTGCTTCTCAGGATGCGCTACGCCCTATTCGGCAATCGCCCATTTTTCCGGATGCGCCTGGTAAGGGCCGCCGCCGGGGGCAGGCGTCCAGACGAAGTCCTTCAGTTTGGCGGAGGCGACGCCATAACGTTTCGCCACCCAGAGCGGACCCCAGGGCAGTTCCTTGTTCATCACCTTGCAGACCTCCTCGTAGCGGGCCTCGCGCTTTGCGGCATCCGTCTCGCCAAGCGCCGCATCGAGAGCGGCGGTCAGCGCCGGCATGCGCACGCGGGCGACGTTCGGGCCGGCCGGCGGGATCTGCTTCTCGTTAAGGCCGACATTGATGCTGCCCGGGTCAGGGCCGTTTTGCAGGCCGGCATAAACCATCTGGAACTGTGCGACGTCGGGCGTCGGGTTGAGCACGATGCTGTTATAGGTCGGGGTGTCGACGGCGCGCGGCGTGACGTTGATGCCGACCTGGGCGAGCATTGCCTGGACCGCAGCCATGACATTGGCGGCAAGTGGCGTCGTGTAATAGGTCAGAAGCGTTATCGGCTTGTCGCCGTTGATCTGATCCCAGCCGGCTTCCTTCAGCAACTGCTTGGCCTTTTCCGGGTCGTAGGCATAGGTTTCGATGCCCTTCGGCACCACCTGGTCGGCGATATAGGCGCAGTTTGCCGGTTTGGCGGCGCCGCCGTAGAGGCTCTGGATGATCGCGTCGCGATTGACCGCATACATCACCGCCTGACGCACCCGGACATCCTTCCAGATCGGTGAATCATGGTTGAAGCCGAGATAGTTGACGACGAAGGAGTTGCCTTCGATGACGCGGAAATTCTTGTTGTTGTCGAAGGCCTTCAGGTCGTTCGAATCGACATAGGTGAACTCGATTTCGCCGGCGCGCAGTGCTGCAATCGCCGCAGCCGGATTGGCGAAATAGCGGTTGATGATCTTTTCCAGCGCCGGCTTGCCGCCCCGGTAATCGGTGTTGGCGGCAAGTTCGACATATTGATCGGTGACGTATTTGGTGAACTTGAACGGCCCGGTGCCGATCGGCGCGGTGGACCACCATGTATTCTTGGCGAGCTGGTCCGCCGGGATCTGTGACAGCGCGTGCTCCGGCAGCATCATCACCTTCGTCAGCGTGTCCATCAGGCTTGCCGACGGAGCCGACAGTTTGATGACCAGCGTCTTGTCGTCCTTGGCTTCGGCCGAGGAAACGGCGTTAAGGCGAGCCGCGAGAACCGAGCCGGTCTTGGCGTTCTTGGCAAGCTCGATGGTGAATTTCGCGTCCTTTGCGGTGAAGGGTTTGCCGTCATGCCATTTCGCATCGGCGAGCTTGAACGTGTAGGTCATCTGATCGGGACTGACCTCATAGGATGAGGCGAGCTGGCCGACGACTTTCTCGAGCTTCTCGTCATAGGTCACCAGCGGCTCGAAATAGACGCTGAGCCAGGTGAAGCCGCCGGTCGCGGCGAGCGGGTTGAAATTGCCCTGGAAACCGCCCGGCCCGACATCGAAGCCGCCCGACAGCGTGGCGGCCTGCGCCGGGCTGGTGAAGGCCGGAATAGTGGTCGTCGCCATCATCGCAGCTAGCGCGACGGCGGATGATAATCTGAACAGTCCTTTCATTGTGCTCCTCCCACATTGGCACTTTTCTTATTGGCGGCGATCACTCGGGAAATGCCGTCATAGTGGCGGTCCAGGCGTTTCTGCGCTTGCGCGACGTCCTTCGCCTCGATGGCATCGACGATCGCCACGTGATCCCTCCAGGTCGCGACGGGATCGACATTCTCCAGATTTACGAAATCCGAGGCCTTGTAGAAGGCGAGCCAGAACACATCGATCAGCCGGGCAAGGGTCTCGTTGTGCTGGCAGCGGAAGAGCAGGGTATGAAAAAGCTGGTCTTCGTCGGCAAAGGATTGTCCACGTTCGGCATGGACCCGCATGCGGTCCACCGTGGCGCGCAGCTCGGCGATATCGTCGTCGCCGATCATCTCGACCGTCTTGCCGATCAGGCCGACTTCGAGGGTCCGGCGGATCTCGATCACTTCCTCGATTTGGCGCAAGGCGCCGCCGAGGCCATAGGCGAGATTGTCGAGCAGCGGTTCGAATGAGAAGGCTTTTACGAAGATGCCGATGCCGCGGCGAGATTCCAGTACCCCCAGCGATTCCAGTGCCTTGATGCCCTCACGCAGCGAATTGCGGCTGACGCCGAGCTGGTTCGCCAGGTCGGATTCGGCCGGAAGCATCGTGCCGGGCTTCAATCCGTTGTCGCTGATATAGGCCCGCAGGCTTTCCTGCACGGACACGTGGAGAAGAGGCGCGCGGGCGAGAGGCTTCATGGATTTCAGCGACATGCCGTTCTCATTCGGTCTGCGGAAGGTAGTCAAAACATATCCACTTGTAGGATATCCGTCAAATGTATTTGCTGATCCGTCGGTGACCGCTTTGAGATCGCATGACGGCCTGCGAAGTGAAGCGGGCCGTCAAACTCCTGCCACATGCCCTGCATTAATTCGGCGCGACTGCGTATTTCTTAAATCGGAATTGATTTAAGGATAAGCCATGCAGCAGCTCAATGCGTTACCGCATCCCTGGCGCCTCTGAAAAGAGGTGCCCAAGTAACCGAGCCGATGGAGATCCGATGCCCGCAATCCTGCGAAAGAAATCTCATGGCGTCTCCACGCGGGCGCAGGTCATCGATGGCGCGGAGGATATCGGCGTCGCCTATCAGGTGTTTTCCGATACGGTGGTCGAAGACGTCGTCGTCAAGAACTCTCCGCGCGGCTTCAAGTTTCACAATGGCAAGAACCTTGTCGTCAGGCGCTGCGAAACGGAGAACGTCAGGGGCGACGGCATCTATCTGACCAAGACGTCGAACGTGCTTCTTGAGAACAACCGGATGGGAGAAGCACCGGGCGAGGGCGCCGATTGTTGTCAGTTCGCCTATCAAAACAGCGACGACAACATCAGTTCCGATATCGTGGTCCGCGGTAACCTCTTCCTGCAGTCGCCGACAAGCACGTCGAACAAGGGCGCGCTGGTCTGTGATAAAACCCGGAGATACCGCGTCGAGTACAACTTCATCGGCGGCAAGAATTTCTCCTTTTCGTCGATCGGCGACGATGCCGTGGTGCGCAGCAACATCATGCGCGACGGCAGAATGAACGACTATTCCTTCGGCTACGGCATCGGCGACAAGGCCGATCATGCCGGCCATCACCTCTACGACAACTGGATCGAGAACAACAATCGCGGCATCAGCCTGAGCGGCTTTTCCGACCAGGAGCGGGCATTTCGTAAGGATATCGATATCCATGACAACGTCATCAGCGGATGCGACATCGCCTTCTTCGCCAATCGTCCGTGGTCGGGCAGCCTCCGGCGCAACATATTTATGCGCTGCCGGCAGGACATCCTTTTGAAAGGAACGGGCGAAGCCACCGCCGGTCAGATCGATGGCAATTATCACAATGACGGCAGCTTCCTGAACATTACGCCGCCACCGCTTCGCTTCAACGCGGACGGCAAGGCATCCGTCGCCTCAGGGGAATGGACATCCGAACCCGATGAAATCGTCATCCAGTGGCGCGACAAGGGCGTGGATATCCCCGGCGCCAACCGGCCTTCCATTGCCGTCGAACCCGGCATGGAATTGTCTTGCGTGCTGCTGGCCCGCAAGGGCCGCAATTGGATGCTGGCGATTGCCGAGACTGCCTATGACGATTTCACGCCGCGCGCATGGCAGGAAAAAAAGCTGCCGTGGCAGAAGCGGTATCTCACGATCTGAGCATGCCCGGGCCCGGAACCAAAGACCGGCTTTGCCGTTGATTGCCATGCCCCACCGTATCGGGGAAACGGGACAGCCATGGCACGCCAGACATTCTGGAAAGGTTATCTCAAGCTCTCGCTCGTCACCGCCGCCGTCTCGCTGACGCCGGCGACGACCGAGAGCAACAAGGTGCGTTTCCACGTCCTCAATCGCCAGACGAAAAACCGTGTCGAAAGCCGCTATGTCGACAGCGTGACCCACAAGCCGGTGGCCGACAGGGATCAGGTGAAAGGTTATCCGCGTGGCGAGGACGACTATGTCCTTCTCGAAGACGAAGAGATCGAGGAGGTCGGGCTGGAAAGCACCCGCACCATCGATATCGACAGTTTCGTGCCGCGCGGCTCGATCGACTGGATCTGGTATGACAAGCCGCATTTCCTGGCGCCCGAGGACAAGGTCGGCGTGGAAGCCTTCTGCGTCATTCGCGAGGCGATGAAGGCGAACGACGTCGTCGGTATTTCCCGTCTAGTTCTCTATCGTCGCGAGCGCGCCGTGCTGCTGGAGCCGCAAGGCAAGGGCATCATCCTCTGGACCCTGCGTTATGGCGACGAGGTGCGCGAACCCCTGGCCAAAATCGACGACAAGGCAAAGGTCGACAGCAAGCTTTTGACGCTGATGAAACAGCTGGTGAAGGAAGAGACGAAGGATTGGAGCCCGACCATGGTGCAGGATCCGATCCAGAAGCGCCTGAAATCGATGATCCGCGGCAAAAAGAAGACCTTGAAGCAGGCCGCGCCCGCCAAAAAGCCGCCACCGGTGAAATCGACAGGCAACGTCATCAACATCATGGATGCGCTGAAGAAGAGCTTGGCGGAAGGCAACAGGAAGCCGCGATAATTCCTATCGCTTCTTTTCCAACGGTTTCGCCGCCGCGAAAAATCCATCCCAGGGATCTCCGGGCAAGGCGTCGAGCCGCGTCGGCGTATTGTCGACGGTAAAATAGGCCGGCCCGATGTCGGCGGTGAGTTCACTCCATTCCAGCGGCATGGAGACCGCCGCACCCGGTCTTGCCCGCGTCGAATAGGCCGCAACTGCCGTATTGCCGCGGCCGTTGCGCAGATAATCGATGAAGATCCTCCCCTTGCGCTTCGCCTTCGTCGCCGTCGCCAGATAACGGTCGGGATTGTCGGCCGACATGCTGTCGCCCAGCCATTTGGCAAATGCCTTTACCTGCACCCAGCCGGCTTTCGGCGTGAGCGGCGTCACCACATGCAGGCCCTTGCCGCCTGACGTCTTGACGAAGGGGGCGAGACCTTCGGCTTCCAGCCGCGCCTTCAATTCGTAAGCGGCGGCTATCACATCTTCCCACGCTACCTCTTCGCCGGGATCGAGGTCCATGGTGATCATGTCGGGCTTTTCCCAATTGTCGGTCGTCGTGCCCCACGGGTGGATTTCAAGCACGGCCGACTGCACCAGTGCCACGACACCGTCGAAATCGGTGATCCGCAGCAGCTTTTCACCCTGCTTGTCCTTCGGATCGATGATCTGATCGATATGCGGGTTCATGCCCTTCCAGGCGTGTTTCTGAAAAAACCGCTGACGGCCATTGATTCCGTCCGGCAGACGCAAGAGCGCCAATGGGCGGTTCACGACATAAGGCGCCATGAAGCGCCAGACCTGGGCATAATAGTCCGCCAGCCCCTCCTTGGTAACACCCTCGTCCGGCCAGTAGATGCGGTCGGGGTGGGTGAGCGTCACAGCGGCTGTCGGCAGTGGGCGGGCTGCGGTCTGTTCTGTCTCGCGCGTGACCTCTTTGGCGAGCTTGTCCTCGCGCAGTCCGCGGAAGGCTGCATGACGCAGATTGCCGTCGGCCGACCAGGCGCGGAACTCGACTTCGCCAACGAGCTGCGGCTTGACATAGATCAGCCCACGCCGCTCCTCGGCGGTGAGCTTGTCGTCGAATGAGTTCTCATTCTGCGCAAGGCGTGACAGTTTCTCATAGAGCATCTGCGCGGTTGCCACCGTGTAGCCGGTGCCGACCCGCCCGACATGCTTGAGCTCGCCACCCTGATAGTAACCCATTGCCAGTGAGCCGATCGCATTCTCCATCGATGTCGACGGCACAAAGCCGCCGATAACGAATTCCTGCCGCTGCGAACACTTCGATTTGATCCAATCGCCGTTGCGTCCCGAGGTGTATTTACTGTCGCGCAGCTTGGAGATCACGCCTTCGAGGCTGAGCCGACAGGCATGATCGAGCACCAGGCCGCCGCGTTCGTTGAAATGCGCGCTGTAACGCAGCCTGTCATTATCGGCAGGCAGCAGGCTTTCCAGCAGATGCTTGCGATCAATGAGCGTGGCATCAACCAGTTTGTGACCGTCGAGATGGAGGAGATCGAAAGCATAGAAGACGAAGCGGTCGTTGCGACCCTCGCTCAGATCGCGCTGGAGCGCTGAGAAATCCGAAGCGCCGCTATCGCGCTCGACGACAATTTCGCCATCGATCACCGCCGAGTGCACCGGCAGCGCGGCAAAGGCGTCGAGCACATCCTTGCCGAATTTTGCCGTCCAGTCGAGGCCGCTGCGGGTCAACATACGGACCTTGCCGTCCTCCACCCTGACCTGCAGCCGATAGCCGTCGAACTTGATCTCGTGGATCCAGCGATCGCCCGCCGGCGGCTTCGGTTTCAGCTTGGCGAGCGCCGGTTCGATGAAGTCGGGCATTACGCCCCTGCGCGCGCCTTTAGGGCGTTCGTCGGATACTGACGGCCTCGCCTTTTGTGCCGGCTTCTTGGCGGCAACCGCCTTGCCGTTTCCGGATTTGGACTTCCAGGTCGCATCGGGGTTCTCCGCCACCTCCTCGAGTTGCCGACCGGTCTTGGCCGATTCAGGCCGTTCCTCGAGAATGTCGCCGTCATGGCGCGCCTCGGCGTCATCCCCCTTGATCAGCAGCCAGTTTTCGCGCTTCTCGCCGGGCCGGCCGTGCATGCGCACGAGATGCCAGCGTCCCTTCAGCTTCTCGCCATCGAGCTCGAATTCCAGATGGCCTTTCCGATAGGACTTGTGAACGTCGCCGAGCGGCGTCCAAGTGCCGCGGTCCCAGACGATGACGGTGCCGCCGCCATACTGCCCTTTCGGTATGATACCTTCAAAATCGCCATAGGACAGGGGGTGGTCTTCGACATGCACGGCCAGGCGCTTCTCCTCCGGGTTGAGGCTCGGCCCCTTCGTCACCGCCCAGCTCTTGAGCACCCCATCCATTTCGAGCCGGAAGTCATAATGCAGCCTTGTCGCATCATGTTTCTGGATGACGAAACTGTTGCCTGTGCTGCGGCCCTTGCGCCCGCGCGGCTCCGGGGTGAGTTTGAAATTGCGCTTCGCCTGATAGGTCTCGAGTGCCATCTCAGCCTGCCTTCTTCCCTTGGCTGTCGCTGCGCGCCGGCGCCTTCTTCGTTGCCGGCCTCTTCTTCCCCGCGCTCTTGCCGCTCAATTTCGCACTCTGGCGCAGCGCTTCCATCAGATCGACCACCTTGCGTTCCGGCGCCGGTTTCTTCTTCGGCGGCGCCCGGCCCTCGATCTTTGCCTTGACCAATTCGACGAGGGCAGCTTCGTAACGGTCCTCGTACTCACTCGGATCGAAGCTGCCATGTTTGGTTTCGATGATATGCCCGGCGAGCTCGAGCATTTCCTTGTCGAATTTGATATCGGGAATGTCCCTGAAGACGGTGTCGGCCGAGCGGACCTCATAGTCGAAGTTCAGCATGGTCGCGATGATGTGGGTGTCATGCGGCCGGATCAGCAGCGTTCGGTTGCGCCGGAAAAGCACAGCTTCGGCCAGCGCCGCCACCTTGGCGTCCCTCATGGCCCCGATGATCAGCGACAGCGCTTCTTCATCATGCTCATCGACGGGGGCGAGATAATAGGGACGGTCGAAATAGAGCTTGTCGATATCGTCATAGGCGATGAAGGCGTTGACATCGAGCACCTTGTCGCTCTCCGGCATGATCCAGTCAATCTCGTCGCCTTCGATGACAATGTAATCACCGTTCTCCATCCGATAGCCCTTGACCTGGTCGTCGCGCTCCACCGGCTTGCCGGTCTCGCTGTCGACGAACTGCCGTTCGACGCGATGGCCGGTCCTGCGATTGATGATGTTGAACGAAACGCGGTCGGAGGAGGAAACGGCGGTATAGAGCCCGACGGAGCAAGCAAGGTCGCCTACCTTCAGATGACCTTTCCAGCTTGCCCGCGCGGCCATTCCATCCTCCGTGACAAATCAGAGCCGACCACTGCTTTTGTCGGTTTCGAGCTCCTGAAACGCCCAGCCGCCATCGGGTGAAGGATAGGCGAGCAGCGCGTCGCCGTCGCCGATTTTCTGACGTGACGCGGCGTCCTTGGCGCGGGCGATCGCTTCGTCAGCCGTCGCGTAGGTCTCCGACAGCGTGTCGCCGAGCTTGTAGGCCCAGCCATTGTCATGCGGGACGACCTGATAGGTGATATCGGCCATTTCGGATCTCCTCTTCTTCGAACGCCTTTTACGCAAGTCGGGCCCCAGGACCGCTGCGCAGCTTGGGTTCTAGTTCCGATTTGGTTTGCGCCTTTCATCGAGGGCGATGATTTTCTCGAGCGAAGCGATATCCTCGCTGGTGACGACGGGAACCGGATCGGCCGCAATCGCCTCCAGCACCTCCTGCGAGATAGCGCCGTTGCGGATCGCCCATTCCAACGTTTCGCGTGTTTCCCGCTCGGCCTTCAGTTGTGCATAGAGCGCAACGATCAGCCGGTCGCGGGCATCCATCCGCCGGTCTTGACGATCCATCTTGCGGACATGCGGCATCCCAATCCACCCTTGTTGCTGATTTCGCTCAGGTGTAATCAACTGATGGCGGATGGAAAGGTTCCGCTATCGGAGACCACCGGCGCCGTTGCCGGCCGGTGCGGATTGTCCTATCTCTGCGAAGCTGTTGTCAGAGGATTCCTTCATGGCTGATCTTAAGGCTCGCCCTCGTCCGACCGGCGCCAACGCCACTCTCGGCCGCACCGGTTTTCCGCATGTCACGTCTACCACGAAGGGCGAGATCGATATCGTCACCGCGCCGTCGCAGCCGGGCTTCAGCCCGCTCGATCTGCTCTATGCCTCGCTCTCCGCCTGCCTCGTGCTCAGCGCCCGCATCGCCGCCAGCCAGATCGGCGTTCTCGACAGGATCAGCGAGATCGCTGCCGACGTCACCGGCGAAAAGGCGACGGAAGGGCTTTCACGCGTTGCGAAGTTCAACATCGTCTTCTCGATCAAGGGCGATGTCGACGAGGAGACACGCAGCAAGATCGTCCGGGCCGCCGAAGAGGAAATCTGCACGGTCAGCAACACCATCCGCGGCAATCCCGAATTCTCGACGACGATCTCGAGCTGATATGCACACATAGACAATCGCAAACGGAGGATTGCGCGGGCAATATCCCGCTTCTATGCTCAAGCCATCGAAGCAACGGTCTCGGCCATCATGCAGCCCAAGCCTCTGCCGACGTCCGGAACACCTGTCGTCGCCATCATCGGCGGTGGTGTCTCCGGCGCGGGCGTCGCCTATCATCTCGCCCGGGCGGTGGACGACGCCCATGCCGCCATCGTCGTCTTCGAGCCGCGCGCCGAGCTCGGTCGCGGCCTGGCCTATGACACGGACGACCCGGCCCACCGCATCAATGTTCCGGCCGCCAAGATGAGCCTGCAGCCTGACGACCAGGGCGAATTCCAGACCTGGATCGACGCCCGCGACGCCGTCGCCTGTGACCCCGAGGCAAGGCGCTCCGACGGCCAGATCTTTCCCCGGCGTCGGCTCTTCGGCGACTATGTTGCCTCCCTGCTGAAACCGCTCATGGACGACGGCAGCGTGCGCCATTGCCGTGCGGCCGTGACCCATGTCGAGCGCCATGCCGGCCGCTGGTCGATCCGCGACGACAAGGGCGGCCTGACCGAGGCCGATATCGTCGCGATCGCCACCAGCCACCCGCCGCCGGTCGCTCCCGGACGGCTTACAACCCTTCTGGCCGCCCATCCCCGTTTCGTAGCCGACACGACGAAGCCGGGCGCGCTCGACGTCATCCGTCCCCACGACCGGGTGCTGGTCATCGGCAATGGCCTGACCGCCGCCGATGTCATTGCCTCGCTTGCCGAACGCGGACATGATGGTCCGGTGACGGCGATCTCGCGCCGTGGCCTGCGCTCGCGCGGGCATGCGCCGGTGCCGCAGCCTCTCTATGGCGATTTCGTTGCCGATGCGGCTCATTCCGCCGTTTCGCTGCTGGCGGGGATCCGCGCCGCCATAGACGCGGCGAAGGCGCAGGGCATAAGCTGGCATGGGGTGATCGATCAGGTGCGGGCGCAGGGATTTGATCTCTGGCAGGCGCTGCCGATGGCCGAGCGGCGCCGTGTCGTCCGCCATCTGCGTGCCTATTGGGATGTGCATCGCTTCCGCATCGCGCCGCAGGTGGAAGCCGTGCTCGATGCGGCGATCACTGCCGGTCGTCTCGAAATCCTCGCCGCCTCGGTCGCCGATGCGCGCATCGAAGGCGAACGCATTCCGTGCACCCTGCAGCCGCGCCACCGCCGCCCGCCGTTGGAGCGCAGCTACGACGCCGTCGTCGTCACGACCGGGCCGGCCCATGGCGGCATTCTCGAAACCCAGCCCTGGCTCTCGGCGCTCGCGGCAAGCGGCCACCTGTCGCTCGATCCCACAGGCCTCGGCCTTGCCTGCACCGAGCGCTCGGAGGCGATCGGCCCGTCGGGGGCCGCGGACCCTTCGCTCTTGATCTCCGGTCCCTTGGCGCGCGGCACCTTCGGCGAGCTGATGGGGCTGCCGCAGGTGACTGAGCATGCTTTCTTCGTCGCGTCCGAAATCGCCTCGAAGCTGCGACTGGCTGCGTCGAATGCGCATCCTGCCTGATTTTCCATTTCGATGTCGCTCATCGACTGTCCCCGGCGGTCGACTTCTGCTACGCACTCGGCAATCAGTGGCCCGCTGCCGGTGTTCGGACGGCGATCGGAAATATCGAGATCATGTCGCAGACCGCTTCCACCCTTTCCGAAGCCTCGCCTTCCAATCGTCTCGCTCTTGCGGCGCTCGTTCTCGGCGGGGCGGCGATCGGCGGCTCGCCGATCTTCGTGCGGCTTTCCGAGGTCGGGCCGATGGCCACCGCGTTCTGGCGCGTAGCGTTGGCGCTGATCCCGATCTTCATCGTCTCGCTGCTGAAGAAGAATGCCGGACCCAGACCGCAAAGCCTTGCCGACCACGGCATGCTGGTTCTTCCGGGCGTCATGCTGGCGCTTGACCTTGCCGCCTGGCACCTTTCTCTCACCATGACGTCGGTCGCCAACGCGACGCTGCTTGCCAATCTCGCGCCTGTTTTCGTCACGTTGATCGCCGTCCTGTTTTTCAGGGCGAGAACCAGCGGCGTCTTCCTGTTGGGGCTGCTTCTGGCGCTTGCTGGGGTCGTTATTCTGAAGGGTGGTCCGGCAGGGCTCGGCAATGGCGATTTAAGCGGCGACGGCGCCGCGATGGTCGCCGCCTTCTTCTATGCCTGCTATATCCTGGCGATCGGCAGGCTGCGCAGCCGGTTCGATACGATCCGCATCATGCTGTGGAGCACGGCATCGGCTGCCGTCTGCATCTTCCCGATAGCCTTCTTCTTCGAAGGCCAGATGCTGCCGGCGACCGTCTACGGCTGGTCAATCCTCTTCGGCCTCGCCTTTATCAGTCATGCCGGCGGGCAGGTGGCGATCACCTATGCGCTGGCCTATCTGCCGCCCGCCTTTTCATCGCTGACGCTGCTGCTTCAGCCGGTCGTCGCCGCAGTCCTCGCCTGGGCGCTGCTCGACGAGGCGATCGGGACGATGCAGGCGCTAGGCGCCGCAGTGGTGCTCGCCGGCATTATGGTTGCCCGAATGGCTCGCTCGGCGGCTTGACCGCTTGCTGCTCCAGCGGCGGGGGATCTTCGCCCATTCTCTGGAGCAGCCACTTCTGGATGATCGGCACATCGGCATCGCCGAGGTCGTGACCGCCGGGGATGACGTCGGAATCGACGGTGGCGCCCGAACTCTTCAGCCTTTCCTCCAGCTCGCTCGCATATTTGCCGTAGGCATCCGTCTTGCCGCTGATGACGAGCAGGTCCGTGCCCTTGAGGTCGGCATGCGGGTAGTCGCTGAGTACAGGCATGGAGCGCAGCAGCACCGCCTTGTGAACGAGGTTCGGGTGCAGGTAGAGCAGCGAGTTTAGGAGGTTGGCGCCATTGGAATAGCCGACATAGACGATCTTCTTGGGATCGAGCCCGTAGGATTTGACGGCGCCTTCGATGAAGGCCGCAAAGGCTTCGGCCTCGGTCCTGATGTCGTTCTGGTCGAAGGAGAAGGGGGTGATGCGCTTGTACCAGCGCGGAAAACCCTCTTCGGTCGCGCGGCCCCGCACGCCCATCAGGGTTGCGCGCGGCGCCGCCTTGTTGAGGAGCGGCATCAGCGTCGTCTCATTGCCGCCCGAGCCGTGCAGGAGCACGAAGACACTGCCATCGGGATTCGGCGGTGTATAGAAGCGATGGACGAACGGCAGCTCGCGGTAATTGATGCGCGGCTGGCCAGGCATCGAAAATTGCGGCAGAATCACCTTGAGATCGTTGAGATTGGTGATCGCTTCCGGCGGCGCGAAGAGCTTGGTGCCGAGGGCCGCATGCTCTTCGTCAACAGTCATGCCGGGCTTGTCGGTTGCAAGCTCCACCAGCGTGCCGCCGGGCTCGCGGGCATAGAGCGAGCGGAAATACTTGCGGTCGTGCATGTTGGTCGGCGATGCATCGGTCTTCTCCAGCGCCTTGGATACCGAACGCAGCGCCTCCTCGTCGGCAGCCCGGAAGGCGACATGATCGACGGTGCCGGTTCCCGGCGCGCCAGACCAGAAGCCGCGCGCATCGCGCACATCGATGACGTCGCCCGATTGCGATACTAACCTGTCGATCGTGCCGCGGTTGGCCTGGAAGCGGTAGCCGAAATGGCCTTCGAGGAAGCTGCGGCTCTCCGCCGGCTTTTCCGTCAGCATCGTTGCGCCGCGCACCCGCTTGACGGCATGCTCGACCGGGATCGAGGCGCCGTCCCAGACGGTCGGCAATGTGAGGTCCTTTGCACCCGCGAGCTTGAGGATGATATTGTCGGGGTCTTTCAGCCTGAGGACAGGCTCACCGAATTCATCGGCGGGTCCCTCCGAACGCAGGCCGAAGCTCATGGCGCGCGTCAGCCAGTAGCCGATGCTCGCCGGATCGATCGCCAGCGAAATTTCGCTGATCTGGCCGTAACCCGCCCGGCCGGGCGCGCCATCTTCCCAGACGAGGAAGCTGACGAGCGAACCCGGCGTACCTGCCGAATCGCCGTAGAAGAGATGGAGCTGCGTCGCATCCTCGTAGCCGGCCGTCTGCTTGACGAGGCGCATGCCGAGAAAGCCGGCGTAAAAGTCCACGTTTGCCTGCACCTTTCGGGTGATGGCTGTAACGTGATGTATGCCTGATACCATCGAGAGCAGTCCTGATTGAAGCGGCGTCGTCAGGAGCGCGAGTATGAGAGCTGCGAAAGTCATACCGTTGCCAATGACCACCGCTTAGTTTTGTTCCGCACAAAGCGCAAGCGAATCGCCGCGCTGCAGCAGTTCCAAATGATCGACATCTTCGAGCGCCTCTTTCAGTTGCTGCAGGGTCGGCGGCTTCACCATATAGGCGCGCGCGCCGAGGTTTCTGGCCCGCTGCATGTCGGTCTCATCGCTTGAGGTGCTGAGAATGCAGACGGGAATCCGTTTCAGACGGGCGTCGGCCGACAGTGCGTTCAGCACCTCGAAGCCGTCCATGATCGGCATATTGATGTCGAGCAGCATCAGGTCGATCTGCGGCAGGTCGGCGATGTCGGCGCGCTCTTCGAGTAGCCGCATCGCCTCGCGTCCGTTGGTGGCGACATGCAGGTTGAAGGTCACTTTCTCCCGCCGCATCAGCTTGATCTTCAGAATCTGGATGTCGGCCGGGCTGTCTTCGACGAGCAGCACTTCGGCAAGCCTGCCGGAACCTCCGCTTGGCTGCTCTGCAGGCTTTGCGCTGGGCGGAACGGCCGACGCGGTGGGCGCCGCGGGCCGCGCCGCAGCGAGCGGAATTTCGACGATGAAGGTGGCGCCGGGCCCCTTCTCCGGTTCGTACCAGATCGCGCCGCCGTGCAGCTGAGCGATGCGGCGGCAGATGGCAAGGCCGAGCCCGGTTCCCTCGATGCCGCGGCCGACCAGCCGCTTGAACGGCTGGAAGATCAGCTCGCGGTGCTGGGGATCGATGCCCGGCCCGTTGTCACGCACCATCAGGCAGCAGGTATCTCCCTGCGCTTCGCCCGAGATCGTCACCTCCGGAGCTTTTTGATCGCAATAGCGGATGGCATTCGACACTAGGTTCTGCAGTAGCTGGGTCAGCAGCGTCGCATCGCCCATGACCTCCGGCAGAGCCCCGCGAATGATCGCGGCGCCGCGGCTCTCCATCTGCTGACGCAAATTGTCCTCCACCTGGTTGAGCACATCGGACAGCGCGACCGGCGTCAGCTCCGGCCCGCCATAGGCTTCGAGCTTGGTGAAACCCGAGACCTTGACGATCAGGTCTTCCATATGGTCGGCGGCGCTCAGCACATAATCGAGCAGTTCCCGGTCTTCGGCCGGAAGTGCCGCGGAACCGTGCAGGATGCGGCTGAAGGATTTTATCGTTCGCAGCGGCTCTTTCAGATCATGGGCCATGGCGCGCGTGAAGATCTCGAGCGATTGCCGCTTCCGCTCCAGCTGCGCTTCCAGCATGCCGTGCATGATGGCGTTCTGGATGCAGCGATGCAACGTTTCGGGCGAAAGCGAATCTTTGGTGAGATAGTCGCGCGCGCCGGCTTTCATCACTTCGACGGCGACGGTCTCGCTGCCCTGGCCGGTCAGCATGATGACATTGGCGGCAGGATCGTCCTCCAGTAGATCGGCAAGCACGCCGAGCCCGTCGCGCCCCGGCAGCGAATAGTCGAGCAGGATGCAGTCCGGCCGCTTGCGCCCGTTCAGCGCAAGTCCCTCTTGGCCGGTTTCCGCCTCGACGACGGTGTAAATGGTGCTGGAGATGCGGCCCAATATGCGACGATAGACCTCGCGATCATCGATATTGTCGTCAATGATGAGAATGCAGCAGTCTTCCGCCAAACCGTCAATCCTCGAGCGGCAGGATCGCGATTTCGAACCAGTATTCCTTCAGTCGCTGGATCGCGGCGAACAGGCCGTCGAGATCGACCGGCTTCTGCACATAGGTATTGGCGCCGAGCGCATAGCAGCCTTCGATGTCGCGCTCGTCGTCGGAGGTCGTCAGGATCACCACCGGAATCTTGCGCCAGCCGCCGTTCGACTTGATCGCCTCGAGCGTCTTGCGGCCGTCAAGGCCGGGCATGTTGAGATCGAGCAGGATCAGCCCGGGTTTCGGCACCATCGTCGCGAGCATGTCGAGCGCTTCCTGCCCGGAGGCTGCCCAGCGGATCGAGTTGCGCAGGTTGGTGCGCTTGAAGGCGCGCATCGTCGCTTCGAAATCGTCTTCGCTGTCTTCGACGATGAGGATCGGTTGCGTGTCACGCTGCTGCATTCTGCCCCTCGCGCCTTCTTCCCAGGGTGAAATAGAATGTCGTGCCGACGCCGACTTCGGATTCCAGCCAGATATCACCATTGTGCCGCGCGATGATCTTGCGGACGAAGGTGAGGCCTGCTCCGGTCCCGTCGTCGGAATCCTGCGACTTTTCGAGACGTTTGAAAATGCGGAAAATGTCCTCATGGAATTCCTGGGGTATGCCTTTGCCGTTATCCCTAACGAAAAACACGTTGCGGGCAACCGTGCCGTCCTGACCGACATAGCGTTCGAGATAGCCGATCGAGACCAGCGGCGCCGGCTTGTCGTTGTATTTGATCGCGTTGGTGATCAGATTACGGAACACTTCGGTCAGCCGCGGCGCGTCGCAGACCACGTCCGGCAGCCGGCCGTCGATGACGACCTTGGCATGCCGCTCCTCCAGCAGGAGCTCCATCGTCGCGACCACATCCTTGACGATCAGACCGATGTCGGCGCGTTTGACCGCCAGCTGCTGTCGCCCGAGCCGGGAGAAGTAAAGCAGGTCGTTGACGAGCTTCTCCATGCGTTGGCTGAGACGCACCAGGCGGTTCAGCCGGCGCACGCCGTCATCGTCGAGCTTGTCCTGATAGTCCTCGAGGAGAAAGCGGGAATGGTTGTGCAGGCCGCGCAGCGGCTCCTTCAGATCATGCGAGGCGATATAGGCGAATTCATCGAGGTCGTGGTTGCTGCGCTCGAGTTCGGCGGTATAGGCCTCGAGCTGGGCAAGCGTGGTTTTCATCCGCTCTTCCTGCCGCGCGCGCTCGCTGATGTCGCGAACGATGCCGACGAAGGTCTTTGTCTCACCGCTTCGGACGACGCTGATGGACACCTCGATCGGAAAGACGATGCCGTTCTTGCGCCGCCCGGAGACCATGCGCGTCGTGCCGATGATGCGCTCCTCGCCGGTCTGCCGGTAATGGGCGAGATAGCCGTCGTGCTCGGAATGATAGGGCTCCGGCATCAGCATCTTGATGTTCCGGCCGATCGTCTCCTGCGGGGAATAGCCGAACATGCTTTCGGCCGCCGGATTGAAACTCTTGATCGTCCCACGTTCGTCAATGACGATGACGGCATCGGGCGTGCTGCGCACCAATGCGCCGAAGCGGATGCGTTCCGCCTCGAGATTGTGGTGGTTGCGCAGGAAATAGAAGACGAGGATCGCGATCAGCCAGAGCGTGGCGGCGGTGATCGTGCGGTTGGCGATCTCCTGCCAGAAGCCCGCTTCGTCGTGCCGGACGGCGAGGAAGCCGAGCATCAGCAGCACGGTGCAGGCAAAGGCGAAGAAGAGCGGCGCATTCCTGTTGCCGAACCAGAGGGCCGTCAACACCAGCGGCACGTAGAGAATGCCGTTGGCAAGGCCAAGCGGCGTATAGAGATCGACAAGAAGGCCGGTGAAGCAGACCGCCGCCGGGATCCAGAGCGGGATCTGCGCCCGGTTTGCCGGCTGCAGCCACCAGGAGCGGGCAAGAAGGCCCGAGCCGAAGAACACCAGGCCGATCGCCGTATGCAGCGCCATCGCCGCATAGGGGCCCCAGCGGTAGCCCTGTTCGGCATCGGTGACATAGCCGGCGAGCGCGATCATGCCGAGCGTGATGACGACGTAGCTGGTCAGCTCCTGTACCACCTGGCTTTTCGACGTCTCGAAGTGGAGGGAGAGCAGCAGCGAAAAATTGGCGATCAGGAAGATCAATGCGGTGTTGGGGCCCATGCCGCCGCCGATCTCGGCGATGAAGTCGGGCGGAACCAAGAGGTGCGAGATCAGCATATCGACATTGTGGGAACGCCGGCCGAGCATGGCGATTTCCACGAGCCGGGTCGCCGCGATCGCCGCCGCAAACCCCGCCATGACCGTTGCCGCCATGCGAAAACCGCGGCCGGCCAGCGTCGAGGCGGCAAGCCCGACGCCGGAAAGCACGAAACAGAGGGCGGTGTTGAATGCCATCGACGGGAAGCCGGGGATCAGCGAGATGACGATCGCGATCTGCAACAACCAGCCGGCCAGTGCACTGGCGCCGAGAAGCAACATCAGGCAGCCGACAGCAATCGCGAAGGCGCGGTAGCGCCGCCTTCGCTGATCCTGCAGGTCCACGTTGCCCTTATCCTGCACCCGTGTATCCTCCTTCGGTTCGCGCGGCCATTTTTTCCGAAATCGAGGAATACTCAATAGGCAGGCGAAGCCGTCGCCGCGCTTTTTGCGAAATGATTTTTCGATAAGACAGATCGAATTTTCGTGAAATCGCGATATCGTGAGATCGAAGGACGGTGAGGTTCATCGAACAATATCCAAATCATGGTGCTGGATGCCTACCATCGTGTACGTCGACGACAGCAGGGATGATCTCTTCTATCTCGACTATATCCGCAAGAAGCAGCAGATAGACGTCGATCTGTTCTGTTTTTCGACCGCCGAGACAGCGCTCGAGGCGCTGAAGCAGCGCGTGGCCGAAGGCTGGGCTCCGCCGGAGCTGTTGATCGCCGATCTCTACATGCCGCTCGACAGCGGCATCGGTCTGCTGAGCAGGCTGCGCGGCGACGATCGGTTCAGCACGATGCGTCTTGCGATCTGCAGCGGATCGGATGCCGATGAGGATCGCGCCCGCGCGCTTGAAGCCGGTGCCGATTATTACCTCGAGAAGCCGCTTGACCTTGCCGCGATCGTTCTCAATCTTGAAGTGTAGGAAACGACAAAAACCGGATGGTGCGTTTCCTCGCGTTCGTCCGGGCGATATGACAAACCGCAATTGACAAGGCCGAGTGTGCATCCCAAGATGCAACCGAAACGAAGCGGACGGAATTAAAAATAAGCGCTGAGAGAACCGAATGGACCCGCGTTCGCCGCCACGAACTTCAGCCAACCCCTTAGCTGAATGGGCTTATCGGCTCTCTCGCGCTTACGTCTGGCACTGCCTTCTCGCATTCATGGATGTTGGACGCGTGAAGATTTACGATACCCAGGTAAGAAGTACTGCCCCTCAGTATAACCTGCCCGCGCATCACCTGTAGTTGAGATAACTGATGATTTCTGCTTTGCGTACCGAAAGTCCCCGTTTCGATATCTCTCATCAACCGTCTCGCAATTTTTGTAGCTCTTCGCGTTTAGGACGTATATCCCAAGATTTGGGGATCGGGGGAGAGGAAGATTGGGAATGAGCAATGCCGCGGCAACTCCCTTTCATGCCGGGCCGGAGCTGAGCCGGGCGATCAACCGCACCGATTTTTTCCGTCTGCTGAAAGCGGCGGCACGGCATTATCACTTCGACAATTTCGCGCTTGCCCGCATTTCCGAAGCTTCGGCTCCTTTCGGGGAACGCGATGTCGTCATCACCAATGTCCACGAGCGCCGCGTCGGCCTGTTCATCGCGACATTAAAAGAGGCGCTCGGGACGGTCCGGGCAAAGAGCGCCCAGTTTCTGGCAACGCCGGTCCATGGCAGAAGTGCCGAGCCGGATACCTATCCCTCCGATCGCCTGTTCAACGAGTTCCGCAGCGGCGTCTTCCTTTTCATTCCGCTGTTCACGCCGGAAGGGCGGCGATATTGCCTGGTGCTGAGCGGCGAGCGTGAAGAGCCGGATCAGGGCGAGATCGCCGACCTGCTTCTCGACGCCATGCGGATTTTCGATAAGCTCTACGAGGAAATCCTGACGCATGAAATGTCCGGACGGCTGACCCAGCGCGAATCGGAAATTGTCAAATGGACGAGCGAGGGCAAGACCTCGGCGGAGATCGCGATCATACTTGGTCTTTCCGAGCACACGGTGAATTCGCATATCACCGCGGCCGCGCGCAAACTTGACGCGGTGAATCGCGTCCACATGGTGGCGATCGCCCTGAGAAACGGTTTGGTGTCGTGACAGTGGACTTCGGGACTGGGGAAAATGAGATGACCAGTGAAACGGTCCGAAAGAATGCGGTAAAGGTTCTCTTTGTCGACGACGAGTTCATTGAATTCCGCGCGCTCAAGAAGAAGATCGCCGATCTCTCCGAACCGCTGGTCGAAGTCGAATATTCGCCGTCGATCGGCGACGCGCTGGAAAAGATCCGCGCGGCGCGCTTCGATCTCATCCTGCTCGACAACCGCCTTCTGCCCAATGCGGATTTCCGCGAAACCGTGCCCGAGCTGCGCGGCATCGGCTATACCGGCCCGATTGGCGTTGTCTCGACCGATATATCGGGCGGCTATTTCCAGGAGTTTCCCGATTACGGCGTCGACTTCCGCATCGGCAAGGATGAAATCGACGCCCAGACGCTGCAGCACATCATCCGCGAATATGTGACCTATGACGTCCCGGATTTCTGGAAGGACGATTACAGTATCTAATGTATCTCGCCCGGACGTGTGTAGCGGTTCCGGGACAACGACATGCATAAAAACAAAGGGCTTTGCCTCAGGCAATCGGGAGGCGGATGGTGAAGCGGCTGCCGCTTTCGTCCGAATGTTCGAGGCCGATATCCCCGCCAAGCGCCTTAAGAAGCTCCTGCGCCGTCGTTAGGCCGAGGCCGGCGCCGGGGGCTATACCCGCCTTCGGCAATTTCCAGAACGGCTCGAAGATTCGCTCCCGATAAGCGGGATCGATGCCCGTTCCGTTGTCGGAAATCCGGATCAACAAGTTCTCCCCCTCCTGCTCCGCCGTGATCGCCACACGCGGCGGCGATGAACTGCGATAGGTGAGGGCGTTGGAAATGAGCTGCCGCAGCACCAGGCTGAACAGGGCAGGGTCGGTGCGGATGGAGGGCAGGCCCCGGCAGGCAAGCGTCGCGTCGCGCGCCCCAGTTTCATCGACCAGCTCGGGCCAGATGTGTTCGGCCAGCGCCTGTAGGTTGACCTCTTCGGGCGTGACCTGCGGCGCCCCAGCGGCAAGGCTCATCAATGCCTTGGTGAGCCGTTGCGCGGTCTGCGCCTTTTCCATGATCGTCCTGAGGTTCTGAAGCTGTTCGCCGTCAAGCGTCTCCTCAAGATCGTCCAGCAGCAGTTCGGCATACATGGCGATATGGCGAAGCGGCGATTGCAGATCGTGCGAGGCGGTTGCGAGAAAACGCTTGATGCGCTCTTCGTTTTCGCCGGTGGTCTCAAGCGGTCTCGTCGGGTTGGGTGACATCTGGCGGCTTCCCCGATCTCTGCTGCGTCCGTCGCGTGCCTTTCTCAGACGCGCGACGGGTGCTGTAATCTCTTGAATTGTTGCATAATTTTATCCTGGCAATAGGTAACAATAAAAACAGGGCGCCGGCTCTGCAACCGGCGCCCTGTTCAAGGATGCGTTAACGACCCGTTTCAGCTCGCCGACTTGCGCGAGCGGCCCTCTTCCGGCGGGATGATATCGACGCCAGCGTCGGTTGCCGGCGCCTTGGCATGGCGGCGGCGCCAGTCGCCGAGGAAGAGCAGGATGGGGGCGGCAATGAAGATCGACGAGGCGCCGGCCACCAGAATGCCGAACACCATCGGGATCGCGAAGCTCGAGACGGCGCTGCCGCCCCAGATCGCCATCGGCACCAGCGCGAGGAAGGCTGTCGCGTTGGTGTAAAGGCTTCGCGCCAGGGTCTCGTTGATCGACTTGTCGATGATCTCGCGCAGCGGCATCGACTTGTAGAGCCGCATATTTTCGCGCATGCGGTCATAGACGACGACCTTGTCGTTCACCGAATAGCCGACCAGCGTCAGGATCGCGGCGATGGCCGTCAGATTGAAGTCGAGGCCGGTGATCGCGAAGAAGCCGATCGCCTTGGTGACGTCGAGCACCAGCGTAACGATGGCGCCGACGGCGAACGGCCATTCGAACCGCACCCAGATATAGATCAGCATCGCCAAGCTTGCGATCACCACCGACAAAATGCCGGCCGAGGCAAGCTCGCCGCTGACCTTTGGACCGATGACGTCGGTGCCTTCGACAGTGGCGGTCGGATCGATCTTGGCGACTTCGGCCTTCAGCTTGGTGACCGCAGCGGTCTGCGCCTCTTCGCCGCCCTCCTGGCGCTGCGCACGAACGAGAATGCTGTTATTGCCGCCGAAGGACTGCAGCGTGATTTCGCCGAGGCCGAGACTGTCCAGGCCTTCTCGGAACTTCGCCAGATCGGCCGTCCCTTGGGTCTTGACGGACATCTGGATGCCGCCGCGGAAGTCGACGCCATAGTTGAGGCCGGGATGAATGAACAGCACGACGGAGGCGATAGAAAGAAGCGCCGAAACGGTGACGCCGAAGAAGCGCGCCTTCATGAACTGGATATGCTTGTCGTAAGGGCTGAACGGGATCAGCGGCCGGATGTTCAGCACCTTCATCTTGCTGCGGCGGGTGATCTCGATCATCGCGACGCGCACGAAGGCGACCGAGGTGAACATCGAGATGATCAGGCCGAGCGCCATGGTCACGGCAAAGCCGCGCACCGGTCCCGAGCCGAACCAGAACAGGATGGCGGCCGCGATCAGGGCCGTCATGTTGCCGTCGATGATGGTCGAATAGGCGCGGCGGAAGCCGGTGTCGATGGCGGCGAAGGCGCTCCGGCCCTTGCGCGTTTCTTCGCGGATGCGCTCGTTGATCAGAACGTTGGCGTCGACCGCCAGACCGATGCCGAGAACGACGCCGGCGATGCCCGGCAGCGTCAGCGTTGCGCCGACCAGCGTCAGCGCCGAGAAGGTCAGGATCGTGTGGATCAGCAGCGCCACGTTCGCCAGGATTCCCCAGGTGCCGTAGAGCACAAAGATGAAGGCTGCGACGAGGACAAAGCCGACGATGCCGGAATAGATGCCCATCCTGATGGCGTCGGCGCCGAGGTCGGCGCCGACGGTACGCTCTTCGATGACCGTCAGCTTGGCGGGCAGGGCGCCGGCTCGCAGCATGGCGGCAAGCGTCGTGGCGCTGTCGGCCGAGAAGTTGCCGGAGATCTGGCCGGATCCGCCGGTGATCGGTTCGCGGATGACGGGTGCGCTCAGCACCTTGTCGTCGAGCACAATGGCGAAAGGATTGCCGACATTCTGCCGGGTGATTTCGGCAAAGCGGGTGGCGCCGGCGCTGTCGAAGCGGAAGCTGACGATCGGCTCATGCGTGTTCGGATCGAAGCTGACGCGGGCATCCGAAAGACGGTCGCCGGAGATTTCGACACGGTCGAGCACCGGATAGGACCGGCCTTCGTCGTCCTGCATCATCGTCACGCCGGGGCCGGGCTGGTTGTTCGGCGACAGCATGTGGAACGACATCTTGGCCGTGGAGCCGAGAAGTTGGCGCAGCCGCGTCGGATCTTGCGCGCCGGGCAGCTGCACGAGCACGCGATTGGCGCCGATACGCTGGATGGTCGGCTCGGAGACGCCGACCTGGTCGACGCGCTGGCGGATGACTTCCAGGCTCTGCTGGACGGCATTATCGACATTGGCGGAGATGCCGGCCGGCGAGAAGCCGACGGTGATGGTGGCGCCGTTGGCGGTGACGGCGAGATCCGCCTGGCCGGCGCTGAGGCCGGTGCTGATCGGATTGGCGAGCGTCTTGAGTTCGGTGACGGCCGCATCGCTCTGCGCGGCATCGGCAAGCGTCACGACGATCTGGTTCTGGCTGCGCACGACGGCCTTCGGCTGGATGCCCTTTTCGCGCAGCACGCGGCGCGCGTCCTGAAGCAGCGATTGCAGCCGCTCCTTGGTCAGATCGGCTTCGTCAACTTCCAGGACGAGGTGGGAACCGCCGCGAAGGTCGAGGCCGAGCGACACCTGCTCATGTGGAAGCCAAGCCGGGAGGCGTTGGAGGGTGGATTGCGGCAGGATGTTCGGCAGAGCGATCAATAGGCCGATCACGATGATCACCGAATAGGTGAACACCAGCCAGGGTGAATTGCGCATGTTGTATTCCTTAGATAATCGAGGGCCGGCGCTCGGGCGCTGGCGGCATGTCATCAATGCTCGGAAGCGCCGCTCGGCGCAATGTCAGGCGGCGGCCGGCGGTGCGCGCGGCTGATGGGCGCTGAAAACTGAAGCATGAAGCGGAGCTTCGAATGCCGGGAGAGGGGAGGCCCTGTTCCAGCCGGCGAAATCGAGGGCCGGGCCAGCGGCAAGGGCAGGCGACCCGGCGTCGTAGGCGGCCTGTTTCGGCGCAAGCTTGCGCTCGGCGGCAAGCACCCCGCGCACGGCATCGCGCGCGCTCAGCTGCGGCGGCTGCGGCTCGCGGCCCGGCGAGGAAAGCGTGTTGACGGCGGTCGCCGGCGCGATGACGAGATTGCCACCGAAAAGCAGCCCGATATAGGCAAGGATGGCGAAGAGCAGGGAAGCAGCGATACGGTTCGTCAGACGGCGCTGGTCCAGCTCCATCTCCTCCGTCCCGGCGATGTCACTTCCGTATCGGCTCAAAAGCGCGCCAATCTTTCATTTCTTTCCGGCGGAGGGTCATCCGTCGGGGCAATTGTATCAGGCCCATGATCGTCTTCATAGGCCACACTCTCATGATGCACTTGGGCGAGCCGGTCAACCATGCCCAGTGCGATTTCGCATTCGCCCATGATAACGGTGTCGGCGCCATATTGCTTCAGCGCATCGACTTCGGCGTCGGAATGGGCGCGGGCGACGATGAGAATGGATGGATTGGCGCTGCGCGCCTGCTCGGCGATGCGGCAGGCTTCGAAGGCGTTCGGGATGGCGATGGCAATGCTGCGCGCCGCCGGCAGATTGGCGAGATCGAGCGTCTCCGTGGCCGCTGCATTGCCCAGGAAAGCTTCGATACCCTGGGCTTTCAGCTCGCCGATACGCTTGTCGGAATCCTCGATGACGAGGAAGGGCGTGCCCGCCGATTTCAGGTTCTGCCCGACGATTCTGCCGACCCGCCCGTAACCGACGACAATGGCATGGCCGTGGAGGCCGCTCGGATGCACCTCGTCGTCTTCAGTCGGCACCGCTTCTTCAGCGGGTACCACAGCGGGCTCGGCTGCGCTCTCCTGACGTTTTGCCCCTTCGAGCCACGGGCGCATGCGGTCGCAGAGGAAGAACAGCAGCGGATTGAGGATGATCGAGATGATGGCGCCGGCCAGAATCAGGTCGCGGCCTTCCTCCGGCAACAGTCCGAGGTCGACGCCGAGGGCGGCGAGGATGAAGGAGAATTCGCCGATCTGGCCGAGGCTCGCCGAAATGGTCAGCGCCGTGGCGAGCGGCCTCTTGAAGACGAGCACGATCAGCAGGGCGGCGACTGATTTGCCGATGACGATGATGAAAATGGTGGCGAGGATCGGCAGCGGACTGTCGATCAGGATATTCGGATCGAACAGCATGCCGACCGAGACGAAGAAGAGCACGGCGAAGGCATCGCGCAGCGGCAGGCTTTCCTGGGCGGCGCGATGGCTGAGCTCGCTTTCGGCCAGCACCATGCCGGCGAAGAAGGCGCCGAGCGCCAGCGACACGCCGAAGAGCTTGGCCGCGCCGAAGGCGACGCCGAGCGCAATCGCCAGCACGCCGAGCCGGAAGAGCTCGCGCGAGCCGGTATGGGCAATGCGATGCATCATCCAGGGAATGAGCTTGCGGCCGAAGACCAGCATCAGCGCCACGAACAGCGCCACCTTCACCAACGTCATGGCGATCATGCCGCCGATGCCGAGATCGAGGCCGAACAGGCGGTTCAGCCCCGCCGAAAGCGGCTCGGCGGGAGCATGACCTTCGTCGCCGATGCCGGCTGCCGCCGGGATCAGCACCAGCGCCAGCACCATGGCGAGGTCCTCGACGATCAGCCAGCCGACGGCGATCCGGCCGCGCTCCGTCTCCACCAGCCGCCGCTCCTGCAGCGCCTTCAACAGCACAACGGTGGAGGCAACCGAAAGCGCCAGGCCGAACACCAGGCTGCCGCCGGTCGGCCATCCCATGAGGGCGCCGAGCCCCCAGCCGAGCAATGTCGCGAAGCCGATCTGTGCGATCGCGCCGGGCAGCGCGATGCCGCGCACCGACATCAGGTCTTTCAGCGAGAAATGCAGTCCGACGCCGAACATCAGCAGGATAACGCCGATTTCGGCAAGCTCCGGCGCAAGGTTCTGGTCGGCCACGTAACCCGGCGTATGCGGTCCGACCAGCACGCCGGCGACCAGATAACCGACGAGCGGCGGCATGCGCAGCCGATGGGCAAGTGCGCCGAAGATGAAAGCCAGCACGAGGCCGCCGACGATTGTCGAGATCAAGGGCGTATCGTGCGGCATTACCGTCTCCCGCTCTGGAAATCCTGCGCTCAATATGACATATATGGTCTATATCGACCAATATGGGTGAGTTGGAATCATGGGTCAAGGTGCAAGGGCGACAATTCTCACGCCCGCTCTCTGCCGCGCGGCGCGCGGCCTGCTCGACTGGACCCAGACGGAGCTGGCCGACAGGGCCGCCGTCTCGCGCAGCACCATCCGCGATTACGAGGGAGGCCACCACGACATTCACCGCGCGACGGAGGCGCAGCTGCGCCTCGCCTTCGAAGGGGGTGGCGTCAGGTTCGTCGAAATCGAAGGCGCGGGCACCGGCCTCTGCCTCCCTGATCGGCCGAGCTAGAGCCTTTCCTGGTTAGATTGAAGCATTCTGCCGGAGCAGGTTTTCGTCAGGGCAGAGGCGATTGGCGACGGGCATACCCTCAGGTACGTCCGAGCCGATCGCCTCTGATCCTGGCGGAAAGGTGCCCGGCCCTTCGGGTTGGCTGAAACGGGCCGGCTGATCGACCGGCCGGCTTCGCCGTAGGACTGGGCTAAGACGCGCGCCGGCCGGTCGACCATCCGACTCCGTTTGAGCCAACAAAATGCTTCAATCTAACCAGGAAAGGCTCTAAACCGGACTCACGGCGCCAGGCAGGTGGCCGAGACTTTGTAGATATAGAGCGTCTTGCCCTTGTAGTAGCCTGCGGTCGGCTGCCAGCTCTTCAGCACCTCGGGCGTTTCGGCCGCGCAGGCGAAGGGACCGTCTGTCAGGAAAAGCACCTTGCCGGCGGTCTCGGCGGGCAGCGCGAATTCCTGCTCGTAATAGCTCTCCGGTAGGCCGGCCGGCGCCCGCGCATAGATCCTGTAGGAGGCATCGCGCAGCGTATAGAAAAGATCGGCGACCATGTCGCGGTTGTTGGTGACGATGATGTCGGTGCCGGCCTGATCGGCGAGCTCTGCGGCCTCGCGGCTGACCTCGGCGCGGCCGAGATAACGCTTCATCAATTCGTCGCCGTTCGGCAGCAGCACCTGCTGCGGAAAGATCGTCGCCAGCGGAAACAGCAGGCTTGCGACGCCGTTGATGGTGAGCGACAGCCTCAGCCCCTTCGGCCACATCCGGTAAAGCAGCCAGACGGCGAGGATCGTCCCCGCGACATAGGCGGTCACGGCCCAGTTGGCATAGGCCTTGGCGACCGTCGCCTGCAGGGTGATGAGCGCCACCACCGGCATCGACAGCCAGACCAGCATCTTCTCGCGGTCGTCGCTCCGGCCCTTGATCATACGATAGACCGCCCAGAGGATCGCGAAGAAGATGATCGGCCCGACGACACCGAACTGCGCGGCGAAGAATTCAAGTCCGCGGCGGAAATTGATGCCGAGGTCGCTCCAATGGGCGATATCCTGCGTATGGCGCACCGTCGTGTTGTCGTGCTGCAGGTTCCACCAGAGGTTCGGCAAGGCAACGACCGCCGCGACCGCGACGGCGATGATGAAATCCCGGATGGCGATCCGCGCCGCCGGAATGAGGAGCAGGGCAAGTGCGCCGCCCGGAACGACGAACAGCACTGCATATTTCGTCAGGAAGGCGAGGCCGACCCCGAGGCCCATGACGAGCGCCAGCCCGACCGAGCGCCGCTGCGTCAGGCCGAAATAGGCAAGCAGGGCGATAGCGATGAAGAACAGCAGGATGACGTCGGTCGAGAAGAACACCGAGGAAAGCGCCACGCCGGGCAGCGTGATATAGGTGGCGCCCGTCCAGCCTTCGATCTCCGGCCCCACGAAACGCTTCGCGACTTTCATCAGCACCAGTGCCGCCGCCATGTGGATCAATGGCCCGAGCAGCCTGATGAAGTAGATGGCGTCGGAGCCCGAAAACTCGGTCATCGTCCGGATCACCCAGGCTATCATCGGCGGCTTGGAATAATAGCCGAGATCGAGATTCTGCGACCAGAACCAGTACTGCGCCTCGTCGACGAAAAGGTCCGTCGCATCAAAATAGAGCGTGACCACGCGCCAGAGCGTGAAGCCGAGAACGATGAGAAGACCAGATCTGGGGGACATGAACGTGAGTGTTCCGCTGACATGAAATGCGCGAGTGCGATTACACCAAAGGCGCCGGACTGCCAACGGGGAAGGGGCTTAGAACACCCGCAGCATGCGGATGTCGCGGCTTGCCGCGAGGGAATCGAGCCGGGCGATGGCTGCAAGCACGCTCATTGCGATCAAGCAGGAACCCAATCCGAGAACAATCATTGCTCTGTCCTTGTCGACGTCATGTCTTGGTTGTCGACCGGCATATACCACGGAGCTTGCGTGTGCCTTGTAGCAGCCGTGCAACTCTCCGGCAGTATTTCTCGCGAACTGCCTTGAACTGCTTCAAAAGCCGGCTAGCGGACAGGCTTATTAACCTTCGGGCAAGGAATTAACCATAAACATTGGGTTACACGTCGGAATGGGAAGATGCACTCGTTCCCACCAGGCATGACGCCGTACCGCCGTACCGGGTCGATCCGGTATCCATCTCTTCAGACAGCTCCGAAACATGGCTGATCAGGGGGTTTTGAGCCGCCGGTTGTACCCGGAGGCTGAGGACCATCTCCACGCTTTGCGTTCATCGGATGCAGCGACAGTTTTAGCCGGGCATTCGCCCGGAACGTGGGTTGGGGACAGGCGTTGAGGCAGGACATGCCATCAGATCAGGCTCGTGGCGCGCAGGCAGGCAGCTTGCGCGACCGCCTGCGTTTTGCCGGTCTCGATGCCGATCAGTGCGAGCTGGTGCGCCGCAACCGGCCGGCCCTCGAAGCCTATCTGAAGGCAGGCCTGCGTGACCTTTTCCACCGGTTCCAGTCATTCCCCGACGCCTCGCGCAACTTCGAGACCGAGCGCCAGATCGAACGCCTGCATGATCTGCAGTCCTCGCATTGGGACGTGCTGACGGATGCCCGCTTCGACAGCCTCTATGCCGAGCGTGTCAAGGTTCTCTCCGATACCGAAAACAAGATGGGTCTCGACCCGCGCTGGCACGTCGCCGGTCATGGCGTCATGCTGGAGCACGTCCTTTCCGGCCTCGCCGAGGAGATCGCCGGCCGGCCGCTGCTGCCGTCGGCCAAGCGCCGCACCCGCGAAATCTCCGAACTGATGACGGCGATCGTCCGCATCGTCATGGTCGATGTGGAAATCGCCGTATCGCTCCGCTTCAATGCGCAGCGCGCCGCCCAGCACCGCGCGCTTGCCGATCAGCGCGCCGATCATGAGGCCGAGATCGTCAGGATCTTCGGCGATGTCATTGAAGGCCTGGCCGCCCGCGATCTGACGCGGCGCGCTCCCGTCGACGCCGACGGCGCCTATGCCGGGATCGCCGCTGCGCTGAACGGCGCCTTGGATGGTCTCCAGGCCGAATTCGCCGACATCACCGGACGCACCGTCAAGGCGGAAGCGGCAACGGCTTCGCTTGCCGACCTGTCGCGGCAGTTCGCCGGCGCGGCGTCCGGCCAGGCCGACCGGCTGCAGCTTTCCGCCGCCGCCCTTGCCGCCCTTGCCGGCAGCGTGCGTGACGGCGCCGCCGACAGCCGCGCCGCCGAACAGGCGGCCGCCTCGACGCGCGCTGCCGTCGAGGAAAGCGGCGAGGTCGTCGGCCGCGCGATCAGCGCCATGGCCGATATCGAACGGTCGGCCGAAAAGATCGGCCAGATTATCGGCGCGATCGACGAGATCGCCTTCCAGACCAATCTTCTGGCGCTGAATGCCGGCATCGAGGCTGCTCGTGCCGGTGATTCCGGCCGCGGTTTTGCCGTGGTCGCTCAGGAGGTCCGGGCGCTGGCACAGCGCTCGGCGGAAGCCGCCCGCGAGATCAAGACGCTGGTGACGACGACCAAGGCGCAGGTCGACGCCGGCGTGCAGATGGTCGGTCGCACGCAGGATTCAATCGGCAGCATCGTGCGCCAGGTGACTGACATCAATGCCGCCATCTCAGGCATCGCCATAAGGACCGGCGAACATGCCGCAAGCCTCGACGGCGTTATCGCGGACGTCAAGGGCCTGGGCGCCGAGGTGGCCGAAAGCGCCGGGCTTGCGGAACGTTCGACGCAAGGCGCCGACGATCTCCACACCGTCATTCTCGAGCTCGGCCGTACGGTGCGCGAATTCCGCATCGCCCGCGAAAACGCCCAGGCCGGCCGGCCGGCGCCGGCCCGCGTGGCGCCGTCGCGCGTCATCGACGCCGCCGCCCGCGCCGCCGCGGTCGAGGACGAATATGAAAATGACGATTTTGGCCTTCCCCAATCGCTCGCAAGCGTCGGAGGTGGGCGGAATGTTTACTAACCTATCGGATTATCGCCTCAGCTCATCTTTTCGGGCCGGGGACAAGGGGACAAGGACAAGCTGATGGTAGCAAAGAAGAGTGGCAAGACGCTGAATCTGACAGCGGTGCTCGACCTCAACGAGGCTTCCGCCTTGCGTGAAAAACTCCTTTCGTTCAGGGGCAGCGGTCTTTCGATCGACGCATCCGGCGTTGAGCGGATCGGTGCTCTTTGCGCACAGGTCCTGATGTCCGCCGAGAAGACCTGGGCACAGGACAAGCAGCCGTTCACCTTCTCCCAGGTGTCCGATGCATTTCAAAAAACCATGCAGCTGGTTGGCGTCAATTTTGACCACCTGCTTGCCAAGGAGATTCGGCAATGAAGAAAAAAGTACTGACCGTGGATGATTCCCGCACCATCCGAAACATGCTGCTCGTGACGCTGAACAATGCCGGCTTCGAGACCATCCAGGCGGAAGACGGCATCGAGGGTCTCGAGGTTCTCGAAGAGTCCAATCCTGATGTCATCGTCACCGACATCAACATGCCGCGCCTCGATGGTTTCGGCTTCATCGAAGGTGTCCGCCGCAACGAGAAATATCGGGCGATTCCGATCCTGGTTCTGACGACCGAGAGCGACGCGGAAAAGAAGAACCGCGCCCGCCAGGCCGGCGCCACGGGCTGGATCGTCAAGCCTTTCGACCCGGCCAAGCTGATCGATGCAATTGAGCGTGTAACCGCTTAAACCCAGGATTTGCTCCTATGGATATGAACGAAATCAAAGAGATCTTTTTCCAGGAGTGCGAGGAACAGCTCGCCGAGCTGGAATCCGGTCTTCTGAAAATGAACGATGGCGATCGCGATCCGGAAACCGTCAATGCGGTGTTCCGTGCCGTGCATTCGATCAAGGGGGGCGCCGGCGCCTTCGGCCTTGATGATCTGGTTGCCTTCGCCCATGTGTTCGAGACCACTCTCGATTGCGTTCGTTCCAATAAGCTCGAGCCGACCCAGGACGTCCTGAAGGTGATGCTGAAGTCGGCCGACGTGCTCGCCGACCTGACCAATGCCGCGCGCGACGGTGGCAGCGTCGATGAAAGCCGCAGCCGCGGCCTCGTCAAGGAGTTGGAAGCGCTGGCCAACGGTGAATTGCCGTCTCCCTCGGCCGCCGCTGAGGCGCCTGCGCCGAAGGCCGCGGCAAAAGCGGCCCCGGCTGCTCCGGCGCCGACCGCCAAACCCACCGATGACAGCGGCTTCCAGCCGATTCCCTTTTCCTTCGACGATTTCGGCAGCGACGATACGGCCTCCGACCTGCCGGCCTATGAAGTCACCTTCAAGCCGCGTTACGAGCTCTATTCCAAGGGCAATGACGCCACCCTTCTGCTGCGCGATCTCTCGCGTCTCGGGGAGATGACTATCTATTGTAATATGGATGAGCTGCCGGGTCTCGAGGAGCTCGATCCGGAAGGCGCCTATTTCTTCTGGAACGTCACGATCAAGACGGACAAGGGCGAAGACGCCATCCGCACCGTCTTCGAATTCGCCGAATGGGATTGCGACCTGACTGTCAAGCCGGTCGAGGCAGCAGGCGCCGGCGCGGCCGGCAATGAGGAACTGCCGATGGTGCCGGTTCCCTTCGATTTGTCGATCCTCGACGAGACGGACGCCACGGCGCAGGTTTCCGCCGCGCGGTCCGCAGATGCGACAGCCGCCGTTGCCGCTGCCGAGACCGCGTCCAACGTCACGCAGATGGCGGCCGCAGCCGCCCGCGTCGAGAAGAAGGAATCGGCCGCTGCCGCGGCCGCCGCGGCAAATGCCGCCGCCCAGAACAATACCGCCGGCGCCGGCCAGACGATCCGCGTCGATCTCGACCGCGTCGACCGCCTCATCAACCTCGTCGGCGAACTGGTCATCAACCAGGCGATGCTGTCGCAGAGCGTCATCGAGAACGACACGACCGGCACCTCCTCGATCAACATGGGCCTCGAAGAGCTGCAGCAGCTCACCCGCGAGATCCAGGACTCGGTGATGGCGATCCGCGCCCAGCCGGTGAAGCCGGTCTTCCAGCGCATGTCGCGCATCGTCCGCGAAATCGCCGACATGACCGGCAAGTCGATCCGCCTGATCACCGAAGGTGAAAACACCGAAGTCGACAAGACGGTTATCGACAAGCTGGCCGAGCCGCTGACCCACATGATCCGCAATGCCGTCGACCATGGCATCGAGACGCCGGAAAAGCGCGCGGCCGCCGGCAAGAACACCGAAGGCACCGTGCGCCTCACTGCCAAGCATCGTTCCGGCCGCATCTTGATCGAGCTTGCCGACGACGGCGCCGGCATCAACCGCGAGAAAGTTCGCCAGAAGGCGATCGACAACGACCTGATCCCGGCCGATGCCAACCTGTCGGATGAGGAGATCGACAACCTGATCTTCCTGCCGGGCTTCTCGACCGCCGACAAGATCTCCGACATCTCCGGCCGCGGTGTCGGCATGGACGTGGTCAAGCGTTCGATCCAGGCGCTCGGCGGCCGTATCAACATCACGTCCAAGCCGGGCCACGGCTCGGTCTTCACCATGAGCCTGCCGCTGACGCTTGCCGTCCTCGACGGCATGGTGGTCACCGTTGCCGGCCAGACGCTGGTCGTGCCGCTCACCGCGATCGTCGAAACCCTGCAGCCGGAAGCTGCCGCGATCCATTCCTTCGGCGCCAACCACCGGCTGATCTCGATCCGCAACTCTTTCTGCCCGCTGGTCGATGTCGGCCGCATCCTGAACTTCCGCGCCACCCAGGCCAATCCCGTCGAAGGCGTGGCGCTTCTGGTGGAATCCGAAGGCGGCGGCCAGCGCGCCTTGATGGTCGATGCCATCCAGGGGCAGCGTCAGGTGGTCATCAAGAGCCTGGAAGCCAACTACACCCACGTGCCGGGCATCGCCGCCGCCACCATTCTCGGTGACGGGCGCGTGGCGCTCATCCTCGATGTCGACGCGGTGGTCGGCGCCTCGCGCGGCCAGTCGCTCAAAGCGGAAATGTCGTTAGCAGCTGTAGGGTAAGGAATGTCGTACGCTGTAAAAAGTCTGAACCAGGGGGATCGCGAGCTGATCGCGTTCCGCATCGGAGATCAGGAATTTTGCGTGAACATCATGTCGGTTCGCGAAATCCGGGGCTGGACCCCCGCGACCGCGATACCGCATTCACCTGCCTATATGCTGGGGGTCATCAACCTGCGTGGCGCGGTGCTGCCGATCATCGATCTTGCCGCTCGGCTCGGCATGAAGCCCGCCGATCCCACAGCCCGTCACGTCATCATCGTCGCACAGGTCCGTCGCAAAGTCGTCGGCCTGCTGGTCGACGCCGTCTCCGACATTCTGACCGTCACCGACGAGATCGTCCAGCCGACGCCGGAAATCTCCTCCGACCTCGAGCGCCAATTTGCCCGAGGCATTCTCGCCATCGACAAGCGCATGATCTGCCTGATCGAGCTTGAAGCCCTCTTTTCCGAGACCGAAAGCGAAGCCGCATGAGTGCAATGGGTGCAAAGGATCAGAGGCAGGGAGCCGACCAGGTGCTGGCGAGCGGAGAATATCCGCTGACACGCCGCGACCTCACGGAAATCGCCGCCATGATCTACTCGGATGCCGGCATCTTCCTCAACGAGACGAAGGCTTCGCTCGTCTATTCGCGTTTGTCGAAGCATATCCGCAATCTCGGCCTTTCCGGCTTCCGGGAATATTGCGAACTCGTCGCTTCGCCGGCGGGTGCGGCGGAGCGCCGCGAAATGCTGTCGCATCTGACCACCAATTTCACTCGCTTCTTCCGCGAAAACCATCATTTCGAGCATCTGCGCGACCATGTGCTGCCGGAGCTTCTGCAGCGGGCGAGAGCGGGCGGCAGGGTGCGCATCTGGTCGGCCGCTTCCTCCGACGGGCAGGAACCCTATTCGATCGCGCTCACCGTGCTATCGCTGATGCCGAATGTCGCCGACTACGACTTTAAAATCCTGGCGACCGACATCGACCCGAAGATCCTGGCGATCGCCCGCGCCGGCGCCTATGACGAAACCGCGCTCGAAACCGTGTCGCCCGCCATGCGCAAGCAATGGTTCAGCGAAGTCGAGGTGCAGGGCCGCCGGAAATTCCAGGTCGACGACCGCGTCAAGCGACTGATCACCTATAACGAGCTGAACCTGATGGCGCAGTGGCCGTTCAAGGGGAAGTTCGATGTCATCTTCTGCCGCAACGTCGTCATCTATTTCGACGAGCCGACGCAGATGAAAATCTGGCAGCGTTTCGCCGGTCTGCTGCCGGAAGGCGGCCATCTCTATATCGGCCATTCCGAGCGCGTGTCCGGCGAGGCGAAACACGTCTTCGACAATATCGGCATCACGACCTATCGCTACACGACCAAGGGTCTCGGGAGGAAGGCATGAGCGCGCCGGCAAGGGTTCTTGTGGTTGACGACTCGCCGACGATGCGCGGTCTGATCACCGCCGTCCTGAGTTCGGACCCCGAAGTCAACGTCATCGGCCAGGCCGGCGACGCGCTGGAAGCGCGCGAGGCGATCAAGCGGCTGAACCCCGACGTCGTGACGCTCGACATCGAGATGCCGAACATGAACGGCCTCGATTTTCTCGAAAAGATCATGACGCTGCGCCCGATGCCGGTCATCATGGTGTCCACGATGACCCATCGCGGCGCCGAGGCGACGCTTGCAGCACTTGAGATCGGAGCTTTCGATTGCGTCGGCAAGCCGGGTCCCGGCGAACCGAGGCCCTTCGGCGACCTCGCCGAGAAGGTCAAGGCGGCCGCCCGCACGCAGCGCCAGTTCTCCCAACCGGCGGCTGCCGTCGCGCCGCCCTCCGTCACCGATTTCCGGGTCGGCCGCAAGATCGTCGCGATCGGCTCGTCGACCGGCGGCGTCGAGGCGCTGATTGCCGTGCTCCAGAAGTTCCCGGCCAATTGCCCGCCGACGGTCATCACCCAGCACATGCCGCCGACCTTCACCAAGAGCTTCGCCGAACGGCTGAACCGCCTCTGCGCGCCGGTGGTGCAGGAAGCGACCGACGGCGCCCGCCTCGAGATCGGCAAGATCTATCTGGCGCCCGGAGGCGAACGTCATCTTCAGGTCACCGGCGCTTCGGCGCCGTGCTGCCGCCTCCTCGACCGCCCCCCGGTCAACGGTCACCGCCCCTCGGTGGACGTGCTCTTTGATTCGGTTGCGGAACTGGCCGGCCGCAACGCCGTTGGCGTGATTCTGACCGGAATGGGCCGCGACGGCGCCGCCGGATTGTTGAAAATGCGTCACGCCGGCGCCAGAACCCTCGGCCAGAACGAAAAAACCTGTGTCGTTTACGGAATGCCAAGGGTTGCGCACGAACTTGGCGCCGTTGAGCAGCAGCTGCCACTGTCTGCCATCGGTGAGGAAATATTGAAAATGACAGCCGCCCGAAAGGAAGGGACCGAATAAATGTCGATCGCGGAGAAAATCAAAGTTCTGATCGTCGATGATCAGGTAACGAGTCGGTTGCTGCTCAGCGACGCGCTGACACAGCTCGGTTTCAAGCAGATCACTTCGGCCGGCGACGGCGAACAGGGCATGAAGATCATGACCGAGCAGCCGCACCATCTGGTGATCTCGGACTTCAACATGCCGAAGATGGATGGCATCGGTTTCCTTCAGGCCGTGCGCACCAACCCGAATACCAAGAAGGCGGCTTTCATCATCCTCACGGCCCAGGGCGATCGCGCGCTGGTGCAGAAGGCCGCCCAGCTCGGCGCCAACAACGTGCTCGCCAAGCCGTTCACGATCGAGAAGATGAGAGCGGCCATCGAAGCCGTGTTTGGAGCCTTGAAATGATCACTGAGGGGGCAGCCCGCCGCGTGCACATCATTCAAGGCGAGTATAAGGTTCTGAGCGATCCGAATGCGGTCCTCTCGACCATTCTCGGCTCGTGCGTGGCTGCGTGCCTCAGAGATCCTGTCGCCGGCGTCGGCGGCATGAACCACTTTCTGCTGCCCGGTTCGGCGACGTCGCCGACATCAGGCGGCGATGCCACGCGCTACGGCGTGCATCTGATGGAACTGCTGATCAACGGCCTCCTGAAGCAGGGCGCGAGGCGCGACCGACTGGAGGCAAAGGTCTTCGGCGGCGCAAAGACGATCTCGACCTTCTCCAACGTCGGTGAGCAGAATGCGGCCTTCGCCATGCAGTTCCTGAGGGATGAAGGCATCCCTGTGGTCGGCTCCTCCACCGGTGGAGAGCATGGGCGCAAGCTCGAATATTGGCCGGTCTCCGGTCGTGCCCGGCAATACCCATTGACCGGCGCCGAAACCCAGAGAACCGTCGCTCTCGAGCAGCGTCCCGCCGCTCCGCAGAAGCCCGCCGAAACCAGTATCGAATTTTTTTGATGCGAGGATTTTGATATGACATTTACCCAGGTAATGGAGCCGCCCGCGCCTGTGGAAGCGCTGAGCGACATCCTGATGCGCATCGTGTCCGAACTGCACGATGTCGCCTATTTGATCGAACGCATCGAGCCGCAGCTTCTCGAGCTCGGCGGCGCCGAAGTTCTGAATTCGCCGGACGCCATGAAGGTCATGCAGGGTATCGATCTGGCGGTGCAGAAATCGCGCGGCCTCGCCGAATTCATCGACACCATCACCGGCGAAATCCCGCTCGGCTGGACCGTCGACGTCGCAACCGCGCTCAGCCTCGTCAAGCTGGCGGAGATGCAGAAGGCACTGGGCGGCGCCACCCGCCACGGCCATTCCCAGCCGCTCAGCAAGGCGGCCGGCGACTTCGATTTCTTCTAACGCGCGCGTCCTTCAGCGCCGCCCCTCCCGTCTTGGGCCTTCGTTTCACCGACGTCGTTCTCGCAAAATCGCTGCATGACGGGCTTGAGCCTTTCGCTCGCGCGCTCTCCACGAAACGCTCGCACAAGTTTCGCCGATTATTCGTCAGATGAGGCAATAAGCCTGCTTTGTCTTTGACGGATCGTGCGAGAACAGAATGAATCTGTTAAATCAATTAGTTCAGATCTTTAAGAACTTTGCTGCCCTGGGCCGGACGCGCCTGATGATTCTGGGTGGCGTCGGCGCCGTTTCCATCGCCATCATCCTTGCGGCTGCCCTTTTCGTCAACAAACCGGCACAGGAAACGCTCTACGTCGGTCTCGACGCTCCCGATCTTAACCAGATCAGCATGGCGCTTGCCGAAGCCAACATCAATTTCCAGGTCGGCACGGATGGCGCCAGCATCACCGTTCCGGCGGGCATGACGGGCAAGGCCCGCCTGATGCTTGCCGAGCGCGGCCTGCCGAACAGCGCCAATGCCGGTTACGAACTCTTCGACAATGTCGGCTCGCTCGGCCTCACCTCTTTCATGCAGGAAGTGACGCGGGTTCGCGCACTGGAAGGCGAAATCGCCCGCACCATACAGTCGATCTCAGGCATAACAGCCGCCCGCGTCCACATCGTCATGCCGGAGGTCGGGAACTTCCGCAAGGCGGAACAGAAACCGACGGCCTCCGTGATGATTCGCGCCAGTGCGGCCACCGGGCGCGGCGCTGCGACTTCGATCCGCCATCTCGTCGCCTCGGCCGTGCCGGGGCTCGACGTTGATGACGTGACGATCCTCGATTCCGCCGGCCAGCTGCTCGCGTCCGGCGACGAGGCGAGCAACAGCTCGCTGAACCGCTCGCTTAACATCGTCCAGAACGTTCAGCAGGAAGTCGAATCCAACATCGACAAGGCGCTGGCGCCGTTCCTCGGCATGGACAACTTCCGCTCCAGCGTCACCGCCGACTTGAACACCGACGCTCAGCAGATCCAGGAAACGACCTACGATCCAGAATCCAAAGTCGAACGCTCGGTGCGCTCGACGAAGGAAGCTCAGCAGTCGCAGCAGAAGCAGTCCGACAATGCGACGACGGTCGAACAGAACATTCCTCAGGCAGCCCCCGACGCCGGCGGCGCCAGTGGCCCGGAATCGCAGGACAAGTCCGACAAGCGCGAAGAGCAGACCAATTACGAAATCAACAGCAAGACGACGGCGACGACCCGCAACAGCTATAAGGTCGAAAAGCTGTCCATCGCCGTGGTCGTCAACAAGGGCCGCATCGCCAAGATGGTCGGCGAGCCTGCCGATCAGGCCAAGGTCGACGCCTATCTCGCCGAAATGCAGAAGATCGTCGCTTCGGCCGCCGGCATCGACGCCAAGCGCGGCGACGTCGTCACCGTCACGGCCATGGACTTCCTCGAAAATCAGCTGCTCGAAGACGCCACCGGCGGTGTCCGGGTCATGGACATGCTGAGCCGCAATCTCGCCGGCATCATCAACTCGCTCGCCTTCGTCGCGGTTGCCTTCGTGGTGGTCTGGATGGGCCTGCGTCCGCTGGTCCGCAGCGTCAGCGGCAACGGTGCAGGCGCGGTTCTCGGCGACGCCACGCCGGAAGCGGCGGGGCTCGAGCTCCCGGACTTCGCGCCGGCGGCAGGGGCGCCTGGGGGCGCTCTCATGGACGGCTTCGGATCCGACTTCGGCTTCGACAGCACCGAGGATCTGCTCAGCCTCGGCGACGACGACGGCAACTTCAACCGCCGTGTCAAGGAAGGCCCGGAACGAAAGCTCGCCCGCATGGTCGAGATCAACGAGGAGCGCGCCGCGAAAATCCTCCGGAAATGGGCAATCGACGAGGCAGCATGAGAAAGGGCCGGGAAACCGGCCTTTTTCATGTTCGTGCCAGGCTTTCCCGTAAGGGGCTTGCCGGTCCCGGCAAAGGTCGGTAGGACGCGTTCAGCGAGGTGGATAAAGCTGCGGAGCCCACTCGCGTAAAACGCGAATCAAGTTGCGGTACAGCTAGAATCACCGTAGCCTCGACGATGTCTCGAGAGGCATGAGCGGCATTCGAATCAGGGCATGTACGGCGGCAAAAGTAAATCCCTAGAAGTCGGAGATGGTACTTTACATCGGCTGGCTTACCCTTGGGTGATTCGAAATGGGATTCCCGCGAGACATGAATTGAATCCTTTACAGAAAAACTGTCGTTGCACCGGGTGTGATCGTTTCTCAGCCGCAGGACGTTGCCAATGGATATGAACATATTTCAGGCGAGCAAAGGCGAGAGGCAGATGATGAATTTCGCAAGCGCAGTGGCGCCGGCTCTGTTGCCGCGCGATGAGCTGATCCAGCGGCTGCACAGTGTCGCCGGCACTGGCAGGTTGCAGTCCGGTTTGCGCGCCCTAACGGAATATGTCGGCGCTTCGCACTATCTGCTGGCGCGTTGTGATCTCATCCAGGAAAGCGGCCTCGATTTCGTCGTCTCCTCGGATTGGCCCTTCGACCTCGTCAAGGACATCGCCAACAATCTCGTCAGCGGCTATGCCCGCTCCACCGAGCTGGAAAAATGCATGCAGGTCCTTCAGCCGAATTTTGCGCTGCTGCCTGAGAGCGCCGGCGTGCCGGAGGGCGCCAGCCGCCAATATTGTTCATTGACCTTCAATGTCGGCCGCTCGCGGTTGGCCTTGATGTTCCTGTTCGGCGAAGGGTTCATCCTGTCGCCCGAGCGGCTGCGGGATGTCGGCCTGCTTGCCGGTTATGTCGCGAGCTTCCTGCGCTGCAGCGGCGCCAGGGTCGACCGCGATTTCGAACTGACCGACCGCGAGCTGGAATGCCTGTTCTGGATCGCCGAGGGCAAGACAAGCGACGAGATCGCGATGATCCTCGGAATCTCCCGCAACACGATCAACAACTATATCACCAGCGTGATGCGCAAGACGGCAACCAAGACCCGGTCGGAGGCGATTGCTTTCGCTGTCCGCAACAATCTCGTCTAGGGGGATTCATGGGGCATCCATCAAGCAGGCTGATGAATGGCGCCGATCCGCTGCGCATGGTGCGGGTGAACAGGATTTCCAGCCGGTCCGATCTTTTTCCGCGGCTGATCGCGATGCAGAAACTCGCCGATGCTCAAGGCTTCGCAATCTATCGCGTCAGCGGCTCCGGCCTGCCTGCAAAGCAGCGCCTCGTCTGCGAACTCGAGAACTGGGGATCTTCCAATGCCGGTTTCGGCAAGGCCTTCACGGATGCCTATGGCGATATCCTTCTCGATCATATCGAAAAGTCGCTGCTGCCGCTTTCATGGGCCGGTGCTCACGACCGGGCGGCCCCCGGCCCCGCCGACTTCGCGCCGTTCATGACGCGCCTGAAGGACGGCATCCTGCCTTTTTCAGGTCTTGCCTTTCCGGTGCGGCTCGGCGCCGTCGGCAATGGCTTCATCCTGTTTACGGGCGATGATATCGATCCTTCGAGCGACATGATCGTCGAGCTTCACGGCCGCTGCTGCCATATCATGATGGACCTACTCTCGCTCGACGAACGCCGCACGGGCGCCGCCGAGGCGCTGAGCGAGCGCGAGATCGCCTGTCTTCAGCTTGCCGGCGATGGTCGCATCAGCGAAGAGATCGCCGAAAAGCTCGGCCTGTCCGTGCACACGGTCAACGCCTATCTCGGCTCGGCGACGATCAAGCTCGATTCTGTCAACCGCATCCAGGCGATCGCCAAGGCGATCCGGCTCGGCTACATCAGCTGAGGCAACGTCCGCCGCCTTTCACGAAAGACGGCGCAAAGGCTTGATTGATTGGCGGCGATCAGCTGGCGAATGCGCGCGGTGGTTTCACGCTGTAGCGGGCTTGCCGAAGGCTCCTTTCCAGGAAAACGGTATTCTCGTCGGGGTCGGGAGAGGGATTCTGGAAGGCGATGTGATTGATTTCGATGCCGGCATGGTCCTCGGCAAGGGTGAGCTGGGCATAGACGGTGACGCCGCGCGGCTTGATTTCCAGGTCGAGAACGACTTCCGGCTTGCCGCCCCATTCCAGGGTATAGTTTCCGCCCAGGCCGAAATTGACCGTGCCCGGATGAAAGAAAAGCTCCGCGGCCGAAGCGACGAGATCGGCCAGATTGCCGTAATACTCGAAGCGCAGCAGTGAAATAAGGTCAGAGGCATCCAGAAGGCGCAGTTCAGTGGCGACCGGGCTGATCGCGTCTGCGAGGATCTTTTCACGCTGGGCAGAGTGAGGGCATTTTTTCATTCGGCTTATCTTACCCGTTTGTTCTTGGCGTCTGCGGCGTAGACCCTGTGTATGAGCTCCGCAACGGCCTTATAGAAGACTGACGGTATGACACTATCGACCGAGACTTGCGCAAACATGGAGCGTGCAAGTGGCGGATCTTCGAACACCGGGATGCCGTTCTGCTCGGCGATCTCTCTGATCTTCAGCGCAATGAGGTCCTGGCCCTTCGCCAGCACCACCGGAGCGTCGTTCTCCTCACGCGCGTAACGCAGCGCCACGGCGTAGTGCGTCGGGTTGGCGATGACGAGCGTTGCGCGGTGCACGTTGGCGATCATGCGCCGGCGCGCGCGGTCGCGCATCAGCGAGCGCTGGCGGCTTTTGACGAAGGGATCACCCTGCGCCTGCTTGTTTTCTTCCTTCACTTCGTGGCGCGTCATCTTGAGTTCGGTGAACCAGTGATGGCGCGTCCAGAAAAGATCGGCGATCGCCACGATCGCGGTGGCGACCAGCATGACGACGATGATCTTGCGCATCGCCGTCATCATCCTGACGAGGATGGTCTGCGGATCGGAGAACATCGCGTCGATCGAGCCGAAATATTCGCTCCTCAGCACGAAGAACAGAATCACCCCGACGACAACAACCTTGAACAGCGACTTTCCGAACTCGACGAGGCCGGGCAGGCTGAAGAGCCGTGACCAGCCCTTGATCGGTGAAATGCGCGAGGCCTGCGGCCTGATGCGTTCCAGCACAGGTGTCGGTAGGTTCTGGAAGATCGACGAGGCGATGCCGAAGACCATGAGCAGGATGAAGGCAGGCGCCAGCAGCGCAGCGAATGCCCAGCCGAGCCGCACGAAGAGCGCCAGGACATCCGGCCCCGTTTCGATCTTCCATTGATCGGGCTGCTCGAAGATATCGCGCAGCATTTCGCTCATGCGCCCAACGCTTTCGGGAAGGAAGAACACCAGATAAATGAAGGTGGCAAGGATGGTCGCGAAGATCGACAGCTCGCGCGAAAACGGCACATTGCCCTTTTCCGCGGCATCGCTTTGCTTTTTCGCGGTCGGGGCTTCTGTTTTGCTGTCCTTGTCATCGTCTGCCAAGTCGCGGCCCTCCGTCAAAGAAACAGGCCGCAGCGAATGCATGCCACCCAAGGGCAGCGGTTTTGGGATGACGACATGCATCAAAACAAAGAGCTGTAGCGCGTCGTGAAAACCGGGTTTTCTGCGACACGCTATAGAGCGCGGCCTATCGATGAAGGGTAGTCGCCTGTTGCACGGTGATCAACAGCCGCCTTTCAGGCGGCCGGATTTGTCAACAGTCTCGCAAGATCAGGCCGCTGCCGAAGCGTCGCCTTCCTTCTCCTTGAGCTCGATCTGGCCTGAGTTGGCCAGGCGAATCGCTTCCTGTGCCACGGCGCGCCGGGCAATGGCGATCTCGCGCGGATTGACCCCGCCCATGCCGCTCTGCAGATCCGATTCGATCATGCGGCGCTGGCGCGGGCTGATGGCGGAGAGAACCGATTCGCGGATCTCGGCCGGCGAGCCGCGCAGCGCGACGGTGAGCACGTCGGTCGAAATGTCGTTAAGCAGCAGCACGCGGCTGCGCTGCGGCATATACATCAGGTCCTCGAAGAGGAAGATCTTCGGCCGGACCTTGTTGACCGATTCGCGGCTGATCGATTCGAGCGAGGTGAGCAGCGTGTCGACCTGCGGTTTGTCGAGCTCGTTCATGAGATCGGCGACCTTCGTCGAGCCGGCTGCGTTGCGTTCCGCCTCGACTTCGGCAAGCAGCGTCATCACCTGGTTTTCGATGATCTGCGCAGCCTTCGGGCTGACGGCCTTCATGTTGACCGTGCGGTTCATGATGTCGGCGCGACGGTTGTCGGGAAGCTGCAGGAGCACCTTGGCGCCGAAGGAGGAGGGCATCATCGAAAGGATGTAGGCGACGGTCTGCGGATGTTCGCGCAGCAGGAACTGCGCGACGAATGCCGGCTCCGCCTCGCTGAGGCGATCCCAGATCGAGGTCTCGTAGGCCTGGAAGGCCGTGCGGCGGCCGAGCAGGCTGTCAACCTCGTCCGGCGTCAGGCCTTCTTCCAGAATGGCCTCGATCGCCTTGGCATTGTCCATCAGTCCGGCGCCCTCGGTGAAGAGGTCCTCGAACTCGGAGACGAGCGACAGCAGTTCGTCCGGCGGAATGGCGCGCAGCGACTGGGCAGATGCGATAATAGTCTGCAGCTCGGCCTGGGTGAAATATTTCAACAGCCGGCCGGCAACGCCCTTTCCCATGGCGAGAAGGACCGCCGCCGCCTTTTCAGCCTGGGTCAACGGTTTCCCGGCTAGCGCGCCGCCGAAATCGTCAAAGTCCATCATGGTCTAACCTCTCCGTCCCCACAGGGATCAGGCTTTTTTTGTACTCAAAACTTCTATCAGTTTCACGCCGAACCGGGTGTCGTCATTATCAAGCACCGTGATCTCGCCGCGTGCGATCCTGCGGCCGTTCACCATGATCTCGACAGGTTCGCCGATTTTCTTGTCGAGCGCGATCGTCGCTCCTTCGTTGAGATTCATCAGGCCGGAAACCTGCATCCGGCTGGTGCCGAGCATGATCTGGACATCGACCGGAATGTCCATGATCAGTTCAAAGTTCGAAGTCAGCGCGCTGCCGAGCGGCGCCGGCGCCGCCTCGAACGAAGAGCTGCCGCCGAAATCCATGCCTGCAGCCGGGCTGGCATTGCCAGCGCCGAAATCGCCGCCGAAATCGTCGCCGCCGAAAGGGGAATCCGAAATCTCGCCGCCAAAGGCCGCCAGATCCGTTCCTGCTCCGAAGGCATCATTCTCCAGGTCGCCGCCAAACTGCGACAGGTCGCCATCGGCATCCTGCTTCAGCACGCCGCGCAGATCGTCGATCGCCTGCTCGAGATCCGCTTCGCTGCCCGGCACATCCAGGGAGAGGTCGCTGTTCTGCTGTGTTTTCTTCGTAGCCATGAAATCACTATTCCAGTTGAAACTTGCCTCAAACTGCCTTTGCAGCCCAAAAGCCAGAGAACCGATTATTTCATCAAATGACGGATGAGTTCGTCATCCGAGTTCACCGTATCCTTGACGCGTACCATGTAATTTTCGCCTGAACGGCCAAACTCGCAGATATACAATTCCTTGCTGTTGGCGCTGACCTCGACGCGTACCTCGCCGGTGTCGCGGAAGGGGATGACGTCGCCGACCATCAGCTTCGATATCGTGCGCAGCGTCAGGTCCTGCAGGCTGATTCTGGCCTCAAGCGTGACATGCGAGCGGCGGACCTGATCGCCGAGCTGTTCGGTCCATTCCGGAGAGGCGCCACCGGCCTGACGCTTCGGCTTCGGCGGCGTTACCTTGGTCTTCAGCAGCGCCGTTTGCGGAACGATCAACGAGAATTCCGAAACGATGCCGGCGAGCGTGATCGACATGCTGATGGCGGCGGCGAATTCATCCGGCTTGTCTTCCGCCGGCCGGGGGCGCGTGTCATGGGCGTGCGGGGCCGAAAGGCTCGGTTCGAAACCGCCCGGCGCGTTGACCGCCGAGCGCAGCACCTTGGCGATCTTGTCGAAGACCATGACCGCCAGATCGAGTTCGATGATCGAGAGCAGCCGGTCGGCCGGTTCCTCGATCGTATCGGCGGTGGCGCCGAGCAGGTGTTCCATTAGCGTGATGACGAAACCATTGCCGCAGGCAAGCGTGACGTTCTGCGACCAGTTGCGCAGCATCATGTCGACGAGCGTCACGTTCGCGCTGAGATCATCGATCAGGTGGTTCTTGTATCCGATCTCGCAGCCGAGATAGTTGACCGTTACGTCGAGACCGGTTTCGCTTTTGATGACATCGGGAAAGAATTCGCTGTAAACCTCTCCGAAGGAGCTGCAGATCTTGGAAACCCTGCCTCTGTCGCCGAGCCCGCCGGTCAGCTTGGCGAGAAGCGCAGGATCCATTGCCGGGTTGTGGTGCGAAGCATTGCTCGTCATTTAAGCCGCCTTGTTCTCGCCGCCTGGGTTCATCATTTCCTGTTCGACGGCGTCAATGGACGGCCGCTCGTAGGCCGAGATCGTCTTGCGGCCGTATTCGAGAGCGACCTGCGGCACCGAGCCGTTCATATAGGCAAGCAGGGTCTGCTTGACGATGACGTAGAGGCGATGCTGCTTGTTGCGGACGACCTTGATCTGGGAGACCAGCGGCGAGCAAAGGCAGTAGGACAACAGAATGCCGAGGAAGGTGCCGACCAGCGCCGAGCCGATCAGGTGGCCGAGCACTTCGGGCGAATCGTTGATGTGGGCCATCGCCTTGATGACGCCGAGAACAGCCGCGACGATACCGATCGCCGGGAAAGAGTCGCCCATGATCTGGATCGCGTGGTAGGGCTTCATCTTGTCGTGCATGATGGTGTTGAGCTCTTCATCCATCAGCGCCTCGATTTCGTGGCTGCGCGCGTTGCCGATGATGATCAGGCGGACGTAATCGCAGATGAAGGCCGTCAGTTCCTTGTTCTTCAAAACCGTGGGCGCTTGCTGGAAGATCGCCGATTCGCCCGGATTATCGATATGGGCTTCGATTTCGTTTCGCGACTTGGTGCGCAGGTCGCGCATCAGCGAATAGAGCACGCCCAGCGTGTCGAGATAATTGCGCTCCTTCGGCACGGCGTGCTTGAAAGCTTCCCCGAGCGCTTTGCCGGAATCCTTCACCACCTTCATCGGGTTTGCCATGATGAAGCTGCCGAGACCCGCGCCGCCGATGATGACGAATTCGAAGGGCTGGAACAGAGCCTCCACGTGGCCGCCCATCGCCATGAAGCTGCCGACGATACAGCCGCAGGTCACTATAAATCCGATAATGATGTTCATCGTCAGCCCAATCTGAACGTTGCTTTTCTTTGAGACGGATAGGGTTTCTGCCTTGCGTGAGGCTGATGAAAAGGCCGCATGCCGGCATTTCAGCGTGCCAGCTTCGCGCAAGCATCTGCCGTCAATCTGAAGGAGACGAATGGGCGTTCGCGCCCGTTTCTGAGATGCCGCCTCAGCGAAATTCCGGCCGAAACCAGATCAGACGGCGCCCGGCTTTTCGTTCCGTTCATCGCCAATGCTTGGAGCTTTCCGACATGCAATCCGGTCTTTACGTTTCTCTGTCGTCGCAGATGGCGCTCGAAAAGCGCCTGAACACCATCGCGGACAACATGGCCAACGTGAACACGACCGGTTTTCGCGCCACCGAGGTGAAGTTCGACGAGATGGTGGCGGCCACCAAGAACAAGCTGAACACGAAGGTTGCCTTCGTCTCCCAGGGCAATGATTATCTCAACGAGCAGAACGGCGAACTGCAACACACCGGCAACATGCTCGATTTCGCCGTCAAGGGCGATGCCTGGTTTGCACTCGACACGCCGGCCGGCCGTGTGCTGACGCGGGACGGCCGCTTCACCCTGAAAGAAACCGGCGAGCTCGTCTCGATCCGGGGATATCCGGTTCTCGACGCTGCCGGCGCGCCGATCCAGCTCGATACGAAAGCCGGCGAGCCGGCGGTCGGCGCCGACGGCGTCATCTATCAGTCAGGCCGGCAGGTCGGATCGCTCGGGCTGTTCGAGGCCGATATCAGCAAGGGTTATCTGCGCTACGAAAACAGCGGCATCATGACCACCGATCAGCCGCGCGCCGTGGTGGACCACTTCAATGTCGGCGTCGAGCAGGGTTATCTGGAAAACTCCAACGTCAATGCCATGCGCGAGATCACCCAGCTGATCGAAGTCAACCGCGCCTTTGAAAGCATCTCGTCGCTGATGCGCGACAGCGAGGATTCGTTCAAGCAAGCCGTCCAGACGCTCGGGGGCAGCCGCTAATGCCTTTCGCCCAAAAGTGTGCGGCGGTTTGGGGAGGACGACATGCATAAGAACAAAGACCGAAAATGCGTCGCGTTTTCGGGTGGGATTGAAGCATGAGCACGCTACTGTCCGAGGACGGCCTTTCCCCGAAGCTGGCGTATCTGGCGGGTCTCATCGAGCAATATGCATCGCCCGAGTTCGCGGTTGCCCATGGCGGCCGCGTGCAGACCATTGCCGCCGGCCACTACACCGTTCGCGGTCTTTCCCGCCATGTTCGTCTCGGCGAGTTCGTGGCGCATAAATCCGCCTCCGGCGTCCATCTCGGCGAGGTCGTTCGTGTCGAGCCGGAGCTGATCTACGTCTGCCCGATCGAACCCGGCGAGCCGATCGGCATCCATGATACCGTCATCCGCAAGGGCGCCTTCCGTATTTCGCCGTCCGACAGCTGGTGCGGGCGCACCGTCAACTCGCTCTGCGAGCCGATCGACGGGCTGGGTCCGATCGTCGAGGGCCTCGATCGCCGCTCCATCTCCAACACCGCGCCGCCGTCGATGACCCGCCAGCGCGTCGGGACCGGCTTCAAGACCGGCGTGCGCGCGATCGATATCTTCTCGCCGCTCTGCCTCGGGCAGCGCCTCGGCATTTTCGCCGGATCCGGCGTCGGCAAGTCGACGCTTTTGTCCATGCTCGCCCGCGCCGATGCCTTCGACAAGGTCGTCATCGCGCTCGTCGGCGAACGCGGCCGTGAGGTGCGCGAATTCATCGAGGATACACTCGGCAGCAATATGAAGAAGGCGATCGCCGTCGTCGCGACCAGCGACGAGAGCCCGATGCTGCGCAAGATGGCACCGCTGACAGCAATCACCATTGCCGAGCACTTCCGCGACAAGGGCGAGAACGTCCTCTTCATCGTCGACAGTGTTACCCGTTTCGCCCACGCGATCCGCGAGGTGGCAACCGCCTCCGGTGAGCCGCCGATCGCGCGCGGCTATCCCGCGTCGGTCTTCACCGAACTGCCGCGCCTGCTCGAACGCGCCGGTCCAGGCCCCGAGGATGCAGGTACGATCACCGCGATCATCTCGATCCTCGTCGACGGCGACAATCATAACGACCCGATCGCCGATTCGACGCGCGGCATCCTCGACGGTCATATCGTCCTGCAGCGCAGCCTCGCCGAAGAAGGGCGTTATCCGCCAATCGATCCGCTCGCCTCGATCTCGCGTCTTGCCCGTAAGGCCTGGACGCCGGACCAGGAAAAGCTGGTGTCGCGGCTGAAAGTGTTGATCCACCGCTTTGAGGAGACGCGAGACCTGCGCCTGATCGGCGGTTACCGCCAGGGCGCCGATCCCGATCTCGACATGGCGGTCAAGCAGGTCCCCATCATTTACGACGTCCTGAAACAGGCGCCGGGCGATCGTGAGTCGGTCGACGCCTTTGCTGATCTCGCCGGCGCGCTGAAGGCGGCAGCCGGCATGGGCAATCAGGGCGCACCCATCCAAAGGAGATAGGCGTGGCTGAATTCGACGACGAACGCATCGCTTCGCTGAAGCAGCGCAGGAAGGGCGCCATGCTGGATCGGTTTCTCACCTACACCGGCCTGGCGCTTGCCGGCGCTTCGGCCTTTTTCCCCTGGTACGTCTTCTTCAACGCCGACAAGTTCGGCATCAACGTCGCCGCCAGCAGCAATTCGCGCGAACTGCCGGATTGGCCGGCCCGCAACGTATTCAGCGTCTCGCCGCTGGCCATGGTCAACAAGAACGAGGCGGCCAAGAAGGTTCCGACAGTCGATCCGCTGACAACGGCAACGGTCTCCGATCTCGGCAAGGCGCGTGATGGCGGCGACATGCTGGAAGATCAGCCTTTCCCTGGCAAGTCTTCCTTCCGTCTGCTGCATGTCTCCAACGGCCGGGCGCTGATCGAGGATCCCTCGGGCATGTATGTCGTGCGCATCGGCTCGGTCCTGCCCGACGAAAGCCGTCTTGCGACGCTGGAGCAGCGGGACGGCAAGTGGGTGATCATCACCTCCAAGGGTGAGATCTACAAGAACGACTGAACCGCTTCAAAGGCCGAAGGCAACAGGGGCTCCGCCACAGACCGGCAGGAGCCCTTTCTCTTATACGGCCCGGCCGAAAGCGCCTCCAAGCCCGATTTCCGGTAAGTCCCACGCAAGATTACCGCACTAGGTTCGGGCTAGTAAAAACGGAGAGTTCTCATGCAACCGATCCAACTTTTCGACTTGGCTTCGCGACAGGCGGAATGGCTGACGATCCGTCAGCAGGTTGTTGCCGGCAATATCGCGAATGCCAATACCCCGAAATTTCGCGCCAAGGACGTCACGCCGTTTGACGCCGTCCTGGACAGGTCCGACATCACCATGGCGCGCACCAATCCGGCGCATCTGAGCGGCAACGATTTCAGCGTCAGCGGCGATATCGACGTCAAGGACGCCGCGCTCGACCAGGAGATCGGCATTCAGGAATCCGGCAACACCGTCGGACTGGCCGAGGAGCTTTCGAAGTCGGGCGACATCAAACGCCAGTACGATCTGAACACCTCGCTGGTCAGCTCCTTCAACCGCATGATGCTGATGACCGTCAGGAAGTAATTGTCATGGATCCGCTTTCCGCCGCTATGAAAATTGCCGGTTCGGGGCTCGAGGCGCAATCGACGCGTCTACGCATCGTCTCGGAAAACATCGCCAACGCCCGTTCGACCGGCGACACGCCCGGCGCCGACCCCTATCGCCGCAAGACGATTACCTTCGGCCAGCAGATGGACCGCGCGAGCGGCGTCGAGATGGTCAACGTCAAGAAGGTCGGCGTCGACGAAGGTGATTTCAGCACCGAATTCGACCCCAGCAACCCGGCTGCGGACCAGAAGGGCGTCGTCAAGCTGCCGAACGTCAACATCTTGGTCGAGATGGCCGACATGCGTGAAGCCAACCGCTCCTACGACGCCAACCTGCAGACCATCAAGCAGACCCGCGACCTCATTTCGTCCACGATCGATCTTCTGAAGAGCCAATAATAAATGATCAGCAGCGTCCAGAATGTCAGCAACCTTTCGATGACTCGTGCGCTCGGCGCCGTCGACACCGAAAATTCCGCCTCAGCGTCCGCAACGACCATGCCGGGCACCGCGGGTGCGGCCAACGGTATGAGCTTCGCATCCGTCATGGGCAACATGGCGACCGAGGCTGTCAACAGTCTGAAGGGCGCCGAAAGCATGTCCTTTGCCGGCATCAAGGGCACGGCGACGACCCGTGAAGTCGTCGATTCCATGCTCCAGGCCGAGCAGACGCTGCAGACTGCGATTGCCATCCGCGACAAGATCGTCTCGGCCTTTCTCGAAGTCACCAAGATGCAGATGTAACTGATTTGAGGACGAACACATGAGAGCGCTCGCCATTGCAGCAACGGGCATGGATGCCCAGCAGACCAACCTGGAAGTTATCGCGAACAACATCGCCAACATCAACACCACAGGCTTCAAGCGCGCCCGCGCCGAGTTCACGGATCTGCTCTATCAGACCGAACGCGCCAAGGGCGTCGCCAACCGCGCCAACCAGGCCGTCGTTCCCGAAGGCGCCAATATCGGTCTCGGCGTTCAGACGTCTGCGGTGCGCAATCTGCATCTCCAGGGCGAACTCACCCAGACCGGCAACGATCTCGACATCGCACTGATCGGCAAGGGCTTCTTCCAGATCCAGTCGACCGACGGCACCACGCTCTATACCCGCGCCGGCGCCTTCAACAAGAACGACCAGGGCCAGCTCGTCACGATCGATGGCTATGAAGTCCTTCCCGGCATCACCATTCCGCAGGGGTCGACCGAACTGACCATCAGCCGCTCCGGCGAAGTGTCGGTCAAGCTGCCCGGGCAGACCAATACGACCGTGCTTGGCCAGTTGACGCTTGCCGACTTCGTCAACGAGGCGGGCCTCCAGCCGATCGGCGACAACCTCTTCCAGGAAACGGCCGCCTCCGGCGAGGCCGTCGTCGGCAATCCCGACGAGGAAGGCTTCGCCTACATGAAGCAGGGCTATCTGGAGTCCTCGAACGTCGATCCGGTGAAGGAAATCACCGAGCTGATATCGGCCCAGCGCGCTTACGAAATGAACTCCAAGGTGATCACTACCGCTGATGAAATGGCCTCCATCGTCAGCAAGAACCTGAAGTAAAGGGAAGGGCCGAAACATGATGTTTTGCCGGGCAGGACACATCTCGGGATGGATGGCGGCAGCCATGATCGCAGTCGCGGGCATCGTCATGCCCGCAGGCGCCGACGCCGGCATGGGCTATGCCGTCGTCCCGACGACAATCATCTACCCCGGGGATACATTATCGGCCAGCCAGCTTCAGGAGGTCGAGGTCACCAACCCCAACCTTGCCGGCGATTTTGCCAAATCGATCTCCCAGGTCGAAGGCCTGGTCTCCAAGCGCACGCTGCTGCCGGGCCGCACGATCGCGGTTTCGGGTCTGCGCGAACCCTATACGGTGACGCGCGGCTCTTCGATCCGCCTGGTCTTCTCTCTGGGCGCGATGACAATCTCGGCCGCCGGCACGCCGCTCGAAGACGGCGCCACCGGGCAGCTCATCCGCGCGCGCAATATGGATTCCGGCGTCATCGTCAGCGGCACGGTGCTTGCCGACGGCACGGTCCATGTGAGGGCAAAATGAGATTGTTGTTCCGTTTCCTGACCCTTGCCGCGGTTCTCGCCATGAGCCTGGCCGACGTCGCTCCGGCCTGGGCGCTGACGTCGCGCATCAAGGATATCGCCTCTCTCCAGGCCGGCCGCGACAATCAGCTGATCGGTTATGGCCTCATCGTCGGTCTGCAGGGCACCGGCGACGGCTTCCGGTCGTCGCCCTTCACCGAGCAGTCGATGCGGGCGATGCTGCAGAATCTCGGCATTTCGACGCAGGGCGGCCAGTCCAGCGCCAAGAACACCGCCGCCGTGATGGTCACCGCGAACCTGCCGCCGTTCGCAAGCCCCGGCAGCCGTATCGACGTGACGGTCAGCTCGCTCGGCGACGCGACGTCGCTGCGCGGCGGCACGCTCGTCATGACCTCGCTTTCCGGAGCCGACGGCCAGATCTACGCCGTCGCGCAGGGCGCCGTCATCGTCTCCGGCTTTCAGGCCCAAGGCCAGGCGGCGATCGTGACCGAAGGTGTGACCACCGCCGGCCGCGTGCCGGGCGGCGCCATTATCGAACGTGAGTTGCCCTCCCGCTTCAAGGATTCGGTCAATCTCGTGCTGCAGCTGCGCAATCCCGACTTCTCGACGGCGATCCGCATTGCCGACATCGTCAACGGTTATGCCTCGGCCCGCTTCGGCGGCCCGGTCGCCGAAGCCAAGGATTCGCAGGAAGTGGTGATCCAGAAGCCGCGCCAGGCCGATCTCACCCGGCTGATGGCGGATGTCGAAAACCTCATCGTCGAAACCGATACGCCGGCCAAGGTTGTGATCAATGAGCGCACCGGAACAATCGTCATCGGCTCCGATGTCCGCGTCTCGCCGGTCGCCGTCAGCTACGGCACGCTGACGGTCCAGGTCACCGAGACGCCGCAGATCATCCAGCCTGAACCTTTCTCGCGCGGCCGGACCGCGGTCCAGCCGCAGACCGATATCGCGGCTGAGCAGACCGGCGGACGCGTCGCTATCATCGACGGTCCCGACCTCAGGACCCTTGTCGCCGGCCTCAACAATATCGGTGTGAAACCGGATGGCATCATCGCCATTCTCCAGGGCATCAAATCGGCGGGCGCCCTGCAGGCGGAGCTTGTGCTGCAATGAAGACGATCCTGAACACCGACCTGACGGTCTTGCAATTGCTGCGCCGGCTGGCGCTCCCGGCAGCAGGCCTCATCCTTCTGTCGATCCCCGGCGCCTTCGCGCAGCAGCACCCGGAGGGAGACATCACGTCTGAGGACGAGATCAGGCAATTCTGCACCAACATTGCCGATCCCGCCCGCGACCAGCGTTACCTCCTGCAGAAGCAGGAACTGGAAAGGCTTCGCGCCGACATCGACGCCCGCATGGCGGAGATGGACAAGCGCAAGGCCGAATATCAGGATTGGCTGAAGCGGCGCGACGATTTCCTGAAGCAGGCGGAAGCCGGTCTCACCGAAATCTACAGGAAGATGAAGCCGGACGCGGCGGCGCTCCAGCTGCAGGATATGAAGATCGAGGTGGCCTCCGCCGTGATCATGCGGCTCGGCCCGCGCCAGTCGAGCCTCATCCTCAACGAGATGGACCCGCAGAAAGCAGCCTCCATCGCCAGCGTCATCGCCAGTGCGTCCGATCCCAATACGTCGAAGGATCCTTCATGAACATGCGTTTCCCGGCCGCGATCGCCGCTCTCGCACTCCTTGCAGGCTGCCAGTCTCCGACGGCGGTCAGCGAGATCGGCCGCGCGCCCGCCATGAGCCCGATCGGTAGCGGCCTTGCCTATGGCCAGACGCCGCAGATGGCGCTCTATCCGAAGCAGCCGCGCGCCGTCGCGCAGGGTTATTCGCTGTGGAGCGATTCGCAGGCCGCCCTGTTCAAGGACGCACGCGCGCTCAACGTCGGCGACATCCTGACCGTCGACATCCAGATCAACGACAAGGCCTCCTTCGACAACGAGACCAACCGCAGCCGAACGAATTCGAGCGGCATGAACTGGGACATCAACGCCCAGATTTTCGGCTGGACGCCTGAATCCAAGACCGACCTGACCTACGGCTCCGACACCAGCACTGACGGCAAGGGCAAGATCGAGCGCACCGACAAGATCACCCTTCTGGTCGCGGCCGTCGTCACCGGCATTCTCGAAAACGGTAACCTCGTCATATCAGGCTCGCAGGAGGTGCGCCTGAACCAGGAGCTGCGCATCCTGAACGTCGCCGGTATCGTGCGTCCGCAGGACGTCAACGCCGAAAACCAGATCTCCTATGACAAGATCGCCGAAGCCCGCATCTCCTATGGCGGCCGCGGCCGCCTGATGGAAGTGCAGCAGCCTCCGCGCGGCCAGCAGGCCGTCGACCTTTTCTCGCCGCTTTGAGGCCGAACGACGATGGCAGACGCAGACTTAAGCGCAGGTCAACCGAAGAAGAAATCCGGCCCGCTGATGACGATCATCGGCGTCGCCATCCTGACCTTGCTCGGCGCCGGCGGCGGCTGGGCGGTCGGCACGATCGTCGCGCCCGAGATCAAGGGCGCCAAGGAGGCCGAACAGGCCAAGGAGGCCGAAGCCAAGAAGAAGGCCGAGGAAGGCCTGGCGCGCATCTCGACCGAGGCCAATAACGTCGTCCAGCTCGAACCGATCACCTCGAACCTCGCCTACCCCTCGGAAAACTGGGTGCGGCTGGAAGTCGCGCTGCTGTTCAACGGGCCGCCTGACGTCAAGGTTTCGGAGGATATTCATCAGGATATCCTCGCTTATATCAGGACCGTTTCGCTGCAGCAGATCGAGGGCCCGCGAGGCTTCCAATATCTCAAGGATGACATTCAGGAACGTGTTGACCTTCGCTCGCAAGGGCGGGTATCGAAGGTCATGTTCAGGACATTTGTCATCGAATGATTCGATTAATAATTTTCCTTGCCGCCATGATGGCGGTACCGGAACTGGCGGTGGCACAGCAGCTGCCGACTGACTTGTTGAATGTGCCGGTCGATGGCTCCGTCGCCGCCTGGATCATCCGCACCTTCGGCCTGCTGACCATTCTTTCGGTCGCGCCGGGCATCCTGATCATGGTGACGAGCTTCCCGCGCTTCATCATCGCTTTCTCGATCCTGCGCTCCGGCATGGGCCTCTCCTCGACGCCCTCCAACATGATCCTGCTGTCGCTGTCGCTGTTCATGACCTTCTACGTCATGTCTCCGACCTTCGATCAGGCCTGGCAGAACGGCGTGCAGCCGCTGCTTGCCAATCAGATCAACGAGACCGAGGCGGTCCAGCGTATCGGCGAACCATTCCGTACCTTCATGGCGGCCAATACCCGCGACAAGGATCTGGCGCTCTTCGTCGATCTGGCGCGCGAACGCGGCCAGACTATCCAGACATCGGATCCGATCGACTACCGGGTGCTGATTCCGGCCTTCATGATTTCCGAGATCCGCCGCGGCTTCGAGATCGGCTTTCTCGTCGTGCTGCCGTTCCTCGTCATCGACCTCATCGTCGCGACCATCACCATGGCGATGGGCATGATGATGCTGCCGCCGACCTCGATCTCGCTGCCGTTCAAGATTCTCTTTTTCGTGCTGATCGACGGCTGGAACCTCCTCGTCGGCAGTCTGGTGCGCTCGTTCAGCTGATACGCCGCCGCCCATCATTGGCCACAAGAAAACCCCGCCGGAGCGGTCCGGCGGGGTTTTCCATGCAAGTCGAACCCTTACTCGGAAGCGAAAGGGGCGGTGCGTGGCGGCAGCGCCGGAATGTCCATGTGCTCTGGGGCGAGATGCTGTTTGGCACGGTCGGCCATGATTTCGTAGGCCTGCTCCAGATGATTGCAGAAACGTTCGGCGTCGAAGAGTGGCGCGATATAACGCTTCTCCTTCAGGCGCGCCTTGTATTCGGCGATCCGCCCGGGATTCTGCGCCAGCTCGACGGCAAGATCCTCGTAGGCCTGCAGGTCGCCGGCAACGAGCTCGGGCAGATCCATTGCTCTCAGCAGACTCTCGCTGACGCGTGAGGCGAAATTGGTACCCTTCACGGTCAGAACCGGCAGGCCGCCCCAGAGCTGCTCCGAGGTGGTCGTGTGGCCGTTGACGGGGAAAGTGTCGATGCCGAGGTCGGCCGCCTGCTGGCGGTCTATATGTTGTTCATAGGGTGCGCGCGGGCAGAAGATGATCCGCTTGGGCGAGATGCCTGCCGTCTGGAAGTGCTTCAACAGGTTCGCCTGGTTGCGCGGCGTATTCGCCATCAGCCAGAGCACACTGTTCGGCGCCCGCTTGAGGATCCGGCACCAGCTGTTGATCGTCTCCGGCGTGATTTTGCGGTTGCCGTTGAACGAGGCAAATATGAAGGCCTCTTCCGGCAGGCCGAGCTGCTCGCGGGTGACCGGACGCGGCTTCGGACGATGCATCGGGTCGTTCGGCTGGTAGCTCTCCGGCAGCCGGCAAAATTTCTCGTGATAGAACGGCTTTGCGACTTCGGGCAGGACGGAATGGTCGCCGATGACGTAGTCGAGGTCGATGTTGACCGTGCTGCCGGGAAAACCGAGCCAGCCGACATGGACGGGTGCAAGCGGCAGGTTGAAGGCTGCCGCGCGGCTGCCTGACGTATGGCCCTTCAGATCGACCATGATGTCGATATTATGCTCGCGCACGACTGCCAGCACCGCCTGGTCGGAGAAGCCGTGAATGTCGACGATCCTGCCCCAGCGGCTGCGATCGGTCTCATTGTGCTTCAGATATTCCGGCCCGGTATGGCAGAAGAGCGTCACCTCGAACCGGTCCTTGTCATGCAGCTCGAGGATGCGCTGCAACAGCTTCATCGTCGCGTGGCGATCCCAGAAGTCCGACGACATGTAGCCGATCCGGATCTTGTTTGACCATGTGTGCGGCTGGTTGCGGCGGAAAGCTATCCGTTCCTGGTTGAGCGGCGTGGTGCCAATCGTTGCATACCTGTTGAAATCCTCGTTGCCGCACCAGTGCAGATGATAGAAGGGGTTGTCCTTGCGCAGGATCTCGAGATCGCCCTTTGCCAGGGCCCCGTCGATCACCGCCCGATGCTTGGCTGCCTCTTCGAAATCGTTGAATTCGCGGGCGAAAACAAGATGGAGAAAGCGGAAGGCGTGATTGCCCGGAAAACGCTTGAAGAGATTGCGCGCAAGCGTCTGGTTGGTTGCGTCGTTGAGATCGTCGCTGAGCAGCAGGGCCGCCAGGCGCATGTGATCGGGATTCATGCTTTCCGACAGCACCGTCTTGAACGGGCGGATGATATCCCGCTGCTGGCGCTTCAGATAGATCGCGGTGATGATGAAGGCGAGTTCGGCATCTTCCTGCGCCCTGCTGAGATTGCGCATGGCGATCAGCAGCGCTTCGTCCTCGTTGCCGGTCTCGTAGTAGAGCTTGGCAGCCTGTTTCTGATATTCGTAGGCGTTCGGTCCTTCGCAATTGCCGGCCAGGCCATAGGCTTTCGCGGCATCGGCTTTGAAGCCGAGTTGCACGAGGTTCTTGGCCAGCAGCGCGTAGGTCTTGGCGTCCTGATGGATATCCATGAGCTGGTTGAGCGTCGCCAAGGACTGTGTGTAGCGGCCCGCCTGATAGTCTCTGGATGCCGCAGAGAACGAAACTTTGCTGTTCAAAACCCAACTCCGTGAAGGAAATGTTCTGGCATGGCTGTCGATCGCCCGGCGTAGGCACGGACCGTCCTCCCCGAAAACGGTCGGATGATCCGATGGTGCTATCCCGGCACCTGCCACATTGCCATCCGAAGCTTGCTTGAAACCGGTGCGTCTGATGAAGACGCTTCCTTTCGGGAGGGGAAACGGTTTCTTTCCCGGTATGTTAGCATGCGAAGAAACAGATTCAGCCGATATTAACTATGCGATGGAAGGCGCCGGCACGACACCTAGATTTTTAAGAAGTTGGCAAGCAATGGCTGCGAGATTGCCCTGGACATGACGGGTTTGGGCCAAACAAACAGGCGCCAAGTAGCATGAAGCTGGTCCGTCATCGCCGGTACTACAGTCCGGTATGTCCTCCTTTTTGTATCTAGTTTCCAGGGGACAGATTTATGACAAGCATTAACACCAATTCTTCCGCAATGGCTGCTCTGCAGACGCTGCGCAGCGTCAACCAGAACCTCAACAGCACGCAGAACCACGTTTCTTCTGGTTACCGCGTTGAAAAGGCTTCGGACAACGCTGCTTACTGGTCGATCGCAACGACCATGCGTTCGGACAACAAGGCTCTCTCGGCTGTTTCCGACGCTCTCGGCATGGGTGCCGCCAAGGTCGATACCGCTTACACCGCAATGGACAGCGCCATCGACGTCGTCGGCGACATCAAGGCCAAGCTGGTCGCCGCCACTGAAAACGGCGTCGACAAGGCCAAGGTCCAGGAAGAAATCAGCCAGCTGCAGGAGCAGCTGAAGAGCATCGCGCAGTCGGCCTCCTTCAACGGCGAAAACTGGGTTGCCGGCGCTGACGGCACCAAGAGCGTCGTTTCCTCGTTCGTCCGCGACGGCTCCAACGCCGTTTCGGTCACCACGACCGACTATGTTCTCGACGACGGCTCCGCAGGCAACGTTCTGTTCGGCATGAGCAACGGCACAGTCGAAACCTCCACGGGTATCCTCGGCACCTCGAATGGTGCGACCGGTTCGATCTACGCGATGGACATCACCAACTTCACCGCCGGCCAGATCCAGACGGCTCTGACCAATGTTGAGGCGGCTCTGAAGTCAATGACCAGCGCCGGCGCTGCTCTCGGCTCGCTCTCCAAGCGCATCGACAGCCAGGACGACTTCGTCTCCGCGCTCAGCGACTCGATCGACTCGGGTATCGGCCGCCTCGTCGATGCCAACATGGAAGAAGAATCTTCCAAGCTCAGCGCTCTGCAGACCCAGCAGCAGCTGGCGATCCAGTCGCTGTCGATCGCGAATTCCTCTTCGCAGAACATCCTGTCGCTCTTCCGCTAAAAAGCGGTCGGCACCAGGTTTCCAAGTTTCGCGGCCGGGTTATCCCCGGCCGCGAAATGTTTTAATATAAGGTTAATAAAAAACTTTCTAAGTCTCAGATATTTTTACACTATTTCCATTTCCGATTTAGTTTTCCTTAACCATCTTGCTGTTTTCTAGCCCGATCGAAACGGCGAGTTGACCTTAACGACAATGGTTAACAGGCATGATGCTGATCGCTGTGGGCCGGCCGAAAATCCGGAATGTCCCTTCTTAAAATCTGCCAACAAGGGGCAAGCAAACTATGACGAGCATCAACACCAATAACGCTGCAATGGCAGCCCTCCAGACTCTCCGTGGCATCAACCAGGGTCTCCAGACGACCCAGGCTCACGTTTCGTCCGGCTATCGCGTTGGCCAGGCTTCCGACAACGCCGCCTACTGGTCAATCGCAACGACCATGCGTTCGGACAACAAGGCTCTGTCCGCCGTCTCCGACGCTCTCGGTCTTGGCGCCGCCAAGGTCGACACCGCTTACTCCGCCATGGACAGCGCCATCGACGTCGTCGGCGACATCAAGGCCAAGCTGGTTGCCGCCACTGAAAACGGCGTCGACAAGGCCAAGGTCCAGGAAGAAATCAGCCAGCTGCAGCAGCAGCTCCTGAGCGTCGCTCAGTCGGCTTCTTTCTCCGGTGAAAACTGGGTTGCCGGCGCTGACGGCACCAAGAGTGTCGTTGCGTCCTTCGTCCGTGACGGCTCCAACGCCGTTTCGGTCGTGATGACCGACTACATTCTCGACGACGGCTCCGCAGGCAACGTTCTGTTCGGCATGAGCAACGGCGCGGTCGAAACCTCCACGGGCATCCTCGGCACCTCGAATGGTGCGACCGGTTCCGTCTACGCGATGGACATCACCAACTTCACCCTCGGCCAGATCCAGACCGCTCTGACCAACGTTGAATCGGCCCTGAAGTCCATGACCAGCGCCGGTGCTGCTCTCGGTTCGATCTCCAAGCGCATCGAGCTTCAGGAAAACTTCGTGTCGGCTCTCAGCGACTCGATCGACTCCGGTGTTGGCCGTCTCGTCGATGCCAACATGGAAGAAGAATCCTCCAAGCTCAGCGCTCTGCAGACCCAGCAGCAGCTGGCCGTCCAGTCGCTGTCGATCGCGAACTCCTCGTCGCAGACCATCCTGTCGCTGTTCCGCGGCTAATAGCTCTCGGAAACATCGGCCCGCCGATCTCCGGCGGCGCCACACAATCGAGCCGCGCTTCGATGGAGCGCGGCTTTTTTATTTCCGTTAACGATCGATTAACCATAATGCTGTTTTCTCTGGTCAACGAGACGGCGGGTTAACCAAATTTAAAAACCGGTTAACAGGCATGAGGCTGGTCCCCGTTCCCGGTAGCTATCCGGAATGTCCCTTTTTTCCATTTGCCAACAAGGGGCAATCATTTCATGACCAGCATTTTGACGAACGTTGCGGCGATGGCCGCTCTTCAGACACTCCGCGGAATCAATGACGGCCTCGAGGCTACGCAGAACCGCGTATCGTCGGGTTATCGCGTCGAAAAAGCGTCCGACAACGCCGCCTACTGGTCAATCGCAACGACCATGCGTTCGGACAACAAGGCGCTTTCCGCCGTCTCGGATGCGCTCGGCCTCGGCGCCGCCAAGGTCGACACCGCTTACTCCGCCATGGACAGCGCCATCGACGTGATCAGCGAGATCAAGGCGAAGATCGTCGCGGCAACAGAAAAGGGCGTCGATAAGACCAAGGTCCAGGAAGAAATCGGCCAGTTGCAGCAGCAGCTCCTGAGCATCGCGCAATCGGCTTCCTTCTCCGGTGAAAACTGGGTTGCCGGCGCTGACGGCACCAAGAGCGTGGTTTCCACCTTCGTGCGCGACGGCAACGGCAATGTCTCGGTCAAGACGACGGACTACATCCTGGACACGAGCTCCACGGGTAACGTTCTCTTTGGCATGACCTCGACTGGCACGATCGAGACGAGTTCCGGCATCATCGGCACGTCCTACGGCACCATCGGCTCGATCTACTCGATGGATATCAGCACCTTCGGTTCGGCTGAGATCTCCATGGCACTGACTTCGATCGAGGCCGGTCTGGAAGCGATGACCAAGGCGGCCTCCCAGCTTGGTTCGATTTCCACCCGTATCGAATTGCAGGAAAACTTCGTCGGCGCGCTCAGCGATTCGATCGACTCGGGCGTCGGCCGTCTCGTGGATGCCGATATGGAAGAGGAATCGAGCAAGCTGACAGCGTTGCAAACCCAGCAACAGCTGGCGATCCAGTCGCTATCGATCGCCAACTCCAGCGCGCAGAATATTCTCACGCTGTTCCGCAGCTAAATCAGCCGCTGAAGCTGGACCGAATCTTGCGCCGCCGTTCGGCCGCAAGCAGGAAATCTTCCGGACCGCGCCCGAAACGGCGCGGTTATTTCTTTAATATCAACTGCTTGACTTGCGAGACGATCCGCTTGCCGAGCTCGCAGCGTCGCTCTTGCCGAACAGGTTGATATCGAGTTAACTTCACCTTGAGTTGATTTGCTTTTGCGACACCCGGTGAAATTTCGCCGGAGGCATGAGGCCACTTCAGTCGCCGCCGGCAACCCGGCCTGCCCTTTTATCTTATTCCGAGACCCTGTCGATGACCGTTAAGATTACCAGCGCGGCCGCGGTGAATGCACTTGCAGTGCTGCGCAGCATCAACAAAGAAGCCAGCCAGACCCAGCAACAAGTGTCTTCGGGATATCGGATCGAGACGGCCGCCGATGATGCCTCTTACTGGTCGGTCGCGACCGTCATGCGCTCGGACAGCACCAATCTCGGCACGATCGGCGACGCGCTCGGTCTCGGCGCCGCCAAGGTGGATGCGACCTATACGGCGATGACTTCGGCGATCGATCTCGTCACCCAGATCCGCGCCAAGCTCGTTGCAGCAAGAGAACCTGGCACCGACAAGGACAAGATCAACGCCGAGATCAGCGAATACAAGGAGCAGTTGAAGACTGTCGTCGAATCGACGTCCTTTGCCGGCGAAAACTGGTTGCTGAACAGTGACAAGGCAGCGCCGCCGACTTGGTCGGTCATTTCGGGCTTCGTTCGCGCCTCGACCGGCGAATACCAGGCTCAGAGCATCGACTTCCCCTCATCGCAGACCATCCTCATCGACAAGAACAATGCGAGCGGCGGCCTGTTCACCAAGGCAATCGATGCCCAGGCGATCAACAATAGCGGCACGGGACCGCGGAACTATTACCTGCTGGACGCCGATTCGACGACGCCGGCAACGGGCACGGAAGTCGCGATCGACAAGAACACCACCGACGCCCAACTCGCCGACATGCTTGATGTGACCGACTCTCTGCTCTCCTCGCTGACGACGACATCAGCCTCGATTGGCGTGATGAAGGCGCGTATCGACGATCAAATCGATTACACCGCCGATCTGTCCGATTCGATCGATAAGAGCGTCGGTGCGCTCGTCGACACCGATATGGACGAGGCTTCGATCCGCCAGAAGGCGATCGAAACGCAGAAGCAGATGGCCGTCGAAGCGATCTCGATCCTCAACACGGCAGCAAGCAAGATCCTCATTCTGCTGGAATAGAGCTGGGCGCGATTACCGATGGCAGTGGCGCCATTCATCCTCGCGCAAGTTTGACTTCCTAGTTTCCGGCATGAAGGCATCGTCCGAAATCGTGCCGGCGCAAGGTCAGGCCCTTGTTCGCTGCGAAGGACATGTCGCGCGCAAGGTCATTTTGACGGGGGGCAGCATGCCGCGTGTCTCCCGGATGCTGGATGGTTTCAATGAGCATTTCGCTTTCTCGGTATTTGAAGGATTTCGGCGAACCGAAACCGTCAGCGCCGATTATCGATCTCGACAATTTGGCGGGAGATGTTTTTCCAGAGCCGCCGAGCGAACCGCCGGTCGACGTCGAGGCGGAGCGTCGCGATGCCTATGCGCAAGGCCATGCCGCGGCGACCGCTGATTTGACCGAGAAATACGCAAGCGAGGCGCGCGCTCTGGCTGAGGTCCATGCGCGCGAGCTCGAGGACCTGAAGATTCGTTATGAAGTGGAGGCGGCGGCGGTCATTGCATCCCGCGTCCGCGATATCGCCGAAGAAGTTGCTCAGCTCGTCAGCGCAGGCGCGGCCACGGCCATTGCGCCCGTCATGACGGAAGCGCTTGCGGCCAAGGCTGCCGAAAGTCTCGCCGCTTTGCTGCGGGAAGCGATTCTCGAAGGCGCGGCCGGACCGATCGTCGTCAGGGGGCCGACCAGCCTCTTCGACATATTGAAGGCCGAGCTCGGCAAACATGCTGCGGCGGTTCGACACATCGAGGCCGACGATGTCGATCTAGCCGTCGAAATCGGTGAATCCGTCATCGTCACCCGTATGTCCGCCTGGGCGGCCAGCTTGAAGAAAGTTCTCGAATGAGCGACGGCGAAAACCATCACCACGGCAGAAACGAGATCATTATCGTCAAGCGGCACGGCGGCGGTGATCACGATGGTGCCCACGGCGGTGCGTGGAAAATTGCCTATGCTGACTTCATGACGGCGATGATGGCTTTCTTCCTGGTCATGTGGCTGGTCAACGCCGCCAATGAGGAGACCAAGGCGGCGGTTGCGACCTATTTCAATCCGATCAAGCTTGCCGACGAAAAGCCGACGGAGAAAGGCCTGAAGAAGCCTGTCGATCATGCCGAGGGCGAGGAGAAGAAGGAAAAGTCGAAACAGAAGGAAGATAATCCGACCGAGGGCAAGTCCGCCGCCGATGGTGACGACCAGACATCGACTTCAGGCGACCAGACCAATTATTCCGAGGCCGATTTCTTCGAGAATCCCTATTCGGTTCTCGCCGAGATCGCTCAGGAGGTCGGCCAGCAGGCCAATGTCAGTGCCAAGGGCGATGGCGGCGCGGCCGATTCCGGCCCTGCCACCGGCGCCGAGGGCGGGCAAGCCTATCGCGATCCCTTCGATCCGGATTTCTGGACGAAGCAGGTCGAGGTGACAACGGCCGGAAAACCCTTGCCGCCCGGCAAGAGCCAGGAGCAGGCGACCGAGAGCGAGACGACGGAGATCGCCAAGGCCGAGGATATGAAGCCGGTGCCTTTGGCAGCCGATCAGAAGCCAGGTAAGGAACCCATGGAGACCAAGGAAACGACAGGCGCCGCCGAGGCCAAGGACGGCAAGGCGACGGACGGAAAGGCGCCTGAGGAGAAGAAGGCGGAAGCCCGCAAGGACGCCGAGCATCAGAAGGAAACCGACAAGAGCGCAACTGAGGCAGAGCAGCAGAAGAAGGAAGCTGAACAGCTTCAGGCGCAGATCGCGCAACAGATCGGTGGTGTTGCCGGCAAGCTCGCTGAAGGCCTTACAGTGACGGCAGCCGAAGGCGGTCTGCTGGTCAGCATCTCCGACCAGAACGACGATTCGATGTTCAATGTCGGTTCGGCTGTTCCGCGCCAGGAGATGGTGCTCGCCATGGAAAAGATTGGGACGGTCCTGAAGGAGAGGGGTGGCGCGGTCGCAATCCGCGGCCACACGGACGGGCGCCAATACAAGGGCGGGCAGAATGAGAACTGGCGACTTTCGATGGATCGCGCCCAGAGCGCCTACTACATGCTCGTGCGCGGCGGACTGGACGAGACGCGCGTCTCCCAGGTCTCCGGTTTCGCCGATCGTCGGCTGAAGCTCCCCGACGAGCCGTTCAACGCGGCCAACCGCCGGATCGAGATCCTGGTGCAGGCGGAATAGGGATAGTCGTATGGCGCGTCGGCAGCATCGCTACCTCGGATTTATGGCCCTCGGCCTGGTGATGCTTTCGCCTGCCGCTGGAAAAGCGCAGGATCCGGACGATCTCGCGCCCTACAAGATGCTGCGTTCGCTGCAGTTCGTGCAGGATTCCGTCGTCGCCGGCGATCATTCGGCCGGCGAAATGCAGCGCTTCATGCTGGGCACTATCGACGAGCGGCTGCGAACGGCCGATACAAAGATTTTCGATGACGACCGCAATGTCGATGCGGCGCTGATCTATACGATGAGCGGCGGCAATCCCCAGACGCTCGAATATTTGATCGCCCATGACGTCGACGGCTATTTCGACAACCGCGTTACCGATGTGCTGCGCAAATATCTGACCGGCAAGGGGCTGCTCGTCGCCAAGACGCTGGAGGAAACCGCCAGGGAATATCGCGACAAGAAGATCGGTCCATACCTGGCGCTGATCGGCGGCAACGTGCTGGTCGCCACGAAACCGACAGATGCGCTTGATCTCTACGACCAGGCGCGTCTTGCCGCGCCGGGCACGATCGTCGAGGAGGCGGCCTTGCGCCGTTCCCTCGCCATCTGCGTCGACAAGGGAATGCTCGACAAGGGGCTCGCCTATTCGCAGCGTTATGCCAGACGCTTCCTGCATTCGCCCTATGCCAGCCAGTTCGCCGATCTTTTCGTCAAGCTCGTCGTCGCCAATGATCGCGACGTGAAACCGCAGGATGTTGTCGATATCCTCTCCTTCATGGATGCCCCGCGCCAGCGCGAGGTCTATCTGCGAATCGCCCGCGCTGCCGCGATAGCGGGCAAACCCGAGCTGGCGCGCATGGCGGTCGAACATGTGCAATTGCTTGGCGCGGGCACCGACAATGCCTTCGGTCCGCTGGCGGATTTTTACGGCGGCATGGCCGGCCTTCCCACAGAGGATATCGATCAGGCGGCAAAGAACGTCAGCGGCATCAACGGCGAAATGCTTTCGCCGCGGGATCAGGCGCTGCAGGCGGCGGCGCGATCCGTCGCCGAGCAGATTCTGCGCGCGCCGGATCCGGCAAGCCTGACGCAAGCATCCGATCCTAATACTTCTCATCAAGAAATCACTTCTGACAAGGCTGCGGCGATAGCCATGCAAGCGGGAGCGCCAGGCGCGCATCCCGAGCCTGTTCCGGGAGGTGTGGCATCGACTGGCCAGAACCAGGATACCGACCCCTCATTCAACGCATTTGTGACGACCAGCCGATCCAAGCTCGACGCGATCGATGGTCTTCTGGCGCAGGAAGGCAACGAACAATGATGGATTTGAGCGTCTCGGGCGGAGCCTCTGGTGCTGAGGCGGCCGCGGCCGCGAAATCCGCCAAAGCGGCTGGTAAGGGTGATGCCGCTGGTCAGAAGGGCGACTTCTCCGATGTGCTTGCCAAGGCGAGCGGGAGCGCCGCCAACGACGCGCCCGACGGTGCGGAGCTGGATCAGGGCCCGGTTGCCGATGGCGACGCGGCGAAGGTGGCGCGGACGATCCGCAGCCGCGCCAAACCGCTGATCGATCTCAGCGACGCCGCGCTGAAGGCGCAGGCCGAGGTGCAGCCGGAAACGATCGCCAATGGCGAAAAGGCCGCCGCAAAGCCGGCAAAGGATCAGCGCAAATTGCCGGCCGATCTCGGCAAGCTCGATGCCAAGGATGCGTCTGCCGACGAAGCAGGGGAGGTGGCCAAAGGCGTCAAGCACGCCAGGAGTGACCTCTCGAAAACTGATGCGAATGCGGACGGCGAGTACGATGACGGCGGCATTTCGGACGTACTCGGCCTTCTGAAGCAGGAGCCCGCCGACGCGACGGCCGTCTTGCCGGCCGGAGCCGCGGCTCATCTCGCCGCCGCCAAGGCCGGGGAGGTCGGGCCTGTCGACAAGAAGACCGCAGCTGACGCCAAAACGAGCGGCCACGCATCCGACGCCCTGGCGGCCGTCAGCGGCAATGTCGAAGGAGTCAAGGCGGATGAGATCGGGGTTCCAGGGGCGGAGAACGCCGACGCCGCTGACGGCAGAACCTTCCGGCTCAGCCGCGCCGACGGCCGCGGGGTATCGATGGATGTTCACATAGGTGCGGATCAGGCCGGGCCGAAGGACGGCTCGAAGAAAGCCGAAATCGAAAACGTCTCCGTCCTCGAATCGCGCCGCTATATCGGCTTGGCGCAGAATAACAATTCCGCCGCCGTCACCGCCGCCCTCTCCGGCGATTCCGAATGGGCGCGCGCCATGGAGCCGGGTTCAGCGCTATCCAACGCGGCGGAATGGACGAGCACCGGCAAAGTGGTCAATACGCTGAAGATCCAGATGAACCCGATCGATCTTGGCCTGGTGACTGCAACCATGCGCCTGTCCGGCGACGCCCTGAACGTCGACCTCAAGGTCGATACTGGCGCAGCCTATAGGCAGCTGAAGGAAGATCACGGCAAGATCCTCGAAGCGCTGCGCAGTCAGGGTTATGCGGTCGACAACATCACCATCAGCATGGCCCCCGTCGAGCGTGGCGACGCCGGCAACCAGGCGGGCAGCCAGGGGCAGGCCTCCCAGCAGCAGTCGCTTCCCGAGCAGGGGCAGGGCGGAGCGGCGCGCGAGCGCCACAATCAGACGGCGCAACGGACGGATGGAGGCTTCAATGGCGCAGGCGAGACCGGTATTGAAGATGTTCCTGTTGGCCGGGCTGGCATGGGCGGCGCTGGCGGCGTTTACCTCTGAGGCAGCCGCTTCCACCGGTGCCTGCGAACAAGAAATCCAGTCGGCTGCCGCCAAATACGGCATCCCGGTCGGCATCCTCTATTCGGTCGGCCTGACGGAGACGGGTCGTAAAGGCTCACTCTATCCTTATGCCATGAACGTCGAAGGCAGGGCGATTTTTCCGCCCTCTGAACAGGATGCGATGAGGCAGTTCGATGTCGCCCGCAGAAGCGGGGCGAAGCTCATCGACATCGGGTGCATGCAGATCAATCATTATTATCACGGCGAGAATTTCGCTTCCGCCGAAGATATGTTCGATCCACATCGCAACGTCGAATATGCGGCGAAGTTTCTCCGCAACCTGCATGACCGTCATGAAACCTGGACGATGGCGGTCGCCAGATACCATGCAGGGCCCAATAACAACCCGGCGCAGAAGCAATATGTCTGCCGCGTCATCGCTAATTTGGTGGCCACTGGCTACGGTAAGTGGACTCCCAATGCGAGTAACTTCTGTCAAAATTGATTCAATCAAAAGTAGAAGAGCCGCAATGTGACGAAACTGTGTCATAATGTGGCGGGAATCCGGCGCTAAACCGATGTGCAAGTCACATTTAACCTCTCGTTAACTTTTCCACGAAACTTTTGTGTGGATATCTAGATGCAGCCACTATATGTAGATCAAATCGCCACACGGATCTTAATCAATTATTAGTTTCTGCCATTAACTTTAACGAGTTGTCGCCGATTCGCGCGATTCGTACCCATAGATCATCGAAGTGCCACACTGATTCGGAGGCGGACGAATGATCGTAGTGGTTGATGAGCGTGAGCTCGTGAAAGACGGATACACATCCCTGTTTGGCCGGGAGGGCATTCCCTCTACCGGCTTTGATCCATCGGAATTCGGCGAGTGGGTGCAGACCGCCGCCGATTCGGATATTGCGGCGGTCGAGGCCTTCTTGATCGGTCAGGGCCAGCGCAGCTTTGAACTGCCCCGGGCGATCCGGGACCGCTCGATGGCGCCGGTGATCGCGGTCAGCGACCAGCCCTCGCTCGAAAACACCCTTGCGCTTTTCGATTGCGGCGTCGACGACGTGGTGCGCAAACCGGTCCATCCGCGCGAAATCCTCGCAAGGGCGGCCGCAATCCGGCGCCGGCTGAAGGCAATCGCCAACTACACCGATATCGGCGGCATCCGCGTCTTCTCGGATGGTCGTGATCCCGAGATCAACGGCGAGGTCTTTGCGCTGCCTCGGCGCGAGCGCCGCATCCTCGAATATTTGATCGCCAATCGCGGCCGCCGGGTCACCAAGACTCAGATCTTCAACGCCATCTACGGCATCTTCGATGAAGAGGTCGAGGAGAACGTCGTCGAAAGCCACATCTCGAAGCTGCGCAAGAAGCTGCGCAAGAAGCTCGGCATCGATCCGGTCGATTCCAAGCGCTTCCTTGGCTACTGCATCGATTGGGCCTGATTTTTCCGGCCGGCTGGCCGCGCCCCGGCGGAACCTCGAGACTGGCCTCGCTGCTCCCCATGACAGACAGCTTCACGCAAGGCCCGGCAAATACTCTCGAGCTTAACAGGTAAAACGAGGTTTTCAGATGAGCATTTTCGGCAGCATGAAGACGGCAGTATCGGGGATGAACGCGCAGGCAAACCGCCTCAGCACCGTCGCCGACAACATCGCCAACGTCAACACCACCGGCTACAAGGCCGTGTCGACGAGCTTCTCTTCACTGGTCCTGCCCTCCTCGGGCGGAAACTATAATTCCGGCGGCGTTCAGACCTCCGTCCGCCAGGCCGTCTCCGATCAGGGCGACATTTCTTACACGACCTCCACAACCGATCTTGCGATTTCGGGCGACGGCTTCTTCATCGTCCAAGGTCCCGATGGCACGCCGGTTCTGACCCGCGCCGGCGACTTCCAAAAGGACGACGAAGGCAACCTCGTCAACGCGGCTGGCTTCCAACTGATGGGCTATTCCTACGATTCCGGCTCTCCCGCCGTCGTCGTCAACGGTTTCGACGGCCTGGTTCCCGTCAACGTCAACCAGGATGGCCTGACCGCCATTGCCTCGACATCGGGTGTCTTCAAAGGCAATCTCGATTCGAACGCAAAGATTCCAGTCGCTCCCGCGACGCTGCCGAGTGCGAACGCCGCCACCACGACGACCGACACCAAGAAGGTCTCGATGGTCGCCTATGACCGTCTTGGCAACAAGGTGATGTACGACTTTTATTTCACCAAGCAATCGGTGGCTGCCGCACCGCCACCCGCACCTCCCGCCACCGCTGCGACCTGGGAAGTGGCGATGTTCCGCAACGCCAACGCGGCGGTGGGTGGCACGACCTCTTTCCCCTATAGCGCAGGCGGCGCAGTCGGCACCGGAACGCTCACCTTCGACTCGAACGGCAAGATGACCTCGAGCGGCGCCGTCAACATCACCGATGGCGTGACGGGCCAAACGATCGCCATGGATTTCTCCGGGTTGACGCAGCTCGGGGCCGACTTCTCCGGCACCGGCACGCCGAACGGCCAGGCGGCGACCCCGGTCAAGGATGTTACGATCGACGGCGACGGCATCGTCTACGCCAAATATGAAGACGGCAGCACCAAGCCTCTTTACCGCGTCCCTCTCGCTAATGTCGCAAGCCCGGACAAGTTGACCTTGATGAGCGGCAACGTCTACAGCGCCAACGGCCAGTCGGGCGTCACCGTCACCGGCTTTCCCCAGACCAACGGCCTCGGCACGATCAAGTCGGGCGCGCTCGAAGGTTCGAATGTCGACCTCGCCGGCGAACTGACCGAGATGATCGAATCGCAGCGCAGCTATACCGCCAATTCGAAAGTGTTCCAGACGGGTTCCGACATCATGGACGTACTCGTCAACCTCAAGAGATAAGTAAGGTAACGGCTAAGCCATGTCGCTCACGTCCGCACTTAATACCGCGCAGAGCATATTCAACAATACCGGCACGCAGAGCAGTGTAGTATCGAACAATATCTCAAATGCCGGCAACAAAGATTACGTGCGCCGGCAGGCAATGCTTACCACCTCCCTGAACGGCGCGCAGGTTGTGCAGATCAACCGGGCACAGGAAGATGCCCTGCTGCGCCAGTACCTCAAGACGTCCTCTCAGGACAGCGCCCAGCAGACTTTGCTGGGCGGTCTCGAGGACCTCAAGTCCATCATGGGTGGCAATGACTACGAAACGTCGCCATCCACCTATCTCGGGGTGTTCCAGGAGAAGCTCCAAGCCTTCCGCACGACGCCCGGCAGCACAGTAGCCGCCCAGGGCGCCATTACCGCCGCCCAGGACGTCGCCAACTCGCTGAACAATGCCTCGCAATCCGTTCAGGATGTTCGCGCCAACGCCGACAAAGAGATTACCACGGCCGTCGATACGCTGAACACGCTGCTCAGCCAGTTCGAAAAGGCCAACAATGCGGTCAAGACCGCCACGGCCTCCGGCACGGATGCATCCGGCGCCCTCGATGAGCGCGAAAAAGTCCTGAAGCAGATTTCGCAGATCGTTGGCGTCAGCGCGACGACGCGCGACAATAACGATATGGTGCTGAGCACGCCCGACGGGACGATCCTCTTCGAGACGGTCCCGCGCAAGGTGACGTTCAAGTCCCAGGATGTCTATACCGCCTCCACCGTCGGCAATTCCGTTTATATCGACGGCGTCGCGCTGCCGCTCGGCAAGGGCTCGACCACGACGGGGCAGGGGAGCCTCCAGTCGCTTCTCCAGATCCGCGACGAGATCGCTCCCAACTTCCAGAAGCAGCTCGACGAAATCGCCCGCGGCCTTGTCTCGCTCTTCAAGGAGCAGAATACCGCTGCGCCCCCGGCCTATGTGCCCGGTCTCTTCACCTGGAGCGGCGGCACGGTCAGTACCGGCGCCACCGCGGTTGCCGGCATGGCCTCGACCATCAGCGTCAGCGCCCGCGTGATCACCTCGCAAGGCGGCGACCCGATGCGCCTGCGCGATGGCGGCGTCAACGCCACCGGCGTCGTCCTGAACACGTCAGGCGTCAGCGGTTACACGGCTGAACTCGACCGACTCTATACCGCGATGAGCGCCGACATCGATTTCGATCCGGCAGCCGGAGCGCCTGTCGGTTTCGACGCGACGACGGGCATCGATTCCAACGTCAGCATCATGGAATACGCCACGAATTCCCTAGGCTGGCTCGAGCAGTATCGCAGCAACGCCACGACGGCGGCCGAAAATACCTCGGCGGCACTGTCGCGCTCCGACGAAGCCTATTCCAATGAGACCGGCGTCAACCTCGACGAGGAGCTGACGCTGCTCCTCGACATCGAGCAGTCCTACAAGGCGGCGACCAAAATCCTGAACGCCGTCGATGAAATGTTGAAGTCATTGCTGGATATCGCGAGTTAAGCCATGAAGAGCTCATTTATTTCAAGTTCGGCCATTCAGAATGCGATGCGGTTGACGATCCGTCAGGCGCAGAACCAGATGACCAAGGCGACGATGGAAGCAACGACGGGAGTCTATGCGGATATCGGTGTCTCGCTCGGTGGCAATGCGGCCCGAAGCGTCGACTTCACCCGAGAGACAGACCGGATCGATTCGATCAAATCAAGCAATTCGCTTGTCAGCGCACGCATGGAATCCTCCCAGCTCGGTCTCTCCAAGATGAAGGACGTCGGCGATGGTCTCGTGTCGAAGCTGACGGCACTCCAGGGCAGCAAGGACCCCGGCAGCATCACCGTCGCCATTCAGTCGGCGACCAGCGCGTTGTCCACCCTGATGGATACGGCCAATACCATGGTGAACGGCGAATATCTGTTCTCCGGCATCAATACCGACGTGCAGCCGCTGACCGACAAGACGACCGCCACGAGTGCGGCCATCGTTACGGCGCTGAACAGCTACGCCGCGGCTCTTGTCCCGCCGAAGGCCGTCAGCGATCTTACCGGCACCGAAATGCAGACCTTCATCACGACGACGGTCGAGCCGATGTTCAGCCAGGCCAATTGGACCAATGCGGCGACCGGATGGTCGCAGGCATCAAGCCAGAACATGACGAGCCGCATCAGCAACTCGGAAGTGATCGAATCCTCGACCAACGCCAATTCCGAAGGCATGCGGTATTTTGCGCTCGCCTCGGTCATGACCTCCGCGCTGCTCGGCCAGAACCTCAGCACGGATGCAATGACGACTGTCTCCAAGCAGGCAATCAGCTACACGGCCAAGGCGACCAGCGGCCTGGTGACGCAGGCAAGCCAGCTTGGCCTCTCCCAGGAGCGTGTCAAGAAGTCCAATGACGCGCTCGACGCCCAGTCGAACATCATCAAGAACAAGCTGGTCGATCTCCAGGGCGTCGACCCCTACGAGGCCTCGACCCTCGTCAAGACCTTGGAAACACAGCTTGAAACCGCTTACACAATTGTTTCGAAGATCCAGCAGTTGAGTCTCGTGAACTACCTTTGATGAGCAAAGGCGCGCAGTATAAAGAAGGATGCATGAATGTATCAGTTCTCATATGCCGAAGTCATGCAGGACTCGGTGGCCGACGCGAAAGAGCGGGAATGGCAGGTTCTTGACCGGTCCATAGAACTGCTGTCGTTGGCGCGCGACAAGGAAAAATACGGTCGGGAAGCCATTGAAGCCCTGTTTTATACGCGCCGGGTGTGGATCAGCTTCATCGAGGATCTGAAGCATCCGGACAACCAGCTGGATGTTCAGCTCAGGGCCAATCTCATCTCGATCGCAATCTGGATTTTGAAGGAATGCGACAGGATCAGAAAACGTCTGTCTAATAACTACCAGGGCATCATCGACGTTACCACCATCATCAGGGATGGACTTAAATGAAAAGTACACTTCGCATTTCTCTGAAAGCCGGGGAAAGAATCTTCATCAACGGCGCCGTCCTGCGTGTCGACCGCAAGGTCGCGCTGGAATTCCTGAATGATGTGACGTTCCTTCTCGAAAATCACGTCCTTCAGCCGGAAGGCGCGACGACGCCTCTGCGCCAGCTCTATTTCATCGCGCAGATGATCCTCATCAACCCCGAGGGCAAGGACCACTCGACGGCGATGTTCCGCAAGTCGATCACCATGCTGCTCACCTGCTTCAAGAACGAGGAAGTCCTCGCCGAGCTGAAGCGGATCGATGCACTCGTCTCGACCGGCCGCGCTTTCGATGCGTTGAAGGCGATCCGCGGCCTCTATGCGATCGAAGACAATATCCTCAACAACCACGAGCTGCCGCCGACGATGGTCGAGCAGATTCGCAGGGAGATCGCACCATGGCGGTAGATGCAACGTCGGGCGTGAGCACTTCGACGACGAGTTCGACGAATTCGGCCCAGAAAAAAGCGACGTTGAATTACGACAATTTTCTTCAGCTGCTCATCGCGCAGATGAAGAACCAGGATCCGACCGATCCGATGGATGCCAGCGAGCAGATGTCGCAGCTGGCAAGCTTCTCGCAGGTTGAGCAGACGATCCAGACGAACACCAAACTTGATACGCTTCTGTCGAGCTCGAGCCTCACCCAGGCGAGCAGCTACGTCGGCAAATATATGGAAAGCGCCGACGGCACCGTCAAAGGCACCGTTGAATCCGTCAAGGTTTATTCCGATGGCATCATTGCGACGACCACGGATGGCGGTAAGATACTCGTGCAGGCGGGAATCACCGTTGCTGACAAGGCGCCGACGACGACGACCACGACCAGCGATACCTGATGCCGCGGCGCCGACGTGTCGGGTGATACAAATCAACAGCGGCCCGGCCAGGGCGGGGCTGCTTCGAGGCGATATGAGGTTGCCTTCAGATGAATGAAGCTGATGCATTGGATCTGTTCCAAGCCGCGATCTGGACCGTCCTGATTGCCGCCGGTCCCGCCGTCATCGCCGCGATGGTGGTGGGTTTGGTCATTGCCCTGATCCAGGCACTGACCCAGGTGCAGGAAGCGACGCTGACCTTCGTGCCGAAGATCGTCGCGGTGCTCATCACCGTCGGGATCACAGCACCCTTCGTCGGCTCGCAGATCTCGATTTTCACCAATCTGGTCTTCTCCCGCATTCAATCCGGCTTCTGAGCCACCTTCGCGCAAGCTTCGCCATTTAACTCTCGATCCCAACTGGGCGGACTCAATTCCGCCTCCTCTCATGAAGAGACGGAATCGTCATGGCGCAACCACCCGCACTCCCCCTTCCGAAAGTCGTCCCGAGCCTGCGCGATGTCGGTTTTGCGCTTGGCATCATCGGCATCATCTGCATTCTCTTCCTGCCGATCCCGCCTTTCCTGATCGATATGGGGCTGGCCTTCTCGATCGCCTTCTCGGTGCTGATCCTGATGGTCGCGCTGTGGATCCAGAAGCCGCTCGACTTCTCGTCCTTCCCGACCATCCTGCTGATCGCGACGATGACCCGGCTAGCGCTCAACATCGCCACCACTCGCGTCATCCTGTCCCACGGCAACGAAGGCCACGATGCGGCCGGCGGCGTTATTGCCGGCTTCGCAAGCCTTGTCATGTCCGGCGACTTCGTCATCGGTCTGATCGTCTTCCTGATCCTCATCACCATCAACTTCATCGTCATCACCAAGGGCGCCACGCGTATCGCCGAAGTCGGCGCGCGTTTCACCCTCGATGCCATCCCCGGCAAGCAGATGTCGATCGATGCCGATCTTTCGGCTGGCATCATCGATGAAAGGGAAGCCCAGCGCCGGCGCAAGGAACTCGAGGAGGAAAGCTCCTTCTTCGGTGCGATGGACGGTGCCTCGAAATTCGTGCGCGGCGATGCCGTCGCCGGCCTCATCATCACCTGCATCAATATCTTCGGCGGCATCATCATCGGTTACTTCCGCCACGGCATGCCGATCGGCGAAGCGGCCGACGTCTTCGTCAAGCTCTCCGTCGGCGACGGTCTCGTCTCGCAGATGCCGGCCCTTATCGTCTCGCTCGCCGCCGGCCTTCTCGTTTCCCGCGGCGGCACCCTCGGTTCCACCGACCAGGCGGTCGTCAATCAGTTGAGCGGTTATCCCCGCGCACTCTCCGTCTCAGCCGTGCTGATGTTCGTTCTCGGCCTGATGCCGGGCTTGCCGACCATTCCCTTCACCGTTCTCGGCGGTCTCCTCGCCTTCGGCGCCTGGTTCATCCCGCGACAGGTCGAGGCTGAAAACAAGCTGCGCCGCGAACAGGAGGAAAAGAAGGTCGTCCAGAACAAGGAGCTGGAGAAGGATTCGGTCAAGTCGGTGCTCCGCACCTCCGAGATCGAGCTCGCGCTCGGCAAGATGGTCTCCACACGCCTGCTCGGCGCCCATCAGGAACTGGCTTTCCGCGTCGGCAAGATGCGCAAGAAATTCGCCACGCAATACGGTTTCGTCGTGCCGGAGATCAAGGTCACCGACGACATCGCGATCGCAGAGAAGTCCTATCAGATCCGCATCCACGGCACGACGGTCGCCTCCAATCTGCTGCGTGTCGGCGAAGTCCTGGTTGTCACCGGCGCCGGCCGGCGCCCGAGCATCCCCGGCGACGAAATTCGCGAACCGGCTTTCGGCATGCCGGCTGTCTCGATCCTCGAAAACTTCGCCGACGATCTGAAACGCGAGGGCTTCCAGCCGATCGACAACGTCTCCGTCGTGCTCACCCACATGAGTGAGGTCATTCGCAACAACCTGCCGCAGCTCCTATCCTATAAGGACGTCAAGGTGCTGATCGACCGCCTCGATCCGGAATATAAGAAGCTCGCCGACGAGATCTGCTCGTCGCACATGTCCTATTCGGGCCTGCAGGCGGTGCTCAAACTCTTGCTTGCCGAGCGCGTTTCCATCCGCAACCTGCACCTCATTCTCGAGGCGGTGGCCGAGCTCGCGCCGCATGTCAGGAAGACCGAGCAGATCGTCGAGCATGTCCGCATCCGCATGGCCCAGCAGCTCTGCGGCGATCTTGCCGACAACGGCGTGCTGCGTGTGCTCAGACTCGGCAGTAAATGGGATCTCGCCTTCCACCAGGCGCTGAAGCGCGACGCCAAGGGCGAGGTGATCGAGTTCGACATCGATCCCAGAAGCCTGGAGGAGTTCAGCGAGCAGGCCAGCAAAGTTATCCGTGAGTTCATGGATCGCGGCCTGCCATTCGCCCTTGTCACGTCGCCGGAAACGCGCTCCTATGTGCGCATGATCATCGAACGGCTGTTCGCCACGCTCCCGGTCCTATCGCATGTCGAGTTGGCCAAAGGGATCGAGATAAAGATTTTGGGCTCGATTTCATGATAACAGACCCGCAAGGGACCGTTCTCGCGCTGTTCCTGGTCTTCTGCCGGATCGGTGGCTGTGTGCTGGCTCTTCCGGGTTTTTCCTCGGCGCGCGTGCCCGAGCAGCTGCGCGTCTTCATCGCCGCTGCGCTGTCAATCGCGCTCATGCCGCTGCTCTGGGACACGGTCTATCCGGCTGTCCACACGGGAGCCGGAACCTACATCGGCCTGATTTTCAGCGAATCACTGGTCGGCGTGATGTACGGCATGCTGGCGAGAATCTATACGCTCGGCATGCAGTTCGCGGCGACGATCATCGCCATGATGGTCGGTTATACCCAGCCGGGCTCCGTCGATGTCATCGAAGACGCGCCGGAGACCAGCCTTTCCGGCTTCATCACCTTTGCCGGCATCATGATTCTCTTCATCATGGATTTCCATCACATCGTCTTCCGCGCGCTGGTCGATTCCTACACGACCATGCCCTTGGGCGGATTGACGCAGATGCGCGCGACCCTGATCTCCTTTACCGACACGCTGGAGCAGACCACCTACATCATGCTGCGGCTGTCGAGCCCCTTTCTGATCTACGGCATGATCTTCAACGTCTCGATCGGCTTCATCAACAAGCTGGCGCCGCAGATCCCGGTCTATTTCATTTCCACGCCCTATCTGCTGATGGGCGGGCTCTTCCTGTTCTATGTCTCGGTCGCGGCGCTGGTCAGCCAGTTCGGTCAGGCCTTCAGTTCGATCTATATCGGGCGATGAGGCTGATATGATCGAGAAGAGCCGCTCCCAAAAACTCAAGCGGCTGCTGTCGGTGCAGCGGCATATGGAGAGGATGGCGGAGAACGACCTGGCCGAAACCAGCCGTCAGCGCATCGAGGTCAATTCGGCGATGGACGACGTCATTCTCGCTCTCGGTTCGATGGACCCGGTCCACCACGCCTTTTCGCAGAATTATGCCGACCGATTCGGCAGGCTGACGATCAAGGATCAGCAGCTGACCGGCATGCAGCAGATCCACGAGATGCGGCTGACGCGCGAGCGCGCCAAGGCCGATCGCCTGGAAGAGGGCATGAAGGAGGCGTTGGACGCCGAGCGTCGCGAGGCCGATGACAATGCCGTTTACGATGTCATCGATCAGCAATTCGCAACGCCAGCCTCCAGCAAGCTTCAAAAACCATAATCGTTACGATCTTAATTTAGAGGATTGTAACGTGGCTATTTCGCCCCCCAGTGATCTGGTTCTGGACGTTGTCAAAGCTGCCGACCCCATGGAGGTTCAGGTAGCCCAGGAAAAACTGAAGGCAAATCGTGCGGCCTTTGCCGCAACGAGCCTCGCCGAGAACGGCAAGGGCTTCTCCAATACGGTCGACGTTCTCGATGATATCGGCCAGAAGAGCGGCCTCTCCAACATTCAGAACCGCACCAAGGCCGAGGAGGTTCCGGAAAGCTACCGGAAGTTCGAGGCCATGGTGCTGCAGAACTTCGTCAAGTCGATGCTGCCGAGCGAAAGTGAAGACGTTTACGGCAAGGGCGCGACCGGCGATATCTGGAAGGGCATGATGGCCGAGCAGCTCGGCAACACCATGGCCAAGGGCGACGGCATCGGCATTGCAAAGCAGATGTACAGCGAGCAGTTGCGCCGGCAGGAAGGCAAGATCGTCAATGCCGCCACCGATGATCGTGACCGCAACACCGCGCTCAGCATGATCGACGACTTCCAGCGCAAGACCTTTGGCACGCCGACGGCGGACGCCAAGGCCGATAGAACAGGATGATCTTAGGCCCGTTGGCCTGAAAATCTGAATCCTGTTCTAATTAAATAGTTAGAGCATGATGTCGTCCGAAAACCGCGCACACTTTTCGGCATCATGCTCTAAGCAACGCATAATCGAGGGTACAATGGAAATAATTTCGAACGAATACAGGATCAAATCCGTTCTCGGACGCCTCGAAATGATCATCGACAATGAGAATACCCGGATCGGCAGCGATCCGCAGTTCGATCTCAAGGTCTCCAACGCGCACAAGAGCCGCTGCCTCTACGAGCTGTCGATGCTCTTCCGCGATACCGATCCGGCCGAGCTTGCCGCTGCCCATCTCGATCAGCTGCACGGGCTGAAGAAGAAGTTGGTTCTCAACGCCCGGCGCGTCGAGGCGCATCTCGAAGCGGTTCGCGCCGTCGCCGACCTCCTGAAGAATGCCGTTCAGGACGCCGACGCCGACGGCACCTATTCTCAGGAACAATTCGCCGCGCGTGGAAACTGATGATCAAGCTCGTCCTTACCGGCCTCTGGGTTTGCGCGATCACCTTGGCCTCGGTCTATTTTTCGGTGTATCTGGCGACGGCGCCGGCGCCCGCGGTATCCGATTCCAGGCAGAGCGCGCTCGAACTGGTGAAGGGTGAAACGATCACTGTGCCGGTCATCGGCAACGGCGCGATCACCGGTTATTTCCTCGGCCGTATTTCCTTCATGATGAACAAGGACATGCTGAAGGGCGTGACCTTGCCGCTGACCGAGATGACGACCGACGAACTTTTCAGTCTGCTTGTCGGCAACAAGATGGTCGATCTCGCGCATATCAAATCCTTCGACCCGAAGGCCTTCCGCGAGGAGATCAAGAAGGGCATGAACGAGCGCCTCGGCGGGGAGTATGTCGCCGACGTGATGCTGGAGCAGCTCGATTATCTCTCCAAGGAAGAGGTCAACGAAAATTCGGCCGGTCAACCGAAGAAGCTCGGTACACCGGTCAAGCTCATCGAAGGTGCACCAGCTGAGGGAGCACCGGCCCAGGCCGCCCATTGAAACAACTGACTGTCGATACAGCAACGGCGCCTTCGGGCGCCGTTTGCCGTTGGGCTGCTTTTGGTTAATAAACTACTTATACGAGCATCAAAATCCAAGGAATTTTCCTAAGGGTTGTTTGAAACCGTCCTGTTATATCAGGTGGCACAGCTTGGCATGCGCCGCTTCCGCGATCGGGGCGACGTCGTTCCATGCGTGACGCGACCGGTCCTTTCGAGACCTCCGGGGTGCGGAATATGGGCTTGTTTTCCGGGATGTTGGGCGCATGACGCACCCTCGGCAGGAGGTAAGAATGAATTTGATTGCAAACTTCGCGGTGCTTGCGTCGCGGCGGACAATCTTCGATCTGCCGGTCTGTGATCTCGGCTGGGACGATGCCCTCGTTTTTATCAACGAGCTGGCCTCCATTCCCGTCGGTCAGACCGTGGTTTGCTTCGTCAACGCTCATAATATGCTGACAGCTTTGCGCGACGACGATTATTACCGGATCATGTCGCACAATCTCGTGCTGCCTGATGGCATCGGCCTCAACATTGCGTCGCAGATTGCCCATGGCTCGCCGTTTCCCGCCAATCTGAACGGCACCGATTTCGTCCCGGCCTTTCTTACCTTCATGGAGACTCCGCGCCGCATCGGCCTGATCGGCGGCGCGCGCTCGGTCGTCGAGGCGGCGGCGGAAAATTTTCGCAGGCACACACCCTGGCATGAATTTGTCGTCATTTCCGACGGCTTTTTCGACAAGGTCGACTCCACTGATGTCACCGAGGAGATCGAGCGCCAGAAGCTCGACATTCTGATCGTCGGCATGGGGACGCCGTTGCAGGAGAAATGGGTCCACGACAAGATCCGCGCCGATCATGCGCGGCTGGTGCTGACGGTGGGCGCGCTCTTCGACTTCGTCTCCGGCGCTGTTCCGCGGGCGCCGAAGACGGTGCGGATGATGCGTCTCGAATGGGCCTATCGGCTGATACAGGAGCCTGCGCGGCTCTGGCGGCGCTACATCATCGGCATTCCGGTCTTCCTCTTCCATGTCCTGCGCTACCGCTTCCGTCGTCGCGAAAGAATTCTCAGCCAACCGGAAGAGCAGCGCAGCGTCTCGCAGCCGATTGCGGATCGCAGGAAGGCGAGCTGAACCGGCAGCGTCCGGTTCAAATTTGACACATCGGACTGCAGTTCTTGCCAGTCACGGTTAACCATTTCTTTGCCATGAATATTTAGGGTAGCTTAATCATCTGCATCGCGTGCGGATGATTGAACTCGGCCATCATGTGCATGAGAAGTGGCGCAAATGTACGATATAAGGGCGAGAAACAGCTTCCAGGATCGCGCAGCCGCGGGGCCGCGCCCCTTTGACGTCGCCTATCGCCGGCGGTCGAAGGGGGCCGATATCGCGCCCCCCGAGGCCGAATTGCTGCGCGCGATCGGCCGCGCGCTGGAAGAGCAGCGCGCAATGGCGGCGCGCCCGGCGCCGCTGGTCGACCGAATCGAAGCCATCCTCGGCAACCGGCTTCGGGCTGCCAACGATGCCGGCCGCGCTCGTCTGCCGGCGCCGGCCGGTCAGGAGGAGCCGAACGCTGCGGTCGAAGGGCCCGCGCTCCCGCCCGAACCGCTGGCCGTTATCCGTGAGGAACCCGTCAGATCGCAGCCGGCAACGCCCGGCCACCGCGCCGGCCGCTTCGGCCTTGTCATGACGGTCGTCGCCGCCACGGTCCTCGGCGCAGGCCTGCCGGCCCTGATGCCGGTCTCGCCCGCCCTCTACCGTGCCGAGACGACGTTTTCGGTAAGGACGGATGCGGCAAGCCGCGCCGCCTTCACCCAGGCCGCGGCGAAAGGCCTGTTGTCGGCGCGCATGATGGCGTCGACGGTCGCTGCGCTGAAACTCGATCACGATCCGGAATTCGCCGGCTCCAGTGCCAATGCGCTCGGCGTTGCGCTCGATCTCCTCTCGGCCAGCGGTGCTGCCGCCGATCCGGCCTCGCGCGCCGAGGCGGCGCTGAAACATGCGGTCGAGATCATGCCCGATGTCGCCGCCGGTACGATCCTTGTCAGGGTGACGACCGGCGACAGCGGCAAATCCATGCGCATCGCCGCACAGCTTGGCGAAGCGGTGTCCGCAGGCAGCGGTCCCGGCCGGAGCGCCGAAACCGACACTGTGCTGCGCAAGGCCTATGACGAGGCGAAGGCGGAGCTTGCCGCCTTCACGGCCAAAAGCGGCGAGGGCAACGTCAAGGTGGCGATCGATCTTCGCCGTCAGATCGACGGACTCGATGCCGATCTGAAACAGGCCGACCAGAATATCCTCGAAGCCAAGGCGCGCGCTGACGCGCTGAAGGCGGCGAAACTCGCGGGCGTGCTGGATGGATCGTTCCCCTCCGATATGCTCTCGCCGGCGCTGCAGGATTGGCGTGACAAATATGCCGTCGCCAGGACGACGCTGGCGCAGCTTTCGGCCGAGCTTGGCCCGCGCCATCCGCGCCTGCTGCAGCAGCAGGCCGAAACGGATCGACTCAAGGACAACATGGGCAAGGAGCTTACCCGTCTGGCCCAGCTCGCCAATGCCGCCGCCAAGGCTGCGGTCGATGCGCGCAAGGGCCTGAACGATCGCCGCAACACGCTGATCGCCCAGAGCCGGGATACCGGCGTCGATCTGCCCCGGCTGACCGAGCAGCGCGAAAAGGCGAATGCCGCGCGCTCGCGCCTGGAGACGGCGCCGACATCGAGGGGCGATGACGGCCATTTGACCGTCCTGAAACCGCCGCTTGCGGCGGCGGTGCCGGGAACGAATGATCGGATCGGCCGCGTGCTGGCCGGGGCCGCGACGGGCCTTGCGCTCGGTCTCGGCCTCACTCTCCTGCTGTTCTGGCGCAAATCCGCCGCGGCTTCCGCAAGCGAGGAAATGCCGGCGCCGCCGTCGCTCGCCTCTCCGCCGCCGGCCGACGAGATGGAGGTTCTGCGCTCCGAGATCTCCGGCCTGCGCGACCGGCTTCGACTTCACGTGATGGAAGCACAGCAGGCGCTGCGCTGAACCCAACATTTCCTTGCAAGTTTGATATTGCCTTGCCGCTTTCCGACAGGATAGGGCGTTAGCGGGCATTTGACGCTCGTCAACTATCAATAGATTGGCGCGAAACAGGGCGGAGAGACGCGTGGTGACAGTAATCGACGGCAAGAACGTAGCTGCATCAGTCATTCAGACGGTCAAGAGTGCGACGGCGGCGCTGGAAAAGAGCAGCGGCGTCACCACCGGCCTGGCCGTCATCATCGTCGGCGACGATCCGGCAAGCCACGCCTATGTCGGCTCCAAGAGCCGAATGGCCAAGGAATGCGGTTTCAAGTCCGTCCAGCACACGCTGCCGGCCGAGACCAGGCAGGAGGAGCTGGCAGCGCTCGTTGCCATCCTCAACGCCGATCCGACCATCCACGGCATCCTGGTGCAGCTGCCCCTGCCGAAGCCGCTCGCCAGCGAGCCGATCATCCAGTCGATCCTGCCGGAAAAGGATGTCGATGGCTTGAGCGTCGTCAACGCCGGCAAGCTCGCCACCGGCGACCTGAAGACCGGACTGGTCTCCTGCACGCCGGCCGGAGCAATGGTCTTCGTCCGCCGCACCCATGGCGAGGATCTCTCGGGCCTCAATGCCGTCGTCATCGGCCGCTCCAACCTGTTCGGCAAGCCGATGGCGCAATTGTTGCTCAACGCCAATGCGACGGTGACGATCGCGCATTCGAGAACCAAGAACCTCGCCGAGGTCTGCCGCAATGCCGATATTCTGGTGGCCGCCGTCGGCCGTCCGGAGATGGTCAAGGCCGACTGGGTCAAGCCGGGCGCGACGGTCATCGACGTCGGCATCAATCGTGTGCCGGCTCCCGACAGGGGCGAGGGCAAGACCCGGCTCGTCGGCGACGTCGCCTTCGCCGAGGTCTCTGCTGTCGCCAGCGCCATCACCCCGGTTCCCGGCGGCGTCGGGCCGATGACCATCGCCATGCTGATGGCCAATACGGTCATCGCCGCTCATCGGGCTGCAGGGCAGACGCCGCCGCAGTTTTGAAACGGACTGGTGTTAACTGGGGGCGGGACCGGTCGAGGCCCTGACGATCAGTTCGGTCTTCCAGAGTTCCTGCTCGGGGAAGGGGCCGGTCTGTTTCACGGTGCCGATCAGCCGCTGGGCGATGCGGGCGCCGGCGGCCCTGAGCGAGGAGCGTGTGGTCGTCAGCGGCACGGAGAAACTTTCCGGCTTCAAGAGCGGCAGCACGTCGTCATGGGCGATCAGCGAAATGTCCTCGCCGAGCCGCAATCCCGCCTGGTTGACCGCGCGAATCGCCCCCAGCGCCATGACCGTGCTGGAGCATAGGATCGCCGTCGGCCGCTGCGGCAGTTGCAGGAAGCGTTCCATCGCCAGAAGGCCCTGCTCGTCGGTCATCAGCGCGTGGCTCATGCAATCCTCCTCGAGCGTGAGGCCACGTTCGGCAAGGGCCGAGATGACGCCGTTCCTTCTGCGGATGGCGAAATCGAGATGCGTCGGCCCGTTCATCAAGGCAAAACGCGTGTGGCCGAGCTGCAGCAAGAGACGTGTCGCGTCGTAGAAGGCCCCTTCATTGTCGATGTCGAGATAGGGATAATCCGGCTCCGCGCCGAAGGAGCGGCCGTGCACGACATAGGGCATGGAGAGCGATTTCAGCATGGGAAGCCGCGGATCGTGGCCGCGCATATAGGCGACGAACAGTGCGTCGACATTGCCGCTGATCGCAAGCCGGCGGAGTGCCGCCACCTCGTCGTCAGGATCGGCCGGCATGATAACGAAATGGAAATCATGACGCACGGCTTCCTCGCCGAGCCCGGCCAGGAATTCGCCGAAATGCACGTCGGACTGGTGGCCGGGCGCCGTCGGCATGACCAGGCCGATCGAGCCTGCCTTGCCGGTCGCAAGCCGCTGGGCAGCCTTGTTCGGCCGGTATCCGGTTTCCTTGACGGCCTGGAGCACCCGCTCCCGGGTCGCTTCGTTGACCTCGGGATAGCCGTTGAGCGCCCGGCTCACGGTCGTCTGCGACAGCCCGAGCAATTCCGATAGCTGTTTGAGATTCACCTGTTATGCTTCCTCCCGGCCCCGCCCGTCGGCCGCTCTAAAAGGCCTGCCGCCTCCCAATGGCATCCAAAGCGCTTTCAATTATGTAGCATCTCGTGCGCTTGACTCAAGAAAAATCGCTCCATATTCATCGCTAGGCACCGTTGCGCTGCCATATCCCGCGCGTTTATGGCGAGTTTTCGCGAATTGACTTGACTTCCTTCCACTGAAAGTGAAATGAGTTGGGTGTCAAAGCGCTTTGAAATTTCTTTTTTCGGGAATTCGGCGCAGTTGGGATTGTGATGGGAGGTTGATCACATGAAAAAATCATTTTTGATGGGCGTTGCCGTTGCGGCGCTGTTTGCCGGTGCTGCGTCCGCGGCCGATCTGAAATTTGCCCCGGGACAGGATTCCAAGTTCAACTGGAAGAGCTATGACGAATTCAAGGCCGCGCACGCCGATCTGAAGGGGCAGCCGCTGTCGATCTTCGGGCCGTGGCGCGGAGAGGACGAGGCGTTCTTCAGGAGCGTTCTCGCCTATTTCACCGAAGCGACCGGCGTCGACGCGAAATACTCTTCTTCCGAAAACTACGAACAGCAGATCGTCATCGACACGCAGGCGGGCTCGCCGCCGAACATCGCCATTCTGCCGCAGCCGGGCCTTCTGGCCGATCTCGCCGGCAAGGGCTTCCTGACGCCGCTCGGCGACGACAATTCCAAGTGGATCAAGGACAATTACGGCGCCGGCGACAGCTGGGTCGGTTACGGCACCTACAAGGGCAAGGACGGCAAGGAAGCCTTCTACGCCTTCCCTTACAAGGCCGACGTCAAGTCGCTCGTCTGGTACGTTCCGGAGAATTTCGAGGAGGCCGGCTACAAGATCCCGACCACCATGGAAGAGCTGCATGCCCTGACCGATCAGATCGTCAAGGACGGCGGCGTACCCTGGTGCATCGGTCTCGGTTCCGGCGGTGCCACCGGCTGGCCGGCGACCGACTGGGTCGAGGACCTTATGCTGCGCATGCAGCCACCCGAAGCCTATGACAAGTGGACCACCAATGAGCTGAAGTTCACCGATCCGGCCGTCGTTGCCGCGATCGATGAATTCGGCAAGTTCGCCAAGAACGAGAAATATGTCGATGGTGGTGTCGCGGCCGTGGCCTCGACCGACTTCCGCGACAGCCCGAAGGGTCTCTTCGCCGTTCCGCCGAAGTGCTACATGCATCACCAGGCCTCCTTCATCCCATCCTTCTTCCCCGAGGGGACGAAGCTTGGCCAAGACGCCGATTTCTTCTACATGCCGACCTATGCCGCGCATCCGGAACTCGGGAAGCCAGTTCTCGGCGCAGGCACGCTCGTTTCGATTACCAAGGAATCGAAGGCCGCTCGTGCCTTCATCGATTTCCTGAAGACCCCGATCGCGCACGAGGTATGGATGGCGCAGTCGAGCTTCCTGACGCCATACAAGGGCGTCAGCACTGATGCGTACGCCAATCCGCAGATGAAGAAGGAAGGCGAGATTCTGACGTCCGCCACCACCTTCCGCTTCGACGGTTCCGACCTGATGCCGGGCAAGATCGGCGCCGGCGCCTTCTGGACGGGCATGGTCGATTTCGTCGGCGGCAAGTCTGCCGAAGAGGCCGCCGGCGAAATCCAGAGCGCCTGGGACGGCATCAAGTAATCGTTCAAGATGATGCCGCCGGTTTGCCGGCGGCATGGCCTGCATGACTGGCCGGGTTCGCAAAGAGCCCGGCCATCGCGGGATATATTGTGACTGGGCAATGTAAGCATATTGACGGTGACCGGGCTTGACCCGTCAGAATGAAAACCGGTCGGAATAAGATCAGGGGAAGCAGGGGAGGGACGTAATGCTGTCGCAGATAGTGTCCGCTTTGGGCGTCGTGGCATTTGCCGTTTTTGCATGCTCGGCCTATTTCTATTTTTCCAACAAGCTTCTGGATCTGGCCCTGCCGGTGAAGGACGGCGACATTCGCGCCGCATCGCGTAATCTCAATCGCCGCGCGGTTATCCGGCCATGGCTTTTTCTCGGCCCGGCGCTCTTGCTGCTTTTCGTCTACCTCGTCTATCCCGTCGTTGCGACCTTCGTTCTCTCCTTTTACGATCGCACCGGCCTGCAGTTCGTCGGTCTTGCCAATTACAAATGGGCGATCGGCGACCGCGAATTCCGCCAGTCGATCTTCAACAACATCCTTTGGCTCGCCGTCGTGCCGGCCGCCTGCACCTTTTTCGGCCTCGTGATCGCCGTGATGACCGACCGCATCTGGTGGGGCAATATCGCCAAGAGCATCGTCTTCATGCCGATGGCGATCTCTTTCGTCGGCGCCTCGGTCATCTGGAAATTCATCTATGAATATCGCGGCGGTAACGACGTCCAGATCGGCCTGCTGAACGCCATCGTCCAGTTGTTCGGTGGCACGCCCGAAGTCTGGATCTCGGTTCCCTTCTGGAACAATTTCTTCCTGATGGTTATCCTGATCTGGATCCAGACCGGTTTCGCCATGGTCATCCTGTCGGCAGCGCTGCGCGGTATTCCCGAGGAGACGATCGAGGCCGCCGTCATCGACGGCGCCAATGGCTGGCAGATCTTCTGGCGCATCATGGTGCCGCAGGTCTGGGGCACCATCGCCGTCGTCTGGACGACGATCACCATCCTCGTCCTCAAGGTCTTCGACATCGTGCTGACCATGACCAACGGCCAGTGGCAGACGATGGTGCTGGCAAATCTGATGTTCGACTGGATGTTCCGCGGTGGCGGCGATTCCGGCCGAAGTGCGGTCATCGCCATCATCATCATGCTAGCCGTGACACCGATCATGATCTGGAACGTGCGCCGCGCCAACCGCGAACTGAAGGGCCATTGAGATGACCGCTGTCGGAAGCTATTTCAAGATCGGCCCCGCCCGTCTCTTTGTTCACCTTGCCGTTCTGCTGATCGTCATCATCTGGCTCATCCCGACGCTCGGCATCTTTGTCAGCGCCCTGCGTGATAGGGATCAGATCGTCGTCTCCGGCTGGTGGACGGCCTTTGTCGGCTCGACACAGACGGTCGCCGTCCGCCTGGGCACGCCTGACCAGCAGCGGCAGGAAGGCGCCAACTACGTCATCACAGGCAATGTGCTGGAAGGGCAGACCGGCCGCTCGGTAAAAGCCTTCGGCAACCGCGTGCAGCAGCCGGCCGCTTTTGAAGCCGGCGAGACCGCCGATCTCGGCGATGGCGAGAGCCTGCAGATCAACAGCGACGGCAGCTATCGCTACATGAAGAACACGGCCTTTTCGCCTGACGAGCGGCCGCGGCGCATCTACGCGTCCGTCTCAGCGCCGCCGGAATTCACGTTGGAGAACTACAAGACGGTTCTAACCGGCGAGGGCATCGGCCAGTCCTTCATCAATTCGCTGACCGTGACGATCCCGGCGACGATCATCCCGATCCTGATTGCCGCGTTTGCCGCCTATGCCTTGAGCTGGATGGACTTTCCCGGCCGCGCGCTGCTGATTGCGCTCGTCGTCGGCCTCATCGTCGTGCCGCTGCAGATGTCGCTGATTCCGCTGCTTCGCCTCTACAACGAGATCGGCAATATGCTCGGCCAGCCGTCGAAGACCTATCCCGGCATCTGGTTCGCGCACACCGCCTTCGGCATGCCGCTCGCCATCTTTCTCCTGCGGGCCTATATCGCCGGCCTGCCGAAGGAGATCATCGAATCCGCCCGCGTCGACGGCGCAAGCGACTTCGAGATCTTCGTTCGCATCGTTTTGCCTTTGTCCTTCCCGGCACTCGCCTCCTTCGCCATCTTCCAGTTCCTGTGGGTATGGAACGACCTGCTCGTCGCCATGGTCTTCCTCGGCACCGACCAGGATCACCTCGTGTTGACCGGCAGGCTGAACGCGCTGCTCGGCTCGCGCGGCGGCAATTGGGAGATTTTGACGGCGTCGGCCTTCGTCACTATCGTCGTGCCGCTGCTCGTTTTCTTCGGACTGCAGCGTTATCTGGTGCGTGGTCTGCTGGCGGGTTCGGTCAAGGGCGGCTGACCATTCCCAAACGTGACTTCAGACAGGATATCTCATGAACGTGGCTTCCCAATCGATCTTGACCGCCGACAAGGACTGGTGGCGCGGCGCGGTGATCTATCAGATCTATCCGCGCTCCTACCAGGATTCGAACGGCGACGGCATCGGCGACCTGAAGGGCATCACCGCCCGCCTGCCGCATGTGGCAAGCCTCGGCGTCGATGCGATCTGGATCTCGCCCTTCTTCACCTCGCCGATGCGCGATTTCGGTTACGACGTTTCCGATTACGAGAATGTCGATTCGATTTTCGGCACCCTGGTGGATTTCGATACCATGATCGCGGAGGCCCATCGCCTCGGCATCCGCGTAATGATCGACCTCGTCATCTCCCACAGCTCGGACCAGCACCCGTGGTTCGTGCAGAGCCGTTCCAGCAAGACCAACGCCAAGGCTGATTGGTATGTCTGGGCCGACGCCAAGCCGGACGGCACGCCGCCGAACAACTGGCTGTCGATCTTCGGCGGCTCGGCATGGGCGTGGGATCCGACGCGCATGCAATATTACCTGCACAATTTCCTGACTTCGCAGCCGGACATGAACCTGCATAACCCGGAAGTGCAGGATCGCCTGCTCGATGTCGTGCGCTTCTGGCTCAATCGCGGCGTTGACGGCTTCCGCCTCGACACCATCAATTTCTATTTCCACGACCCGCTCTTGCGCGACAATCCCGCGCTTGCTCCCGAGCGCCGCAACGCCTCGACGGCGCCGGCGGTCAATCCCTATAACTTCCAGGAGCATGTCTACGACAAGAACCGGCCGGAGAACCTAGCCTTCCTGAAGCGCTTCCGCGCCGTTCTCGAGGAATATCCGGCGATCGCCGCTGTCGGCGAGGTGGGTGACAGCCAGCGCGGCCTCGAAATCGTCGGCGAATACACATCCGGTAATGACAAGATGCACATGTGCTACGCCTTCGAGTTCCTGGCGCCCGATCCGCTGACGCCGGAGCGCGTCGAGGAGGTGATGGAGGATTTCGAAGCCGCAGCCCCCGACGGTTGGGCCTGCTGGGCCTTTTCCAATCACGACGTCATGCGCCATGTCAGCCGCTGGGGCGGACTGGTCGCCGATCACGACGCCTTCGCCAAGCTGTATGCCTCGCTGCTGATGACGCTGCGCGGTTCCGTCTGCCTCTATCAGGGCGAGGAGCTTGCGCTGACCGAAGCCGATCTCGCCTATCAGGATCTGCAGGATCCCTATGGCATCCAGTTCTGGCCGGAGTTCAAAGGCCGTGACGGCTGCCGCACGCCGATGGTCTGGGACAGCCACGTCGCCCAGGGCGGCTTTTCGACAGTCAAGCCCTGGCTGCCGGTGCCGGTCGAACATATCCTGCGGGCCGTCAACGTCCAGCAGGGCGACGAGGCTTCCGTGCTCGAGCACTATCGACGCTTCATCGCCTTCCGCAAGCTGCACCCGGCTTTTGCCAAGGGCGAAATCGAATTCGAGGAGACAGAGGGCGATGTCCTGGTCTTCACCCGCGAGTACAGTGACGAGAAGCTGCTCTGCATTTTCAACATGTGCCCGGCCGAGGCTAGCGTCACTCTGCCTGCGGGAGAATGGCAGGCGTTGACGGGGCACGGCTTTATCAGCAACAACTATGGCGACAAGATCGATATTCCGGCCTGGGGGGCGTATTTCGCCCGTCTCGCTTAAGGATCAGGAGGGGAGAGAGACATGACTGGACTGACGCTGAAGGATATTCGCAAATCCTACGGTTCCGTGGACGTTCTCCACGGCATCGACCTCGATATCAAGCAGGGCGAATTCATCGTCTTCGTCGGTCCGTCCGGCTGCGGCAAATCCACGCTTCTGCGCATGATCGCCGGCCTCGAGGCGATTACCGGCGGCGAGATGTATATCGACGGCCAACTCGTTAATGACGTGCCGCCGTCGAAGCGCGGCATCGCCATGGTCTTCCAGTCCTACGCGCTCTATCCCCATATGACCGTCTACGACAACATGGCCTTCGGCATGAAGATCGCCGGCGAAAGCAAGCAGGAGATCGATCGGCGCGTGCGTGCGGCGGCCGAGAGCTTGCAACTGAGCAAATATCTCGACCGCCTGCCGAAGGCGCTTTCGGGCGGCCAGCGCCAGCGCGTGGCGATCGGCCGGGCCATCTGCCGCGACCCCAAGGTCTTCCTGTTCGACGAGCCGCTGTCCAACCTCGATGCTGCGCTGCGCGTCGCGACCCGCATCGAGATCGCCCGCCTGAACGAGCAGATGGCCGATACGACGATGATCTACGTCACCCACGACCAGGTCGAGGCGATGACGCTTGCCGACCGCATCGTCGTGCTTTCCGCCGGCAATATCGAGCAGGTTGGCGCGCCGCTGGAACTCTACGAGCGCCCGGCCAACCTCTTCGTGGCAAAATTCATCGGCTCGCCGGCCATGAACATCATCCCCGCGACGATATCAGGCACCGGCAACCAGACGACCGTGACGCTGACCGGCGGCATGTCGGTCACGCTCGATGTGGCGACCGAAGCATCCGAGAAGGGCAAGCAGGCGAGCTTCGGTGTTCGACCGGAGGATCTGAGGATCGCCGACGGCGCCGATTATGTCTTCGAGGGCGAAGTCTCGATCGTCGAAGCGCTCGGCGAAGTGACGCTGCTTTATATCGAAGGCCTGGTCCCCGGCGAGCCGATCGTCGTCAAGCTGCCCGGCATTTACGATGTCCATAAGGGCCAGAGGATGCGCTTTGCCGCCGACCGGCAGAAGCTGCATCTCTTCGATGCAAGCGGCCATACCTACCGGAAATGAGGCCGCCATTTTTGGGCTGATGATCCCCAGAATTATACTTGGCGGACCGGATTCTCACTTTCTGTTAAAGATCGGCTGCTACTTTTTCCTCGTCAATTTATGAGGGGGATAAGCAAGTGGCCGCTTCCAATCCGTCACAGCCAAGATCTCATTTCCTGAGCAAGGAAGAATCCTTCATGTATGACCGCGAGGCGCGGTTCAAAATGGAGGACACGATGAATGCCGCGCGCATCGAATATACGGAAAAGGGCGTCATGCACGCGGCTTCGCGCCGCTGTGACATCGTCCGGATCTCGATGAGCAGCGCGACGCTCGCAATCCTGACCCAGTTCAGCCTGCCGAAGCAGTTCTATCTGGATATTCCGGATGCCCGCATCACCAAGGTCGGCTGCCTGCTGATGAAGGTCAACGCCAACAACACGATCGAAGTCCGCTTCCTGCGCCTGCTGACGCAGAAGGAGCTGAACAAGATTTTCGTCTACAGCACGCACCCGGCGCACAAGGATTACGTCCTCGATATCCGCGCCTGACGGATAGATCGGGCTGCCAATAGCAAAACCCGCGGGACGCTTCGCGCGCTCCGCGGGTTTTTGCTTATTCGCGTTGGTTAGGTTCAGTGGAAGAGAACGCTCGCACCCTGATCCGAAGCTCCGACGGCGCGGCGGAACGGCGCGAATAGCTCGCGGCCCATGCCGAATTCATTGTCGGAGAGATCGACGGTTACCGGCTCGCGCTCGGCCATGTCGGCAGCATCGACCAGCACTTCCAGCGTGCCCTTGATCGCGTCCAGGCGGATGATGTCGCCGTCCTTGATGCGGGCGATCGGGCCGCCGTCGACCGCTTCAGGCGTGACGTGGATTGCCGCCGGTACCTTTCCGGATGCTCCGGACATGCGACCGTCCGTCAGAAGCGCCACGCGGAAGCCGCGATCCTGCAGCACGCCGAGCGGCGGCGTCAGCTTGTGCAGCTCCGGCATGCCGTTCGCCTTCGGGCCCTGGAAGCGAACGACGGCGACGAAATCGCGGTTGAGCTTGCCTTCCTTGAAGGCGTCCTGCAGTTCCTGCTGGCTGTGGAAGATGATCGCCGGCGCCTCGATGATGTGGCGCTCCGGCTTGACGGCGGAGATCTTGATGACTGCCTTGCCGAGATTGCCGCGCAGCATCTTCAGCCCGCCATTCGCCTGGAACGGTGTTTCGATGCTGGAGAGCACCTTCGGATCATGGCTCTTCTCCGGCGATGGCTCGCGCAGAACGGTGCTGTTTTCGCCGAGGCGGGCATCGACCGTATAGGCCTGGAGACCCTGGCCGAAGACGGTGCGCACGTCGTCATGCACCAGGCCGTGCTTCAGGAGTTCCTTGATCAGGAAACCCATGCCGCCGGCCGCCTGGAAATGGTTCACGTCGGCAAGCCCGTTCGGATAGACGCGGGCAAGCAGCGGAACGATTTCCGAAAGCTCGGCGATGTCCTGCCAGGTGAGCTGGATGCCGGCTGCCCGCGCCATGGCGACGAGGTGCAGCGTGTGGTTGGTCGATCCGCCGGTCGCATGCAGGCCGACGACGCCGTTGACGACCGAACGCTCGTCGATCATCTCGCCGGCCGGCGTGAATTCGTTGCCGAGCGCGGTGATCGCCAGCGCCCGCTTGGCGGCTTCGCGCGTCAGCGCTTCGCGCAACGGCGTGCCGGGATTGATGAAGGAGGAGCCGGGCATGTGGAAGCCCATGATCTCCATCAGCATCTGGTTGGAGTTGGCCGTGCCGTAGAAGGTGCAGGTGCCGGGGCCGTGATAGGATTTCGATTCCGCCTCCAGGAGTTCGGCGCGGCCGACCTTGCCCTCGGCAAAGAGCTGGCGCACCCGCGACTTCTCGTCGTTCGGCAGGCCCGTGGTCATCGGCCCGGCCGGCACGAAGATCGACGGCAGATGCCCGAAGGAGAGTGCCGCGATGACGAGGCCGGGAACGATCTTGTCGCAGACGCCGAGGAAGAGGGCGGCATCGAACATATTGTGCGACAGGCCGACGCCCGCGGCCATGGCGATCAGGTCGCGCGAAAAGAGCGACAGCTCCATGCCCGGCTGCCCCTGAGTGACGCCGTCGCACATGGCAGGCACGCCGCCGGCCACCTGGGCGACGCCACCTGCTTCGGCGGCCGCCTCACGGATGATTGCGGGATAGGTCTCGAACGGCTGGTGAGCCGAGAGCATGTCGTTATAGGCGGTGATGATGCCGAGATTGGGAATGCGGTCGCCGGCAAGCGCGTCCTTCTCGGCGGGGGAACAGACCGCAAAGCCATGGGCGAGGTTGGCGCAGCCGAGCACCGAGCGGTGCACGCCCTGGGAGGCGGCGGCGCGCAGCCGCTCCAGATAGCGCTCGCGGGTCGGCTTCGAGCGTTCGACGATGCGGTTGGTGATCGCAGCAATGCGTGCGTGAGCGGACATGGAAGATCCCTGCCTTGTTCTGGTTCGTCTCAATGTGTTCACCGGCTCCGGCGGCCGTCAGGCCTTATCAGGGAGCCCAGTAGATCTCGACCGGGGAAGTGGCCCGGCGCAGAACGGCGCGGATCGGCATGTCTGCCTCGTCACCGCTGCCTTCCGCCTTGGCGAGAACGTCTTTTTTTCCTTCGCCCTCGATATGGAGAACCAGCAGTGCGGCATCCCGAAGACTGGAGAAGGTGAAAGTCAGGCGCGGCTCGCCGGCTCCTTCTGCCTCCATGGTGATGACGCCGCGCGGCGTCGAGGCATCGAGCGCCTCGGCAAGATTGTTGCCGCCGGGAAAGAACGAGGCCGTGTGGCCGTCGCCGCCCATGCCGAGGATGACCACATCGAAGGGGATGCCGATCTCGGCGCTTTTTTTCGTCGCCAGCCTTGCGGCCTCCTCGACCGAGGCTGCCGGCTGGTAAAGCGGCACGAACCGCGCCGCCTTCGCCTTGTCCTGCAAGAGATTGGCATCGACCAGCAGATGGTTCGAGCGGGTATTGTCGGCCGGCACGAAGCGTTCGTCAACCAGCGTGATCGTCACCTTGTCCCAGGCGATGTCGCGTGTCGACAGCGCCTGGAAGAAGGCCTTTGGCGTCGAGCCGCCGGAAACGGCGATGGAGGCGGCGCCGCGGGCGGCGATCGCCGTCGAAAGCGTATGGGCGACCTTGTCGGCGAGGCTGTCGGCGAGATCTGCGGGGCTGGCGAAGGAATGCAGGGTCGATGCCATCGATGTCGTCCTAGATATCGTCATGCCAGGTGCGGCCGTCGCGCTCGATCAGCGCGATGGCTTGGCTCGGGCCCCAGGTGCCGGCCGTATAGCCCTGCACCTGCTGGCCGGTTGTCTCCCAGCCTTTCAGGATCGGGTCGACCCATTTCCATGCGGCTTCGACTTCATCGCGGCGCATGAACAATGTCTGGTTGGAGCGGATCACGTCCATCAGCAGGCGTTCGTAGGCGTCGGGATTGCGGACGTTGAAGGCCCGGGCAAAGCTCATGTCGAGCGAGACGTTGCGCAGGCGCATGCCGCCCGGGCCCGGATCCTTGATCATCAGCGACTGCTTGACGCCCTCGTCCGGCTGCAGGCGGATGATCAGCTGGTTCTGGCTGATGCGGCCGGCGGCCTGATCGAAGATCGCATGCGGGATCGACTTGAAGGTGATGACGATCTCGGACATGCGCCCGGCAAGCCGCTTGCCGGTTCTGATGTAGAAGGGAACGCCGGCCCAGCGCCAGTTGTTGATCTCCGCCTTGATGGCGACGAAGGTCTCGGTGTTGGAGACGCCGCCTTCGAGCTCTTCGAGATAGCCCTTGACCGGGCCGCTGCCCGAGGCGCCGGCGCGATACTGGCCGCGCACCGTCGCCTGCTCGACATTGGAGGCATCGAGCGGCTTCAGCGCCCGCAGCACCTTCAGCTTCTCGTCGCGAACGGCTTCCGAATCCATCGACGAGGGCACTTCCATCGCCGTCAGGCAGAGCAGTTGCAGAATGTGGTTCTGCACCATGTCGCGCAGCGCGCCCGCCGTATCGTAATAGCCGGCGCGGCCTTCGAGGCCGACCGCTTCGGCCACGGTGATCTGCACGTGATCGATGTAGTTGGCATTCCACAGCGGCTCGTAGAGCGCATTGGCAAAGCGCAGCGCCATCAGGTTCTGCACCGTTTCCTTGCCGAGATAGTGATCGATGCGGAAAATCTGCTCTTCCTTGAAGGCGCGGCCGATCATGTCGTTGAGCTGCAGCGCCGAGGCGAGGTCACGGCCGATCGGCTTCTCGACGACGATGCGGGTCGATTTGGTGATCAGCTTGTGGTCGTGGATCTTCTGCGAAATGTCGCCGAAGATGCCGGGTGCGACCGCCAGATAGAAGGCGCGCACCCGATCCTTGCTCTCGTCGAGCAGCCTCTTCAGCTGATCCCAGCCGTTGTCGGAGCGGGCATCGACCGAGACGTAATAGAGGCGGGCGCAGAACTTCTCGACTTCGTTCTCGTCATATTCGCCCTTCTTCAGGTGTTCCTTCAGGGCATCGCGGGCGAATTTGCGGTATTCCTCGTCGGTCAGCGGGCTGCGCGAAGCGCCGATCACCCGGGTCGGTTCGCCGAACTGGCCTTCGATCTGGCGGTGATAGAGGGCGGGCAGCAATTTGCGTTCGGCAAGGTCGCCGCTGCCGCCGAAGACGACGTAATCAAAAGGCTCAACGGGAATGATCTGGCTGCTCATGAGCTTGTCTCTCAATCATGCTGGTTGGCGGCCCTTTTAATCTAATCGATTTAAAAAAGCCAGTGTGCAGTGCAATGAATCTGTCAGGCACCGGTTTTAGAGCGAATTTCGGCGAGAGGAAATCCGCAATCGGACTAAAACTTGTCGCGAAGCGCAAACCACGACAAGGCGAGGAAAAGCAGCGGCGCCCGCATGCGTGCTCCACCGGGAAAGGCGGGAATATCGAGCGATCTGAACAGATCCAGATCGCCGGATTTCCCAAGCACCGTTTCCGCATAGAGCTTGCCACAGTAGTTTGACAGCATGACGCCATGGCCGGAATAACCGCCGATCGAGGTAACGCCCGGCATCACCTCGCGCACGAAGAGCTGGCGCGGCATAGTGATGCCGACACTGCCGCCCCAGGCATGGGTGATTTCGATGTCTTTCAGATCGGGATAGATTTCGCCGATCTGCCGGCGGATATGCTGCGAAATGTCTCGCGGATTGTCGGCCGTATAGGCCTCGCGTCCGCCGAACAGCAGGCGGCCTTCAAATTTACGGAAGTAGCGCACGACGAAGCGCGAATCGGCAACGGCCTCACCCCCCGGCAGCACATCGGGATAGCCGTCGAGCGGAACGGTGGCGCCGATGAAGGAACGGATTGGCATGACATGGCTTGCAGTTACCGGCTCCAGATTGCCGATATGGCCGTTGCAGGCGATCAGCGCCCGGTCGGCGGTGATCGTCCCTCGCTCGGTTTCGATCGTCACCTTGCCGCCGCTTTGGCGGATCGCCGTCGCCTTGGTCATCTCGAAGATATCAGCACCCGCGTTGGCGGCGACACGGGCGAGCCCGATGAGCAGCTTCAGCGGATGGATATGGCCGGTGCCGAGATCGCGCGCGCCGCAGTGGAAGCGCTTCGAGCCGAGCCTTTCCTCCGTCTCTTTCTTGTCCATAAATCTGATGTGCGGATAGTCGTAGCGCTGCGCGGCGATCTCGGCGTTCTCGCGATAGTCGCGTTCGTAACTCGCCTTGTGGGCGACATTGAGCTGGCCGGGTACGAAGTCGATCTCTATCTGGTGCTCGCTTGCAAAATCGAGGAGATGGCGCTTGGCCGCCTCGGCAACGTCGAACAGCGCCTTCGAGCGTTGATAGCCGATTTTTTCCTCGAGCTCTTCCGGCCACCATCGCTGACCCGTGCCGAGCTGGCCGCCATTGCGCCCGGACGCTCCGTCGCCGAAGCGACAGGCCTCGATCAGGACGACCGAAACGCCTGACTTGGCGAGGTGATAGGCGGCCTGCAGGCCGGTATAACCACCGCCGATGATGGCGACGTCGCATGTTCTCGAGCCGTCGAGGGCGGCATAGGTGGGCCGCTCGCCGACCGTTGCCTGATACCAGGATAAGCCCGGGGAGATCGGACTCTGCCACATCTCTTGTGGTGCCATGACGATCCCCTCACACGTTGAGCAGAAGGAATTCCCGCTCCCATGGGCTGATCACCTGCATGAAGGTCTCGAATTCGCCGCGCTTGACGCCGGCATAAAGGCCGATGAACTGCTTGCCGAATACCTCTTCGAAGGCGGGCTCATCCTCCATCAGCGCCACGGCTTCCAAGAGGCCGCGCGGCAGGTCGATCGAGCCCTCATTGGCCGAATCCTCCGTCGGCGCCGTCGGCTCAATCTGCTTCATAATGCCGAGCAGGCCGGAAGCGAGCGAGGCGGCAAGCGCCAGATATGGATTGGCGTCCGAACTCGGCAGCCGGTTTTCGACGCGCCTGGCCTGCGGATCGGACACCGGGACGCGGAAGGCGGTAGTCCTGTTGTCGTAGCCCCAGGCATTGTTGACAGGGCAGGACATGTCCGGCTGCAGGCGGCGGTAGGAATTCACGTAAGGGGCAAGCATTGCCATCGCGCTCGGCACGAATTTCTGCATGCCGCCGATAAAATGGAAGAATTCCTTGGAGGCCGATCCATCCGCATTGGAAAAGACGTTCTTGCCCGTCTCGATATTGACCACCGACTGATGGATATGCATCGCCGACCCCGGCTGGCCCTGCATCGGCTTGGCCATGAATGTGGCGTAGATGTCATGTTTCAGCGCCGCCTCGCGGATCGTGCGCTTGAACAGGAAGACCTGATCGGCAAGCTCGATCGGATTGCCGTGGCGCAGATTGATTTCGAGCTGGGCCGGCCCCTCTTCATGGATCAGCGTGTCGATCTCCAACCCCTGCTTCTCCGAGAAATGGTAGATGTCGTCGATCAACTCGTCGAATTCGTTGATGCCGGCGATCGAATAACCCTGGCCGCCGAGGATCGAGCGGCCGGAGCGGCCTTTCGGCGGGTGCAGCGGATAGTCGGGATCGTCGTTCTTGGCGACCAGGTAGAATTCGATCTCGGGCGCGACGATCGGCTTCCAGCCGCGGTCGTGATAGAGGCTCATGATCCGCTTCAAGACGTTGCGTGGCGTATAGGGCACTTCGCCGCCGTCCGAATCGACGATATCGCAGATCACCTGCGCCGTCGGATCGGTTTCCCAGGGCACAACCGAAAGTGTTGAAAGATCCGGCATCAGCTTCAGGTCGCTGTCACGCGGCTCGTAGCGGAAGCTTTCCGTCTCCTCGGGATATTCGCCGGAAATCGTGTGCCGGTAGATTGCCGAAGGCAGCGCCAGCGAGGTGTTGGAGGTGAATTTCGAGCTCGGCATCATCTTGCCGCGCGGCACGCCGGCAAGGTCGGGCGTGATGCATTCGATGTCTTCGATGCCCCTGGCCCTCAGCCATTGCGCCGCTTCCTTCCAGTTCGCAACGCCGCGCAGGGATCCGGGATCCGGAGGAGTTTTCGTCGAGGCGGGTACGGTTCTGGCAGGCTTCAGCGTCGTCTTTTTTGGGGGCATGACACACCGGTTTGGTTGATCGTGGCGCCATCATAGCCGGACTTTGCCAATTGGCGAGGGGGCGAGAACGTTGACTTTCGCCCTTCGATGGAAAAAGAAGACACCGATTTGATTGGGGAAACGGGTTTGCAGCGCAAAAGCGACGTCATCGTCATCGGCGCCGGGGCGGCGGGCATGATGGCGGCCATCCGCGCGGGAAAACGCGGTCGCTCGGTTGTCGTTCTCGATCATGCGCGAGCGCCCGGCGAGAAGATACGCATATCCGGTGGCGGCCGCTGCAATTTCACCAATATCCATGCCGGGCCGAAGAATTTTCTGTCCGCCAATCCGCATTTCTGCAAGTCGGCGCTTGCCCGTTTCACGCCTGCCGATTTCATCGCCATGGTCGAGCGGCACGGCATTGCCTGGCATGAAAAGACGCTCGGCCAGCTGTTCTGCGATGACAGCGCCAAGGATATCATCCGCATGCTCTTGGACGAGATGTGCGCCGCCGGTGCGGCACTCGATCTCGATACCGAGATAACAGGCGTCGAAAGAACCGATGCGGGCTTCCGCATCTCGACCGGGCAGGGCGCCTATGAAGCCTCATCGCTGATCGTCGCGACCGGCGGCAAATCGATCCCGAAGATGGGCGCCACCGGCTTTGCCTATCGCCTCGCCGAGCAGTTCGGCCTCGCCGTGCTCGAAACCCGCCCGGCCCTGGTGCCGTTGACGCTCGATCCCGGTCTGCTCGCAAGCATTGCGCCGCTTGCCGGCATTTCCGCTCCGGCCGAAATCCGCCATGGCAAGACCGCTTTCCGCGAAGCGCTGCTGTTTACCCATCGGGGCTTGAGCGGACCTGCCATCCTGCAGATCTCCTCCTATTGGCGCGAAGGCGACGAAATCGTCCTTGCCATCGAACCGGATATCGACATCGCCGCACAGCTGAAGGCTGCAAAGCAGCTGAACGGCCGCCAGTCGGCCCAGACCGCGCTTGGCGAGATCCTGCCGAAGCGGCTGGCGCAGTTTCTCGTCGAGCGCGAAAAGATCTCCGGCAATATGGCCGACCTACCCGACAAGACGCTGCTCAGCCTTGCCGCGAGCGTCCAGAACTTTGCAATCAAGCCTTCCGGCTCTGAAGGCTATCGCACCGCCGAAGTGACGCTTGGCGGCATCGACACGGCCGCGCTCGATTCACGCAGCATGGAGGCCAAGGCCGTGCCCGGCCTCTATTTCATCGGCGAATGCGTCGACGTCACGGGTTGGCTCGGCGGCTATAATTTCCAATGGGCCTGGGCCTCTGGATTTGCTGCGGGCGAATGCGCCTGAATCTTTCGATTTCTGCATATCGGCGGAACCCGTATATTAGAACTACCGATTCAAGACTTCTTAAGAGAGGTGCGCCATCCTGTCTCAATTGGCGGCTTGCAAAGCTCTTCCTAAATTAAGCTTTACCGGCAAGCCGTTTTGTTGGATTGTTGTGTCAGAAGAGTGAGGTTTCGAGCATGACCAGACACGCACGACGCGCCCGCGCCATCGCAATCACCCATGCAAAGGCTGACGCCGCGATGGCCGTCCTGCGATATTTGATGCTCGCAGCCGGCGCCACAGCCGCCACCTTCGCCCTGTTGCTCGCGCACTTCCTCTGATCGGTACTCGCATCCGTAAGTAATCTTGCCGCCTTCGCGCGCGACCTCGCGGTCCTGTTGTGCATAAATTGCAACTATTTCACCGTCTTGGCTGAACCAGACGTTACCGCTTATCCGAAAATTAATATCTAATCTGACACAATTGCCCGCGATTATTTGGGCATCTCCAACTTGCTTGGACATGAACCGGCAATGACTGCCGCCTGGCTTCCGGGTTCCCCGATGTAAAGAGAATAGCTCAATGTGCACTCGGCTGGCGCGCCTGATGGCTGCCTGCCGGAGGAGTAGTGTATGAAAGGCCCGGAACGCCATGTTGATTGACAAGATTCTTTCCCGCTTCAAGATCAAGACGAAGGTTCTGATCTTCGTTCTGCCTTTCGTTGTGACCATTTCGGCGGTGGGTCTGACGGGCCTTTATGCTTCCGGACTTCTCCAGGGCCGAATGGAAATCTCCAACAGCGTGCTACAGTCGCTGAGCGGGTTCAAGGATCTCTACGGTTCGATGGACGACTTCCTGCGCATCACAAGCCAGCAGGCGCGCGACAAGCTGCTCACCGATCTGAAGACCCAGCAAGGCGTGCTCGACCAGACGCTGAACCAGGTGGGCAAAGAAGCTGCCGGCCGCGACAGCCTTGCGGAAGCCTCGAGCCGCACCAAGGACATTTCAGGTGTCGTCGACAAGCTCTGGGCGCTGCACGAGCAGGAAGAGGCGCTGCATGAGCAGATCGACGCGGCGCAGAAGAGCCTGATCAGCACCCGCTTCACGGTCTCCTACCAGGCCGAGGAATTGCAGACGGCGCTGCAGCGCGACGAGAGCGCCGCCACCGTCACCCTTCGCACCGCCGACCGCCTGCTGAAGGGCGGCGATTTCCTCGGCAACGTCGCCAGCGGCTTCGGCAAGCCTCAGACGCCGCAGGACAAAATCGCCTTCATCAACGAGCAGATGCCGGAGATCATCAAGGCCCAGCGCCTGATCGCCATTTCGGTTCCGACCAACCAGAAGAATGTCATCGACGCCCTGGCGGCGACCATCGACAGCATCAAGGCGATTGCCCAGATGCCCGCTCCGACCGACGAGAACGTCGCCGAACTCGGCCGTCTCGTCTCCCGCTTCCGCCAGACCTCGACCTATACGCAGCTGACCGCAACGCAGAAGATGCGCGAGGCGACCCAGCGCTTCGCCGAGCTCGAGGGCCGCATCGCCCAGACCAACTCCGTCCTTCAGGACACACGACGCCTGGAAAATTCCGTCTATGCGCTGCAGATCGTGCTGTCCGATTTCCTCTCCAACTCGAGCAAGGACAACCTCGTGCGCCTGCAGCAGCAGGCCGGCACGCTCGGCAAGGACATGCAGGTGCTGACCACCAGTGCCAAGGGCATGGGCTTTGCCGAAGGCATTTCCGGCGCGATCCAGCCGGCGCTCGACGCCATTTCCGGCGGCGGCTCGAAGATCGTCGATACGATCGGCGAGCGCGTCACTGCCTATGCCGCCGCCCGCCAGGAACTCGACCAGATCTGGACGAAGCTGACCGATTTCGCCGAGCTGCAGAAACAGACGGCCGGCACCGAGCGCACCCAGGCAAACAGCATCTCGGTGCTCACCACCGGCCTCGGTATCCTGCTGTCGATCCTCGGCGGCATCGCCCTGGTGCTGACGCTGCAGCGCCCGATCAGCCAGATTACGGCCGCCATGCGGCGCATCGCCGAAGGGTCGCTGGATACCAGCATCTCCGGCGAGCAGCGCTACGACGAGATCGGCGACATGGCCCGCGCCCTCGGCATCTTCAAGGAGAATGCCATCTCGAAGATCCGCATCGAGGAGCAGAGCGACGAGGAACGCGCGGCTGCCGAACACGAGCGCCAGCGCAACGACGCCGAAAAGCGCGAGATGGACCGGCAAATCGAATTCGCCGTCAACGCGCTTGCCGCCGGCCTCGAACGCATGTCGCAGGGCGATATCTCGACGACGATCGAAACGCCCTTCATCGGCCGCCTCGAACAGCTGCGTCAGGACTTCAACGGTTCGATGCTGCGCCTGCAGGCGACGATGAGCCAGATCCGCGACAATGTCGAGCTGATCCAGGGCAACGGCAACCAGATGGCCCAGTCGGCCGAGGATCTCTCCAAGCGCACCGAACAACAGGCGGCGTCGCTCGAGGAGACCGCGGCTGCCGTCGATCAGATCACCGTCACGGTGCGCTCGTCGGCCGAACGCGCCAAGGATGCCGACCAGATCGTCCGTCAGGCCAAGCGCAGCGCCGACGATTCCGCCGTCGTCGTCAGCAACGCGATCGACGCCATGGGCCGCATCGAGGATGCTGCGCGCCAGATCGAGCAGATCATCGGCGTCATCGACGAGATCGCCTTCCAGACCAACTTGCTGGCGCTCAACGCCGGCATCGAGGCGGCGCGCGCCGGCGAGGCCGGCAAGGGGTTCGCCGTCGTCGCCATGGAAGTCCGGGAGCTCGCCCAGCGCTCCGCTGCCGCGGCGCAGGAGATCAAGGGACTGATCAACAAGTCGACCAACGAGGTCAGCTCCGGCTCGCAATTCGTGCAGGAGACCGGCACGGTGCTTGCCAAGATCAGCGCCCAGATCGTCACGATCAGCCAGCATGTCGAGATGATCGCTCGCGCCAGCCACGACCAGTCTAATGCGCTGCAGAGCGTCAACTCGACCGTCAACCAGATGGACCAGATGACCCAGAAGAACGCCGCCATGGTCGAGGAGACGACCGCCGCCAGCCGCGAACTGGCCGACGAGGCCGATGCGCTGCGCCGTCTCATCCAGCAGTTCAAGATCGACGGGGTGGGCGAAGCGCCGGCCTACCGCGCCGCCTGATCAACGCTTGATTTCTATTGTTTCGACGGCCCCGGTTTTCCGGGGCCGTTTGTGTATTGGTAAGGCGCGATCGGCCGGCTTGGCAGGCCGATCGGAATGTCCAAATCGGGGCGGTTGGTTATCCCGGCCAATTCAGATTTACGGAAAAATTTCCTTAACGCTTTTCCTCTAATTTAGCCCTTGTTGTGCCGCTGGGGGTCTTTGATGCCGCGCCTTTTCTCTACGTCGATCGTCCGCCAGATCGTTGTGATCACGCTGTTTCTGCTGGCGATCAGCACGGCCGCCATCGTCGGCGCGACCTATTACAATCTGAGCCGCCATGTGATGGACGGCGCCGTCTCCGACGCGAGGGACGCCGCCCGCGCCATGGCCGTCCTCTACGGCGCGGCCGATCAGGCCGCCAAGGTCGAGGTCAAGGACAACCGGCTCACCGCTGTCACCGAAGAGGCCATTCCGGCCCTTGCGGATCATTCGCTGGTCGACCACACCGCCCAGTCGATCGCCGGCGTTGCGACGATCTTCCAGAAGCAGGGCGGCGACTACGTCCGCATATCCACCAACGTCAAGAAGGAAAACGGCGACCGCGCCGTCGGTACCAAGCTCGCAGCCGAGCACCCGGCCCAGCCGGTTCTCGCCCGGGGCGAGGCCTATTTCGGCCCGGCCGAGCTGTTCGGCCGCAAGTTCATGACCGGTTATTTCCCGATCAAGAACGCATCGAACGCCAATGTCGGCATTCTCTTCATCGGCATCCCGATGGAGTTCTATTTTCAGCGCATGAACGAACTGCTGATCCTGGTTCTCGGCATCGGCGCCGTCGTCATGCTGCTCGTCGGCGTTCTCGCTTTCTATGCGATCCGCCAGTCGGTGAAGCCTTTGCAGGCGCTGACCGCCAGCGTCCACTCGATCTCGTCGGGCGATCTCGACGAGGCAATCCCCTGTCTTGAGAAGAAAAACGAGTTCGGCGAGATCGGCCGAGCCCTCTCGCTCTTCCGCGACAGCGCCCGCGCCAGGCGCGACCTGGAAACTGAGGCGGCCGAACAGCGCGCCTTGAGCGATGCCGAACGCACCAGGAACGATGCCGACAAGCGCTCGCTCGACAGCCAGATCGACTTTGCGGTCAACCAGCTTGCGGCCGGCCTCGGCCGCCTGTCCCAGGGCGACGTCTCGCAGACGATCGGCACACCTTTCGTCGGCCGGCTGGAGCAGCTGCGCGTCGATTTCAACACCTCGCTTCTGCGGCTTCAGGATACGCTCTCCGGCATCCGCGACAGCGCCTCGACGATCCAGCGCAACAGCGGCGCCGTCTCGGCTTCCGCCGATGAACTTTCGAAACGCACGGAAGCGCAGGCGGCAAACCTCGAGGAGACCGCCGCCGCGGTCGAGGAGATCACCGTCACGGTTCGCTCTTCCGCCGAGCGCGCCCGTGAAGCCAACAGTGTCGTCGCCGCCACCAAGAAGACCGCCGACAATTCCGGAACCGTCGTCCGCGATGCCGTCGCTGCCATGGAACGTATCGAAGAGGCCTCGCAGCGGATCGAGCAGATCATCGAGGTGATCGACGATATCGCCTTCCAGACCAATCTTCTGGCGCTCAATGCCGGCATTGAGGCGGCGCGGGCCGGCGAGGCGGGCAAGGGCTTTGCCGTCGTCGCCCAGGAGGTCCGCGAGCTCGCCCAGCGTTCGGCCGATGCGGCGCGCGAGATCAAGTCGCTGATCGAGACATCGAGCCGGGAAGTGACGGCCGGCTCCGAGCTGGTCCAGAAGACCGGCAGCGTCCTTGCCTCGATCAGCCACGAGATCATCGCGATCAGCGGCCATGTCGAGACTATCGCCACCGCCAGCCGCGATCAGTCGGCGGCGCTGCAGGAGGTCAACGGTTCCGTGAACGCCATGGACCAGATGACCCAGAAGAATGCCTCGATGGTTGCCGAGACGACGAAGGCAAGCCGCCTGCTTGCCGGCGAAGCCGATACGCTGATGGCGCTCATCGAGCGTTTCCGCATCGGCGCGGAACCGGCAGCCGCTCACCTCGGCGCAAGAAAAGTCGCCTGAGGAGCACGGCCCTGACAGCCGCAGGATTGCGCCGCAACGCTGCGGCGTTTTCCGTCGCTGCGACCCGCTTTAAAATGAGGTCGATCGAAGTCAGCCAGGCGGCGAAGCGGATGATGTTGCTGTCTCCGTACTCGGCATAAAACCGGTCTTCATCCGCCTTGGAACCGCTTGGCTTGGAGTAATGCCGGTATCCGTAGACGCCGGCGATGGTGATCATGTCGATCATGGCGATGTCCTTTCTCATGTCAGACATCACCTCATTTAGGCGTCAAAATTCGCTTCATAAACAGGAGAAATCCCGCTATATTTTTCATCAATGAAAAACGCGAATTGGGATTCCTATCAGCTTTTCCTGCAGGTCGCCCGGCTCGGCGGTCTGACGGGAGCGAGCGCTGCCAGCGGGCTCAGCCCCGCCACCGTCGGTCGGCGCATGCTCGAGCTTGAGCAGGAGGTCGGCCGCGCCCTGTTTTCGCGCAGTCAGACCGGTTATCGGCTGACGCAGGATGGCCAGGCGCTGCTCGATCATCTTCAGGAGATGGAAGCCGCCGCCCGCAAGGTCGAAGCCTGGCGGCAATCCGGTGAGGGCGGCACAACTGTGAGGATCACCGCCGGCACCTGGGTCGCCTGGCTGCTGACGGAGAATTTCGCCGCAATCCGCATGCCGGGCGATGCCTTCGCCATCGCGCTCAGCATCGGCGAGGCGCGGGCGAGCCTTGCCTATCGTGAGAGCGATATCGGCATTCGCGCCTTCGAGCCGGCGGAAGCCAACCTGGCCGCCCGCGCGCTCGGGGAGGTGGCCTATGCCGTCTATGCCAGACGCAACGCCGCCGAGACCGACGAGCGCTGGATTGCCGTCGGCGAGGAGGAAGCGATCTCGGCCTATCTGCGCTGGCCGCACGCCTATGCCGCATCCGGGATCGTCGCCACTGTCAACCGGCCGCGTTCGCTGCCGGATCTGGTGCGCGCCGGCGCCGGCAAGACCGTGCTTCCCTGTTTCGTCGGCGACCTTCATCCGGAATTGCAGCGCCAGGGCGGCGAACTGCCGGAACTGCGTCACCGCCAATGGATCGTCATGAATGCCGAGGACCGTCATCGCCCCGAAATCCGCACGGTCGCCGACCGAATGACCAAGCTCATCCGAAGCTATGCCGATCTCTTCGCCGGAAAGCGGCCGAGCCGCGGTTGACGTTTACGATGAAGCGCCCGCGCATCTCCGGGACACGCGGGCGTTTAGATGAAGGCGGCGACCAGCGGTTGCCAGGCTATGCCTGTCAATGCCGGTTGGTGACGACGACCGGAATGAGCAGGTCGCCCCAGTTGCCGTCGCCGCCGTGATGACGGGCCGAGCGCACCAGCTCGACCGAGACGCCGACCTCGACGGCTTTCATGACCGACTGGTTCAGCCGGTGCAGGTCATTGGCGAGCATGCGGATCGTCGTCTGCTGATCCTCGCTCATGCTGGACGTCTGCTCTTCGGCCCGTTCCCGGACGCGCGAAATGGATGCCATGGTTCTGTCCTCCTGTTCAGGTTATTCCGCAGCCGGTTTGAACTGCGCATGTTCGGTTGAATCGTGCATGGCGGTGGTCGACGACCGGCCACCGGTGATGGCGAGCGACACGGCGTCGAAATAGCCGGTGCCGACCTCGCGCTGATGTTTGGTGGCGGTATAGCCGTAGTCCTCTGCGGCGAATTCCGCCTCCTGCAGCTCGGAATAGGCCGACATCTGCCGCTGCCGGTAGCCGCGCGCCAGTTCGTACATGCCGTAGTTCAGCTGGTGGAAGCCGGCGAGCGTGATGAACTGGAACTTGTAGCCCATCGCGCCGAGTTCGCGCTGGAACTTGGCGATCGTCGCCTCATCGAGGTTCTTCTTCCAGTTGAACGAAGGCGAGCAATTATAGGCAAGCAGCTTGCCGGGATGGACCTTGTGCACGCCCTCGGCAAAACGGCGCGCCTGCTCGAGATCCGGCTTGGAAGTCTCGCACCAGATCAGATCGCAATGCGGCGCATAGGCGACGGCCCGGGCGATGCACGGCTCGATGCCGTTTCGGACCTGGTAGAAGCCCTCGACCGTTCGCCCGGCATCATAATCGACGAAGGGCTGGTCGCGCTCGTCGATGTCGGAGGTCAGCAGCTTTGCCGCTTCCGCGTCGGTGCGGGCGATCACCAGCGTTGCCACGCCCATGACGTCGGCGGCAAGCCGTGCGGCGTCGAGATTGCGGATATGGGCGGCCGTCGGGATCAGCACCTTGCCGCCGAGATGGCCGCATTTCTTTTCCGAGGCGAGCTGGTCCTCGAAATGGACGCCGGCGGCACCCGCCTCGATATAGGCCTTCATGATCTCGAAGGCGTTGAGCGGCCCGCCGAAGCCGGCTTCGGCATCGGCGACGATCGGCGCGAACCAGGTTTCGACGGAAAGCCCGTTGCCTTCCGCTGTCTCGATCTGATCGGCGCGCTGCAGGGTGCGGTTGATGCGTTTGGCAAGCTCCGGCCCGGCATTGGCGGGATAGAGCGACTGGTCGGGATACATCGCCGATGCCGTATTGGCGTCGGCCGCCACCTGCCAGCCGGAGAGGTAGATCGCCTTCAGCCCGGCGCGCACCATCTGCATGGCCTGGTTGCCGGAAAGGGCGCCGAGCGCATTGACGAAATCCTCCTGGCGCAGCAGCCGCCACAATCGGTCCGCCCCCATTTCGGCGAGCGTGTGGGTTAGCGCCACCGAGCCTCTGAGCCGCTGCACGTCGGCGGCCGAGTAAGGCCTTTCGATGCCGTCGAAGCGGCCCGCCGGTGCATTGGCAACAAGTTTGTAAAAATCGGTCATGCTGATCTCCTCACTAAATATCCGATATCAGGGATGTTGATGACAAGATTGACAATATCGCGTGGAATGACCAGAAAAACCTTTGATTTCCTAGGCGGAAAGAGGTTAAGATGACGAAGATTGACAGAGCGGCGCTGTGAATTTGTAAAGTTTTGTAAACTTTGGCGCCGCTTGCCTGTCAAAGGGTGCGACAATGGCGGAACGGAAGATATTCGCAGGCCCGAAATTGCGGCGCATCCGCAATGCGCTGGCGCTGACGCAGACCGCCATGGCCGAGGCGCTCGAAATATCGCCCTCTTACCTGAACCTGATCGAGCGCAACCAGCGGCCATTGACGGTGCAGCTGCTCTTAAAGCTCGCGGCCGTCTACAGGGTCGATCTGGAGGAATTGCGCGGTCAAACCGGCGGCAGCCTCGGCCAGCTCAAGGAGGTCTTTGCCGATCCGCTGCTTGCAGGCGAATTGCCCGGCGACCAGGAACTGGTGGAAGTGGCCGAGGCCGCACCCAATGCCGCGGCCGGCATGATCAAGCTCTATCGCGCCTATCGTGAACAGGCCGCCCGGCTGTCGGACCTGACGGCGCTGATGGCGGCCGAAGGGCACGCACCCGTCGCCGTCGGCCGGTTGCCGCTCGACGAGCTGCGCGAGACGCTGGAGCGCAGATCGGCCTATTTCGGACGGATCGAGACGGCGGCGGAAACCTTTGCCGCGACGCTTCCCGGCGGCGCCGACCTTGCCGCCGGGCTGAAGGACTGGCTGCGCGCCGAGCGCGGCATTGCGGTGCGCGTCCTGCCGGTGCATGTCATGCCGGATCTGCGCCGCCGTTTCGACCGGCATTCGATGCGGCTTTTCATTTCCGAGCGCCTGTCGCCGGCCGACCGTACGCATGAGATCGCTGTCGAGGCGGCCAACCTCGCTTTGCTGCCGGCCATCAATGCCGAGCTCGACGATCTCGCGCTCTCCTCCGCCGAGGCGCGCCGCATTGCTCGCTTCGAGCTGGCCCGCATCGCGGCCCTGGCGCTCGCCATGCCCTATGAGGCCTTCCTGGCGGCGGCCAAGACGACGCGCTACGACATCGACATTCTGCGCGCCCGCTTCGGCGTCTCATTTGGCCATGCCGCGACGCGTCTGGCCATGCTGCAGCGGCCGGGGGCGGCAGCCATCCCCTTCTTCATGATGGAGATCGATGCCGCCGGCCACCGGCTGCGACGAGGCGGCGCCCAGGGTTTTCCGCAGGCCCGTTTCGGCGGCGGCTGTCCGAAGCTCAATATCCACGCCGCCTTCCTGCAGCCGGGCCAGATTCTTGCCGAGACGGTGGTCATGCCGGATGGAGCATCCTTCCTGACGGTCGCCCGCACGCTGGAGGGGCCGAGCGTCGAATTCGGCGAAAGGATCAGGCGCACGGCGATCCTGATCGGCTGCGATGCCGCCCTTGCAGACGGCTTGGTCTACGGGCAGATGACGGCGGTCGATCCGGTCGCGATCGGCCCGGCCTGTCGCCTTTGCGAGCGGCGCGGCTGCCTTTCCCGCGCCGAGCCGCCGGTGACGAGACCGCTCGGGCTCGACGAGATGGTGGCAGGCCTCAGCGCCTTCGACTTCCAGTGATTGTGAAATCGTTGAGGGCGCAGTTTTTGCGCTTGTGGGCTTGGAAATTCCTTCTTAGTCTGCGGCCAAACCAGAGGGAAAAGACGTCCGGGGATGCGGACGCTTTGAACAAACAGGAGAAGTCATGAGGTCAACCATCGCAAGTGTGACGGCCGCCGCCATCGCCGCGCTTTTTGCCGCCGCTCCGGCCTTTGCCCAGGAGCGTGTCGTCAACGTCTACAACTGGTCAGATTATATCGACGACAGCATCCTGACCGACTTCACCAAGGAAACCGGCATCAAGGTCGTCTACGACACCTTCGACTCGAACGAGACGGTCGAAACCAAGCTGCTTGCCGGCGGCACCGGTTATGATGTCGTCGTTCCCACCGCCGACTTCCTGCAGCGCCAGATCCAGGCCGGCGTCTTCCAGAAGCTCGACAAGTCGAAGCTGCCGAACCTTTCCAACATGTGGGACGTGATCCAGCAGCGCACCGCTGCATACGATCCAGGCAATGAATATGCCGTCGATTACATGTGGGGAACCGACGGCATCGGCTACAACGTCAAAAAGGTGGCTGAAATCCTGGGTCCCGATGCCAAACCCGGCCTCGAAGTGATCTTCGATCCAAAGGTCGCCCAAAAGTTCAAGGACTGCGGCATCTACGTGCTCGACACGCCGAAGGACGTCATGACCACGGCGCTGCGCTATCTCGGCCTCGATCCGAACTCGACCAAGGCCGAGGATTTCAAGAAGGTCGAGGAATTGCTGACGGCGGTCCGCCCCTATATCCGCAAGTTCCATTCGTCCGAATATATCAACGCCCTTGCCAACGGCGATATCTGCATCGCCTTCGGCTATTCCGGCGACATGCTGCAGGCCCGCGACCGCGCGGCCGAAGCCAAGAACGGCGTCGAGGTCAACTACTCGATCCCCGTACAGGGCGCCCAGATGTGGTTCGACATGATGGCGATCCCCGCCGATGCCAAGCATGTGGCCGAAGCGCATGAGTTCCTGAACTACATGATGAAGCCCGAGGTCATCGCCAAGGCGAGCGATCACACCTTCTATGCCAACGGCAACAAGGCTTCGCAGCAGTTCGTCAGCAAGGACGTGCTGAACGATCCGGCGGTCTATCCGACCGAAGAGGTGATGAAGAACCTGTTCACCGTCAAGCCGTGGGACCCGAAGACCCAGCGCACGGCGACGCGGATCTGGACGAAGGTCGTCACCGGCCAGTAAGTCAATGCCAGGCCCGGACGGCAACGTCCGGGCCTTTCAATTGCGGCCTAGAACAGGATGATTTTAGGCCGGTCGGCCTAAAATCTGAATCCTGTTCCAGATTGAAGAGTTAGAGCATGATGTCGTCCGAAAACCGCTCACACTTTTCGGCATCATGCTCTAGGTGGAGGCCGGCCGAATACGCATATTTTCGGGGAATAATATGAAATCCTTAGGCAATATCCGCCGCGCTTTCGCGCCTTGGACCGATCCGTCCGCAAAACCGTTCATTGCCTTCAAGAACGTCACCAAGCGCTTCGGTGATTTTACCGCTGTCAACGACCTGTCGTTGAACATCTATCACCGCGAGTTCTTCGCGCTGCTCGGCGCGTCCGGCTGCGGCAAGTCGACGCTCCTGCGCATGCTCGCCGGCTTCGAGCAGCCGACATCCGGCGAAATAGTTCTCGATGGCACCGATCTCGCCGGCACGCCGCCCTACCGGCGGCCGGTCAATATGATGTTCCAGTCCTACGCGCTTTTCCCGCACATGACCGTCGAGAAGAACATCGCCTTCGGCCTGAAGCAGGACGGCATGCCGAAGGACGAAATGGCCGAGCGCGTTGCGCAGATGCTGAAGCTCGTCAAGCTGGAGCAGTTTGCGTCGCGCAAGCCGAACCAGCTCTCCGGCGGCCAGCGTCAGCGCGTGGCGCTCGCCCGATCGCTCGCCAAGCGCCCGAAAGTGCTGCTGCTCGACGAACCCCTCGGCGCGCTCGACAAGAAGCTGCGCGAGGAAACCCAGTTCGAGCTGATGGACCTGCAGCAAAGCCTCGGCCTCACCTTCGTCGTCGTCACCCACGACCAGGAAGAGGCGATGACCATGGCGGACCGTATTGCCGTCATGAGCCACGGCAAGGTCGTGCAGGTGGCGACGCCGGCCGAAATCTACGAGGCGCCGAATTCCCGCTTCGTGGCGGATTTCATCGGCGACGTGAACATCTTCGACGGCAAGGTGACGACATCGGGGAGCGGCGCAACCGAGATCGCCGTCGACAGCGGTTTCACCATCCGTATCGCTGCCGCAGGTGCCCCGGCGATCGGCAGCACGGCCGGTTTTGCCATCCGCCCCGAGAAGATCCGCGTCAGCCGCGCGGCCCCCGCGAACGCGTCGGTCAACGCGGCCAGGGGCGAGATCTGGGATATCGGCTATCTCGGCGACATGACCGTCTTCCACATCAAGCTGCCGAGCGGCAAATTTGTCAGAGCCTCTTTCCTCAACGCGCGGCGCTCCGTCGAAGACCCCTTCACCTATGATCAGGACGTCTGGGTCTCCTTCGATGAAGACGGCGGCGTGCTGCTGAAGGATTGAGATCATGGGAATGCTGGCATCACCCTTCTATAACCGCCTCGTCATCGTCATTCCCTACGCCTGGCTGCTGCTCTTCTTTCTGGCGCCGTTCTTCATCGTCTTCCGCATCTCGCTGTCAACGACGGCGATCGCCATACCGCCCTATGAGCCGGTCTTCTCCTTTGCCGACGGCTGGGGCGGTTTCTGGAGCAAGGTCGCGACCTTCTCCTTCGACAATTACGGCTATCTCACCGACGACCCACTCTACTTCAACGCCTATCTGTCGAGCGTGATCATCGCGGCGGTCTCGACATTCCTGATGCTGCTGATCGCCTATCCGATCGCCTACGGCATGGCGCAGGCGCCGCGCACGATCCGCCCGACGCTGCTGATGCTCGTCATCCTGCCATTCTGGACGAGCTTCCTGATCCGCGTCTATGCCTGGATTGCCATTCTGAAGCCCGAAGGCCTGCTGAACCAGTTCCTCCTGTCGCTGCATATGATCGACACGCCGCTGATCATCCTCAACACGCCCACGGCCGTCTATATCGGTATCGTCTATTCCTACCTGCCCTTCATGGTGCTGCCGCTCTACTCGGCGCTCGAAAAGATGGACGGCACGCTGATCGAGGCGGCCCAGGATCTCGGCTGCACGCCAATCCGGGCCTTCTGGCGCGTCACTTTCCCGCTGTCGATCCCCGGTGTGGTGGCCGGCTGCATGCTGGTCTTCATCCCCGCCGTCGGCGAGTTCGTCATCCCCGATCTTCTCGGCGGGTCGCAGACGCTGATGATCGGCAAGACGCTCTGGAACGAGTTCAATGCCAATCGCGACTGGCCGGTCTCCTCGGCGGTCGCAACCATCCTGCTCATGATCCTGGTGATCCCGATCGTCTTCTTTCAGAATGCACAGGCCAAGGCCGAAGAGCGGGGGAGATAGACCATGCTGCGATGGACCCGTTTCAACGTCATCTCCGTCGTGCTCGGCTTTGCCTTCCTCTATCTGCCGATCGTGCTGCTGGTGATCTTTTCCTTCAACGAGTCGAAGCTCGTTACCGTCTGGGGCGGCTTCTCGACCAAATGGTACGTCTCGCTGCTGTCGAACCAGTCCCTGCTAGACGCCGCCTGGGTGACGATCCGTGTCGGTCTGCTGTCGGCCACCTTCGCCACCGTGCTCGGCACGATGGCGGCGCTGACGCTGGTGCGTTACACCCGCTTTCGCGGCCGCATGCTTTTCTCGGGCATGGTCTATGCGCCGCTCGTCATGCCCGAGGTCATCACCGGCCTGTCGCTGCTGCTGCTTTTCGTGGCGATCGGCTTCGACCGCGGCTTCTGGACGATCACGCTGGCGCATACGACGCTGACCATGTGCTTTGTCGCCGTCGTCGTGCAGTCACGGCTTCTAAGCTTCGATCAGTCGATCGAGGAAGCGGCGCAGGATCTGGGGGCGCCGCCGGTGCGCACCTTCTTCGAAATCACCCTGCCGATCATCTCGCCGGCAGTGTTTTCGGGTTGGATCCTGGCGTTCACCCTGTCGCTGGATGACCTCGTGATCGCAAGCTTCACCTCCGGCCCGGGCGCAACCACGCTGCCGATGAAGATATACAGTCAAGTTCGTTTGGGGGTGACGCCGGAGATCAATGCCGTCTGCACCATTCTGATCGCCGTCGTCGCGGTCGGCGTCGTCTGCGCCTCGATCATCACCAAGCGCCGCGAAATCCAACGTGATCGAGACGAGCGCGCCGCCGCCGGGGCCTGATTTACTGCGCGTGAGGCGTATTGCCGAACACCGGAACCGGCGAAATGACCGGATTTGGCCACGAGCCGCCGATGAAGAACGGCAGAAGCGGCAGCTCGGCCGCCTTGGCCGGATCGGTTGCCTCCAGCGAGCCTGAAAGCGCCAGCCCGTTCGACTGGTAGGTGACGACGCCGGAAAGTGTCAGTGTCTGTGCAGGTCCGGCGATATGGGCGTCGTGGATCTCGGCCGAACCATTGGCGAAATCGGCCTGAAGATCCAGCCGGCTGAAGGCGAAGGCGCCGTTCGCCGCCGCGCTCAGCGGAAAGAACGGCTTTTCGGCGGCCTGGGTCCGCAGCGCTGCGGCGTCGATGCCGGGGATTGTGCCCTCTTTCGTCCAGAAGTGCAGCCTGCCGGTGACGTCGGCAAGGCCGGTCGTCCAGATCGCTTTTGGCGACTGCAGGTCGAGATCGAGCGATCCCGTCGCAAGCGGCAGCGGCCCTTTGAGCTGCAGGCGCTCGGCAAGAGCGGCGAAGTCGGCATCGCGGATCGACAGCTGCAGTTTGCCGCCGCCGTCGAAATCACGCTGCGTCGCTTCCAGATGCGCGGTCAGCTCGCCGCCTTCGAAGGCGCTGTCGCCGATATCGAATTTCGCCTCGCCGCCAGTCACGATCATGCTGGCGCCGACATCGGAAAGCTCGAAGAGACCCATCTGCGCGCGCCGCGCCGAAAGCCTGACGTCGATGTCAAGCAGCTGAAGCGGTTCGCGCACGCCTTTGGAGATTTCCTCTGCCTCGCCGGCGGCGAGCCTGAGCGCAAAGGCATCGAGGAAAGGTTTGAGGTTCATCTGGTCGAAGGCAAGCGTGCCGCCGATCTTCGGCCGTTTGCCGGGCACGGTCGAAAGGTCCATCACGCCGGTAGCGCTTGCCTCGTTCAGCGACAGGCTGAGATCGTTGAAGCGCAGCCCGCTGCCCGACGACATGATGTCGGATTCCAGCGATGCGCTTTTCAGCGTCCCGATGCCGGGGATCGATTTGCCCGACCATGTGAGAAGCGCCGGCACATCGGGAATAGTGGCGGCGATATTGCCGGAAACGGCCGAAAGGCGGGCGATGCTGGCAATTCCCTGGAAACGCGCCGTCAGCAGGTTTGACGTCAGCGATGTCCGCGTCTCGGCGCTCTTGCCGGCAAAGGCGAGCAGCGGCTGGCGGGAGGCGAAATCGACCTTCAGGTCCTCGCCGTTGATGCGGGCGATGACGACCGCCGAGATCGCGCCTGAGAGCCGCGGCCAGGCGATGTCGGCCGTGACGCTGTCGAAATGGTAGGTCTTGGCGCTCCCGATGTCGGTGACGGCAAGCGTACCGTCCTCGACGGTCACCGCGCCGATCTCGGCATCGAGAGCCGGATCGAGCACCTCGGTTCCGTTTTCATAGCGCACGCCGCTGATCGCACGGGCAAGCAGGCCGGCATAACTCCAGTCGATCAGGCCTTCTTCGTCACGAGTCAGCGCCAGGTTGGGACGCAGCAGATGGAATTCGTGGAAACTCGTCCGGCCTCTCAGCGCATCGATGAGGCTGAAATCGGCCGACAGGCTTTCGATGCTGCCGAGCAGCTTGTCGCCGCTTTCGCGCGGCTGGCGGATCGTGACCTCGTTCAGCGTGATGCGTGGCGTCGGCCAGAATTCGAGAACCGGATCGCCTTCGATCTCGGCCTGATAGCCCGTCCATTTAGACAGTGCGTCCTCGATGCCGGAGCGCACGAAACCGGTGGTGATGAGATAGGGCGCGGCCACCCTCAGCGCCACGAAAAGCCCAAGCGCTATCAGCAGCAGCACGGTCGAAACACGCGCGAAGGCCGGCAGCCAGCGCGAAACGGGTCCGATCTTCCTGCGCCACCTGCGATGTCTTGACGTACCCATGATCTCCGCCGGGCATTCAGCCGGTTAAGCCGTTAAGCGCTGATTTCGCCGGATATAGGAAATATCGGGCAGATGCAAATCCCACCAACGCCGCGTGTGCGCGGGTATTTTGAATCGACGTTGAGATCGTTTGCGCTTTCCGGCCTGTTTCACCGGGCGTCGGATGCACTCCGGTTCCGCCCTTTATAATGCAATGCAGCATGATATAAAGACAAGATTGGGGAGGAGGATTGAATGCAGGACAACAGACCACTTTGGGTGCCATCGGACGTAGCCGTCGCAAAAAGCCCGATCCATGCCTTCATGGCGCGCTGCAACGCGGACTTCGGGCTATCGCTTTCGGGCTTTGAGGACCTGCATGCATGGTCTGTCGCCGAGCGGGAGAAATTCTGGTCGACCGTCTGGGATTTCTGCGGCGTGAAGGGAAAACGTGGCGCGGAAGTGCTGATCGACGGCGACAGCATGCTCGGCGCCCGCTTCTTTCCCGATGCGACGCTGAACTTCGCCGAAAACCTGCTGCCCGGCCGCGGCGAGGGCGACGCCATCCTCTTCCGCGGCGAGGATAAGGTTGCGGATCGCTGGTCGTGGGATCGGCTGCGCGCGCTGGTCTCGAGGCTGCAGCAGGCCTTCAAGGCGCAGGGTATCGGCGAAGGCGACCGGATCGCCGCCATGATGCCGAACATGCCGGAGGCCGTCGCCGCCATGCTGGCGGCCGCTTCGATCGGCGCCATCTGGTCGTCCTGCTCCCCCGATTTCGGCGAACAGGGCGTGCTCGACCGTTTCGGCCAGATCGGCCCGAGGCTGTTCATCGCCTGCGATGCCTATTGGTATTCAGGTAAGCTGCAGGACGTCGGCGCCAAGGTCGCCGCGGTGGCGAAAAGCCTGGGCGTGCCGACGATCGTCGTCCACTATGCCGGCGATTCCGAGGCGGTGGCGCTCGCAACGCCTGGCGCTTCGACGCTGGAAGCCTTCATTGCGCCCTATGAGGCGAGCGAGATTGAATTCGCCCAACTCGCCTTCGCCCATCCGCTCTACATCCTCTTTTCCTCCGGCACGACGGGCGTGCCGAAATGCATCGTCCATTCGGCCGGCGGCACGCTGTTGCAGCACCTGAAGGAGCAGCGGCTGCATTGCGGCCTCAAGGCCGGCGAGAAGCTCTTCTACTTCACCACCTGCGGCTGGATGATGTGGAACTGGCTGGTCAGCGGTCTTGCCAGCGGCGCCACCCTCTGCTTGTTCGACGGATCGCCCTTTGCCCCCGACGGCAACGTGCTGTTCGACTATGCCGAGGCCGAGAAATTCGCAATCTTCGGCACTTCGGCGAAATATATCGATGCGGTGCGCAAAAGCGGGCTGACGCCGCGCCAAAGCCACGATCTCTCCAGCCTGCGGCTGATGACGTCGACCGGCTCGCCGCTGTCGCCCGAAGGATTTACCTTCGTCTATGAGGGCATCAAGGCAGATGTGCAGCTCGCCTCGATCTCCGGCGGCACCGATATCGTCTCCTGTTTCGTGCTCGGCAATCCGCTGCAGCCGGTCTGGCGTGGCGAGATCCAGGGGCCGGGCCTCGGCCTTGCCGTCGACGTCTGGAACGATGACGGCAAGCCGGTGCGCGGCGAAAAGGGCGAACTCGTCTGCACCAAGGCATTCCCCTCGATGCCTGTGATGTTCTGGAACGATCCCGACGGTGCCAAATATCGCGCCGCCTATTTCGACCGGTTCGACAACGTCTGGTGCCACGGCGATTTCGCCGAATGGACGGAACATGGCGGCTTGATCATCCACGGCCGCTCGGATGCGACGCTCAATCCCGGCGGCGTGCGCATCGGCACGGCCGAAATCTACAATCAGGTCGAGCAGATGGAAGAGGTGGCCGAGGCGCTGTGCATCGGCCAGGAATGGGAGGACGACGTGCGCGTCATCCTTTTCGTTCGCCTGGCAGCGGGCGTGACGCTGAACGAGGAGCTGATCAAGGCGATCAAGACACGGATACGCACCGGCGCCTCGCCGCGCCATGTGCCGGCGAAGGTCATCGCGGTTGCCGATATTCCCCGCACCAAGTCAGGCAAAATCGTCGAGCTTGCGGTGCGCGAGGTCGTGCATGGCCGGCCGGTGAAAAACCAGGAAGCGCTCGCCAATCCCGAGGCGCTGCGGCTCTTTGCAGGCTTAAGCGAACTGAGGGACTGATAAGGAATCGTAAACCACAAGCTTTCACCATTCAGCAATCCCTTGTCATGGAAACCTTTCGTTAAGAAAGGTTCGTCAAAGGTGAAATAACTTAGGGGCCGCACATGAACGAGGCGGCCTGAAGCGCTATAGCGCCCGCGTCTTCGACGCGTAAGGACGCTGTAGCACTTTGAGTTGCTGCATAATCTGCCCTCAAATCGATTCTGATTTAAGGAATTATGCAGCAGAGCTTACGAAACATGACGTTCATCGCCTGAGCTCTTGTTGAACAGCACTAAATTCAAAGGCAGCCTCTGGGCTGCCCTTTTTTTACGACATGCCGCGCAGAAATTTGCAGCGGCTGTAGGCTCAACTCTGCTGATAGGGATCAGCCGGCCAGCACCCGTTGCGACGGGAAGGTGATCTCGACGAGTGTGCCCTCGTTGGGCGCCGAATTGATCGAGAATGTCGCCCGATTGGCATCGACCATTGCCTTGGTCAGCGGCAGGCCGAGGCCGGTGCCATCGCCACGATGGCGCGACTGGGTCGAGGAGACCTGCCGGAAGGGCTTCATCGCATGGTCGAGTTCGGCGCGCGTCATGCCGATGCCGGTATCGCGGACCCGCAACACCACGCTGCCATTCGCCTCGTAGGAGGTGGATACGACGATCTGCCCGCCCGACGGGGTGAAGCGGATGGCGTTCGATAGGATGTTGAGCGCGATCTGTTTGATCGAGCGCAGATCGGCAACGACATCGGGCACCGCATGCGACAGCGCCGTGCGGATGATGACGCGCTGGCCATTCGCCTGCGGCTGGACTAGGGCGACGGCCTCCGAGACCGCCTCGTTGAGGCCGACGGCGGCAAAATCGAGATCCATCTCGCCCGCCTCGATCTTCGAAATGTCGAGCAGGTCGTTGACGATGTCGAGGACGTGCCGGCCGGAGCGGCCGATATCGTTGGCATATTCGATATAGCGGGGATGGCCGATCGGACCGAAACGCTCGCCGGCCATCATATCGGAAAAGCCGATAATGGCGTTAAGCGGCGTGCGGATTTCGTGGCTGACGCGGGCGAGGAAATCGGTCTTGTGGGCATTGGCGGTTTCGGCGGCCCCCTTGGCGTTGCGCAACTCTTCCTCGGTGCGCTTCCATTGGGTGATATCGCGGATGACGGCGCAATAGCCATTCGAAGAGGTGAGCCGGCCCATCGTCATGAACAGTGGCACGAAGCCGCCGGCGGCCTCGCGGCCGATCACCTCGCGCCCGTCGTTCAGGACGCTGGCGACGCCATGGCCGGAGAGGCCGTTCAGATAGTCGACAACGGCTTTCTGGCTCTCATGGGCAAACAGCATGACGAAGGGTTTGCCGCGTGTCTCCTGTTCGTCATAATTGAAAAGCGCGCTTGCCGACCGGTTCATTGAGCGGATGTCGCCCTCCGTTCCGATGACGACGACACCGTCGGTCGCCGTTTCCAGGATCGAGCGCAACTCCTCCACTTCGACCTGAAGCTTGGCCACCTTCTCGACCATCCGCTCGGGGCGGGCTTCGGACCGGCCGGCATCAGCGCGGGCGTCTTCCTTGCCTTCCAACGGCATCAGCGCCAGCATCAGGGCGTTGGCATCTTCCCAGCGCACCGATTGCAGCCGCGCGGTGACCGGCGTCAGCGTGTCGTCGGCCTTGACCAGCATCATGGTGCCGGAGCCCGTGGCATTTTCCTCGAGTTCGCGGCGCTGCAGCAGCGCTTCGATGCCGCCCACGTCGCGCAGCGCATCGAGGGAGGCATAGCCCGTCAGCCGCATGAATTCGGGATTGGCATGTATCAGCGCGTCGCCGACATGGATGAGCACCGCGACAGGCAGCTGGTCGACCGTTCCGGCCGACAGCCCGTCGGTCATCTTGACCCGCGGCGGGATGAAGCTTGTGAGAACCTCGATCTGGCTTACCGTCTCCTCGAGCCCTTCCGTCGCCTCGTCCTCTTCTATGGAGGCGGGCTCTTCAGGCTCTTCTCGCAGCGCCTCGGCCGCGTTCTCGAAGATCGCTTCCTGCGGCGCCGGCTCCTCGGCCGAAGCCATGCCGGCCGTATCGGCGAGCGGTGCTTCTTCCTTGAAAGTTTCCGGTTCCAAGCTCGCTTCGAAAGCCGCTGTCTCCGTGGCGCCGGCGTCCGTCGACGGCGGAGCGGCAGGCTCTTCCTTGAGGGCGCCGAAGGCTTCCAGGCGCTTGGCGATTTCCCGGAAATTCGCCTGTTCGGCGGCCGTCAGTGCGGCGCCGGTGCTGTGAAGCTGAACGACCTTGTCGGTGAAACGGCGATTGGGTGTTTCGACGATGCGAAGCGCCGGCGGTTCGTCTGCAGCATTTTCCCGGGCGGGTGTCTCGACTCTCGTCTCTTCGCCGGTAATCGCTTCCGGGACCGTCTCTTCGGCCTGCGGCGCGGCTACTGCCGGCGTCTCAATCCCGTTCTCGTCCGCCACTGGCGGTTCCGCCGTAACTTCCTCGGACGCGGCTTGCATGTCAGGCACCGGTTCGGCGACAGGCTCGGCGATCGGGCCGAGGCTTGCCGCACCATGGCCGACGCCATCCGGGCCGAGCGTCAGGCCAAGCGCCAGCGGATCCTCATGCGCGTCGGAGAGCCTGACGACGCCGAAGCCGCGGAAACCGTCGAAGTCGCGGTTGCGGGTATAGGTCGGCAGTGCCGCGAGATCGACCGGAACGACGAGGCTGGTGCCCTCGACCGGCCAGAGGATCGTCTTGCCCGACCATGTGTCGCGGCGCGCGAGCGCCTCGGACAGCTTGCCTTCCGGATCAAGGTTGAAAAGAGCGGCGATATCGCTGAAGGCGGAGCCGATGATGGCGGATGCATGCGGACCGACGGCCTCGGCAAATTCGTGGCTGACCTCGTTGAACCGGCCTTCCGCATCGATTTTCCAGACGAAGCGCGTGGCGCGGCTGTTCGGCCGGAAGACGAAGCCGGCTTCCGGTGCAAGCGCCGGGGTAGGGGACGTGTCGGAAATCGCAGGCGCGGCAGCGGCCGGCGCTTCATTGGCCATGGCCGGCGTCTCTTCGGCGGGCGTCTGGCTGGCTTCGGCCGGTTCTGCCGTCCCGTTCGTTTCCGCGGTCTCATCAGCCGAATGGGCCGAAGCCTCGTCGACGAGCGCGGCAGGCGCGTCAGCCTCATCAGCACTGCTGTCGATTACGCCCTCGTCGTTTTTCGGCGCCGCGTCTTCACCCCGGTGCATCTCCGCAGTCGTCTCGTCGGCGGATGCGGCGGCCGCCTCTGCCGGCTGTTCGCTTTCGACGGCGACCTCTTCGAGGGTCTCCTCGACCTCTTCGATATCAGACACCGCGTCGACGATTTCGGTGAAGCCGGGTGCTGCGACCGGCTCTTCCGGGGGAAGTTCGGCTGGCGGCACGCTTGCTTCCCTCGCGGGCGCGTCAGCCGCCCGCGACGGTGCATCGACAGCGTCGAGCACGGGTGCATCGACTGGATCGAGCACGGGTGCATCGACCGGGTCGAGATGACCGATCGCGGTCTCCACAGCAAACAGCAGATTGAGCGGCGGTTCGTCGCTAAGCTTGCCGACCGCGGCCGGGAGATAACCCCGGCCGGTAGCAACCGGGCGCTTGACCAATCGATCGGGATGCGCGCCGGCAAGATTGATCAGGGTCTTGGCGGTCTCGCCGGAGATGGCAAGCGAGGCAAAGCCCGGCGAGGCGGCGATGACCTCGCCATTGGCGCCAATGACGGCCATATGCGTGTCGGGATCGTCGAGCCCCTGCAGCATCTGGGCGGCGGAGGCGTCTGATGCAAGCGGCCTTGCCGAGACCGGCACCGAAAACAAAATGGCTTTTTCGCCCTGTGAAAGCCGGATCAGTTCGGCCGCCGCCTGCACCTGCGCGCGCTGGAAGCCTTTGGCGACGCGGATCATCAGGCTGCGGTTGTCGCCAATATCGGCGAGCTGGCGCGCCGCTGTCTCCAACTGGCGGAAGGTAATGTCGGTTCGGTCGACGCCTTGGTCGAGCAGATCATAGACCGCCGAATGACCGAAAAGCTCGGCACCCGCGCCGTTTGCCCAGAGCAGCCGGGCAAGATCGGCCGAAAACAGCACCATCGCCTCGCCGCGTGAAAAGCGTTCCCGCACCCGTGCATGCACGGCGATATCGATGAACGGATATTGGACTGCGGGCATGATCGAACCTTGTCGCTGTCGGCCTTCTAAATTAACGGCTTATTAATAACTGCAGGTCGCATGCCGGTCCAGAACAGCAGGGTAGTTTCGGCCCACAGGGTTAACGTCTTGTGCGTTGCACAATAATTGTTGCAATGCACAATGAAATGCCCTATATAGACGTCATTCGATGATCACAGGCAGCGGCTGCCTCAACCCAAAGGAATGCGACATGGCTACCATAAAGACCGATGACGTTTTTTCAATTGCTTCTTTCGACCCGTCCAAGCTCGCGGAATCCTTCCGCGAATTCGCTGAAAAGGGCGCACAGCAGTCGAAAGACGCCTATGCCAAGCTGAAGACCGCCGGCGAAGAAGCCGGCAAGACGCTCGAAGCCACCGTCCAGACGGCCCAGGCCGGCACCGTCGAGATCGGCCTCAAGGCCATCGACGTCCTGCGCGTCAATGCGGAGAGCTCGCTCTCGCACATGGAAGCCCTGCTCGGCGTCAAGTCGGTCGCCGAATTCGTCGAGCTGCAGACTTCGTTCCTGCGCAAGCAGGCCGAACTCGCCGTCGACCAGGCGAAGTCGATGCAGGAAACCACCAAGCAGGTTGCCGAAAAGCTCGCAAAGCCCTCCAAGGACGCCGCCGAAAAGGCCATGGCCTCCTTCAAGGTTGCCTGATCGATCTTAACCGGTCGGAAACAAAAAGGCTGGACCTCGCGTCCAGCCTTTTTGTATATTGACGAGGAATGGGGCTTGAATTCATCGCGAAGTCCTCGTATGTGACCCCCATCGCGCCCGGCGCGGTATATGCGGTTGTAGCTCAGTTGGTTAGAGCGCAGGTTTGTGGCACCTGAGGTCGGAGGTTCGAGACCCCCCAACCGTACCATCTTTCCCCTTCAGAGTGAAAATCCGGTCCCTATCGTTTCAATGGAACCCATGCCGACGCGCGCCGTTCTCCAGGTTAACGGGAGAATATGCATGTCGAAAACCCTTCTCTACGGCGCGACAAAAATCGATGAGACCAACAGCGCCTATGCGCCGATCAAAAGCCTAGCCGCCTTCCAGTGGAAGAACCGTGTCTTCATTCTTTTCGCCGACAGGGACAATGCCCGCGCGGCGCGCCAAGAAAACCAGCTGCTTTCTGATCGCGCGGCGCTCGATGAGCGCGATATAGTGGTGCTGAAGGTCTCGGCCGGTAATGTCCGGCCGCTGTTCGGCGCTGCCAATGGCCTTGACGGCGAAGCGATCCGTCACGATCTCGATGGGCCGGAGGCGGGCGAATTCGCAGCCTTCCTTCTCGGCAAGGATGGAACCGTCAAATTGAAAGTCAGCGAGCCGATCACCAGCGGCGAACTCTTCGCCATTATCGACAGCATGCCGATGCGCGCTGCCGAGACGCTGAAGCCGGACAAATAGCCCGACGAACATCGCAAACATGAAGGGAGGCGGTCATGTCCGTGCCCAACGAACCCATTCCCGATCAGCCGCCGATGCCGGCACCCGGCTGGAAGCCGGTGCCGCCGATCACCGAACCGGAGCCGGACCGGCTTCCGGATGAAGCGCCTGTTCCCAATCCGGACGAGAATGACGAGCCGGCCAAACACGCTTCCGGGGGTTAAAGGAAGATTTGCCGTTCGGCGCTGACAAGTTCCTGCAGGAAGTCGACGACACTGCGGACGCGTACGAGGTCGCGCGCCGTTTCGTGATATGTGGTCCAATAGGCGCGGCGGATCGAAACGTCAGGAAGGATGCGCTGAAGTTCCGGATATTGCCGGGCGATATAATCGTGCAGGATTCCGATGCCGGCGCCCGATCGCACTGCCTCCGTCTGGCCGATCGCCGTGGAGATTTCGAAACCGGCGTCCCAGCTGCGCATCACCTCGCCGGAGAAATTCAGCGAGGCGGTGAAGAGCAGGTCTTCGACATAGCCGATGCGCGGATGCGCCTTCAGCGTCTCGACGTGGCCGGGCCTGCCGTGGCGGGCGAGATAGTCGCGCGAGGCATAGAGGCCGAGGGTATAATCCGTGAGCTTGGAGGAGACGAGGCGGCCCTGTTCGGGACGCTCCAGTGTGATTGCGATATCCGCCTCGCGCTGCGACAGCGAGAAGGAGCGCGGCACCGGCACCAGCTGGATTTTTAACGCCGGATGGCGCTCGATCAGCCTGCCCATGCGCGGTGCCAGAAAGGAGACACCGAAGCCGTCGGGCGCGCCGACGCGCACCGTGCCGGCGATTGCCGTGTCAGTGTGGCCGAGATTGGCCTGCACTGCCAGCATTTCGGTTTCCATGCGCTCGGCGGCATGCAGGAAGACCCCGCCTTCGGCCGTCAGCTCGCAGCCATTCGTGCGGCGGATGAAAAGCCGCGTCTTCAACGCCTCTTCGAGCGACGTCAGCCGCCGTGAAAGCGTGGCGTGATTGAGCCCCAATCGCTTCGAAGCGGCCAGGATCTGCCCGGTGCGGGCGACGGCAAGGAAAATGCGGACATCGTCCCAGTTCATGGTTTGGCACGCATGACAATCGGATCGACATCGATGAGCGTCAGCGATGTCACCATGCCGGCCGTCTCCTGCTTATATTTGAGGAAATGCAGTGTCCGCAGATGGGCCTCATAGGCTTCCTGGTTCGCGTAGACCTCGAGGATACGGATCAGGGTTGGATTGTTCCGGAGGGAAACGGCGCTGAGTGAGAGAACGCCGTCTTCCAGAGCAAGCGACGCTTCGATTTCTTCTGTAAGCAGGGCGCGGTAGGCTTCCAGCTTGGCCGGATCGATCTCCAGCTCCGCCATCCTGACGACAGGTTCCCCGCTCATCGGCTCGACCTCTCCTTGGGTTTGACTTGTTCAAATGGGGTGCCAAGTTTGGAAATATCAGCACCCGATGCAACAATCGAGCTATATTATGCGCACAACGGTTGCTTATATCAGCGCATTGATTTGTGCAAATTGAAGTGCGATTGTAGGCCATCCAAACAGGAGGAACATCCATGCGTGAGATCGGACATTTCATCGGCGGCCAGCAGGTCGCCGGCACCAGCGGCCGTGTCAGCAACGTCTACAATCCGGCAACCGGCGAAGTGCAGGCGACCGTCGCACTCGCAAGCGTCGAGGAATTGCGCGCGGCCGTCGAAAACGCCAAGGCTGCGCAGCCGAAATGGGCTGCCACCAACCCGCAGCGCCGCGCCCGCGTCTTCTTCAAATTCGTCGAACTCCTGAACAAGCACATGGACGAGCTTGCTGAAATGCTCTCCAAGGAGCACGGCAAGACGATCGAGGACGCCAAGGGCGACGTCATCCGCGGCCTCGAAGTCTGCGAATTCGTCTGCGGCATTCCGCATCTCGCCAAGGGCGAATTCACCGAAGGTGCCGGTCCGGCGATCGACATGTATTCGATCCGCCAACCGGTCGGCATCGGCGCCGGCATCACCCCCTTTAACTTCCCCGGCATGATCCCGATGTGGATGTTCGCACCCGCGATCGCCTGCGGCAACGCCTTCATCCTGAAGCCGTCCGAGCGTGATCCCTCCTTGCCGATCCGTCTTGCCGAACTGATGATCGAGGCCGGACTGCCGGCCGGCATCCTCAACGTCGTCAACGGCGACAAGGGCGCGGTCGATGCGATCCTCACCGATCCCGATATCGGCGCCGTTTCCTTCGTCGGCTCGACGCCGATCGCCCGCTACGTTTACGGCACGGCGGCAATGAACGGCAAGCGCGCCCAGTGCTTTGGCGGTGCCAAGAACCACATGATCATCATGCCGGACGCCGATATGGATCAGGCCGTCAACGCGCTGATGGGCGCGGGCTACGGTTCGGCCGGCGAGCGCTGCATGGCGATCTCGGTTGCCGTCCCGGTCGGCGAAGAGACCGCCAACCGCCTCGTCGAGAAGCTGACGCCGAAGATCGAATCGCTGCGCATCGGCCCCTACACCGACGACAAGGCCGACATGGGCCCCCTCGTCACCAAGGACGCCTATAACCGCGTCCGCGGCCTGATCGACCGCGGCGTCGAGGAAGGCGCCAAGCTCGTCGTCGATGGCCGCAATTTCAAGCTCCAGGGCTATGAAGACGGCTATTTCGTCGGCGGTTGCCTGTTCGATCACGTCACCCCCGAGATGGATATCTACAAGACCGAGATCTTCGGACCGGTTCTCTCCGTCGTTCGCGCCCAGAATTACGAAGAAGCCCTGTCTTTGCCGATGAAGCACGAATACGGCAACGGCGTCGCCATCTACACCCGTGACGGCGATGCCGCCCGCGATTTCGCCTCGCGCGTCAATATCGGCATGATCGGCATCAACGTTCCGATCCCGGTTCCGCTCGCCTACCACTCCTTCGGCGGCTGGAAGGCATCGAGCTTCGGCGACCTCAACCAGCACGGCACCGACTCGATCAAGTTCTGGACCAAGACCAAGACCGTCACCGCCCGCTGGCCCTCCGGCATCAAGAGCGGCGCCGAATTCGTCATGCCGACGATGAAGTGATCTGACGATAGATCGATCTGCAATTCGGGGGCCTTTCGGCCCCCGTTTTACTAAAGTCTAGGAATCACGTCGCTGCCGCTCTGCTGGGCTGTGATCCCCAGCCTCAGCAGGCGGAATAGACGTCGCGGCAAATGGCCTCATAAGCTGAATGCGAATTTCATATTTTGGAATTGTTCAAAACTACCAAACCGCCTATATAGGTCTGAACGGGCACGAGTCAGGAGAATGGCATGCGGTTGACGAAGCAGACCAACTATGCGGTTCGCATGTTGATGTATTGTGCTGCCAACGACGGGCAGCTGAGCCGCATCCCGGAAATCGCCAAGGCTTACGGCGTTTCCGAGCTCTTTCTTTTCAAGATCCTCCAGCCGCTGAACAAGGCGGGACTGGTCGAGACGGTGCGCGGTCGCAATGGCGGCGTGCGGCTCGGCAAGCCGGCGGCCGACATCACCCTCTTCGACGTGGTGCGGGTCACGGAAGACAGTTTCGCCATGGCCGAATGCTTCGAGGATGACGGCATGGTCGAGTGCCCACTGGTCGACAGCTGCGGCCTGAATTCGGCGCTGCGCAAGGCGCTCAACGCGTTCTTTGCCGTGCTTTCGGACTACACCATCGACGATCTCGTCAAGGCCCGTCCGCAGATCAATTTCCTTCTTGGACTGACCGGAGAGCAGGGGTACCGCAAGCCCGCGATCGTCGTCCCGGCCGCCTAAATTCACAGCAGAACAGACTTGTAAAACCGCGGTTGCCCCGGCAGCCGCGGTTTTTGTTTGCGGCATTTTCACCAGGCTCGCGGATGCGGGGAATGGTCATAATGCGCAGCTAAGGAGGTGCAATATCCAAAATGCGACGAAATTCTGCCGGTTTTTATCCGAATATTTCGAAATGAGGCCGATTTTTGACCTAAAATTTCTAAAATTGTCCATCTGGAAAAATTTTCTCCGTAGCCCGTTGCTTTCAGTAGATAAATGTCGTTCCATCGACCGTCGATCGGGATGCCTAATCTGCGGTCTCCAGACATCAAAAAAGAACAACCGGGAAACAAATATTATGAAAAAGATCTCTGTCATGCTGGCAGCGACGGCCCTGATTTCGGTCATGGCGACGTCGGCCTGGTCCAAGACCCTTGTTTATTGCTCTGAGGGTTCGCCGGAAGGCTTCGACCCGAGCCTCTATACGGCAGGCACGACCTTCGACGCCTCGTCGCGCACGGTCTACAGCCGCCTCGTCGAATTCAAGCATGGCGGCACTGAGATCGAACCCGGTCTGGCCGACAGCTGGAGCGTTTCGGACGACGGCAAGGAATACACCTTCAAACTTCATCCCGGCGTCAAGTTCCAGACCACCGACTTCTTCACGCCGACGCGCGATTTCAACGCCGACGACGTCGTGTTCTCCTTCGAGCGCCAGCTGAAATCCGACAATCCCTGGAACAAATATGTCGAGGGCGGCTCCTACGAATATGCCGCCGGCATGGGCTTCCCTGAGCTGATCAAGTCGGTCGAGAAGGTCGATGACCTTACCGTTAAGTTCACGCTCAACCACCCGGAAGCGCCGTTCCTGGCCGACCTCGCGATGGATTTCGCTTCCATCATGTCCAAGGAATATGCCGACAAGCTTGCCGCCGACGGCAAGATGGCGCAGCTCAACCAGCAGCCGCTCGGTACTGGCCCCTACACCTTTGTCGCTTACCAGCCAGATGCCGTCATCCGTTACAAAGCGAACGAAACCTACTTCAAGGGCAAGGAAAAGATCGACGATCTAGTGTTCGCCATCACCTCCGACGCCGCGGTGCGCGCGCAGAAGCTGAAGGCCGGTGAGTGCCACCTGATCCCCTATCCGAATGCTGCCGACGTTCCCGAACTGAAGAAGGATGAGAACCTGACGGTTCTCGAGCAGCCCGGCCTCAACGTCAGCTACCTCGCCTACAACACGCAGATGGCGCCGTTCGACAAGCCCGAAGTCCGCCGTGCGCTCAACATGGCGATCAATAAGCAGGCGATCGTCGATGCCGTCTTCCAGGGTGCGGCGACCGTTGCCAAGAACCCGATCCCGCCGACGATGTGGTCCTATAACGACGCCGTTCAGGACGAGAAATACGACCCGGATGCCGCAAAGAAGGCGCTCGCCGATGCTGGCGTCAAGGACCTCAGCATGAAGGTCTGGGCGATGCCGGTTTCGCGTCCATACATGCTGAACGCCCGCCGCGCCGCCGAGCTGATTCAGGCCGATTTCGCCAAGATCGGCGTCAAGGTCGAGATCGTCACCCATGAATGGGCCGAATATCTGAAGCTCTCCTCCGACGTGAAGCGTGACGGTGCCGTCATCCTCGGCTGGACCGGCGACAATGGCGATCCTGACAACTTCATGGATACGCTGCTCGGCTGCGATGCCGTCGGCGGCAACAACCGCGCCCAGTGGTGCAACAAGGAATATGACGACCTGATGACCAAGGCCAAGCTGACCGCCGATGTCGGCGAGCGCACCAAGGCCTACGAGCAGGCGCAGCTGATCTTCAAGAAGGAAGCCCCCTGGGCGACCCTCGACCACTCGCTCGTCTTCGTTCCGATGAGCAAGAAGGTCTCGGGCTTCAAGATGGACCCGCTCGGCATTCACCGTTTCGACGGCGTCGACGTATCCGAATAACAAGAATAATGTAAGAATGCCCGGCAGAGCTGGGCGCAGCCGGCGGTCAGGGTCCTCCTGACCGCCGGAAACTATTGGACATCTGCCATGTTGCGTTTTTTCATCGGCCGCCTTGCGGTGCTGATCCCGACATTCCTCGGCGTTTCCCTGATTGCCTTCTCTTTCATCCGCCTGCTGCCCGGAGATCCCGTCATGCTGCTCTCGGGTGAACGCGTCATGGCACCGGAGCGGCACGCCCAGATCATGCACGATCTCGGCTTCGACCGGCCCATGTATATGCAGTATTTCGATTATCTCGGAAAAGTGCTGCAGGGCGATCTCGGCACCTCGATCGTCACCAAGCGGCCCGTTCTCGGCGAATTCCTGACATTGTTTCCGGCAACGCTGGAACTGTCTTTCTGCGCCATCATCCTTGCCGTCTGTCTTGGGGTGCCCGCCGGCGTCTTTGCGGCCGTCAAGCGAGGCACGTGGTTCGATCAGAGCGTGATGGGTGTCGCCCTCGTCGGTTATTCCATGCCGATTTTCTGGTGGGGTCTGCTGCTCATCATCTTCTTCTCCGGCTATCTCGGCTGGACGCCGGTTTCCGGCCGGATCTCGCTGATGTATTTCTTCAAGCCGGTGACCGGCTTCATGCTGATCGACAGCCTGCTGTCAGGTCAGAAAGGGGCCTTTGCTTCGGCCGTCAGCTATCTCATCCTGCCGACCATCGTGCTGGCGACCATCCCGCTCGCCGTCATCGCCCGCCAGACGCGCTCGGCTATGCTCGAGGTCCTCGGCGAGGATTATGTCCGCACCGCACGCTCGAAAGGTTTGAAGCCGCTGCGCGTCGTCGGCGTGCATGCACTGCGCAATGCAATGATCCCCGTCATCACCACGATCGGCCTGCAGATCGGTGTCCTTCTTGCCGGCGCCATCCTCACCGAGACGATCTTCTCCTGGCCGGGCATCGGCAAATGGATGGTCGATTCGGTATTCAAGCGCGATTACGCGGTGGTGCAGGGCGGCCTTCTCCTGATCGCCGGCGTCATCATGCTGGTCAACCTGATTGTTGACGTCCTCTACGGCTTCATCAATCCGCGCATTCGTCACTAGGAGCGGTCCATGAGCACGGTCACCGTTAAAACCGGCCAGCCATCCGCTCTTGCGGAATTCTGGCACTATTTCTCCCGCAACAAGGGCGCCGTCATCGGCCTCTTTGTTTTCGTCGTCATTCTCGTCGTTGCGATCTTCGCACCGGTCTTTGCGCCACATGCGCCAAACGAGCAGAACCGAGAGGTGCTGCTCGCCGTGCCTTCCTGGATGGAGGGAGGCCACGCCTCCTTTCCGCTCGGAACGGATGCCGTCGGCCGCGATATCCTCTCGCGGCTGATCTACGGCGCGCGGTTCTCACTCTTCATCGGTGTCGTGGTCGTCACACTTTCGGTCATATGTGGTGTCCTGATCGGCCTCGTCGCCGGCTATTTCCGCGGCCGGATCGATACCGTCATCATGCGCCTGATGGACATCATCCTGGCCTTCCCGTCGCTGCTGCTCGCGCTCGTGCTGGTGGCGGTCCTCGGTCCTGGCCTGACCAACGCGATGATCGCGATTTCGCTGGTCAACCAGCCGCATTTCGTGCGGCTGACCCGCGCCTCTGTCATTTCGGAGCGTGAGAAGGAATATGTGATCGCCTCACGGGTCGCCGGAGCAGGCACCCTGCGGCTGATGTTCAAGACCATCCTGCCGAACTGTCTGGGGCCGTTGATCGTCCAGGCGACGCTTGCCTTCTCGGCGGCGATCCTCGATGCCGCCGCCCTCGGCTTTCTCGGCATGGGTGCCCAGCCGCCGACGCCCGAATGGGGCACGATGCTTGCTGAATCCCGTGAGTTCATCTCGCGCGCCTGGTGGGTCGTAACATTTCCGGGTCTTGCCATCCTCATCACCGTTCTTGCCATCAACCTGATGGGCGATGGCCTGCGCGATGCGCTTGACCCCAAGCTGAAGAGGTCGTGATGCCGCTCCTCGAAATCGAAAATCTGACTGTCGAATTCCAGACGTCTTCCGGTCTTTTCCGCGCCGTCGATGGCGTATCGCTTGCCTGCGACAAGGGCGAGATCCTGTCGATCGTCGGTGAATCCGGCTCCGGCAAATCCGTTGCCATGCTGGCCCTGATGGGGCTTCTGCCCTGGACTGCCAAGATCACCGCCGACCGCATGCAGTTCGACGGCCAGGATCTGCGCGGCATCTCCGCCCGCCAGCGTCGAAGGATCGTCGGCAAGGACATGGCGATGATCTTCCAGGAGCCGATGTCGAGCCTCAATCCGTGTTTCACCGTCGGCTTCCAGCTCGGCGAGACCCTGCGCTTCCACATGGGCCTCAACCGGAAAGAGCGCCGCGAACGCTCGATCGAGCTCTTGAACCTCGTCGGAATTCCGGCGCCGGAAGACCGGCTCTCGAACTTCCCGCATCAGATGTCGGGTGGGATGAGCCAGCGCGTCATGATCGCCATGGCGCTCGCCTGCAATCCGAAGCTCCTGATCGCCGACGAGCCGACGACCGCGCTCGACGTGACGATCCAGGCGCAGATCCTCGATCTGCTCGTGCGCCTGCAGAAGGAGCACGGCATGGCGCTGGTGCTGATCACCCACGATATGGGTGTCGTTGCCGAAACCGCCGAGCGCGTGCAGGTGCAATATGCCGGCCAGAAGGTCGAGGAGCAGCCGGTGAGGGCGCTGTTTCGCGATCCGCACCACCCCTATACGGCAGCCCTGCTCGCCGCCCTTCCGGAACGCGCCAAAGTCGGCCAGCGTCTCCCCTCGATCGCCGGCGTCGTGCCCGGCCAGCATGGCCGCCCGACAGGCTGTCTGTTCGCGCCACGTTGCGGCTACGCCACGGTCGAATGCGATCGCGGCGTCGTACGCCAGGGGCCGGAGCTCGGGCTGGCTTTATGCAATTATCCATTGAAGGACGGCAAGCCGCTAGGGCATCCCGGCGTGATGCGCGTCGAAACTGCAGGAGACCTGGTATGACGGGCGCTGTTCTCGAGGGCAGGGATCTCGCCCGCTTCTACACCGTCAACCGCGGTCTCTTCAAAGCCGACGCCACCGTCAAGGCGTTGAACGGCGTCAGCTTCAGCCTCCATTCCGGCAAGACCCTTGCCGTCGTCGGCGAATCCGGTTGCGGCAAGTCGACGCTTGCCCGTCTGGTCACGATGATCGAGGATCCGACGGCCGGCGAATTGCTGATCGACGGCAAGCCGGCGCGAGTCGGCGACCGCAGCCTGCGCAGCCAGGTGCAGATCGTCTTCCAGAATCCCTACGGCTCGCTCAACCCGCGCCAGAAGGTGGGTGCAATTCTGGAAGAGCCGCTGAAGATCAATACCGATCTCGATGCCGGTGCCCGCCGCCGCAAGGTGGAGGAGATGATGGCCCGCGTCGGGCTGCGCCCGGAACATCACGGCCGCTACCCCCATATGTTCTCCGGCGGCCAGCGGCAGCGCATCGCCATTGCCCGCGCCCTGATGCTTCGGCCGAAGGTGCTGGTGCTCGATGAACCGGTTTCGGCGCTGGATCTGTCGATCCAGGCGCAGGTGCTGAACTTGCTTATGGATCTGCAGAAGGAGATGGGTCTTGCCTATCTCTTCATCTCGCACGGCCTCTCGGTCGTCCATCACATCGCCGACGAGGTGATGGTGATGTATCTCGGTCGCCCGATCGAAACCGGTCCTGCAGCCGAGGTCTTCGCCCGCCCGCGCCATCCCTATACGGCCGCCTTGCTGTCGGCGACCCCCATCGCCGATCCCGAGCGCGCCAAGAACCGCATCCGCCTGCAGGGCGAACTTCCATCGCCGCTGAAGCCTCCGTCAGGCTGTCACTTCAACCCGCGCTGCTGGAAGGCGCAGGACTATTGTCGCCAGGTTTCTCCCGAATTACGGGGAGAAGGCGCACAGCAATATGCCTGTCATTTCCCGCTCGACTGAGCGGGAGGCCGCCGTTTGAGAGGAAACATGCAGGACGACCCGATCAACAAACCTCATGCGATCATCGTCATGGGGGTCAGCGGCTGCGGCAAGTCCTCGGTCGGCGAAAAACTCGCCGAGGCCTTGCACCTGGCCTTCGTCGAAGGTGATGCGCTTCATCCCGCTTCCAATGTCGAGAAGATGTCGAAGGGCATTCCGCTGACCGATGAGGATCGGATGCCATGGCTCGACCTGATCGCCAAACGCATGCATGCCTCGCTGGAAAAAGGAGAAGGCATCATCGTCTCCTGTTCGGCGCTGAAGCGCATCTATCGTGAGAGACTGAGGGGTGCTGCCGGCGGCAATCTGTTCTTCATCTACCTCGAAGGATCCAAGGCGCTGCTGACGAAGCGAATGGGTGAGCGCAAAGGACACTTCATGCCAGTCTCGCTGCTCGAAAGTCAGCTTGCGACACTCGAGGTGCCGACGGGCGAACAAGGCGTTGTCACCGTCGACATCGACGACACGGTCGTCGGCATTGCGGCGACGGCCCTGCGGGGTCTCTCCACCCTCGGTGTTATGGTTTGAAGCGCTGCGGCGAGTAAGCCGAGATATCGATGAGCGGCGTCTCGCCGGTGATAAGTTCCGCGAGCACGCGGCCGGTCACCGGCCCGAGCGTCAACCCGTGATGGGCGTGGCCGAAGGCGAACCACAGGCCCTGATGGCGAGGAGCCTTGCCGATGACAGGCATCATGTCTGATGTGCAGGGGCGCGCGCCCATCCACGGTTCGGGATCGAGCCTTTCTCCGAGCGGGAAGATCCTGTGCGCCACGGCTTCCGCCCGGTCGAGCTGCACCGGCGTCTTCGGCGCGTCGAGCCTTGCGAACTCCGCCCCCGTCGTCAGGCGAATCCCGCGGTTCATCGGCGCCAGCAAATAACCGCGCTCGGCATCGAGGATCCAGTTGTTGAGCACGGCATTGCCCTTGGCGGCATAATGCATGTGATAGCCGCGCTTGATCCCGAGGGGAAAGGAATAACCGAGCCGGCGCGTCGCGACGGCTGCCCAGGGGCCGAGCGCGAGGACCGCATCCTCCGCTTCGAGTGCGCCCTCGCTGGTCATGATCTTCCAGCCGGCGCCGAACTGGCCGAGCGAGGCGGCGTCGCCTGTGACGAAGCGGCCGCCGAGGCTTTCGAAATAGCGGCGATAGGCCAATGTCAGCGCATGCGGGTCGAGCACTGACCAGGGATCACGCCAACGGATACCGCCGGCGAAACGGACGGTCATATCGGGTTCCATGCGGGCGATGTCGGCCGGCGTCAGGCTGTCATAGTCCACTCCGAATTCGGTCTGCCAAAGTGCGGCCTCTGCAAGGGCCTCGTCGCGCGCCGCTTCCGTCCGGAAAATCTTCATCCAGCCGTCCTTGCGAATCAGCGCCTGCGCCTGCGAGGCCTCGATCAGGTCCTTGTGCTCGGCAACCGAGTTTTCGATCAGCGGCGCATAGGCCCGGGTGATGACCGCGTGGCGCCGGGCATTCGAATTCCACCAGTAACGGGCGAGAAAGGCGAGCTGGCTCGGCAGCGCACTGAGATGATAATGGGCATCGATTTCGTTGTTGAGCGCATAACGCAGCAGCAGGCCGAGCTGCTGGGGGAAGCCGTAAGGTGCCACCCCTTCGCGCTGGATCAGGCCAGCATTGCCGAAGGAGGTTTCGCTGCCCGGATCCTTGCGGTCGATCAGCGTCACCTGCCGGCCGCGTCGCTGCAGATGGATGGCAGTGGACACCCCGACGATGCCGGCGCCAAGCACGATTGCGTTTATTGTCATTCCCCTGCATTCCGCTTGATTATCCGGTAAAATGCCCGGGCCGAACCCGGGGCGCAAACGAAAAATCGCGTTCATTTCAAAATCATTGCGCTTTCCAATGCGGCATTTTCGACCTTTATCCGCACATGCAGGATGGCGGCATTGAAAAGCGAAAAGACGACCGCAAAGACCGGCAGGCCAAAGGCGAGAGGAAGGGTCGCGATCTCGCCGGCGACGATCGCATAGTTCGGATGCCGGAGAAAGCGGTAGGGGCCGGAGCGGATGAGTGGTGCCCCTGGCAGAATGATGATGCGAGTCGTCCAGCGGTCCTTCAGCGTCGCCAGCACCCAGAGCCGCAGCGCCTGTAGCCCCATGAATATCGCCAACCAGAAGGGCTCGATTGGTCTGCCGGGCGCCAGCAGCCAGAGGCCGATGATCCAGACCGCGTGCAGCGCCACCATCAGGGGATAGTGTTCGGGCGCGACCTCTCTGGCACCCCTGGTACGAAGGGCGGCGGTGTTGCGCCGGGCAAGCACGAGCTCTCCCAGCCGCTGCAGCGTCACGAATGTCAGAAGTACGATCGACGGCCACATCATGCGGTCCTCCGAAGCGTCACGCAGCTCGCCGAGAAGCCCGGGCCCATGGCGATCATCGCCGAGCGCTCCGGCAACCCGGCGCGGATCGCCCGCTCCAGCACGAAGAGAACGGTCGGCGAAGACATGTTGCCGTATTCGGCAAGCACGGCTCGTTCGTGATCGAGTGTGCCGGATGTCAGTGAAAGCGCGCTCTCCATTGCGGCCAGCACCTTTGTACCGCCGGGATGGCAGATGAAGCGGTCGATGTCTGTCAGTTCCAGACCGTTTCGCGCCAGAATGGCCGTCACCGCCGGGGCGAGCTCCCGTTCGGCGAAGGGCGGCAGCGATTGGGCCAGCACGATGCCGAAGCCGCCGTCGTCGATCTTCCATCCCATGATATCGAGCGTGTCGGGAAACAGGTGCTCGCCGGTCGATTCCACTTCCGCTAGGCCGCCTTCGCTAGCGCGGAGCACGCAGGCGGCCGCGCCGTCGCCGAACAGCGCCGTCGCGATGATGTTTGGCCGCGTCAGTTCGTCCAGCCGGAAGGCGAGCGTGCAAAGCTCGATCGAGACGAAAAGCACGACGGCGCCCGGCCGGCTGCGGGCTAGCCGTGCCGCGATCGCAAAACCCGAGACGCCGGCAGCACAACCGAGCCCGAACACCGGCACCCGCTCGATATCGGTCCTGAAGCCCATTCGGCGGCTAAGCTGCGCATCGAGGCTCGGCGTCGTAAAGCCGGTGGAAGAAACGGTGACGACACAGTCGACATCGCCGGCTTCAAGCCCGGCCCGGCGAAGTGCCGAGGTGGCCGCCTCGACGAACAGGGCGCCTGCCACCTCCGCATAGGCCTGCATGCGGTCCTGCCAGCCATGCGGCTCGTCGAACCAGGCAAGCGGCCGTGCCGCATGGCGCTTGTAGATACCGGCGGTGTCGAAGACGCGCGCAAGATGATGGAAATCCTCGAAACGGCCGGCAAACAGCCGAGCCGAGGCTTCGGCCGCCTGGTTTTGGAAAATGACATGTTCAGGCGTGGCGGTGGCGAGGCTGACGAGTCTCACGGTATCGGTCACGGAATTCTCCTTGTCTTCCCGGCACAACGCTGAGAACACCCGGTCCCGATGATTTATTCGGCGTCGATGGCTTCACGAAGCAGTGATGAAGAAAATGGAGGGGCCGGCGAATAAGACCCGGGGCAGCGGTGTTCACTCCTCGCAACGTCACTCTCGAGGAGTTCTCCCATGACGATCACGACAGTCCGCATCGCTTCCATCCTTCTCGGCGGCTGCCTTGCCGCTTCCCTCTTCACCGGCCCCGTCTTTGCTGTCGGCAATGACAACAGCACGATGCCGACCTGCAAGAAGGGTGAGATCTACGACCAGAAGACCAAGAAATGCGTCAAGCAGCAGAGCGCCAATGTCTCGGACGAGAACCGTACCGACTATGCCTATTCGCTGGCCAAGGCCGGCCGCTATGAAGAGGCGCTTGCCATGCTCGATACTGTCAAGGACCAGAGCAGCGCAGAGGTGCTGAACTATCGCGGTTACGCCACCCGCAAACTCGGCCGCACCGACGAAGGCATCTCTTATTACCTGCAGTCGGTGAAGATGGATCCGCAATACGCCAAGGTCCGCGAATATCTCGGCGAAGCCTATGTCATCAAGGGCCGGCTCGACCTCGCAAAAGAGCAGTTAAACACGATCAAGACGATCTGCGGCACGGCTTGCGAGGAATATCAGGATCTGAACGCGGCGATCCTCGACCCGTCGAAGATCTGAGCTTAGGTCACTGGCGGGAAATGGAGCCGGGAAAGGATATCCGAATGTCGGTCGCGGACGCTACATTTCCTGCCTATAGTCGCGCGAGAATGGCATCGCCGGTTTATCAGGCGGTTCCAAGGGATGCAGGATCGGCGGAGGCTGCCATCGCGAGCGAAGCGGATATCAGGAGCGGTCTGACGGAAAACCTGGCCAGGCTCTGGCGTTATGGTCTCGTCCTCTCGCACCAGCGTGATGTCGCCGACGACCTCGTACAGGCGACCTGCCTTCGCGCGCTCGAGCGCGCCGGTCAGTTCGTCCCCGGCACTCGGCTCGACCGCTGGTTATTTTCGATTCTGCATTCGATTTGGCTGAACGAGATCCGCTCACGCCGGGTGCGCCAGGGCCAGGGTTTCGTCGATGCCGGCGAGGCGCTGACTTTCGACGGCGCGCACGATGCTGAAACACATGTGATGGCGGGGCAGGTGCTGAAGCAGGTAAATGCGTTGCCCGAGGCGCAGCGCACGGCGGTTTTCCTCGCCTATGTGGAAGGACTTTCCTATCGCGAGGTTGCAGGGATATTGGATATCCCGATCGGCACCGTGATGAGCCGGCTGGCGGCCGCCCGCGCCAGGCTCTCCGGCGCCAGACCTGAAGGGGAACGGCCATGAGCACCAAACACACCATTCCCTCCGACGAGGATCTCACAGCCTTCATCGATGGCGAGCTGACAGCGCAAGAGACAGCCCGCATCGAGGCCATCGTCCAGGAAGATGAGAGCGTCGCCGAACGGCTGAATTTCCTGGCGCGCGCCAGCCTGCCGTTCGAGCAGGCTTTCTCCCCGCTCCTCTCCGAAGCCCCGCGGGAGAAACTGGAGGCGATGCTCGCCGCCATTCCTGCGCATGAGAACGCAAGATCTATCGCGGCGCCCGCGCCCACGCGCCGTCGCTTCCTCGGCGCTCTCGCCGCTTCGCTTGTCGCCGGCATCGCCATCGACCGCGCCGTTATCGGCATCGGCAGGGGTTTTTCGGCAAAGGACGAAAACAGCGAATGGCGCGCCGCGGTCGCCGACTATATTTCGCTCTATACCGCCGAAACGCTCGCCGGCCCCGTCCCCGGCAGGCAGGACCAGGCCGACCAGCTCGCTAGTCTCGACGAGAAGCTCGGTCTGTCACTCTCCCCGGAAGCCGTCTCGCTCCCGGGGGTCGATTTCAAACGCGCCCTGCTGCTGCAATATGACGGTAAGGCGCTCGCCCAGATCGCCTATCTCGACCCCGAGACCGGCCCGATGGCGCTCTGCATAGTGAAATCTGACGCAGGGCCGAAGGCGCCAGACCTTGAAAACCGCAATGGTATGAATGTCGTCTACTGGTCGAATGCGACGCATGCCTTCATGCTGATCGGACATGCTGCGGCGGACAGGATGACGGGGATTGCGGAAGGGGTGAGGGGGAGGGTAGCTGTCTGAGGACCCCACAAACCAAGTAGTACTTTGTGCAGCGTTCTCCAACACGGTTGCGCACCTGTTTCGAGTATGCAAGCTTAACTCTATCTTATGCAGGGGACAAAGATGCGCACAGATGCCGGCCTGATGAATATGTATGACGACTATTATGCTGATGGGGTAGTAGCCGAGAAGCGGGCCATCGCTGCTCGTCAGTCAGTGGCTCATATACGGACCGTTGCTGGAAACCAAAAATTTGATTCGGTCATCGATATCGGCGCGGGAGAAGGAGCGGTGTTGGCCGAGCTCCATGCTTCCGGCTTTGCGAAAGATTTTTCAGCAGTCGAGATTTCTCCCTCCGGGGTTAGTGCTATAAAGGCCCGTTCGATCCCCGCTGTCCGTTCTGTCGATCAATTCGACGGATACAAAGTTCCTCATCCTGACCAGGCTTTCGATTTAGCCCTCGCCGTTCATGTTCTTGAACACGTCGAGCACGAGCGAATGTTTCTCCACGAGGCCAAACGTGTCAGCCGGAAACTTTATATAGAAGTGCCGCTCGAACTGACCAGCAACCTCGACAGGTCAATCCGCATGTCTGGTCCCTATGGGCATATTAACTTCTACACGCCCGGCTCTTTCGAGAACTTATTGAAAACCTCGGGTTTAAACATCGAGAAGATGATGATCTTCGCTCATGATATAGAGTATGAGCAATATCTTTCCGGACGGGCAAAGGGTTGGCTCAAATACCAGATCCGCCAGAACCTGCTTCGCTTTGCCCCCAAGGTGGCCGTTAGAAATATGGTGTATATGGCTGGTGCACTCTGCTCGTCTCGCCCAGGCTCTGCAATCGGTATCAACTGACAGGGCGGGCACTCGCAATGCGCAGGCAAATGTTCTGATGCTGCAGATCAATCAGACCTATAACGTCTCGACAGCGCCGCGTCTTGTGGAACTGGACGGGCTGAGGGGCGTTGCAGTCGGCATGGTGCTGATATGGCATTTCGTCGGCGCACCATTGACGTCACGGGATAATTTTTTATTCAAGGCTATACATGATGTGACCATCCTAGGACGCACCGGCGTCGACCTGTTTTTTGTCCTGTCCGGTTTTCTTATCATCGGTATCATTCTCGATCGGCAACAACCCGCATTTCGTTTTTTGAGGCATTTCTATCTGCGGCGTGTACTCCGCATTGTGCCATCTTATCTAGCGTTGGTCTTTTTATTCTGGAGCGCCGTATATGCAGGCGCTAGTAACGCCGTGTTCAACGCTGATACTCCGCTTTGGCGCCATTTGACGTTCACCCAGAACATCTGGATGGCGACCCATGAGCAATGGGGTCCAGGCGGCATATCTGTAACTTGGTCCGTCGCAATCGAAGAGCAGTTTTACCTCGTTTTCCCTTTTGTCATCCTGTTTCTTCCAAAGCGAATGTTGCTGCCAATGCTAGCGCTCGTGGCCGGCGCGTCGATCATTTACCGGTCAGTCGGTTATTTCGGGTACGGCAGTGTCTTTACGATGTATGTGCACACCTTTAGCCGCCTTGATGGACTTGCAGAGGGCGGGGTTGTCGCCATTCTGTGGCGGGATGATCGCTTTAGAGAGTGGCTCCGTCGGAATTTGTCTGGGTGGACCAAAGCGGTTGGGATCCTTGCCTTCGGATTCATACCCCTCGTCGTGGGAATGTCAAACAACGTCGCATCGACTACAGCAGCATGGGGGCATACTTATCTCGCACTTCTGTATAGCGCACTGCTCATTTACATTCTTGGCTCTCTGGGAAGCGAGAACCTTAAATATCTAAGGAATGAAAAACTACAGAAGTTGGGTCGGATCTCTTATACGCTCTATCTTGTTCATCCACTGATGTTGTCGGCAATTTATATCGGAGGCCGCCAGCCGGAAGCGCTGCATAGCTTCGGCGCCGTTCCTCTGTCTGCTTTGGCGCTTGTGTTGTCCTTATGGTGGTCTTACGTCAGCTTTCGTTTCTTTGAAAAACCGCTGACGGACTGGGGCAGGAAATGGACCTATTGAAGACCTAACCTCGGCCCTTGGCCATAGATGAACCATTGGCTAGAGCCGGGATGGCAGCAAAGGGCAGGAACCGCGGATTGCAACGGGGAGCGGTATCAGCTTCACGCAAAAGGGCGGTTTGCAAAAGACATTCCCGGAAAGCTCGGGTTCGCCGGTTTCCTCTGAGAGATCAAGATTGACTTTTACAACAGGAACACCCAATGAGACATCCACCTGCCGAGAGTCCGATATGGCAATGGTACGGTCATCGATAACAAAGTCTGGTGCTTTCCTGATGCCACGGGCTCGCGAGCAAATTATGGGTCTTCCAAATACGTTAATGCCTCGGCATAGCCGTATGGCTGGCTTGGCCATCGTACGGCAGCTGATGGCAGACCGACATCTGCCTTGTCGGATTTTTACTGGCGGACTCAAACAGCTTAATTTGATCGAGCAGTTGAATGTTCGCCAGCTCTTAGAGAGAGCGCGCCCTTACAGGGCTTATCTCGCGAAAGTCTGCGGCGTAGATGCAGGCATTATGCAGTCAGTTGGTTTAATCTACCAAAGCTTGGTTGAATTGAATGTTGCCTTACGCGCCGCGGTTCGAAAACTTCTCCTGATCGGATCCAGTTTATATAGCCGAAGGGGAAACTTGGTACTGCGTGATCTAGGGTACGCGCAGCGACATGCTATGCCCAGACAGCATGTCTCGATGTCAACGTAAGTCGAATGAGAGCGCTTACGATCGTATGGGGAAAGAGATCTTGATAAAATTCGCTATCGTCGGATGCGGGCGCATTGCCAAAAGGCATTCCGAACTCTTGGGTCTGTCACAGATAAAAGGTGCGACGCTCGTTGCAGTTTGTGATGTTGTGGAAGAAAAAGCAAAGGAATTTGGAGAGCGGTTCGACGTTCCTTACTATCAGTCAATCGACGAAATGCTTCAGAGCACGGAGGTGGATGTCGTATCGATATTGACGCCAAGCGGTATGCATGCAGAACACGTCATTACGGCGGCGAAATATAAACGACATATCGTCGTCGAAAAGCCAATGGCCCTGACTCTGACCGATGCTGAAGCGATGATCAAGGCTTGTGACGAGAATAATATTCGATTGTTCGTCGTCAAGCAAAACCGTTTCAACGTCCCGGTCGTGAAGGCGCGCGAAGCTCTTGATGCGGGACGCTTCGGTAAGCTCGTGCTCGGCACGGTTAGGGTCCGATGGTGCCGCGATCAGAGTTACTATAATCAGGATAGCTGGCGCGGTACCTGGCAATATGACGGCGGCGTCCTTGCCAATCAGGCAAGTCATCATATCGACATGTTGACTTGGTTCATGGGTGATGTCGAAAGTGTTCACGCGCGAGCAGCGACAGCGTTGGTGGATATCGAGGCGGAAGACACTGCCGTCGCCACACTGAAGTTCTGCAACGGCGCACTCGGCATTATAGAAGCTACCGCAGCAACTCGACCCAAGGACATTGAAGGATCGATTTCGATACTTGGTGCTGGGGGCTCTGTTGAGATTGCAGGCTTTGCGGTGAACAAGATCCGCACCTGGCAGTTCGGCGACAATGACTTAGGCGATGAGCATGTTATGGAGAAATACTCGGTTAATCCTCCAAACGTTTATGGTTTTGGTCATCAGGCTTATTACGAACACGTCGTCGATTGCCTAGTGAATGATACAAAAGCTCTGGTGGATGGTCATGAGGGCCGCCAGAGTCTTGAATTGATCTCGGCGCTTTATGAATCAATCGCTTCGAATAAAGAAGTGAAACTTCCTTTGGAATTGAAACACTCAAAACTGGGACGGTCTTCCCAATGAGCGACGGCTTTCCCACGCTTTGGAAGGCGCAGGTCAGGGACGTCGTTTGTGGCGCTCGCGTAAAAATAGTTGAGCCAGCCAATGTTTATGAATGCGAACTTGCCGATGATTGCTTTGTTGGCCCATTCGTGGAAATCCAGAAGGGCGTGAAGATAGGGCCGCGCACAAAAATTCAGTCACATAGTTTCATATGCGAACTTGTCGAGATTGGGGAGGATTGTTTCATTGGGCATGGGGTAGTTTTTGTGAACGATCTTTTTTCGGGAGGTGGGCCTGCACGGGGAAATCGCGCGCTCTGGAAGGAAACTCGAATCGGTAATCGGGTTTCGATTGGCTCAAACGCCACGGTCCTTCCAGTTCAGATATGCGACGACGTTGTCATCGGCGCAGGCGCCGTTGTAACCCGGGATATCACCATTTCCGGCATCTATGCCGGCAATCCCGCCCGGCCTATACCTCGTACGGCAAGCAACGAAGCTTAGTTTGTTCGGAAATGTCGTCGTTGGTAGATAACCGGCGCCTTTGGCTTTGTGAGTTGGCGGCGCTGCCACACGCGGAAATCATGAAAATTTACCAAAAGCAGGTTTAATGAAAGTTCCCTTCGCTGATCTTCATCTCCAATATCTCTCGCTGAAGGAGGAGATCGATGCTGCAATAGCTTCGGTTATTCGATCCTCCGCGTTTATCAGGGGGCCATTCGTTCAGACGTTCGAGGACGAATTTTCCGCCGCTGTTGGCGCCCCTTATTGCATCTCGTGTGCGAATGGCACGGACTCACTTTTCATAGCGATGCGTGCGTTAGGCGTCAGGCCTGGGGATGAAGTTATTACGACCGCTCATTCTTGGATTTCAACCACAGAGACCATCTCGCAAGCCGGTGGCAATGTTGTCTTCTGCGATACTGATGCTTTGACACACACCATCGATCCTGTCCAAATCGAAGCGAAGATCACGGCTCGAACGGTTGGCATCATCCCGGTTCATCTCTATGGCCAACCGGCCGATATGACTGCGATCATGGCGATAGCACGGAAGCACGGTCTCTGGGTCATAGAAGACTGTGCTCAATCCCATCTGGCCGAAATTGATGGGCAAATCGTCGGGAGCTTTGGGGATGTCGCTTCTTATTCTTTCTATCCGGGAAAGAACCTTGGCGCGATGGGCGACGCGGGCGCCATTACCTGCAAGGACAAATCACTGGCCGATCGGATGGCAATGTTTGCGCGGCATGGCGGGCTTTCAAAAGGCGACCACCAAATCGAAGGAATAAATAGTCGCCTCGACGGACTACAAGCCGCGATTCTCTCAGTAAAGCTGCCGCGTTTGCGCGAGTGGACTGCAAAACGGCAGGCACTGGCGAGACGTTATATGAGCGCCCTCAAGGATATTGATTGGGTCGAACTGCCCGAAACCGCAGCAGGACGAAGTCATGTCTATCACCTTTTTGTGATCAAGCACGAGCGTCGCGATGCCCTGGCTGCACACCTAAAACATGCCGGCATCCAAACCGTGGTCAACTATCCAATATCGCTGCCATTCCTGCCGGCTTACGAACGCCTTGGCCATCGGCCGGAAGATTTCCCCAACGCGTTTGGGAATCAATCCAAGATTCTTTCAATTCCGATTTTCCCTGAAATGACAGATGCTCAACTCCTATACGTCGCAGATACGATCAGGGGATTCGCCGAGTGAGTGATGAACGCCCGGAGAGCCATGGAAGGCGCAGCAATCTTCTTGGAAACTCAGGCTGGAATTTTGCGGGTTTCCTTTTTACGCTGGTTGCTAACCTTGCCACGGTGCCGTTCGTCGTGCGCTGGATTGGACTGCAGGCGCTGGGAAGCGCAGGCATAGTGATCGCTATCGCAGCTCCCGTGACGCTGATCGGTAACGTGCTCGGGCAGGCCGTTGTCAGGGAAATTTCCGCGCGGATTGGACGTGGCGAGGAGCATGCCGCCGCCCGTATCGCTATCGTCGGAATGAAAATCTGCCTAATCGCTTCGGCGGTGGCGTGGCTAGGGATCGTGCTTGCCGGGCCCTGGATCATGACCGGCATCGCCGGTGCGTCTCTTCCATCACAGAATCTCACCGTCTCCTTCCTCATTGTCGCAACCGGCACAATGGCGCAGCAGTTCTCGTTTGTCCTGCAAGGTATTTGCGTGGGAAAGCAAAGTTTTCGATTGGTGGCCAAAGCATCAGCGTGGAGTTCATTCGCAACCATCATCATGACCTTGGGATGCACATGGTCCTTTCCAGTGCTAAATGGCTATTTGCTCGGGTTTTCTGGAAGTCTTGTATTGTCGACTGCAGGATGGATATGGGTTACATCCTCGGAATTCCGTGAGAGCGGCCGATTGATCTCATCGTCTCCCGACGAACTGAAATCATTGCTTCATTTTGGAAAATGGCAAAGCCTCTCTCAGCTTGCGGGAATCTTTGGCAACCAGATGGACCGCTACGTTCTGGCTTCGCTCGCGCCGTCTGCCGTTGTCGGCCAATATAACGTGTGCAATCGCGTCCAGGAGGCCGCTTACATTGCGGTCATACGTATCTGTGAAGTCCTGTTTCCTCGATTTGGCAACATGTCGAACAGCCGTGAAGAGGAGCGGCATGATTTCTTTATGCTCGCCTCATGGGGCAATTCGGCTTTCGGAGCCATCGTACTCTCGCCAATCGCGGTTCTCTCCAGGCCGCTGTTGACGGTTTGGGTCGGGGAAGAAACCGCTGCAGGCGGCACGCATCTGCTCCAGATACTCATTCTCGGCGGCATCGTCGGGTGCGGTTCGAATGTATTCCAGTATTACGCCATGGGAATGGGCAGAAACGCACCGGCTGCATATACTTCGCTTGCGTATTCGGTGATGACGGTTGTTTTTTCTTTCGTTTCCATTTGGTGTTTCGGTCCATACGCTGCTGGAGCAGGCTTGCTTGCTGCCAGCCTTGTAAGAGTACCTCTCGCGCTTTTGGTGACTCGCAACTGCTTCTTTCGCGCTTTCAGCGCGGAGCAAATGTTCGCCTGTACAGTTGCTCCTATCTTGGTTGGCATCTGCGTAGTTGTCGGATCTTTAGGCCTGAATTTCACCTGGATCAATGGCTGGCTATCCCTCGCTTTCGCGTATGTCTGTTCTGTCTGCGTTGTCTCCGCTGCGATCGCAGCCGTGGCGATGACGACGAAAACCGGGAGCATTATCTTGTCCCGTATCTATGGGTCCGTTAGAACGGCTTTGTCCGAGAGACGCCTAATTGGATGGAATAACCATCTTGTGAAACGCAAGAGAGGGTTTTGAGTGATCACTGTGGTAGACTACGGCGTCGGGAATATCGGCGCAATTACCAATATGGCGGAGTATCTGGGGATCGATGCTCGGCCAAGCGGTGATCCCAAGGAGATCGAAAGTGCCGCGAAGCTCATTCTTCCAGGGGTCGGTGCGTTTGACAAAGCAATGGCCACGTTGAGAAACAGAAAATTGGTCGATCCGCTGAATCACGCGGTGCGCGAACGGAGGGTTCCTGTTCTCGGCATATGTCTTGGTATGCAGCTGTTGGCGCGATGCAGCGAGGAAGGCTCGGAAACTGGCCTTGGCTGGATAAATGCGGATGTGAAGCGCATCAGGCTGCCGGCAACATCGTCCCTTAAGGTTCCTCATATCGGCTGGCTTGAGATAAGGCCGCGCCGAGAAAGCGCTCTGTTCGACAGGTCCAACCGGCGGGAGCGCTTTTATTTCGACCACAGCTATTTTGTCGATTGCGATGATCCGAATGACGTTACCGCCGTCATCGACTACGGCGAGGAGCTATGTTGCGCAGTGAGTTCGAACAATGTCAGCGGCGTGCAATTTCATCCTGAAAAAAGCCACCGCTTCGGAATGCGGGTTCTTGAAGCATTCGGAAAGCTTTGATGAGAAAAAGGCTTATACCCGTCCTGCTGGTCGATCAGAAACGTCGGCTGGTGAAAACGATAGAGTTTGGTGAGCGCACCTACGTCGGCGATCCCTTCAATGTTGTTCGCCTGTTCAACGAAAAGGAAGTCGACGAGATCTGCATTCTCGATATCGACGCCACACGTACGGGGCGAGGTCCTGACCTCGGCTTCGTTCGCGAACTCGCAACCGAATGTTTCATGCCTTTGGCATATGGCGGCGGCATCACCGAGCTTAAGCAGTGCGAGGAACTTAACCGTTCCGGCGTCGAGAAGTTTGTACTCGGTCAAGGCGCGCGCAATTCGCAACTGGTGGGAGCGATCGCTGCCGATATGGGCAGCCAGGCTGTGGTCGCCTGTGTCGACGTTAACGGTCGCGGCGCGGCGGCGAGCTGCTACGCTTCAAGCGATGCGAGGCAAGAGCCGATAGAATTCTGCCTGAGGCTGCAGGATGCCGGCGTTGGCGAAATAATTCTTCAGTCGAAAACTCTCGACGGCACGCGCAACGGATATGATCTTGAGTTGATCCAGTCGATTACCCGGAAGCTGAGCATTCCGGTCGTTGCCTTGGGTGGCGCCGGAAACGTCGCCCACCTGATGGAAGGCCTTCATGCCGGCGCTTCCGCCGCGGCTTCGGGGAGCGCCTTCACCTTTATCGGTCGGCTAAGGGCAGTCCTTATAAGCTACCCTGCACCAGAAATTTTGGAGGAGGCGGAGCAAGGTGCTCATGGATAACGCGTCGCGAGTTTGCTCATTTTGCGTCATGGACAACTCCAACCCGTCGATCGTGTTTGACGCAAACGGCCAATGTAACTGCTGTCGAGATGCGCTGAATCGCAAGCCGCACGAGTGGTGGACCGGCCCCGAAGGCGACATACGAATGCGGCGATTGATCGCCACATTGAAGGAAGAAGGCGCAGATAAGCCGTACGACGCCATGGTCGGGCTTAGCGGTGGAATTGACAGCGCGTTTCTTGCGCATCTAGCTGCGCGAAAGCATGGTCTTCGTCTTCTGGCGGTCCATGTCGACGGCGGTTGGAATTCCGAGCCCGCCGTCCACAATATTGAAATTCTTGTCCGAAAACTCGATCTCGACCTTCACACGTATGTAATCGACTGGCAGGAGATGCGCGATCTGCAGATTGCGTTTATGAAGGCTTCTGTCCTCAATCAGGACATCCCGCAAGATCATGCATTCTTTTCCACCCTCTATAGGACAGCAGCTAAATTCGGCATTCGTCACTTCCTCAGCGGCGTAAACTTCGCGTCAGAATCGGTGATACCCCGCGGCTTTGGCTATCCGTCGATTGACGGAACGCATGCGAGCGCGATTCAAAAACGCTTCGGCTCCTTGAAGCTCACGACCTATCCCTTCATGAGCCCTCTTGAGTATATTTGGCTTACCCGCGTCCGACGGCAACTCACCATTCACCGTCCGCTCAACTACATCGACTACAATAAAGAAGAGGCGCGCACTGAGCTTCAGCGCGAATATGGGTGGCGAGACTACGGCGGCAAACACAGTGAATCTCGATTCACAAAATTCTACCAGGATATCTATCTTCCGAAAAAATTTAACTTTGACAAAAGACGGCTTCATCTTTCAAGTTTGATTGTGGCCGGACAAATGACACGGGAGGAGGCGCTGCGCGAAATTTCAACGCCCATCATCTCCGTTCAGGATGCCCGCAGGGAAACAAAGTTCGTGGCCAAAAAGCTGGGATTGAAGCCGGAAGAGCTCCAATCGTATATCGAGGCACCGCCAGTACCGCACAGTAACTTTCCGAACGGCATGTGGCTTCATAAAGCGCTTTTGCGCCTGCGTAAGGTGACTCGAATTTTGCTGCCGTCACGCAGCGCAACCGTAGAGGCAGCTGATGTCGACTAGCCTCGTCTTCGCAATGGCTGTCACACTGTCGGTGGGCTTCTACGTTTGGAAGGTGGGTATCAATCTGACGCTTTCGTCAGTATTTTTAGGCCTCATGCTCATGCTTCATGGCCCTATGTATCTATATTACACTCGAGTATGGGGTCCTCAGACCAAGTTCTTCGAGACAATCATGTCTGCTGCCCCCTATAATGATGCTATAGGCGCGCTGGATCTCTCACTTGCCATTTCAATTATCTGCATTACTTTCGGTATAGGGTTGGCGGATTTCGCGTCTGGCATTAGTCATCAGCAGATCCAGGCTGCCCTGCATTCCTGGCGTACTCGGCCTGTCCGCATATCTAAAGGCGTCGGTCAACGCGTCGAGGTTATTTCAATAATCGGACTCCTTATCATTTTGGCGGTTGTTGTGTTAGAAAACAACATACCCAAAATAATCGTCTACTTTATTTCGGATGCAAGTGAGGTCGCGAAAATTGCGATGCGACGGGAGTCGGGTGGAAGCCGCTTTTATCTTTTCAATCTCCTGGTCTCCAATGTACTTCCGTTCTGTGCCTTTTGCTGCTTTATAGTAATAAGACAGCGGTCAATGAAATTGAGAGCGATCGCGATTGCTTGGGCTTTTATAATCGCCGTTGTGGTGGCCAAGGCCTCAACTCTGAGCAAGGCACCACTGGCGATATTTATACTGCAGTTGCTAGTCGTTGAACATCTTAGAAAATCTTTAGATTTGCCGTTAGGGATGGCGATCAGGTTTATTCTGTTTGGCGTACTTCTGTTCGGAGCGATGGTACTTATTGCCATTCGTGAATTACATGGTGTCGGCGACGCACTCGAATTTCTCTTTTACCGGATATTCATGATCCCGAATGAGAGCTTGCTCGAGTATTATACTGCAATTCCGAGCGTTATCCCGTACAGCTGGGGCAGTAAGTCCAGTTGGCTGATCAGCTTTCTAGCGGGAGAACCCAATGAGCCAACTTATCTACTGGTCGGCGCCGTCCATAGGGGTGTGGAAGGTTCCACATCGACAGCATTGTTCATCGCGGATGCTTGGGCCGACTTCTCTTGGATTGGCGTTCTTCTGTTTTCACTCTTTGCCGGCTTCTTTATTCGTTTGCTAGATATCGAACTTTTCGTAAAGCGAGGAAAGACCGTCGCAACAATTGCGGGGCTGGCTCTGGGCCACTATGGAATATTCGTGATGCTTTCAACCGCTCTTCAAACTGCGATGATGACAGGTGGTTTAATTTTGATTATTCCACTAGTAGTGGCGCTGTCTAGTTCGCTGAAGTGGGTGCCAGATAACAACAATGGCGGGCGAGAACAGCTTGTCACGACCGGATAGATATAGAAGTCCTAGATGCGCGTTTTTCAGAATTCCGGGGTATATCCGGCTTACCTGCAGCGGCTCAACATGCTCGCAGGCGGTGCGAGAAGTTTTTCAGATCGATTGGCGCTTTTTCTGGATGATCGCTATGGGGCTTGTCACATATTAAAACCGGCGATGGATAGGTCGCCAGAGTTCTTCTTTACGAATGGCGATGACGAGATACTCCAAAGATACTGGGCGATAGAAAACGGCTTGCCCGCTTCCTCCGACATGGAGAAAATTTTGTTGAGCCAGATCGAGCATCATCGCACTGAGATATTCTATAATTTGGATCCAATGCGATACGGAAACGAATTTGTCCGCAAGCTTCCCGGCAGCGTGCGGAAGTCAATCATGTGGCGAGCGGCACCTTCGAGCAACGCCGACTTTGGCGCTTACGATTTGATAGTCTGCAACTTTCCTCTCATACTGGAAGGTTATAGGAAGCTTGGCTGGCGGGCTGAATATTTTACGCCGGCCCATGATCCTGCAATGGACAGCTACGCCGAAAACCGAAATCGACCAATCGATGTGCTTTTCGTCGGAGGATATAGTCGTCACCACCGTCGCCGTGCAGAGATACTGGAAGCGGTATCTGCCATTAGAAGAGATTTCGAAGTTTACTACCATCTTGACCGGTCACGACTGACTAGGCTTGCGGAAAGCCCAATTGGGTGGCTTTTGCCTCTCGGGAAGCACAGACGTCCAACGAATATTCGTGCAGTATCCCGTGCCCCACTCTTCGGGCGCGAGCTTTATGAAGCGATTTCAAAGTCGAAAATCGTTCTAAACGGCGCTGTCGATATGGCGGGCACGGATAGGGGAAATATGCGATGCTGGGAATCGTTGGGATGTGGTGCATTAATGGTGTCGGACGCCGGCGTTTATCCCGAGGGGATGGTCGACAATGTCAGCGTCGTTACTTATGAAGATGCTGAGTCCGCACAGCTGAAAATCGTAAAACTGCTTAGGGAACCGGAGCGTCTTCAGGCGTTGGCTAAGGAAGGAACTCGAACTGTACGGACGTCATACAGCAAGCATGCTCAATGGCTTAATTTCCAACAGCTGGCTGGTAACGCATGACGTTTAGCCCGGCCACAATCGCAAACACGGCGGCGGGATGGTTAATTCGCAGGCGCAGTAAATTTGTCGTTGGGAGCAGTAGCACTGTCCGGTGGCTAGCATTGCGATCCATTCGTCGAGGCACCGTGGAGATTGGCGAGAGATGTATCATCAATTGCAACATTAGCTTTGACCACTCCGGTGGCCGCATCACCATTGGCGATCGCTGCTACATAGGCGCCAGTCATTTGGTTTGCCATTCCGCGATTGCGATTGGAAACGACGTCATCATCTCATGGGGAGTGACAATTGTGGATCACGATTCACATTCTCTCGACTGGGAGCTGCGCAAGAACGATGTGACAGATTGGAGCTTGGGGAACAAGGATTGGACGGGGGTATCCATCAGGCCGGTGGTTATTCGAAACCAGGTGTGGATTGGTTTCGGCGCGAGTATTCTGAAGGGGGTGACAGTCGGTGACGGGGCGGTTATTGGAGCCAATGCAGTTGTCACGCGCGATGTCCCGCCTTACGCAGTCGTCGCCGGTAACCCTGCTCGCATAATTCGGATTCTCACCCCGACACCAAGAGAGGCAGAAGCTCAACCATGACAGCAACAAAGTTGGATACATGGGAAGAAGCCGTCCAGTGGCTTCGGCAACAGCCTGATCAGCAGAGGCTGGTATTTGATGCGTATTACGACGATCCAATTCTGGAGGCCGCGGAGCGCTATTGGCGGAGCGGTGAGTGGTCTGCCATTCGTGAATTTCTCCCGCAGGCACCAGGAACCGCTGTAGATATTGGCGCCGGCCGGGGGATAGCCAGCTATGCTTTGGCTAAGGAAGGTTTCGAAGTAACGGCACTCGAACCCGACGCGAGCGACCTCGTAGGTGCTGGTGCAATTCGAGAGCTCTCCAATGAAGCTCATCTTTCAATTTCGATCGCCGAAGAATTTTCCGAGAAGCTCCCGTTCCCTGAGCATGCCTTCGATGTGGTTTTTGCCAGAGCCGTTCTGCACCACACCTCGGATCTGTCGGCCGCATGTCGTGAATTCTATCGAGTGCTCAAACCGGGTGGGCGCTTCATCGCAGTACGCGAACATGTCATATCGAGCGAACGCGATTTGCCGACCTTTCTCGATCGCCATCCCCTACACAAGCTCTATGGAGGGGAAAACGCCTTTCTCCTGAATGACTACCGGAACTCGATTGTTTCTGCCGGTTTTAAGATGGACAGGCTACTTACACCTTTTGAGAGCGAGATCAACTTCGCGCCCTACACTCCCGAGGAGTTGAAGGCGGAAATTGGAGCGCGGATTGCCGTGCGATTGCCGCTTATTGCAAAAGCAACTCAGGTGCTTTTGAATATTCGCGCTGTATGGGCAATCTTCTCGCGCGCCGCAGCGAACTTTGATCATCGGCCTGGTCGGCTATATTCCTTTGTCGCTACGCGGCCCCTATAAAGAAAAAGAATGGCTCGTATACTAATAACAGGCGCTCACGGATTTATCGGAAGACATCTGGCAAAGTCGCTCGCACTTGCCGGAAACGTGGTGATTGGCCTCGGGCATGGGAATTGGCCACCGCTTCATGCTCAGCGTTGGGGGCTGGTTTATTGGCTAAATGGCGAGATCGACATCCCCAACCTTCGCTCAATTCAAAAGCAGTTCGGAACGGTCGACATCGTATACCATCTCGCGGGCGGCTCTTCAGTGGGAGCAGCAATCGCAAATCCCCGCGAAGATTTCCACCGTACGGTCAGCTCCACAGTTGAACTGCTAGAATGGCTGCGCCAGGAGGCCTCAAAAAGTATACTGGTGGCGGTTTCTAGTGCTGCTGTTTACGGGGCAGGCCATATAGGCCAGATAGCGGAGACGGCGAGACCGAACCCCTTCTCCCCCTACGGTCATCACAAGCATATAATGGAATCTTTGTGCATCTCCTATTCCGAGAGCTATCAGTTGAAAGTGGTGATTGGTCGCTTGTTTTCGGTCTATGGGGAGGGATTACGCAAGCAGCTGCTTTGGGATGTTTGCTCGCAGCTCGAGGTCCATCCTGACCAGATCCTTCTCGGTGGTAGTGGCAACGAGCTTCGAGACTGGACGGCGGTGACCGACGTCGTGCGCGCGCTGTCGTTTATCCACACGGAAGCCAACCTCCCACCAAAGGTCATCAATATCGGCACTGGCCGCGGCACCAATGTTCGTACGATCGTTGAAGGCGTTGGCCAAGCATGGGCGGCCGATACCAACTTGAGTCCTGAAATTGAATTCTCAGGCAAAGCAAGAGCTGGCGATCCCCAGAGTCTGATCGCACAATCGGATCAGCTCGCAGCTCTAGGATTTGAGTGGCAAAAGGATTTGATGGAAGGCCTAGCCGATTACGTCCGCTGGTTTCGCTCCGAATCTGGGGCGAGATCATGATCCGCATTGCCTTCACGATGATCGGTGGGAAAAGCTGGACAGGCGGTTATAACTATCTGTTGAATCTCGTTACGCTGCTGTCCAATGATCAGAGTAGGGCTGTTGCGCCCGTGATGTTCTTCGGCACCGACGTCAATGAGGATGATGTAACCCCTTTTGTCGCACTTAACAGCGTCCAGGTGGTCCGTAGTCCGCTCTTTAACAGATCTAGGTGTCTTAAATCTCTGCTTACCAGCATTGTCACAAGCGCCGACTGGGGTGTGCGTAACTTATTTAGAGTTCATCAGATTGACGTAACATTTGAAGTGGCACAATTTTTTGGCTTCAATCTAGGCGTCCCCGCTATTGCCTGGATTCCGGATTTTCAGCACCGCTTCCTTCCCCATCTCTTCAGCCGGGTCGGTTACTGGAAACGCGATATAGGGTTTAGAATTCAGATTCTAGGAAAACGCGAAATAATGCTGAGCAGCGAGGATTCGCGGATTGCTTGTGAACATTTCTATCCGTCCTCCCGAGGGCGCACACATGTCGCTAGATTCGCAGTGCAGCCCAAGGGAGTGATTGCTCCTTCGGCTGCCCGTGCTCTCGCTGACAAATATGAACTGCCTGAGCGATACATCTTCCTTCCTAATCAGTTCTGGCAACATAAGAACCATCTGCTGGTCGTAGAAGCATTGAAGATTCTGCATCGCCGCGGTCAAGAGGTTACGATAGTAGCATCTGGTAGCCAGTGTGATCCGCGCGATCCCTCTTATTTTCCGCGGGTGAGGGCTGCCATCGACAGTTCCGGTCTTTCCTCGAACTTCATACTTCTCGGCCTTATTCCGTATCGCGATCTCGCCCCGCTTGCAGTCGCCAGTATGGCCTTGCTGAATCCATCTCTCTTCGAAGGATGGAGCACGACAGTCGAAGAAGCTCTATCTTGGGGCGTGCCACTGATTTTGTCTGATTTGGACGTCAACCGTGAACAGGCGGGTGAAGCGGCGGTCTATTTCGATCGCTATGACGCGCACGCGTTGGCCGACGCACTCGCTTCGGCAACCCCGTCTTCGCCGGATGTCGTGTTCGAACGGGCAGCGAAGGCACAGGCCGTCGCTAACGAACGGGTAAACCGTTTTATCGCCGATTTCCATTCACTCGTTCAGCGAGCCGCCAAGCGCCGGTAACAGACTTTAGAGGAAGGCCGGCAGACTGACCTCCTATCCACCAGCGACGAAATCAATAATGCGCAACCCAAAAATTTCAATCATCACCGTTGTATTTAATAGTGAAGCCACGATCGTTGACACGATAGAGTCTGTTCGCGCCCAAAACTATCCAAACATGGAATATATAGTTGTTGACGGGCTCTCAAAGGATCGCACGCTTGACCGGATCCACGAACACGGCGATGTTATCACGCGGCTGGTTTCCGAAAAGGACTTTGGTATCTATGATGCCATGAACAAAGGAATACGTCTTGCGACCGGTGAAGTTATAGGCTTCATCAATGGGGACGACTTCTACATGCCAGGTGTTCTGGCAAAGGTTGCAGAGGCGTTTTTGGATCCGGGCTTGGACGCGTGCTACGGCGATCTTTGCTATGTTCGGCAAAATGATATCTCTTCGGTAGTGCGCCACTGGCGCTCTTCGCCTTTTGTGCCGGGAGCTTTCGAAGAGGGCTGGTGCCCGCCTCATCCAACCTTCTTTGTTCGGCGGGAGGTCTACGAGCGCCATGGTCTATTTGACCTCGATTACAGGATTGCTGCTGATGTCGAATTAATGATGCGGTTTCTAGAGCGCCACCATATCAACTCAAATTATTTGCCCGGAGTAATGGTAACGATGCGCTTGGGCGGCACCACAAATCGCAGTTGGCAAAATATCTTGCAGCAGAACAAAGAAGTCCTTCATGCGCTCAAAATTCATGGCTTGAGAGCCAACCCAGTACGCTTCTTCTCGAAGAAGCTTGTATCGCGTGGAATACAGGTATTCCGCGCGGTTTGGTTCAAAGTGCGGGGATGAGTTAGCTCTTCGGCCGTCTGCGGCGATTTCGTTGGATGACATACGCGTCTTTTAGGAGATTTACCAGAACGCCGGTAACAAAACCGATAAAGAGACCCGCACTCAGAATAGTTATCTTTGTGGGAGAGGCTGGATTTGGCGGAGCATAAATTGGAGAAAGCAGCGTAGCAGACTTGCCTAATTCGAGTTTGGCCGTGAGATCGGCAATATCCTTACGCAAGGCGATCGCGTCGTCCCGAGTGGCGAGGTATGTTGCTTGCTGCCATTCGGAACCCTGCGCCTGCTTGAGAAGATTAGAATTTTCGGCGAGCTGGCTCTGAAGGGAGCTGATTTTAGATTTCAGACGTTCCAAACCGTCGGATGCGACTGACGTCTGCTGTTCTTGAACCCCCCGCACGATCGCAGCTACACATTGCTGCGCCAATTCGGGGGTAGGCGCAGTAAATGAAATTTCAACGACGTCACTCGGAACCGACGGTGCCTTCACGCGCACATTGTGCGCTATCTGTTCGGATGTTGCCACGCCGCCACCGGAGCACGTGGAGACGGTCTGCTGATCGAAAGCGGATGGAGACTGGAGACGAAAAGTAACATGCTCGCGAGGCTCTACAAGAGCGACAGCATTGGGGTCTAACTGCGTGGGATTAGATGCGGTTGCAAGCACCAGTTGGGCTGAAGCTTGATAAAAGGGTTGGCTACGCCACAGAAAAATGCCTGCTATCAGAACTCCAACGGAACAGCACACAACAATGCTGGCAACGCCTCTTCTCAAAAGCGATACAATCGAAAAAAGATTAATTTCCTCGTCAAATAACCTTTGTTCCATCATCTCAGCTTTCCACCATAGCGCCAAACTAGCAAAGAAATCTAACAAAAGCAGCAGGCTGATGACGCTTCAATCCTATCGCACCTTCGATGTCAATCATCAAAAGGCCCGCATACACGCTTATCCCGATAACGTGGGTGACGGTCATGTGGTGCTTTGGCTTAGGTTCCTGGCGCTTTCGTCGGGGCCTTGAAAAAGGGAGCCCCGCTGGTATCTAGCGGTTGTGCTCGCTATTTGGTCGTAGGCAGCCACCTCATAAATGGAGCTCATAAGTTTCACCAGAGCGGTCCTCGTTAGAGTCGTTGCCGGTCTCGTGGGCCGCGTCAGCCATTTTTGTCACTCACAGCGTGGCTGAACCCGAACCCGCCGCCGCTCATGTCTCAGGCGGCGGTATTGGCCTCGGCGCCGGTGAGAGCCAGATCCGAGACCTCACCCGTTGACGAATAGCCGGAAACAAGCTCCGCCAATGTCGCACGTGCAGCGATCATATCGTTCCGGTCCAATGCCGCGTTGAGCGCGTTGAGCCTTCGCGACAGCTCGGGCCAGGATAGGAAATCCTCGCGCGCCTTCATAATCCGAGGATGTTCGGTTGTTTCAGGATTATCCCCGATCAAAAGTTCTTCATAAAGCTTCTCGCCGGGCCGAAGACCGGTAACGAACAGCTCGATATCGCCTTCGGGATTGTTTTCGTCGCGGACGGCCAGCCCGGAAAGCTCCACCATCTTGCGGGCGAGATCGGCGATGCGAACTGGCTCTCCCATGTCGAGCAGGAAAACATCTCCGCCCTCGGCCATCGCGCCGGCCTGTATGACGAGTTGGGAAGCCTCGGAAATGGTCATGAAATAGCGGGTTATATCAGGATGTGTCAGCGTTACGGGGCCGCCTTCCTTGATCTGCTGCCGGAAAAGCGGCACGACGGATCCGGAGGAGCCGAGCACGTTTCCGAAACGGACTATGGAGAAATTCGTCCGCATTCTGTGGGTAGTCGATTCCGCTGCGAGCGCCTGCAGGACCATCTCGGCCAACCTCTTGCTGGCGCCCATCACATTTGTCGGACGCACGGCCTTGTCGGTACTGATCAGCACGAAATTCGAGACGCCGCATTTATGCGCCGTGCGTGCAGCGACCAGCGTACCCATCACATTGTTCTTGATGCCTTCCACGGCATTGTGTTCGACAAGGGGAACATGTTTGTAAGCGGCTGCATGATAGAGCGTCTGAGGTCGCCAGCTCTGCATGACATGTTCCATGCGATCCTGATCGCGGACAGAGCAGAGGATTGGGACGATCTGCAGATTTTCATATCTGTACAGTTCGGCCAGCTTCCGCAATTCGGCGTCAATACTGTAAAGCGCAAACTCGTTCTGATCGATGAGGATGAGGCTGGAAGGCCCGGTGCGCAAAATCTGACGACATAATTCGCCGCCGATTGAGCCGCCGGCACCGGTGACCATCACCACCTTGTTGCGCATCGACTTGTCGAGTAGCTCCTGGCGCGGCGCGACCGCTTCTCTTCCCAGCAGATCTTCGATTTCGAGCTCTCGGATGTCGGAGACGGCGATGCGTCCCTGAGCCAGGGCAGTGAGATCCGGCAACGTGCGAACATTGACCCTGGCTTTACGGACGTGCTCCAGGATTTCGTTGCGGCGCTGCCGCGTTGCGGAGGGAAGAGCAAGAAGCACGTTGTGGACGCCGAGAGATTCGGCAAGCACCGGAAGATCCGAGGGGTCGTAGATCGGCAAGCCGCCCATGACGCCGCCCTTAAGACGCGGATCATCATCCAGGTAACCGACGACAATGAGTTCGGCGCTGTTCCTCAGGGCGCCGGCGAGTTGCCGCCCGGCCTTGCCTGCCCCATAGATCAGCACCTTGGCGAGCATATTCTTGTGAAGGATGCGCTGGTAGGCATCCCCCAGCCAATAGCGGATACTCAACCTCGACAGCCCGATCGCAATTAACAGAAGGAAGGGCTGGAGGATGCCGACGGTTCTCGGAACACCCGGGACGCTGAGTGCTGTAAATATCGTCATGAAGGCAACGCCGTAGATCGCAATCGCCTTCAGAACAGTAATGAAAGCAGCCATATTGGCATAACGGAAGATCGCCCGATACATGCCCATGACGATGAAGATGGGAAGGGCCATGCACAGTGAAACGAAAACCGGCAGCCACTGCACACCGGTCAGCACCGTCCATTCGTTCAGGCGGAAGCAATAGGCCAGCCAGATCGTCAGAACACAAAAGCTGGAATCCACCAGCAAGGCCAGAGCGCGTTTGGCAACCCGCGGCATCGCCAGCAGAGGGGCGACGAGCGCTTGCATCGGCATTAAGAACCATCCTGAGCGAGGCGTCTCAGTGGGAGTATTTTCAGGCATTGCTAACCAGCGTCTCGCAGATCAATAGACAACCACCTTCTTGTCGCTTTCTGCAACGAGCGCAACTGAAATAATCGGAAATCAAGGTCTCCCGCGCCGCTTATCTATCAGAAGTAGGCTATACAATGGCCATCTGCCCGTCCGCCCATTACCTTGCCGCCGGTACGGCAGGTGATTTTTCACGCTTCAGTCCCACTGCGCCTGACCCGCGTCAACCACAGAGCTCCATCATGCTCATGTCGGTGGATTGGGCTCAGTCATATGGGGGTTGCGCTCGTTCGGTCGTTTCCATAAACACATCCTGAAGATTGCATTGAGAGACGACGTAGAAAATGACGAAAACCGCGCTTATCACTGGGGTGACTGGTCAGGATGGTGCCTATTTGGCCGAATTGCTTCTGAGCAAAGGCTATACGGTGCATGGTATCAAGCGGCGATCTTCGTCTTTTAACACCGGCCGTATCGAGCATATCTACCAGGATCCGCATGAAGCCCATCCGCGCTTCATGCTGCATTATGGCGATATGATCGACTCGACCAATCTTCTTCGGATCGTGCAGCAGACGCAGCCGGATGAAATCTACAATCTCGCCGCACAAAGCCATGTCGGCGTCAGCTTCGAAACGCCTGAATATACGGCAGACGCCGACGGCATTGGGACGCTGAGGCTGCTTGAGGCGATCCGTATCCTCAGTCTTGAGAAGAAGACGCGATTCTACCAGGCGTCGACATCGGAGCTATACGGCCTCGTGCAGCAAGTGCCGCAGAACGAGAATACGCCCTTTTACCCGCGCTCTCCCTATGCCGCAGCCAAGCTCTATGCCTATTGGATCGTGGTGAATTATCGCGAGGCTTACGGCATGCATGCGTCGAACGGCATTCTGTTCAACCATGAAAGCCCGCTTCGCGGCGAAACCTTCGTTACCCGCAAGATCACAATGGCGGTGGCTGCCATCCATCTCGGTCTTCAGGAGAAGCTTTTCCTCGGCAATCTCGACGCCAAGCGCGACTGGGGCCACGCGCGCGAATATGTCGAAGGCATGTGGCTGATGCTGCAGCAGAACAAGCCCGAGGACTACGTATTGGCGACGGGCGAGACGACCAGCGTGCGCCAGTTCGTCCAGTGGGCCTTCGCCGATGTCGGCATCACCCTGGATTGGAAGGGATCCGGCGTTGACGAGAAGGGCTATGACGCCGCCTCGGGTCGATGCCTTGTCGAAATCGATCCCCGGTATTTTCGTCCGACCGAAGTCGATCTTTTGCTTGGCGATCCGAGCAAGGCGCGTCAAAATCTGGGTTGGCACCACAAGACGCCGGTTCGCGAACTGGCCGCCGAAATGGTGCGTGAGGATATCAAGCACTGGAAGGCTCAAAACTTCAGGAAAGAGAGCTGAGTGTCCGACTTGTCCAACAAGAAAATCTGGGTGGCCGGCCATCGGGGCATGGTGGGCAGCGCACTTGTGCGCCGGCTTCACTCAGAAAATTGCACCGTCATGACGGCAACGCGTCAGGAGCTTGATCTCAAGCGGCAGGACGAGGTCGAAAGATTCGTCCAGGCAAACAGACCGGATGCAGTCATCCTTGCCGCCGCGAAAGTTGGCGGCATTCTTGCAAACGATACCTTTCCGGCCGATTTTCTTTACGATAACCTGATCATCGAGGCCAATATCTTCGAAGCCGCGCATCGCAGCGGTGTCGAAAGGCTTCTGTTCCTGGGCTCAAGTTGCATTTACCCCAAATTTGCGCCGCAGCCGATTTCTGAAGATGCGCTTCTGACCGGTCCGCTCGAGCCGACCAACGAATGGTATGCGATCGCCAAGATTGCCGGGATCAAGCTGGCCGAAGCCTACCGCAAGCAGCACGGCCGCGATTATATTTCGGCCATGCCCACCAATCTTTATGGCCCGGGCGACAATTTCGATCTGCAATCCAGTCACGTTCTGCCGGCGCTGATCCGGAAAATCCACCTCGCAAAGACGACCGGAGCTTCCGAAATTATCATCTGGGGAACCGGAACGCCCCGGCGTGAATTTCTTCACGTCGACGATTGTGCAGATGCGCTCGTTTTCCTGTTGAAGAATTATTCGGGCGCTGAGCACGTCAATGTCGGATCGGGGGAGGATATCGAAATCATCGAGCTCGCGCGCCTGGTTTGCCGCGTTGTCGGTTATGAAGGAACAATCGCCCACGACCTCTCCAAGCCGGACGGTACCCCGCGCAAGCTGATGAGCAACGACAAGCTGAAGAACATGGGCTGGAAGCCGCGCATCTCGCTGGAGGAGGGGGTTCGCGCCGTATATGAATGGTTTTTGCAGGTCGAAGGCAACGGCGCCGCGGTGCGAAAGTAGCGATCGAGCCGTTTAGAGTTCTCTCGGCGACATCAGCGTGTCGTCAGCATCGGGCGCGCCGCTGTCTGATGTCTCTCCCTGAGCGGAGCTGTTGATCGAAGCGCACGATCACGGCCGGAATCGCGGCAACCGTTCGCTATTTTGACAAGCAGCAGGTCAGACATCCGCATCGGCGCCTGTCGTCTCATCAATCTGGGAGAATTGGCTGGGGAACCTGGAATCTCACATGATTTCAATGACTTAGAAGAAAAAACTTGAAATTTCCTCTGTTTTCCCATCGCGAGCGACCGTGGATGCCACCTTTGTGCCCTGGCTTTGGGCCTCAGTCAACACGTGCGTAGAGCGGCAATAATTTCCGCTTCCGGGCGAGGCAGGCTTTCGCTGGCTGGTCAGCATCAGCAGAGATGGGTGGAGAGCGGGAGTTGACAGTTCCTTGGCCAACGTCCGGTTCGCACCAATGGTCGCCTTTCACTCGCCGAAGGCACGATGGGCCACGCGGACATCCCGGCCGCTGGCCGCAGGTTCGGGCACGGGCGAGCCCTGCCCCGGTTCGGCTGCCGCCGCCTCCCGTTCGCTTGCCCTCAAGGCGTTGGCGGTCTGTCCCGCCAGGATCTCGAGGGCCGCCTCATCTACTCCCGCAGTTTGCCTGCCAGGAACGAGACGAAGCGTCGGACCTTCACCGCAATATGGCGATTGGCCGGATAGACCGCTTGCAACTGTATCGTGCTTATATCCCAGTCGGGGAGAAGACGTACCAACCGGCCCTGCCTGAGGTCTTCCCCGACGATAAAGTCGGGCAGGAGGACGATACCGACCCCCAGCAAGGCGGCATCGCGCAGGCCAAGGCTGTGATTGAGTTCCAGCCGGGGCACGATCGGAATGCGAAACTCCTCACCGTTCCTGCTGAACGGCCAGACCCGCCCCCATCTTAGTTCGGCAAAGTGGAGACAGGAGTGGTGTGCGAGGTCGTGCGGCGTCTCCGGTGCACCATGTTCGGCAATATAGGTAGGTGAAGCGCAGATCACCAATGACGATGTCGCCAGTTGCCGGGTGATCAGATTAGGATCGACAGACAGGCGGCCTCGAATTGCAAGGTCGAAGCCATCCTCGATCAGGTTTACGGCCCGGTGCGACAGGTCCAGCTCGATGGATACAGCCGGGTTGAGCTTGAGGAACTCCGAAACCGCCGGCACGATCACCAGATGCCCGAGGTCGGGCGGCGCAGACACCCGCAATCGCCCGACAGCTTCCTTCTGGAACGAGATTGCTGCCCGTTCCGCCTCCCTTATCTGCGGCAGGATACCCGAAAGGGCTTCCCGGTAGGCCGCGCCCGCCTCGGTAAGGGCGATCTTGCGTGTCGATCTCTGAAATAGGCGAATGCCGAGGCGATCCTCGAGTTGTCTGACCTGGGCTCCCACCGTCGCACGCGACATGCCCAGCTCATCCGCCGCCTTAGAGAAGCTGAGATACATGGAAACCGTTAGAAAGGCGGCAATCCCGTCAAGCGGATCGAGCGTTTTCATGAGCGCGATTATCCATTCAATGATGTCAATTTATCGAACTTATCATGAGACGCAACACAAAGTAATCGATGGATATCCTCAAGCAGACGGAGACCCGACATGAAGACATTCACCTATGCGGCGGTATCACCGCCGGGCCATGGAACGCCGGCAATGGCGTTCGGCAAACACATCATACGCATGATGGCGGCCAATACAGGCGGCTCGTTCGGCATGCTTGAGGTCATCGTGCCGCCCGGGGAGGGGCCGCCGCTTCATGTGCACGAGCGCGAGGACGAGTTCTTCCGCGTCCTGTCCGGCTGCTTCGGCTTCTGGTGTGCCGGCGACTATGTCGAACTGACGGAGGGGGGCTGCATCGCGCTGCCGCGCGGCGTGCCGCATCGCTTCCGCAACATCGGAGAGAAGGAAGGCTGCCTCATGGTCGTCGTGACGCCGGGCGGGTTCGAGAACTTCTTTCCGATCATCGAGCTTTGCAAGCCCGAAACGCCCGAGCAGATCGCCTCCGTCGCAAAGGATTTCGGCCTCACCTTCCTGCCTGACGACGACCGCACGGTCGCCTGATCTGGCGACAAACCGCCCCGAAACACAGCATCGAGAACCTTAACAACGGTCCATCGAAAGGAGACTGAAGGATGACACACGTGCCTTCAAACGAAAACGAAATGACCCTGACAACCGGCCAACTAGACACATATCTCGCAAGGATCGGGGTCGATCGGCCGATTTCTCTCGACCTTCATAGCCTGTCGAGGCTTCACCGCGCTCACCTCATGACCTTCACCTGGGAGGCGCTGGATGCCTTCATGGGATGGCCGTCCTCGGTCACCCCGGCATCCGCCTTCGCCAAGATGGTGGAGGGCAGGCGCGGCGGCTGGTGCTACGAGATGAACGGTCTCTTCGGCGCAGCTCTCGATGCGCTCGGTTTCCGGGTAACCCGCCTCTGTGGTGGCGTTGATCGTGAGAAACTGGGCGACATCGCTATCGGCAATCACCTGACCCTGCGTGTCGATCTCGACCGCGCCTATCTCGCCGAGGTCGGCGTGGCCGATGCCATCGTCGAACCCGTGCCGCTTGCTGTCGGACCGATCAACCAGCGCGGTTTCGATTTTTCGATCATGCCGACGGAAGATGGTTGGCTGCGCTTCAACAATCATGTGCATGGCATCGCGCGCAGTTTCGATTTCCGGGCCGACCACAGCGACGAGGCCGCCATGGCCGCCACCCAGGGCTGGCTGATGCAGGATCCCGGCTCGCCATTCACGAATGCGCTGGCAGTCCTGCGTCACACCGCGGAGGGCTACATCGCCCTGCAGAACGATCGTTTGCGCACCGTGACGCCCAACAGCGTTAGCGAACACCGCATCACAAGCGCCGCCCATCTCGCGGACACGTTTGAAACTGTTTTCGACCTCGACATTCCCCGGCCCGGACAGGTCTGGGACAAGATCCAGGCGATTGGCCGAGATAAGGCGGCCTGAACAGGCGGCACCCTTTCAACACTATGGATTCAAGGAAACATCCATGCTTCGCATAGCCGCATTCTATGTCGGTTTCGCACTGAGCACGGCTCTCGCGGTTGCCGCAGGTCTCGATGAGCGGGCCTCCGCCGGAGCCTACAAGACCGACCCGTCGCATTCGAGCCTCCTCTGGTCGTTCAACCATTCCGGCCTGTCGAACTACACCGCCCGCTTCACCGGCGTGAATGCGCGACTGGATTGGAACCCGATCAAGCCGGAAGCCTCCAAGCTGACGGTGGAGATCGACCCGATGTCGGTGCGGACCGACTATCCCTGGTCGGACGTGGTCGACTTCGACGCGAAGATCGGCGGTGATCCGGACTTCCTGGCCGGCAAGCAGATCCGGTTCGTCTCCAGTACGATCCGGATCACCGGCGAAAGGACCGGGATAGTGGAAGGCGTGCTGACCTTCCGGGACCAGACACATCCCGCTTCCCTCAACGTGACCTTCAACGGATCCATGGCGCAGCATCCTATCATGAAGACTTCCAAGCTCGGCTTCTCGGCCACCGGCACGATCCGCCGCAGCGAATGGGGCCTCGGCTTCGCCATTCCGGAACTGGGGGACGAGGTGAAGCTCGTCATCGAAACGCAAATGGTCCCGGCCGACTATGCCTTCCGCTGACGGTCCGGCGGCGCGGTTCGACCTCGAACGGTATGTCTCATAACCATAGTGAGACGGGCCAAGTTCATCCCAAAACCAAGGTGATAAGGCCGGATTCGGCGAGGCGATGTGACAGCGCTCTGCCAATGCCTCTGCTCGCACCGGTGACGAGGAACGTTCGTGTCTTCATGGTCGTATTTTTCCTCTGATCGAGTGCGCAGGGCTCGGCAATCCAACATCCGCAGTAGCGAGCAGAGGTGAACGTCGGCAGACCCGGAAATTCTCATTTGCTCAATGAGCGTGATCGCAAGCGTTTCCGCAGCGGCGAGGCTCGACTTTCCATCGGGAGCTGAGTATCGCCTTGCAGATGTCGACCCGCTCGAACGTTGGATCCTTGAACGCGAGGACGTCGTCGTTGAATGTACCGAACGTGCTCTGAGGACGATGCTTCATTCCATGATAGAAGGCTTCAATGATGCCGTCTGCGAAGGCGTCCTCGCGAGGATATGCTGCGACGACAGCCTCGCGTTCCGCGGGAGAAAACTCGTCGAAACCACGTCCGACCACGTCCATTCCGGCGCCCGCCTGAACCAGTGCGATCTCCGGGCGCATGAATTCCGGAATCCCGGGAGTGGTGTGAAGCGCGACAGCGTTCCAGACGATCTCGATCTGCTCTGGCGCAATCCCACGGCTTCTAAGGAAGTCGGCTGCGGCATTGGCGCCGTCGACCTCGAAGCGGAGCTGGCTGTCACCATATTGGTCTGTCAGTCCTAGGTCGTGGAACATGCATGCCGTATAGAGCAGTTCAGGGTCGAAGATCATTCGCTTTCTGTTTCCGGTCATCGCTCCCCAGAAGTAGACCCGTACGGAGTGGTGAAAGAGCAGGTCGCTCTCGGTGTCACGGATGAATTCGGTGACCTCGCGGGCAATCTGGCTGTCAGGGATTCGTACTCCGTCTGGTATTTTCGACATGGGAAAACCTCTTAGCTGGAGCTGCAATCGTCGCATGCCCACGGGGAATTCCGCATCAGGCAGCAGAAGTTGCGGCGATGGAAATGAGCGTTCTTGTCCGCCATCACGTCGGCGAGACCTGTTCCCTGAGTGACGTCCGGTCGGTGCTCCAGGCCATCGTAAAGTGCCTGGAGTAGGCCTTCAGCGAAGCCGGCTCCGCGCGGATATGCTGCTTCGACGGCAGCTCGCTGGTCTTCGTCGAACCGATTATAGCCGGCGCCGACGAGGTCCATCATGACGCCTTCGGCGGTCAGGCAAGCAATAGGGTCCAGATGCGCCGAAATCCCCGGCGTCGTGTGCAGCGCGATCGCGAGCCAGACCTTCTGCATGTCGTCTTCCGAGATGCCGTGGCCGCGAAGAAAGTCACGGGCGGCGTTCGCGCCGTCGACTTCGAAGCGCAGTCTGCTCTCCTTGAAGCCCGCTGTCAGGCCGATGTCGTGGAACATGGCCGCCGCGAAGAGCAGTTCCCGATCGAAGTTCAGGCCCCTCCGCTGCCCGGCCATCGCGCCCCAGAAATAGACGCGCGTGGAGTGCTCGAACAGCAACGTGCTCTCCATCTCTCGGACGAACTCGCTCGCTTCGCGGGCCAGCCTGCTGTCCGGAATCCTGATGCCGGAAATTTCAACGACAGCCATGTTCTGTCCTCCGTCAGGTCTCGAGGACCGCTTGAGGCGTGTTGCGGAAGCTGATCGCCATGCGATTGTAGCTGTTCATCAGGCTGATGGCGATCGTAAGATCGACAAGCTGCTTCTCGTCGAAGACCTGGCGTGCCGCCTCGTATGCGCCGTCCGGTACGCCTGTCTCCGCAACAAGAGTCACGGTTTCGGCCCAGGCAAGCGCAGCGCGCTCGGCCTCGCTGAAGAGGTTGCCGCCTTCCTCCCATGCCTGAACCAGCGCGAGCTTTTCGATCTTCACGCTGCGCTTCAGGAGCTCGCGAGTATGCATGTCGAGGCAGTAGGCGCAGTTGTTGATCTGGGATACGCGCAGATACACGAGGTCTACCAGTTCACCCGGCAGACCGCTCTGGAGCACGTAGCCATAGACGCCGCCGAGCGCCTTGGCGCCGTTTGGAGCAACCTGATTGTAGTCGAGCCTTCTTGTCATCGTTCGAGTTCCTTTTATTCCTTGACAGGGGTGGTGAGTTTCGTCTCGTCGGTATCGACGACGAAGACGGCAAGCAGTCTTGCCGGCACCGTGTCGCTGGCGTTGCGGCTGATCGAGTGAACGGCGCCGGGCGCCTCGAACCAGCTTTCGCCCGCCTTGTACCTACGGGTTTCGCCGTCGTTGACCTTCGACTCCACCTCGCCCGAGAGGACGTAGGCGTAGATGAAGGCGGACGGAGCGTGCGTGTGCGGGAGCGAGGAAGCGCCGGGCGCGTAGTCAACCTCGACGACGCGCATGGACTTACCGGGAATGTTGGCGAGCGCGTGGGCGAACTTCGGCGTGACGCTTTCCCGCTCAGCGTCGTGGGCCGGCACTGGTCCCGCAATCAAAATTGCAACCGTAAGTGCAGTTGCAGCGCGATTTATCGATCGTTTCATGGTTCATTCTCCTTCAGAGACGCATTCAAAATGCCCTCATCATGATCCAGAAAAAAGAACCAAGAACGCGAAGAATTAGTGTACCATGACCAGATGAACACGCTGCTGAAGTTGACCGTGGACCGGGCGGAATCACGCTCCCTGTCCGAGCAGATCCGCAATGGGATCGCCAGAGCCATAGAGGATGGGGTACTTGAACCGGGTGCACGGCTTCCCTCGTGGCAGGACCTTGCAGTCCAGCTCGGTGTCGCACGGGGAACGGTACGGACCGCCTACGAGAAGCTCGCCGCCGCGCAGTTGATCGAAGCTTCGGGGGCCGCGGGAACGCGGGTGGCCGATCGTCCCCGCTCCGGCTCCAAAAGGGTGACGTCGCCGACGGCAGGCTCATTTCTTGATACGTATCTGGAGATGACTCAAGGGCCAGCACTGTTTCAGATGGGCATTCCGGCATCTCATACGATGCCGTCCAAATTGCTGGCCCGGCTGCGTGCAAGTGCCGTTCGCGCCGAGCTGAGTGCGCCGCCTCTGTACCCGGATCCCCGCGGAGAGATCGAGTTGAGACGTGAAATCGCAGCGTATCTGGCCGTGGCCAGAGGGATCAACTGCTCGGCTTCTCAGGTCATCATCACCGGCGGCTTCGCAGGCGGATTCGGACTGACCCTCAGCGTCCTCGGACTGCATGGCCACAGTGCGTGGTTCGAGGATCCCGGATTTCCTTGGACCCGGCGGGCACTTGAACTTGCTCATGTGCTTCCGGTTCCGGTCCCTGTCGACGGCGAAGGCTTTAACGTCGACCACGGAACACGCAACTACCCCGAAGCCAAGCTCGCGGTGCTGACGCCGGGCCAGCAGGCACCACTTGGCGCGACACTTTCTCTGCAGAGACGGCTGCAACTTCTCGCGTGGGCGGAGCGCAGCGGAGCCTGGATCGTCGAGGACGACTATCTGAGCGAACTCCAGTTGAGCGGGCGGGCTGCGCCGGCGCTCGCCTCGATCGATAACGGCGGCCGTGTCATTCACATTGGTTCGTTCAGCAAGACAATCAGTCCGGCCCTCCGGCTCGGTTTCGTTATCGCTCCTGCCGAACTCGCAGGCCGGTTCGCCGAAGTGGCGGCCTGCCTGTCTCCGCCTCCCGGTCCGTCGGTTCAGTTGGCGATTTCCGAGTTCATACGAGAAGGGCACTACATGCGGCACCTGAGGAGGATCAAACGTGCCTACGCGGCGGCCCGGCAGCCGGTTCTCGACTATTTCCGCGACACCCTAGGCCCGGACTCGGTCTCGGCTCCGGGCCTGTCGGTCCTCCTTAAACTGCCTAAGGGCGCGCGCGACGTTGCGATCGCCAGGGATGCATTGACCTTCGGCACGTTTCCCGCACCGCTTTCGCCCTGGTACGCGTCCGCTGAAATGGCAGAGGCAGGGCTGCTGCTCGGCGTCGCGACCGCACCTATCAAGAACGTGGTGCGGACGTGCGAGCGCCTGATCGAGACAATCATGCGATGTTCGTAGGGTGCAGCCAAATCGTCTTATTCGACGCTTCTTCAATGTCGGGTCGATCCCGATTGAACAAAGGGTTGGCTATGGTGCTCATTGAGGAATTCCACGGCGGGAGCTTCGCATGCGCTCAGTAGCTGTTGTCGTCTTTCCCGGCGTCCAAGCAATCGACGTTTCCGGTCCTATGGACGTGTTCGAGGAAGCGAATGCACTTCTGCCGGAGGCCGACAGATATCTGGTCGAGGTTGTCGGACCGGAGGGCATTTTCGCGGCCTCAAACGGAATGAGGATGGAAGCGCACCGAACATACGACGAAGCCACCGGCAGCTACGATCTTGTACTCGTAGCCGGCGGCCCGAAACTTCCCGATGACCTCCCGGACACGGGCATGTTGGAATGCATCCGGCGCTTGTCGAAGGTTTCGGTCCGAACGGGATCGGTTTGCACGGGCGCGTTCGTCCTTGGACATGCAGGTCTTCTTGGTGGAAAGCGGGTGACGACGCATTGGCAAAATGCCGACGCTCTGGCGGAGCGCTTCCCAGACGCCGTCGTGGACCGCGACCGTATCTACGTCAAGGACGGCGGTCTGCTGACCTCGGCCGGAGTGACAGCCGGCATCGATCTTGCGCTCGCCATCGTGAGGGAGGATCACGGAACGGAGATCGCTCTGACAGTCGCAAAGCGTCTTGTCGTCGTCGCCCAGCGCCAGGGCGGGCAGTCGCAGTTTAGTCCATATGTGGTGGCGCCGGCGGATCCCAAGTCTCCGCTGGCGGCGATCTCGGAGTTTGTCATGGCGAACCTGAGGTCCCGCCTGACGGTGGACGAGCTTGCCGACCACATCCACATGAGCCGCAGGAGCTTCGCACGTCTGTTTGCGGAGCAGGCGCGAACGACGCCGGCCGAGTTCGTAGAGAACGCCCGGCTGGACGCCGCTCGAAACCTGCTAGAGGGAAGCCGTCTGGCGCTTAAGGAGATCGCCTACGAATGCGGATTCGGATCGCCGCATCGCATGAGGCAGGTCTTCTCAAGGAGGCTGGGCGTCACGCCCGGTCAGTACAGAGCGAGCTTTCAGCGGCTGGAGGACTAACCCACCCCGTCGACGAAGTGGTTGCCGCCTTTTAGCTTTCCCACTTCGAACCAAGAATCAGATCAGTAAAGTCGACCCGCGGATCCATCCTAGAAAGCACGTCGGCTTTCACGTTGCCGAAGGTGGTCTCCGGCTTGCGGATCGTCCCCATGCAGAAGGAAGATAGGATGCCGTGCTTGAACTTCAGGCCCCGCGGATGGCAGGCGCACACTTCTTCGCGCTGCTCCTTTGTGAACTCGTCGTAGCCGATGCCGAGCACGTCCATTTCGACGCCGGCGGTCACAAGGGCAACGGTTGGGCGCTTGTGCTGCGGAATGCCTGGCGTCGTGTGGAGCGCGATCGAGTCCCAGACGTCGTCGACGTCGCGCTCCGGTATGTCGTAGGCGCGTAGGAACTCCCGCGCTGCGTTCGCTCCGTCGACTTCGAAGCGTTCGGTTTCGCTTGCATGCGAATCCATGAGGCCCATGTCGTGGAACATGGCGCCGATGTAGAGTAGTTCGGCGTCGTAGCTCTGACCCTTGCGATCACCAGTCAGGGCGCCGAACAAGAAGACCCGTCGCGAGTGGTGGTAGAGCAGCTCGGTTTCGGTATCTCGAACTAGCTCTGTGGCTGCCTTCGCCATAGAGCTGCTGGGAATCTTAACTCCTGCAATCGTCGCGCTTGTTTCAGTCATGACCATCTCTTTCAAGAATACAAGTTGATGGTGCCGAAAGTCGCTCGTTACGAACCTAACTTCAAACATGATGAAGATGCTATTTGTGCCAAACAGCATCCAAAAAGAGCCAGCCGCAGCACGCCATAGAGCAGCCTGTCATTCAACGCTTGACGCCATAGACGTGGAGCGTCTGGTCGGTGACGAAGCCAACTTTTTGCAGTCGAGGCTGGTCCCCAGCCAATTTGCCTGGCCGCCTTCGAAAAGGATGGATGGCCGAAGGAACTGCGGCAGAGATCGTCCAAGTTATTGAGAAGACGCCACTTTTCCGTGCGGAGATAGTAGCCAATTTGAATTGATGAAATCGGTCAAAAATGGCTTGCCTGGGGACCTTGTATTCTCACATGATTTCAAAGACTTAGCAAAATCGCCTTTGATTTCCCTATATTTTCCCGCCGCGAGCGACCGTGGATGCCACCTTTGTGCCCTGGCTTTGGGTCCCAGTCAACAGCAGGAGTCGAGCGGCAATAATTTCCGCTTTAAGCACTGAGGTCGCCGTCCGGCAACCATCAATCGAACGGCCGCTATGCGCCCCATTCCTGCCGTTCAGCCACCTTCTCGCGAGTTCCTTAAAGAGAGTCCGCTCAGTAGTCGGACGCCAGAATTGGGTGAGGGGGAGAACAAGCCCCGGCGGTGAACTCAACTCCACCCTGTTGTCGTTAAGTTGTAACTCCGTGCCACCTGGCCTAAGCAATAGCGTTCTTGTAATCTCTCAGCTCAAGTTCCAAAACCAGTCTACATCAATCAATGGATCTCTAATGAGTGCGCGCCTATCGACGGCCATTAGAATCGGGGAAGCCGCAAAGGCGATTTTTCGAAAAACTCAGAGCTTTCCAGACCCAGAATTCCGAACGGATGCAGACCTCCGCGAAAGCGACCACGTCGGCGTTGAACCGATGCTTTTGGCGCTTTCCATGGAGTTGGCGCTGAAGGCGTGGTTCGTTTTCGACTACGACGATCCAAAAGTTGTCAAGTCGCACAACCTATTGAAACTGTTTGATAGCCTAAAGCCCGAAAGCCAAGAGAAACTCGATGCGGAATTCAGAAGGTCAGTGGTCCCGTACCATCCCAACGGTTTCTTCATCGACCACAGCATTCGTCACATTCTGTATCAGCACCAAGATGCCTTCACCGACTGGCGCTACCTTCACGAGGCAAATAAATCGATGATGTTCGACCAGGGTGCTTTTGAGGCAACGCTCGAAATGGTGCTCCGTGAGTTCGAGAAGAGATATCGCATTGAGCGGGTGACGCCGATTTGGCCATCCTGAACGCAGTCCGGGACCGGGGAAAGCCCCGGTGTGTATTCGACTTGTAGAGAGCACGCCATGGCTCAACGTGAACCGCCAACAGCATGGCGACACGCCCTGGTGGACCTGCACCGAGGGACCTCGCGGCCTTTTATCAGTTCACCAATATTCAAGCTTGTCGGTTCCGTGTCGACACCTATCACAAACTGCCGTAGTTCCTGATTGGGCTCTTCCGACAGATTGGTCGCCTATCGTGCATCAAGTGGAAGCATTTTGGTTGAACGTTTTCGCTGTCGTCAAACTTGGGCTTGTTTCCCCGATTATCAGACCGCGAAGCTTGGCCAGCATTTGCGAGCTGTTCGATACATCGATGCTGGCGGTCTCGAGGGTGGTAGTGTGTCCAGTAATGCGGTAGCGCGTGCGAACCGTGTCTTCGGCGCCGAGGCCCGGATGGTGGGGATAGAGCAGCGTCAGGCGTGGCGCGCGATAGAGCTGGGCATAGGCCATCATCTGATAGACATCGGCCTGTGAGACACCCTGCTTGGGATCATCGATCCGCGCGGATATCCGCTTCCACTTGGTGTCGATGACATGAGTGACCGTGCCCCCCTGGCGGATCAGGATATCGGGCCTGGTCTGGAACAGAGCGCGTCCGCTGTCCTGTGCGCTCAGACAGAACAGCCGTCCGCTCTGCAACGAGACGGTGAGCCCTGTCCCCGCCAGAGCGCGGGCGATCAACCGCCCGACATATTCCTCAAACAGCGCGTTCATCTCGAATAGCATGGCGGTGCCCCGGCCGGCGCCGCCGGTGGTTGTCTGATAGCGGTCCTGCAGGAAGAGCCGGGTCATGGCGAAGAGCTCCTGCCAGGACCGGTTGGTGCGGTCGATCACCACCTGATCCCATCGCAGCGCGGAAACCGGCACGTCGGTAATATTGGCATAGACGAAAGCCAGCTCGCGCAGGCGTTGCTGGTTGGCGGCGCGCCGTGAGAGGCGCGCCAAGCACACCACTGCTGCTTTCATGATACGGTTGAGCGGCGTGTCTTCGGACAAAAGATCGAAGCGGCAGGCAAGGCGCGAGGGATTGACTGCATGGCCGGTGAACTGGCGCGTGATGTCGAGCTGCCCGCGCAAGGTCGGCAGATCTTCTTCGCGAATGACATAGCGGCGCGGCATGCCCTTGCGCAGGGCTTCGGTCAGCTTGCCGCAAAAGATGCGGATCAGGATTTCCAGCAGAGTTTCGCGCTGCCAGGCGAGATCGGTGATGACGCCGAGGTCGATCTTGAGGTCGAGCGCAACCGCCAGCATATGCACCAGACGCTTGCGGATCGCTGCGTTCTGGTGATCGGTTGTTTCACCGGGCGCCACATCGATCTTGGGCAATATCTCCAGGCTAACATCGCCCGCCGCCAGAATCCCGACCACGCCGCGGGCGCGCAATGCATGCCGGCCATGTTCGAGCACGCCGCTGCCGCCGCGCCCGGCAAAGGCCGAGTGGGCCGCCAGACCCGCCAGACGATCGGCGTGGCGGGCCGCAATCTGCCCCTTGCCCTCGCCATATGCGAGCTTGTCCCATTCCCGAACCGTATAAGCGGGCATCAGGCGGCAAACTCCGAAAAATCGAAGCGCGCCTTCACGCTCCAGCGCAGCTTGTCACCGCCCAGCTCATCATCGGCAAAGCCGGCCGGCGCCGTCAGCCGCCGCGCTTCAAGGAAATGGGAGCCATTGATGCCGTCGCCATCACTCAGCACCGCGGCGACTTTCGACCAGTCCTCGTAGAAATACTCGGCCAGAAGCGGGATGACCTTGTGGCGCATGACGTCCTCGACATCGGCGCGGCTGCGGCAGGCGGAGAAATAGGCGTGGCCGATCTGGTGTTCGCGATCGAAGAGATATTCGATCCGCTCGTTGATCGTGTGCAGCAGCTTGCACAGATCGATCCCATCGAGATTTGCGGCATCAAGCCCTCTGGCCGCCAGCGCCCGGCGCAGTTCTTCGACATCCGGCATCAGCTCGCGGAAGGTGAAGCGGCGGCGCAAGGCGGTGTCGAGCAGCGCTATCGAGCGGTCTGCGGTGTTCATGGTGCCGATGATGTGCAGGTTGGCCGGCACACCAAAACTCGTTCCCGAATAGGGAAGCCGGACCCTGACTTCGTTTTCGCAGCCGAGCCGCTTGTCGACTTCGAGCAGTGTGATCAGCTCGCCGAAGACCTTGGAGATATTCGCCCGGTTGATCTCGTCGATGATGAGGACATGCGGCCGCGCGCCGGCCACTGGCCGCTCGGCATTCGGATCGATCACCTTCGCTTCGAGCGCGTCCCAGTCGATCCGGTCCGGATCGAGCCGATAGGCTGACTGCCGGCGGAAATTGCGCGCGTAGAATGGCTCGCGCTCGGCACCATTATCGCTGCGCCAGATCCATTCGACGCTGCGCCGGTGCGGGTGGAAGTCGGCATCGGCATCGAAATAATACTCGCCGCTCACCCGGCCGAAGGCACGATAGCTGTCGCGTCCATCGGAGATCACGACATAGTCGCCAATCTGGAGACCAGAGCGGAAAGCATAGAGCATCTCGATATTGGGGTCTTTGCCGGATGCATCAGGGTCTTTTTGGTCGTTCCACGTCTTCCGGATTTCTTCAAAATCGTCGAAGCGCTCGTCGGACCAGTCGATATCGCCGCCCCAACCGAGATGGATCAGCTCGCCATCGAGGCCTTCACGGATCCGATCTTCTTGGCTGCCGCGCTGGCCGAGCGCGATCTTGTAGATCGGGCGCGAACGGTCGAGCCGTTTGGCTGGCGCGTCGCCGGTGTCGAGCCGCGCCCTCTCGCTGATGATCTTGAACACGCCGGCATGGGGCCTGAGACTGAAGCCGCCCGAAGCAATGGCACCCTCGGTGTCACCTTCCTGTACGCTCCCGGTCGTCGGCCGCAACCCCTCAACAAAGTCCTCGTAGGAAAAGGATTGGTGAAAGGTGACAAATTCAATCCGTCCCTCGGCGGCCAGACGACGATATTCGGCCATTAGGGCGTCACGGTCATCGCGTAGCTGCTGGGCCTCGGCGTCGCCCAGACAAAGCCGCACGGCCTCCCAAGCCGTGGCGTAGGTCTTGCCGGTTCCCGGCGGGCCGTAAAGGATGAGATTGGTGGCGGCGGGCATCGCAGTCATGGGTTCAAAGGTCATGGTTTGGTGCTCTTCCGTTGAGGTGAGCTGATAGGTGAAGACGGTGGAACTGCTGGGATTGGGCAGAGTGTGCGTCGGTGTGGGGACATTGGCGAGCTTCTGAAATTTCTCGCCGCCGAGCGCGCTGCAAATGGCCGGAAACGCATCGCGCAGAGCCATGTCCCGGCTTAAGTCGCTGGCGCGGATCGCGACTTCTGACGCGCCGTTCTCACGGGCCAGTTCGACATAATAGTTGCGCGCGCAGAGCCGGATCCGATCAGCGTTACTGACCAGATGCTCATAGCGTTCGGGCGGAGTGACCGGAGCGTTATCGGCAACGACGATGATATATCCGGCATTGTGGAGCTGGGCGGCGGCATCGGCCTTCTGCCCCCAGCCACCATTGAGCTGCGTCTTGCCGCGGATGAAGCCGACAATCGGCTTAGAGGGGTAGATCCGGTTGGGCCGCTCGCGTGTAGAGCGCACCCAATAGTCGCGCGGCTCGCCGAAGGCCTCGAAGATGGCGGCGTGCTCACCCGATTGGCGGTAGCTATCATAGGCGTCCATCGCTGCCTCGATCGCCTCGCGCGAAAAGATTGCCACATCCTTTTCCTTGTAATTGTGGACGATCCACAGCGCGCTTTGCACATCGATCATGTCGCGCGGCGCCAGACCCCGGTCCGCGAAAACGTGGCGGACCGCCTGCATGAAGCGCCATTCGTCGCGATAGGTGTCGGCTATCGACGCATGATCGGGAAACCTGCTGCCGACTGCTTCCAGCCAGAGGTCCTGGCGCACGGAATGGCGGATATAGATGCCCTCGTCGGGAGCGAGATGGAGGAACAGGAATTCTGCGATCTGGCGGGCCGGATCGGGTTTGCCGTCCGGGACGGCCGCGATCCAGGCGGCGACAAAGGCCTCCAGTGCAGAGGCGTGACCGTTGGGTGCGCCAAGTGCAGCGTCGACGAGTGTACGCAAGGCCGGCCAGAGCTGCCCGCGATCGGCATCGCCCTTGGACGACATCGGCCAATAGGCGCGCCATTGCAGCAGATTGCTCTTGGCCAGCGCGATGTTGACGGCATCGACGAGTTCCCGATCGGAGCCGGCTTGCGCAATCACCGTCTTGAGCTCGGCCGCAATCTCCAGTTTGTAGGTCCGCTCCGCCTCATCGAAATGCGGATCGGGCCGATCGAACCGATCGAGGGCGGGAAAGAAATGGCGCAAGCGCTCGATCCAGCGCGTGATCGCAGCCGGAGTGAGCACCAGCCTATCGCCGGGCTGCGGCAGCACCGCGATCAGATGGCGCAGAGCTTCGGCATTCTCAATCCGCAGGACACAGCAGTCAGCATCGCCGAAGGACCAGTCGCGGCTGAGCGCGGAATGTCGCCCGCCATCCTTCATACCCCTCTGATACGGCCGTAACTCGGTGGCGAAGCCATTCGCCTCGACCAGATCGCGCCATTTTACATGGAGAAAGAAGTTGTTCGGGTTCTGGATTTCCCACAATAGCCGCTCGCCCGGTCCAAATTCAAAGGACGCCATTTTCTTGGTGACGCCATCGCCCGGGCGCAGGCCCGAGCCGCGCACCACGTCGAAAAGCACCCGGCGCAATGGTATGGGCCGATCACGCTCATTTTCTTCGAGGCGCGCCTCGAAATTCTCCCACATTCAAAATTCTCCAAGTTCAGGTAAGGCGCATAGCGTGTTCACAAGACCCATCTGTTCGACGGTCTCGCATTTTGCTTCGCGCAGCCGCGGCGCGCCGAAAACGAGCGCAAGGCCCTTGGCGCGCGAGACAGCGACATTGATACGGTTGAGCGAGAACAGGAAATCCATGCCGCGTGGTGTTTCTTCGGCCGACGAGGCGGTCATGGATATCAGGCAGACGGGTGCTTCCTGCCCCTGGAACTTGTCGACAGTGCCGACACGAATGCCAGCAGGCAAGGCGTCCCGCAGGGCATTGACCTGCGCATTATAGGGCGCAACGACGATGATATCGGCGAGACCAAGGGCGCGCGTTGCCCCATCCTTGTCGGTCCAGGTTCCCGAGAGCAGATCGTCAATCGTCGCTTGAATGGCAGCGACTTCCTCGGCCGCGATCTGGGCATTGCCCTCATGCGCGACCGGCACCCAGAAAGTGCCAGCTTCGGGGCAACCGGTCCCGCGCACCGCCTGGATGGCCGTATCGGGAGCGCTGACGAGCCGGTCTTCATAGACTTGCCGCGAAATAAACTCGCACACATCGGGATGCATGCGGCGCGAGACCGGCAGGAAGATGCCGCGATCGGGCGGGATGGTAGCGTGATCGCCCAGCATCCACTCAAGACAGGAAAGGTTGGCGGGATCGGGATGCGCTCCCTGGATGACCTGGGGCAATTGACGCGGATCGCCGACCAGCACAATGTTGCGCGCGCAGCGGCCCATGGAGACCATATTGGCCAGCCCCACTTGTCCGGCTTCATCGACGAATAGCCAATCGAACGCCTGCTCGTGTTCGGGCCGAGCAAAGAAGAAGGCGGTGCCGCCAACGACATGGGCGCGGCGCCATAGCGGATCCTCATTAGAGGTCGAGCGGATGACGCCGGTGCAACTGTCCGGATAGCCATCCTCGCCGCTGCTGACCTTATGGCCGATGCACAAACCCGGAGCAGGATTGCCAACACCTTGCGCGGCAAGACACCCCATCAGCACATGGCGGATAGCCTCGTGGCTGTTCGATGCCACGCCAACGCGGTACCCTTGGTGCACCAGCGCCAAGATCGCATGCGCGGTCACGTAAGTCTTGCCCGTTCCGGGCGGTCCCTGGATCGGCAAGACGGTGCCGTCCATGGCGGCGATCGCTGCGATCGTGCCGGTCAAAGGATCGGCGCCATCGAGCAGATCGGCGCGGGGTCCCGTCACAAGACGCGGGGCCGCGCGCGCAAGCAGGTCATTGAGCGCGGTCAAACGGCGAGTGTCGCAATGATCGTCGATTACGTCGCGCAAGGCCGCAGCAATGACATCGGTGCTGAGCGGCCAATCTGGATGCAGCGTCAGGCGATCGGTCAGGAGATGCGCCTTAGCCGGCCCGGCCTTGACAGCGATGATCCGCTCGGTGCGGTCGAGCTCTTCGATGCTAACACTTGCTGGTGGTCCATCGACAACCGGGACAGTCGCGTTGCGACCGCCGCGTAGCTTGGTCTCCTGGGGCGGAAAGCGATAGCGCCGTAGCATCGAGCGCTTGACCGGTTCTGCACGGCCTATCGCCTCCAGACCGGCCAGCGCGTCGAGGTCATCGATCAGATCGCCCTCGTCTTTGCCAGCACTGTCGAAGACCGCCCATTGCGCAGGCTTGGCCTCGCGCTTGTGAAACATGCCCAGATTGAACAGCATATCCTGCCGACCCTGTGGCAGTCCTGAGGCAGCGAGCTTTGCGCGCAGCGCCTGGGTATCGGCGTCTTCCTCGACTTCCTTGTCGCTGGCGTCGGCCGCCAGTACCGGCCAAGGGGCAGCGGGCCGAATGCTCACCAACCAGTCGCGCAATTCTTCGGTCGAGATGCAGTCGACGCGGTTATAGTCCTCGATCTCATCGAGGATCGATTGTTCTCCGGTTTCGCGCCAGCGCTCATAGGCGACGACTGAGCCGCCGGCGGTTTTCACCTCACCCTCGCGCACCCGGCCATAGAAGGCTTCCATTGACTTGATCGAATAATTGGCTTCCGAGCCTATAAGTGCACCCCGCACTACCGCGAAAAGATCGACAAAGCGCCGCTCGCGCAGCAGCCGGTCGAATAAGGCCTCGCCTATCCCGTATTTGGCGGTTAGCCGCCGCAAGGCGGTAATCTCGTAGGGGGCATAGTGATAGATGCGCGCTTCGGGATAGGCCGCGAGTCTTTGTTTAAAGAAATCGAGGAGCTCGGACAGAGCCCGCGCTTCAGCGCCATGGTCATGCGCCCAGAAAGCCTTGAACTGCCCATCGAGCCAAACGCCGTGGAGATATTCGAGGCCGCCTTCGTAATGCGGGTCGCCCTCGATATCGTAGAAGATGTCGCCCGGCTGCGGCGCGGGCAAGAGATCGAAGCCCTTGCCGGGTTCCGGCTCGCGCAACTCGAAGGCAGGCGCCCCCGTCTTGCGGAAATGCTGCAGACGCGCCTGCGTCGCCAGCCGCGCCCGGGTAGTATCGGCCATGCCGCGGACCGGATGATCGAGCGCGGCCAGCGCCTCCATGGTGGTAACACCGGCCGCCTCAAGCTTCTTGACCTGGGTCCGTGTAATATTGGCGACGTTGAACAGGCTGTCCTCGGCCTGCCACTGGTGTTCGCAATGATCGCCCCAACGGCACAACCTGCAATCGGTGCAAGGGATCGGCCGGGTCGGCACCGGATTTTCCACGAAGGCCTCGAGCCGCTGGCGCGCCATGCGGGCATAAGCCTGATAGTCGGCAAGGCGCAGGCGCGCGCGGCTGCCATCCCCCAGTTCGACATGGGCAAATTCAGGGGCGAGGCCCTGAATCTGCGTCAGCAGGTCTGAATACAGCACCAGTTGCAGCACATGCTTGGGATGGGGACGCCGCTTGAGCTTGGTATCGGTCACTTCATAGCTGAAGCGGCCGAGGTTTGACGGGCGCTCGACGCGCTCGAGGAAATCTGACCAGCCGCCCCATTTGTCGCCAAGTAGCGCTCCTTGAAACACGATCTGCGGCCCCTCGGCCAACGCCGCGCGAGTTTCCCGTGCATTGTCGGCCAGATTTGACCGCGCGATCTCAAACACCGACACACCTGACGCCTTGAGCTTCGCCAGATGCGCGGCTTCATGGGCATCACCTTGCTTCTGCAGAAGAGCCGCGTCATCACTGTCTTCGCGGGGCACTGGCCCACTGCCGCGCATATAGGCGATATCGAGCGCGGTTGCGTGGCTACAGCCCATGAAACGCATCAGATCCGATGCGGACAAAAGTATTTGGTTCCCCTCAATAGTTCGCATTGCCGTCCCCCCGATCGAGCGCAATCCGCAACAAGATTTCCATCTCGACAGAGTGCAAGTTCAGCCATAACGTGTGTGGGTGTCAATATATGTCATAGTTGGCGGCCAGGAACTGGATCATGTCGTTCTCCAAGGCTCAAGATCTGATCAGGCTGGCGCGGCTGGCCGCAACGCGGCGAACGGGGATTGGCCTCGATGAAATCTGCGAGGAATTCGCCGTCTCGCATCGAACAGCACAGCGCATGACAGAAGCGCTCGAGACCGTGTTCACCAATGTCGAAGCGGTGGATGGCGCGGACCGCCGGCGGCGCTGGCGTGTCGCCGACCCGATGCTCGACCGGCTCCAGCTCCGTCAGGCAACGGCAATCGAAGCCCTAGAGATCGCCAGCCGAACGGCACGCGGTGATGGCCGGCTACGCCACGCTGCCGCGTTGGAAGATCTGCGCGACGGGTTGCTGGCGCGCCTGACGCCCAAAGACGCCCTGCGCACCGAGACCGATGTCGAAGCGGTTCTCTTGGCGATGGGATCGGTCACTCGCCCCGGCCCGCGCGTCAATCTGGCGCCAGCGGTACTGGATGCTGTAATCGAGGGCCTACGCGGCCCGTTACGCCTGCGCTTACGCTACAGAACTGAGGAGGCACCCGAACGGATCATAGAGCCGCATGGTCTCCTGCTGGGGCACCGCAGCTATCTCGTGGCGCGCCAGCCGGCCCGCGGCGAAGATTTGCTGAACTTTCGCATGGACCAGATTCTGAGCGCTCAAACCCTGGACGAGAGCTTCAGCTCCGCGCCAGGCTTTTCCCTGGAGGATTATGCGGCACAATCATTCGGCGTGTACCAGGACCCGGAGCAATATGACGAAGTCATCTGGCGTTTCGCTCCGCGCGCCGCAGCAAGGGCGGCCGAGTTCTGCTTTCACCCAAAACAAACCGGTGAAACGCAAGAGGATGGCAGCCTCATCGTGCGCTTTCATGCAGCAGGCTGGCTCGAGATGGCTTGGCACCTCTATCAATGGGGAGATGCGGTCGAGGTCATCGCTCCTGAGGGGCTGCGCAGGCTAGTTGAACACCACCGCAGAAGTGATTTCGACGCCTTGCCATAATCGAATTCGAACTCAAAGCACAGAAGCGACAACCCGCCACGATCCTCTGATTCTGAGGGTGACAACTTCTGACACCCTGCTGGAGTACTATTGGAATGGTCCGATTCCCAGGGTCGTTCGATAAGGGCAGGCAAATGGCAAAAGGAAAAGGGGGCGGAGGCAATTTCCGCAGCGCAATCAGTGGGCGGTTTGTTACAGCCAAACATGGACTGGCAAGCCCGCGGACGACGGTGCGGGAAGCGAAGGGTGGCGGGATCACCGGGGGCACCTATCGGAGTGCTATCTCCGGACGGTTCGTGACCACAAAGCATGGCAAGGCAAACCCGCGCACAACAATCAAGGACAGTTGAACGCGACATTCCATTAAAGAGAGTTCCTCCAATGGCTCAATGTACAGCACCGAAAGAAGGGCATCGCTCAGCGAGTGCCGCAGCGAATTGTCCGGCATGTCGCGGCCGCGGCCGCTATGGTGGCTACAGCAGTTATAGCGGTTACAATAGCGGTTATGGGTCCTCGCCCTCCTACTCGCCGTCTTATCGCCCCTCGTCAGGAAGCAGCGGCGGCGGGTCTGGTCGTGTACGTGCGAAATGGTCAAAAGCTGGTTCGGCCGTCGTGTATACCCCCACAGAAGTGCGGGCGCTCACGCCAATACGCCGGACTGCCGAGATCCGAGCGGAGCTACCCGATCTCCGTGATGTCTTCCTATGTCATGCGTGGGACGACCGGCAGGGGGACGCCAAGACGCTTCATGATCTGCTTGAGGCACGTGGCGTATCAGTCTGGTTCAGCGAAAAGGACGTTGCCCTCGGTACGTCGCTGCTTCGCGAAATCGACAAAGGATTGGTGAAGTCGCGCGTAGGGGTCGTGCTTGTGACGCCCGCATTGCTGCGCCGTCTTCCAGCCGCAGGCGTTGCCGATAAGGAGCTTTCGGCACTGCTGGCGACCGAACAGCTCGTTCCGATCGTCCATAACACTACGTATGAAGCTCTCCGCAACGTCAGTCCTCTTTTGGCCTCGCGAAGCGGCCTGAGCACCGAAGAAGACACTATAGCTGTGGTGGCGGACAAGCTCGCCGAGCTTGTTGCGACGTAGCTTTGTTTGGGGTGCGTTGATGCTAAAAACCCATACTCGCCAAGCGAATTGGCGCCGAGCCAATCCGGCCAAATATGATGCTCATCTTGCCGTACAGCGGGCGGTGAAGGCGGGTGACCTTGAAAAGCAAACGTGCGAAGTCTGTGGGACTAAAGCGGTCGATGCTCATCACGATCGATATGACAAGCCCTTGGCTATGCCGGCTACATCATACCCGTCTACACCACCACGGCGAAGATATGTTCCCGATCCGACGCCGGCACAGCGAAGGTCCGCTGGGAACGCCGTCGCCGCAGCAAGTCATCGCTAGCGGCATTGATAGGGAGGTATTCCCGTCAGCGGGCGGAGCGGAAACAATTTCCGCCCCTGCTTAGTTCACAGTTCATCTGTGCTGCTGCCATATCCAGGCTCATAGAGCCGCCTGTAGTACTTCTCGGCGTATGGATTTGTCATCCCGGCGATGAAGTCACAAATTGTTCTTGCCGCTTTAAGCCGGTATGGCGTCTCAAGGTCGCGCCAATTTCCATTCTTGTCGGAGATTAAATTGCTGAGCCCAGGTTCTATTTGATCGAAAGCTTCTGAGCCGACCAGTTGCACCGGCCTTTCATCAAAGGCAGAAAATAGTCCATCAATGACCTTTTCACCCTTAAATTCAAGAGTTTGCACCTCGCGTCGACTAACCAAGCTCTTGAAAGTGATCTCTTTCGACAAGTGCTTAAGGAGGCGAGAAATCTCCGGCTGTACCGTCGCCTGCAAGTCGAGGAATCCCGACTCGAACGTGTTGAGACGGCTCACTTCAATTGCAAGAATGAAGAACCCTACCAAAAGCGACACTGCGTGCTTTCGTTCACAAGCGTCGCTAGAGAAAAGCTTATCCAGTAGCTCTTGAATGGTGAGGTTGCGTACATGCGACACGCCTGCCCGTCTAAACCCGTCCAGCAGATCGTCTTCAATCTCAGCGCGCTTGAGTATTCCTCGCCCGACACCGTCTTCAAGATCGTGAACACCATAGGCGATGTCGTCCGCAAGCTCCATGACGGAGCAATCAAGCGTTTTATAGATCGGCTTGCCATCCCGCCCGATCGACGTGAATTTTTCAGTATCGTTAGGTGAGAAGATCGACAATGCCGCCTCGATAAGGGGCATGTCTTCATCGTAGAAGCATTTCGGAGGCTTGTTGTCTCCTTCGCCTATTTCATAGCGTCCATACGCTACCGGGTATTTGAGAACGCCAAGCAAAAGGCGCCGCGTCGGGAGTATTCCATTTCCTCGGTAATACTTCTCCAGCTTCGTCAGAATTCGGATGGTCTGGGCGTTGCCCTCAAAGCCGCCGAACTCGCGCATATTTCTAAAGAGGGCTCGTTCGCCGCCGTGACCGTAGGGTGGGTGCCCCAGGTCATGAGCATAGCAGATTGCCTCCATCAACTCCGGAGCTGGCAAATACTCAGCGAATGGGAAGTTTTCTCGGGCCAGAAGATTCCAGACAATTCCGCGCCCGATCTGACCCACCTCCTCCGCACCAGCGCCATGGCGTCTCGCCCCGTTTCCGCTGTCCATTCATCCCGCATGTTCGCGATGAGCTTTTCACACTCCTGCTCGAACTCCGATACGGCAACAACGCGCTGTTCGGCTTCCTGAGGTTTGGGTGAAGCCTTCCTGGCCGCTGCGGGACGCGGCGATAGGTCGAGGTAGGCGATTTCCGCCTCCTCCGCGATATCCGTCGCAGTCGATGCCGGTATGCTCTCTTCGGCCAACATCAATGAGAGAGGGGTGGCTGGCTCGACCTCTGCGGGCTTCATCTCGGCCACGGATTTGCTGGCTCTGCCGCCGCCTGTGAATTCGCTGAGGCTTCGGTCGACGAGGTCGTGGCGGTCGTCGATGTCAAGCAGGGCAGCCGCACGGCCTTCGAACATCTTCGACGCCGCTCGTTCGCGATTGGTGGCCGTGTCATCGATCTCGAAGTGGTAGATCAGCCTTCGGATGCCGTCTTCGAATCCGGCACTGCGTGCTGTGGTCAGCTCGCCCCGTAGTTTGCCCGGATGGCATCGACATGCGAGGCTGGCACGCCGTTGTTCAGGAGGTATGTGAGGCCAGCGCACCCGTTCTCTAGGGAGAGCTCCACGCGGGTCCCGAACTTCGCCAGCAGTTGACAGGCCCAGCCGACCTCGAGATCGAGCTCCATCTCGACGACATCGCCACCGCGGCCGTTGCGCTTGGCCATCGTGCTGATGTCATCGAGCCTCTCGATTTCCTCATCCCGCACGTGCTCGAACAGGATCTTGAGCTGCTTCTTGGTAGGCATCGCTTCCTTCGAATTCATCTTCAGTTCGGCCAGTCGCATATTGAGCTTCCGGCCGATGGTCTGAGCTTTTCTATGATCGGAACAATGAAGGCTGAGTGAAAGACGGCTGCCCGGATGGCAATGAACGAAAGCGGCCGGTATGCGCGGCCGCCAATAGAAGATATTTCCGCGGCGAATGAGATTCTCGACCTCGTGGCGCACGGCCATAACGAATACCCTGTCTTCGCCCGAAGGGTCGGCTGCGGCGCGCTAGCGCCTGGGCATCACCTGTGGGCTACAGTCCTGGGCATCAGGTCGCCAATGATGCCAAAACGATATCCGGCACGACTGGAAAATCAAGGAATTAAGGGCATTTAGGGAGAATTGGCTGGGGAACCTGGATTCGAACCAAGATCGACGGAGTCAGAGTCCGCTGTTCTACCATTGAACTATTCCCCAGCAAGTGCGAACCGGCGGGCGGTTCGGCTGGTGTGCGGCGCTTATAAACAAAAGCCCGCCGATTGCAAATACCTGTTTTGAAAAAAATCGGCCGCGTCAGCCAAGGATGGAATTATTCCGCAAATCCCTCTGCCAAAAAAGAATTTGGTGATTTTGGCGGGCGCTGATATTCTTGCGGCAACGCAAAAATCGAATGAGCGCCTGCTGCATACCTCAGGGAGTTGCGCGGCGCGGTGGAAAAACAACGTGGAAGACCCCGAAGGCGGCGTTAAGCCGCAAGTTCACGGGGCGTCGGCGGCAGGGCGCAAGGACAAGAAGTCCAGGCGCCGCAAGGGCAAGCGCGGTGGGCAAACCCGCAGCGCCGCTCATCCCGCTTCGCATGAGCTCTCCGGCAATGCCGGGCAGCCAGCGCGCCCAATGGAAGATGCCGCCGGACATCCGGCCCGCAAGCGAAAGCGGCGCCGTCGCGGCGGCCATGGCGCTTCGCAGGAGGGCTCGCTTCAACCCCAGCCGATGGAACAGACGGGCGTCGCAGCCAATGCCGCGCGGGACGGAGGCGATTCGCCGTCGAGCCGGCGCAACCGCCGCAAGCATCGCGGCAAGCGCGGCCTGCAGGGCCGGCCGCTGACATCGGCAAAGCCTTCCCATATCCACCCGCAGGAAAACCGGGCTGAGGAGACGGCGCGCGCCGCCCTCCCGCGCGAGATGCAGAACGGCGCCGGCCGCAAGGGCCGCCCGGAGAACCACGCGCACCCGGGGGATCGCCTGGCGCCCGAGCATGCCTGGCCGGAAGAGCTCTATGCCGCTCTCGATCTCGGCACCAACAATTGCCGTCTGCTCATTGCCCAGCCGACCCGTCCGGGTCAGTTCCGCGTCGTGGATGCCTTTTCCCGCATCGTCCGCCTCGGTGAGGGCCTTGCGGCGAGCGGCCGTCTGTCCGATGAGGCGATGGAAAGGGCGATCGAGGCGCTGAGGGTCTGCGCCTCCAAGCTCAGGAACCGGGAGATCCGCCGCATGCGGCTGATCGCCACCGAAGCCTGCCGCCAGGCGGTCAATGGCGAGGAATTCCTCGGCCGAGTCGTTGCCGAAACCGGCCTCGAGCTCGAAATCATCGATCGGGAGACCGAGGCGCGGCTTGCCGTCTCCGGCTGCTCTTCGCTGGTCGGGCGCGAGACACGCTCCGTCGTGCTCTTCGATATCGGCGGCGGTTCGTCGGAGATCGCCGTCATCCGCATCGGCGACAATCGCTTCAGCCGGCTTGCCAATCACATCACCCATTGGACGTCGCTGCCGGTCGGCGTCGTGACGCTGTCGGAGCGTCACGGCGGGCGCGATGTCACGCCGGAGCTATTCGAAGGCATGGTGCGCGAGGTCGAAGGCATGCTCGGGCGCTTCGATTGCCCCGAGATCGAAATTGCCCAGACCAGCGATTTCCACCTGATCGGTACGTCGGGCACGGTGACGACGCTTGCCGGCGTGCATCTCGACCTGCCGCGCTATGACCGGCGCAAGGTCGACGGCATCTGGTTGTCGGATGATGAGGTCTCCGCCATGCAGGCAAAGCTTCTCTCCTGGGATTTCGACAGCCGTGCCGCCAATCCCTGCATCGGGCCGGACCGGGCCGATTTGGTTCTCGCAGGCTGCGCCATTCTCGAGGCGATCCGCCGCCGCTGGCCGAGCCCGCGCATGCGCGTTGCCGATCGCGGCTTGAGGGAAGGCCTGCTCACCGACATGATGGCCGATGACGGCGTGTGGCGGCGCAATCGCAATCGCCGCGGCCAGCGCGCGAAATGAGGGGAAAGGCATGACCAAGGCACCGATCGCGGGAAACCGCACCGGCCGCAAGCTCGGCCAGCGCGTCAAGAACAAGAAGATGAAGGCGTCCTCCCGCCAATGGCTGCAGCGCCACATCAACGATCCCTATGTGCAGCGCGCCCAGCTCGAAGGCTATCGCGCCCGCGCCGCCTTCAAGCTGCTCGAGATCGACGAGAAATACCACATCCTGCGGGGCGCCAGGCGGATCATCGATCTGGGTGCGGCTCCCGGCAGCTGGTCGCAGATCGCCGCCAAGGTCACCGGTTCGACCGATGAGGATGTCCGTGTGGCCGCGATCGATTTCCTCGAAATGACCCAGCTTCCCGGCGTCAAGATCCTGCAGCTCGATTTCCTTGATCCGAGCGCGCCGGAAAAGCTGATGGAGGCCGTCGGCGGCACGCCCGATCTCGTCATCTCCGATATGGCGGCGCCGACCACCGGCCATCACCGCACCGACCACCTGCGCACCATGCATCTGTGCGAAGTGGCGGCCCACTTTGCCATCGAGGTGCTGGGCGAGGGCGGACATTTCCTCACCAAGACCTTCCAGGGCGGCACCGAGCGTGATCTGCTCGCCATGTTGAAGCAGAATTTCCGGCAGGTCGTCCACGTCAAGCCGAACTCGTCGCGCGCCGAATCGGTCGAGATGTTCCTGCTCGCCAAGGGCTTCAAAGGCCGCAAGGCGGAAGCTGAGGAAGAGCAGGCTTGATCTCGGGCAGATCCCGGCAGATGATGACGCCCCATGCTTCTTTACGTCACGCTCGGAACCAACGACCTCGATCGCGCAGCGCATTTTTATGATGCCGTTCTGCCGGTACTCGGCTATCGCCGCCAGCATTATTCGCAGGAGGAGATCGGCTATTCCGCCGAAAGCGATACGCGCTGCCGTTTCTGGGTGGTGACCCCCTTCAATCGCCGCCGGGCGACATCAGGCAATGGCGCCATGGTCGCGTTCTCAGCCCAAACGAGGGCGGCCGTCGATGCCTTCCATGCGGCGGCTATCGCGGCGGGCGCCGCCGATGAAGGCGGGCCGGGTCTGCGCTCCTACCATGCCCATTTTTATGCCGCCTATGTTCGCGATCTCGACGGCAACAAGCTCTCTGCCGTCTGCGAGAGCCCTGAATAGAAAGCTTATTTCACGGCCTGCTGCTCGGCCTCGATCGTCGATGCGGCTACGCGCCTCGAGCGGTGGCCGGATACGAGCGCGCCGGCGTTGCGGTCCATCCTGATGAAGGGAATGGTCGCAATCACCGTCAGTCCGGCGATGATGTAGAAGGCAAGGTGGAAATCGGCCACCTGCAGCGCCTCGCCTCTAATATAGATCGAGCTTTCCAGGATCGCGGCTGCGACCGCGACGCCGAGCGCCAGGCTGATCTGCTGCATCACCGAGCTCATCGAGGTCGCCTGGCTCGCCTGCGCATCGTCGATATCGGCAAAGGCCAGCGCATTGACGCCGGTGAACATGAAGGAGCGGGAGAAGCCGCCGAGCAGCAGCACGCCGATGATGATGAGATGCGGCGTTGCTGGTGTAAACAGGCCGGTAATGACGGTCACGACAGTCGTCACCATAGCGGCGCCGAGCAGCGTCGTGCGGAAGCCTATGGCTGCGAAGACGCGCTTTGCCATGAACTTGGTGGTGATCGCGCCGATCGCGCCGGCAAAGGTGATAAGGCCGGATTGGAACGGCGTCAGACCGAAGCCGAGCTGCAGCATCAGCGGTGTCAGGAACGGCATGGCGCCGACGCAGATGCGAAACAGGTTGCCCCCCGTGGTCGAAACCCGGAATGTCGGGTTCTTGAACAGGCCGAGGTTCAGGATTGGCGCCGGGTGGCGCTTCGCATGGCTGATATAGAGGAAGCCGCACAGGACGCCGATGCCGGTGGCGGCGACGCCGATGATCGGCGGCAGGGCCGGCAGACTGACCACCGACAGGCCGAAGACGACGCCCGCGGCCGAAAGCGAGGTCAGCACGAAACCGGTGAAATCGAGCTTCGGCGGGGCTGTCGCCTCCACCTCCGGCAGGAAGATCGTCGCGAGCCAAATGCCGATGATGCCGACCGGCACGTTGATCAGGAAGATCCAGTGCCAGCTGAAATAGGTGGTGATGAAGCCGCCGAGCGGCGGGCCGGTGAGTGGGCCGACAAGCGCCGGGATGGTGAGCAGTGCCATGGCCGAGACCAGATCGCTTCGTTGTGTCGTGCGCACCAGCACGAGACGGCCAACCGGCGTCATCATCGCGCCGCCCATGCCCTGCAGGAAGCGGGCAAAGACGAATTCGACGAGGTTGGAGGAGATGGCGCAGAAGATCGAGCCGATGACGAAGACCGATATGGCGAGGCGAAAGATTTTCTTGGCGCCGAACCTGTCCGCCATCCAGCCGCTGACCGGAATGAACACCGCAAGCGCCACCATGTAGGAGGTCAGCGCCAGTTTCAGCGTGATCGGCCCGACATGGAGGTCTAGGGCGATCGCCGGCAGCGCCGTCGAGATCACGGTGGAGTCCATCTGTTCCATGAAGAGAGCGACGGCGAGGATCAGCGGGACGATGCGGTTCATAGGCGGGAGCCTTGATGGGCGCGGATGGAGCTGGAAGGCCCGTGCTGTTTAATCCGAGTTCCGGAAGCTGCCAATGCTCAAATCCGGTTCGATGCGTTCTTTGCTTCACGTCTGCGTGAGACGGCTTGTCGGACAAGGTTCGCTATCAAGATTGACATATGTTTAGGCTGCCGGGCCAGAAACCCGGCAGGTGTCATCGGCCGAGCAGCGACAAAGCACGCATCATGGGGATGGATATATGGCGATTTCAACGCGAATGACACGACGCACGCTTTTTGCCGCAAGCCTCGGCCTGCTGGCGGCGCCGGCAATTTTGAGAGACCAGGCCGAAGCGGCCGCCACTGGAGCAAGCAGACGTATGGATATCGCGCCTTTACCTGAAATCAATCAGTTCAAGCTCGGTTCCTATAAGTTCACCGTCGTTAGGGACGGTATCAATATCTCCGAAAAACCTTATGAGACCTACGGCACCAATCAGGATCCCGAAACCGTCCAGGCGTTGCTGACCGCCAACTTCCTGCCGGCCGACAAGCTCCTGAACGGCTATGCGCCTGTTCTCATCGACACCGGTTCCGACCTCATTCTCGTCGACACCGGCTTTGGCGCGGGCGGCCGCGCCCGCGGGCTCGGAAAGCTCGCCGAGGGCCTGAAAGTGGCGGGATATTCGCCCGAGGACGTGACCCTGGTGGTTCTGACCCATCTGCACGGCGATCACATCGGCGGGCTGATGGAAGAAGGCGCGCCCGCCTTCAAGAATGCCCGCTATGTCATCGGTGAGGCCGAATATGATTTCTGGTCGAACACCGCGCGCGAGGGCACACCGGCCGAGGGCGGCCACAAGGCCGTACTCACCAATGTGACGCCGCTCGTCGAAAAAGCCACCTTCATCAAGGATGGCGCCAGCGTCGCGCCTGGCATGACCGCGATGCTGGCTGCCGGTCACAGCCCGGGGCACATGGTGTTCCACGTCGAATCCGAGGGCAAACGCCTGGTACTGACCGGCGATACGGCCAATCACTACATCCTGTCGCTGCTGCGGCCGGATTGGGAGGTGCGCTTCGATATGGACAAGGCGCAGGCGGCCGCCGCCCGCCGCAAGGTTTTCGCCATGATCGCGGCCGACAAGATCGCCTTCCTCGGCTATCACATGCCGTTCCCGGCGGTCGGTTTCGCCGAAAGGCAGGACGGCGGCTACCGCTTCGTGCCGAAGACCTATCAGTTCGATATCTGATCGCCAAGCGGTTCCGTTTTTCCCGGAATTGCTCTTCGTGCATGGCACCCATGACGAGCCCGGCTGGCACGCCGGGTTTTTTGCTATTTCCTTCCTGTCATAGACGTGTTACCAGCCCTCGCCAACTTCCAAGCAACTCATGCACACCGCCGGGGCGGACGATTCGTTTCCGGGCAGGATTGCATTCTTATTAAATGAAGGAATTTGGCCATGGCACGCATCATTGAAACGGCAACCGGCGCGGACGCGCTTACCTTCGACGACGTGCTGCTGCAGCCCGGCCATTCCGAAGTCATGCCGGGGCAGACGAACATCGCGACCCGCATCGCCCGCGACTTCGATCTCAACATCCCGATCCTCTCTTCGGCAATGGACACGGTCACCGAGAGCCGGCTGGCGATCGCCATGGCCCAGGCCGGCGGCCTCGGCGTCATTCATCGCAACCTCACGCCGGTCGAGCAGGCCGAAGAGGTCCGACAGGTGAAGAAGTTCGAAAGCGGCATGGTCGTCAATCCCGTCACCATCGGTCCGGACGCGAAGCTCGCCGAAGCGCTCGGCCTGATGAAGTCGCACGGCATCTCCGGCATCCCGGTCGTCGAGAAGTCCGGCCGCCTGGTCGGCATCCTGACCAACCGTGATGTTCGCTTCGCCTCCGATCCGGAGCAGAAGATCCACGAGCTGATGACCAAGGACAATCTGGTCACCGTCAAGGAGAACGTCGATCAGCAGGAAGCCAAGCGCCTGCTTCACTCGCATCGCATCGAAAAGCTGCTGGTCGTCGATACCGAAGGCCGCTGCGTCGGCCTCATCACCGTCAAGGATATCGAGAAGTCGCAGCTGAACCCGAACGCCTCCAAGGATGCCCAAGGCAGGCTTCGCGCCGCCGCCGCCATCAGCGTCGGCGATGACGGTTTCGAGCGGGCCGAGCGGCTGATCGAGGCCGGCGTCGACCTCTTGGTCGTCGATACCGCCCATGGCCATTCGCAGCGCGTGCTGGATGCCGTCACCCGGGTCAAGAAGCTCTCCAATTCGGTGCGCATCATGGCCGGCAACGTCGCCACCTATGACGGCACCAGAGCGCTGATCGATGCGGGCGCCGATGCCGTCAAGGTCGGTATCGGCCCGGGCTCGATCTGCACCACGCGTATCGTCGCCGGCGTCGGCGTTCCGCAGCTCGCCGCCATCATGTCGGCCGTTCAGGCCGCCCAGGATCAGGATGTGCCCGTCATCGCCGATGGCGGCATCAAATTTTCCGGCGACCTGGCCAAGGCGATCGCCGCCGGCGCTTCCGCCGTCATGATCGGCTCGCTGCTCGCCGGCACCGATGAGAGCCCGGGCGAGGTCTATCTCTACCAGGGCCGCTCCTTCAAGGCCTATCGCGGCATGGGCTCCGTCGGCGCCATGGCCCGCGGCTCGGCCGACCGTTATTTCCAGGCGGAAGTGCGCGACACGCTGAAGCTCGTGCCTGAGGGCATCGAGGGCCAGGTTCCCTATAAGGGACCGGTCTCGGCCGTCGTCCACCAGCTCGCCGGCGGCCTGAAGGCGGCCATGGGCTATGTCGGCGGCAAGGATCTGAAGGACTTCCAGGAGCGGGCCACCTTCGTGCGCATCTCCGGCGCCGGTCTTCGCGAAAGCCATGCTCATGACGTGACGATCACCCGGGAAAGCCCGAACTATCCGGGCGCCGGTCTCTGATCATGAAGGCGGGCAGCGGGATTCCGCTCTGGATCATCGCGCTGCTCGCCGCTCTCTGCCTGGCCGTGCTCGGCTGGACAACCCTCGGCTTCGTCGTTCCGTTCAAGCATGAAACCGGCCAGGCGGTGCTCGACACCTATTTCGCCGGTTACGACGAGTCCGCCGTCTTTCATATGCAGACGCTGCTCGATGGCAACGAGACGGCGGCAAGGCTGCTCAGCGCCATGTATTTCGGGCCGGAGCTGATCTTTCCGGCATTGCTGACGGCGCTTTTGTTCCTCTCATTCCTCAAGCTCGGTCCTGTCGGCACCTGGTTCGGACGATCGATGCATCCGCTCGTCGGCCGCACCGTCTACCTGCTGCCGTTCCTCTACGGCATCGCCGACTACGGCGAGAATATCTCAAGTCTGATCGCCTTCGGCGATGGAGGGTCCGCGAGTCTGGCGGCAAATCTGCTGCCGTGGATGACACGGCTGAAATTCGCAAGCCTCGCCATTTGCTTCATCCTCCTCGCCCGGCTTGCCATCGTCCGCTGGCTGTCGCCGCGCCGAGATTGAGACGCGTTCTCGGCCGCTGGCATCCTGCTCCCCTTTCGGCTACTCCTGGCAACGAGTGCGGAACGGAAAGGACTTGAGGGAGCAATATGACCGGCTATCAAATCTTCTGGCCACTGCTTGCCCATGTGGCCCTGGTCTATGGTCTTTATGCGCTTCTTGGACAGCGGCGCGCGAAAATGGTCCGCGCCGGCAGGATCGCGAAATCGGATTATCGCGAAAATCGTGACGAGCCGGCCGAAAGCCTCGCCGTCAAGAACTGTCTCGCCAACCAGTTCGAACTGCCCGTGCTCTTCTATGCCTGCTGCATTCTTCTCTATGTCACCGAGGCCGACAATCTTGTCGCCGTCGCGTTCGCCTGGGTCTTCGTCGCCCTGCGTTATGCGCATGCGGCCATCCACGTCACCAGCAATGATCTCCGCTACCGGAGCCCGATCTTCGCCGCCGGTTACCTCGTGCTCGCCGCCATGTGGGTCTGGCTGGCCGGGTGGATGGCAATGGGATAAACGCGCCGCGACCAACGGCATAACTCCCTGAATCGGAATCGATTCAAGGACAAAATTATGCATAAATTCAAAATGTTGCAGCATCCCTCACGCGTGCGGAAAGACACGGGCGCCCGTCAAGATAACCTCGGGAACATGGTTACTAATATTTAAATTGATTCGTCTATTTCTGCGCGAGCGAGTGATAGTGGGACGGTTTTGCGAGCGAAGATGGACGAGAGGACAGGCGGGGCGGCGATCCATCGCATGGCCATGCTGCGACTTGCGGGCTCGGCGAGCACCGCGGCGCTGGCGCTGATGCTGGCAGCAGAGCCGGGGTGGGCGCAGCAGGTCATAACCGGCAACGACACGGAGATCGTCGACGGCAACGACCCCGGCGGCACCGGCCCGGGCACGCAGCCGGCTCCCTGGACCATCAACACCGATCTCGTCATTGGCGATCAGAATGGCAATGATGCGACCCTCATCATCCGCAACGGCGGCGCGGTCAGCAATGATATCGGCGTGCTCGGCGTCGATCCCGGCGCCGGCGGTACGGTGACGGTCACCGGCTCAGGCTCGAGCTGGAGCAATTCCGACGACCTTTATGTCGGCCATCAGGGCGCCGGCGCGCTGACCATCGAAGACGGCGCTGTGGTCAACAACCAGTTCGGACATATCGGCTATTTCTCCGGCGCCAGCGGCACGGCAACGGTCACTGGCACAGGTTCGGCCTGGACGACCTTCCAGGATCTCACCATCGGCGACAGCGGCACCGGCACTTTGATCATTTCGAATGGCGGGACGGTCAACAGTGCATCCGGCTATATCAGCAATGATTCCAGCGCCGTCGGCGAGGTCATCGTTACGGGCGCCAACTCGCTCTGGAGCAATTCCATCGAGGTCTCGGTCGGCGCGGCCGGCGCGGGAACGCTGACCATTTCGAATGGTGGCTCTGTCACCGGCAGCTTCGGTTATGTCGGCTTCAGTTCGAACGGCAGCGGAGTGGTCAGCGTGACCGGCGCAGGCTCGAGCTGGATCAGTTCCGGAACGCTGTTCGTCGGCCAATTCGGTTCAGGCAGCGTCAGCATCGACGATGCCGGCATGATATCGGCGTCCGCGGTCGTTATCGCGGATGATTCAGCCGCGACCGGCACCATCGAACTTGCCGGAAGTGCCGGAAGCGGGCGCGGCGTCCTGGAGACCGGCTATGTCGAGAGAGGCGGCGGCAGTGCGAGCCTCGTTTTCGACGGCGGCATTCTGCGGGCAACGGGCAATGAGGCGAATTTCCTGCGCGGCTTCCGCGCCGGCGAAGTAACGACCAATTCGGGCGGCGCCTTTATCGACACCAACGGCTTTGCGGTCGGCATAACCACGGATCTGCAAGGCGTCGGCGGCCTGACCAAGCAGGGTACGGGCACGCTGACGCTGTCCGGCACCAACAGCTATACCGGCGTAACGACGGTCGAGGCCGGCACGCTGCTGGCGGGCAGCGCCGGTGCCTTCGTGCAGAACGGCGCCTATGCGGTAAATGGCGGCATACTCGATCTCGGCGGCTTCGACCTGACCATGGGTGAGCTTTCGGGAAGCGGCGGCGAGATCGCGCTCGGCAGCACCGACCTCACGCTCGATCAGGCAATTGAGAGCACCTATGGCGGCGTACTCTCCGGCAGCGGCGACCTCACGATGGCCGGCAGCGGCACCCTGCGTCTGAGCGGCGACAGTTCGGCTTTTACCGGGACGACCACGGTTTCGGACGGCCGCCTGATCGTCAATGGCAGCCTTGGCGGCATCCTGACGATGACGGGCGGCAGACTGGGTGGCTCGGGTGATATCGGCGCGCTGACCGCCGGGGCGGGCGTCACCATCGCGCCGGGCAATTCGATCGGAACCTTGACCGTCGGCGGCAATCTCACTTTCGATCCGGGCGCTACTTATGAGGTCGAGGTCGATCCCGCCGGCACCGCGAGCGATTTGATCTCGGTTACCGGCACCGCCTTTCTCAACGGCGCGACCGTTTCCCATATCGGAATGAATGGCGAGTACAGGCCGTTCTCCACCTATACGATCCTGACCGCGAGCGGCGGGGTGAGCGGAACCTTTAGCGCCGTTACCTCCAATTATGCCTTTCTGGCCGCCGACCTCTCCTATGATTTGAACAATGTCTACCTGGAAATTGCCCGCAATGATGTGAGCTTCGCCGACATGGCTGCGACGAGCAACCAGATTGCCACGGCGGCGGCTGCCGAGAACCTCGGCTCCGGCAACGACATCTACGATGCGATCGTCACCTTGCCCGACGACCGGTCGCAAGTTCAGGCGAGCTTCGACGCGCTTTCCGGCGAAATCCATGCGTCGATCAAGACGGCGCTGATCACCCAGAGCCTGTTTGTTCGCGAGGCCGCCAACGAACGTCTGCGCTCCGCTTTCGGCGATCCCGTCACCGCCATGGTTCCGATACAAGCCTTCTGGCCCGGCGCGCCGGAACTGACCGCCGCCGAGACCGCGGACGGGCCGGTTTTCTGGAGCATGGCCTTCGGCGGTCTGAGCGAGGCGTTCACGGATGGCAATGCCGCCACATTCCGCCATCAGACGGGCGGGTTTCTTGCCGGTGTCGACAGCAGTTTCGACGAGGTCAGGTTCGGCCTGATGGCCGGCTACAGCAATTCAAGGTTCGATCCCCGTCACCGTGCTTCGTCGGGCTCGAGCGACGATTATCATCTCGGCCTGTATGCCGGTACGCACTGGGGCGGTCTCGCCTTCCGCTCCGGCCTCGCCTATACCTGGCATGACATCGAAACCAGCCGCCGTGTCGCGATCGGCAGCTTCGAGGACAGGCTGGACGCGAACTATGGGGGCGGCACGCTGCAGGGCTTTGCGGAGCTCGGCTACCGGTTCGAGAGGGCGGCGGTCTCCTTCGAGCCCTTCGTCAATCTCGCCCATATGGGCATTCGAACGGCGGGCTTTTCCGAAAAGGGCGGGGCGGCCGCACTCGACGTCTCCGGCCGCACGACCAACACCACCATCACCACGCTCGGCCTGCGTGCCGAAATGGAGGTTCGCCTCGCCGGGACGAGCGCCACCCTGCACGGCATGTCAGGCTGGCGCCATGCCGCCGGCGATATCGTCCCGTTGTCGACGCAAGCTTTCGCAGGAGGCGATGCCTTCACCGTCGTCGGCGTGCCGCTGGCGCAGAACGCCTTCGTTCTCGACGCCGGCCTTGACGTCGCCCTCAACGAAGGTGCTGCGCTCGGGATTGCCTATTCCGGCCAGATCGCGGAAGACGCACAGCAGCATGGGGTTAAGGCGACCCTATCTGTGAAGTTCTAAAATCTCTGGACGGTCATTCCCCTCGCAACGAAGGGTCGCGCCATCAGCCTATTCCCGTCGAAGAGAAATTCGCAACTATTTCAAGGATTCTCTCGCCTGACGCAACCGGTGGGAACAGCTGAACTCCCAATTTTGATACGCGTTTGCAGGTCGTTAAAATGCGAGCCTTTCCGTTTACGCCTGATGAAGACCTGCATGTCATATCCGCTCGACGCGCTGGTGGCAGAAGCCTCGGCTGCGAACAATAAAAACGGGAACGACATGGGCGCGGAAAGCATGGATCGCATCGGCTTGCGAAGGAAGCCGAAGCAGGAGCGCAGCATTCAGAGGCTGGATCTTATTCTCGCCGCCGCTGCCAAGATCATCGCCGAGAAGGGCGTCAGCGCCATGCGGATGACCGAGCTCGCGATCGCTGCCAAAGTGCCGATCGGCTCGGTTTACCAATATTTCCCGGAGAAAGCGGCGATCGTCAAAGCCCTGTTCGATCAGCACGCTTCGGCGGTACAGACGAAGACGGCGGCGATGTTCTCCGACGTGCAGTCGCTCGACCAGGCGCTCGATCTCGTCTGCGATATCATCGATTGGTATTACGATTCCTACCATGACGATCCCGTCTATCTCGGCGTCTGGATGGGGACGGAGACCGAGCAGGATCTGCTGCGGCTGAATATAGAGCATAGCGGCCGTGTCGCCGGCATTTTTCATGACGCCGTGCGCAGGCTGGCTCCCGATCTTTGCGACGAGGAAATGTTCGCCCGCACTTACCTTTTCAGCCATCTGATCGGCGCCGTCATCCGGCTTGCCGCCATCAGCGAAGAGACTATAGCGCGGCGCATGCTCGGTGAGTGGAAACGCGTCATCCGCGCCTCCCTTTTTACCGAGGCCGCGCCGCGCGCCGTCTGAGAGCCTCTACCAGCCAGGCACCATATTTGCGGACTTCAGCCGCGGATAAAGGCGCGCCTGCGCGGATTTGACGTCCGCATCCAAACCGTCGTCAATGACAGCAGGCGTGATGTTGTCGAGGCAGGCCGTGATATGCGCGGTGATCGCGTTCATCAGCGAGATCGAAACGCCCGGCCGCTTCATGATGCCGATTTGCACCGGCGGCAGCGCCGGAAAGCCGTCTGCCTGGCTCAGCACCTTCATGCCCGTCCGCAGCGCCGATTCCGGCATCACCGAGACGGCCATGCCGGCAAGCACGGCCGCGGCGACGACGGTGCAGGACCAGCTGGTGAACAGGATCTGGTGCTCGCGTCCCACGGCATCGAGCGCCGAGCAGGCGAGCTGGCGCCACTGGCAGTCGCGGCGGCCGACGGCAAGCGGCACTGGCGCGTCGTCGCGGATCGGATGGTTGGCCGAGCCGACCCAGCAGAGCGGTTCGGTTCGCACCACGTCGGACATGCGCTCGCGCGGATTGTGGGTGACGAGCGCGATATCGAGCTCGCCCTTGTGCATGCGCTCGGCAAGATCCACCGAAGGCTCGCAGACAATATAGAGCTCAACATTCGGGTGCGTCTTGGCGAAGCGGCCGATGATCTCAGGCATATAGCGGTCGGCGTAGTCGTCGGGCGTGCCGATGCGCAGCGTTCCCTCCAGCCTGTTGTCGTCGAAGGCGGCGATCGCCTCATTGTTGAGGCGGATGATGCGCCGGGCGTAATTGAGCAGCTTCTCGCCCTCGACCGTCAGCCGGTTGCCGCGGCCGTCCTTGATGAAGAGCTGCTTGCCGATGCGCTCCTCGAGGCGGCGCATCTGCATGGAGACGGCCGATTGAGTCTTGTAGACCTTGTCGGCCGCCTTGGTGAAGCTGCCGGAATCGACGATGGCGATGAAAGTCTGCAATTGGTCGAGATCAAGAGGCGCGGACATGGTATCACCCATAAAGATAGCTGATGATAATCATTAGAAACATTCGTTGGACTGATCAATAGGTCTTTGGCATCTTCGGGGTGCAAATCAAGCAAAGTGAAGGGCAGACACCCTGCCTGCCCAAGCAGAATTCAGCCTTATCCCCTCTCGCACGACCTCGCGGAGGGGGTGGGTTGTTGCGTGCCCGAGAAAGGAGAGTTCGATGCACACGACAGACCGAACACTAGAACTCGACTGCAGCAAGCTGACCCCGACGCTTTTCCAGCGTCTGGTGGCAGGCCTCGCTCCGCTGGTCTCCATCTTTCGCGGGTTTCGCAATCGAATGGAGGTCAACGGGCTGCGTGATCTGAACGACAGTCAGCTGAGGGATATCGGCCTCACCAGGGCCGACCTGACTTCTGCCTTCCTGGCCTCGACCTTTTTCGAGGATCCGTCGGAACATCTGACGCGCTCGGCGCGCAATCGCTGGCGCCTGCAGCTTTTCCGCCCTCACGAGGAGTAGGAGTGTCGAGTTTCCCCGCAGGGTGATAGCCAATAGCCCTGCCGCTTGACCCGGTGATCGGCTTTTCCCAAGCCATCGCCGGGTTTTTTTATGCCTTGGTTTCGGGGGGCTTCGGCCGGTAGGTTTCGAAAATCGCTTCCAGGTTTCTCTGGTAGCTCTTCTGCACCTCAAGCCCGCTGTCGAACATGGCGTTCAGCATGTCGCTATAGCTCTCGGCATTGTTCGCCTCTTCCTTCGGCGCCTTCGGCGTCTTGGCCGCGGGTTGTTTGCCCACCGGTTGTTTGGCTGGCGGTTGTTTGGCTGGCGGCTGCTGGCCAAGCCCGGTCATCATTTCCTGAAAGGCCTTGGCGAAGGGATTGTCGAGGAAGGGGTTCGGCTGAGGCGCCGGTTCTTGTTTCGGCATCGAGAACATCAGCTGCATCGCCTGCGTGAAGGGATTGTCGAAGATGCTGGGTTCCGGGGCCGCCTTCGGCTTCGGCGCAAAGCCGGTGCTCTCGAGCCATTTCTGAATGGTCTCGCCCATTGCCGTGTTGACGAACGGGTTGACCGGCGAGGCCAACTGGCCGGTTGTCTGCTTGAAGAGCCCGCCCATCAGCGTATCGGCCAAAACGGGCAGCATCTGCTTGTAGATATCCTGGCCGATCCCGGTCATCTGCGCCGCCTGGGCGGCGACCGCCCGCGAAACCTCTTTGGAGCCGAAGAGCTGGGCGAGGATATTGTTGCCGTCGGAAATGCCCTCCGGCGTGAAGGCCCGGCTCATATCCTCGAAATAGCGCGCGTAATTGCCGGAGGCGACGGCCTGCATCAGCCCGACGAAATCGTAAGGGTTGCTGGTGCTGCGCTTGAGGCCGGCGGAGAAGGCCGGCATCAGCGCCGCCATCGCCTTGGTCGCCTGTTCCTGCGCCAGGTTGAACTGCCGCGCGATCGCTTCCATCGCCGCACCGTTCTGCGCCTGCATCATCATGTCGAAGAGTGGCAGCATGGAGGTCCCTTTCCCCGAGTCGTGACGCGTGTGTAACGCCACTATATCTGGAAAAGGTAATGTGCAAACGGCTTTTTGCCATAAGAACTTAAAGCCGTTTCGGCAAACGCGCGCGGCGCCCTTCCGAACCCGGCAAAATTCCGGGCAGGCTCAGTACTGATAGTCCTCGAAGACCGGTTCGACGGAGCCGTTCCAGCGGCCGTGATAGAGCGACAGCAGATCCTCGGCGAGCGTCGCCTTCTTGGCGAGCACCTCGTCGAGCGGCGCCAGGAAGATGCTTTCGTCCTGGCCTTCGCGGTTGAGCTTTCCGCGCGTCTTGAGGCCGGTCCTCGATATGGCGACCACCTCGCGGGCCACGTCAAGCAGTGCATGCCCGCGAAACTCAGCCTTCAGCCCTTCGGCGGGGACGGCGTCGCGCAGGGCAGCGACTTCGGCAAAGCTCCAATTCCTGGTGAACTCGTCGGCAGCTTGCAGGGCCGCATCATCGTAGAGCAAGCCGACCCAGAAGGCCGGCAACGCACAGATGCGCCGCCACGGGCCGCCGTCGGCGCCGCGCATTTCGAGGAAACGCTTCAGCCGCACGTCGGGGAACAGCGTCGAAAGATGGTTTGTCCAGTCGCCCATCGTCGGCGCCGGATCGGCGACCTCGCCCTTCAGCGCGCCGTTCATGAACTGGCGGAAGGTGACATGGGTGCAATCGTGATAACGGCCGTCGCGGACGATGAAATACATCGGCACGTCGAGCGCCCATTCGGCGTAGTCGCGGAAACCGAAATCGTCGCGGAAGGTGAAATCGAGCAGGCCCGAGCGCCGGTTGTCGACGTCGCGCCAGATATCACCGCGCCAGGAGAGCAGTCCGTTCGGCTTGCCCTCGGTGAAGGGCGAAGATGCAAAGAGCGCGGTCGCCAAGGATTGCAGCTTCATCGAAACGCGCATCTTCTGGCGCATGTCGGCTTCCGAGGAGAAGTCGAGATTCACCTGGATCGTGCAGGTGCGGTACATCATGTCGAGACCCTTGCTGCCGACTTTCGGCATGTAGCGGGTCATGATCTCGTAGCGCGATTTCGGCATTTGCGGCGTTTGCGCATAGGTCCATTTCGGGCTGCCGCCGATGCCGAGGAAGCGGATGCCCATCGGTTCGGCGATTTCGCGCAGCGTCGCCAGGTGCTGGTTCGATTCCCTGCAGGTTTCGTGAAGCGTCTCCAGCGGCGCGCCGGAGAGTTCGAACTGACCGCCGGGCTCGATCGAGATGGCGCCCATGCCGCTGTGTTCGGCCAGGCCGATGATGTTGCCGCCGTCCATGATCGGCTCCCAGCCGCTCTTTTCCTGCAGGCCGGTGAGCAGGGCCGAAATGCTGGCATCGCCGAAATAGGGAACCGGGCTGTTGTCGGCGCGGAAGAAGGCGAATTTCTCGTGTTCGGTGCCGATCCGGAAACGCTCCCGCGGCTTGTTGCCCGCGGCGATGTAATCGGTCAGATCCTGGACCGATGAGAGCGGTGTCTGGTCGGTGGTGTCGCGGGCCATGCGGGATACCTGTATTCGAAAAGGCGCCCAGGGGGCCGGGCAGTTGGAAGGCTGATTAGGACCCAAGCCACGTCTGTTGCAAGTGAAATTCTTTCAACGACGCATCAAAAAAATAGCAGCGATTTCCGTGTCCACCCGTTTCCGGGGTCAGTTCCAGTCGCCGATCGCCGCCTGGACCACGGCGAGCGCCGCAACCGCTGCCGTATCGGCCCGCAGGATGCGCGGTCCGAGCGGAATGGCGGTGACGAAATTGAGACTTCGAAGCCGCGCGCGTTCCTCTTCCGAAAAGCCGCCTTCCGGTCCGACGAGCAGCGCGAGATGCTTTTCCCGGATCGCCGACAGCACCGGCAGCGGGTTCTGCCCGGCCTCGCCCTCGTCGCAATAGATGATGCGGCGCTCCTTCGGCCAGCGGCCGAGCAGGTCGGAGAGCTTCACGGGTTCGGCCACCTCGGGAATGCCGAGAACGCCGCATTGCTCGGCCGCCTCGACGACATTGGCGCGCAGTTTGTCAAGATTGGTGATCTTGCCCTGGACGTGCTGGGTCATGACCGGCTGCAGCAGGCCGGCGCCCATCTCCACCGCCTTCTGCACAAGATAATCCATGCGGCCGACCTTGAGCGGCGCAAAGAGATAATGCAGATCGCAGGGGGAGGGCTGTAGCCGCGTCTCTTCGATTGCCGTCAGCAGGATGCGTTTGCGCGTGGGGAAGGTGAGGCTGGCTTTCCACTCGCCGTCACGGCCGTTGAAGAGCAGAATCTCTGCATCAGTCTCCATCCTCAGCACATTGGCGAGATAGTTGAACTGCTCGGCGCTCGCCTCCACGACGGCGCCGGCAGAAAGCGGCGCGTCGACGAAAAGCCGTTGCATGCGAAAATTGGCGCGCATTCGAAATATACTCGTGGGTTCAGACGAAGAGCGCGAACATAGCCCAATAAATCATGGCCGCAAGCGCTGCCGAGACTGGCACTGTAACGATCCAGGCGGCGACGATCGTCATGAAATGCGAGCGGCGCACGAGATAACGCCGGCGCTGCTCATGGATGTTCGGCTCCTCCGGCTCGTCGATATCGAAGCTCTCGGCCTTGCGCCTGATATAGGTGATGCGGCGCTTTGAATGGCGCGTATACCATTCGCGGAAGAAGCCGACGCCGAAGACGGCGCCGACGGCGATATGCGTGGTGCTGACCGGCAGGCCGAGCCAGGAGGCGACGATGACGGTGAACGCGGTCGACAATGCGACGCAATAAGCCCGCATCGGATTGAGCTTGGTGATCTCCTCGCCGACCAAGCGAATGAGGCGTGGCCCGAACAGCAGCAGGCCGACGGAGATGCCGAAGGCCCCGATCAGCATCACCCAGAGCGGCGGATGCCCGACGCCGTCGACGCCGCCGATGCCGACCGAATGGACGATTGCCGAAAGCGGCCCGACGGCGTTCGAAACGTCGTTTGCGCCATGCGCGAAGGAAAGCAGCGCCGCCGAGCCGATCAATGGCAGCCGGAACAGCACCCGCAGCGAGCTGTTGCGGTTTTCGAGATCCCGCGCCTGGGCGAGAACGAGCGGCCGGGCGGCAAGCCAGCTGACCAGTCCGATGCCGATGCCGATCAGGAAGACGGTGAAAGGCGGAAACCGGCCGGGCGGCGACAGCTGCAGCACCATATAGGCCATGAAGCCGCCGGCCATCACCGCGACCAGCACCGGCACCCAGCGTCGTGCCGCGGCGATCTTGTCGTCACGATAGATGATAAGGGTCTTGACGAGATAAAGCATCCCGGCGGCAATCAATCCGCCAATCAGCGGTGAGGTGACCCAGCTCGAGGTAATTTCCAGCAGCACCCGCCAGTTGACCGGTTCCACTCCGACCGCCGAAATGCCCGCTCCGATGACCGCCCCGATAATTGCATGGGTCGTGGAAACCGGCGCATTCATCCAGGTTGCGAGGTTGATCCAGAGGGCCGCCGCCATTAGCGCTGCCATCATGATCCAGCCGAGCATCGCCTGCGGCACCTGGACCGTATCGACGATATTCGAGGAAATCGTCTTGACGACCTCGCCGCCGGCGATCGTAGCGCCGAGAACCTCGAAGATTGCGGCGATGGCGAGTGCCTGGGCCATTGTCATGGCGCGCGCGCCGACGGCTGCGCCCACATTGTTGGTCACGTCATTGGCGCCGATATTCATTGCCATGTAGCTGGCAAGGGCTGCCGCCGCAACGACGAGCGTGGCTCCCGGCCGATCGAACACATAGACCCCGGCAAAGAGCATGGTCAGGCCGAGGAAAATCAGCCCCAACCCGGGCGCCACCAGCCGTCGGACCACATGCTTGGCCACATCCTCGACATGAGTGATCTTGTCGAGGTCCTTGTCGAGCGTGCGTTTCGTGAGGACGGCGGGGCGTGGCGGCATTCTTTTTCCCAAGGATGAATCTGCTTCTACGCTGCCTTTCTAGCAGTGCAAGATGGCAGGATTCATTCCGCCGGAATTTGCTTTGCCGCATTGGCCGAAAGCCTGTCAGTCAGCTTTCGCTTGAAGGCGAGGAATAGGTGGCGCAGCTCCGGTTCGCGCACGCGTCCGGCTGCTTCGTCGAATGAAACCCATTCGATGGTGCGTTCACCCTTTTCCTTGAAATTTTTCGCCATGTCGGTGACTTCAAGCGGATAGACCTGCACCTTGCATGATACTCGCACCCCATCCCGGAGCATCTTGGGATAGGTGTAGGCGCCGAGCGTTTCCGTTTCGACCGGACCCTTGACGCCAGCTTCTTCCAAGGCCTCCTGTGCGGCGACTTCGTGCGCACATTTACCGTTCATCGGCCAGCCCTTGGGAATGACCCAGCGGCCGGTATCGCGGCTCGTCATCAGGAGCACCTCGAGCTTATCAGCGTTCCTCACCCGATAGCAGAGCGCACCATATTGTTGTCGCGGCGGGCGCCGGAACATCAGTTGCACATCGGATGCCAGTCGGGCGAGAAGGGTCAATTGTCGAGTCACCTTTATCGTTGATGTTAGGAATCGCTGATATACCTTGTATCACGGAAAGCTTGCGCAAGCCAAAATTCGCGGCGCGATCCGAACGCGTTTTATTTCTCCCTGTTTCATAGGGAAGCCGAGCTGGGTCAGGCTCGAAAAAACCGTCACGTCCTGTCTCGAATGCGTCGCTTTGCACAGGTGTACAATATGATCCCGCTGTGCCCCCAAATCAATGGCCGGGCCGTTTGTTCCACCGGGATTTCAGGATTGGAATAACCATGCCTCGCTTGACGCCGGTGACATGGCCGACATCGTCCCAATGTGCATCCGCCCGTCTCGATCCTTCGCGTTGAAGTGAGGTGCTATCATCGTTCCCAATAGGGAACCGGCCCATACAGTTCGGTGAGATAATCGATGAACAGCCGAACCTTTGCCGGCAGAAACTGCCGGCTGGGATAGACGGCCGACAGCGCGACATTGTGCGAACCTTCATAGGCGGGCAGCACCTGCACGAGCCGGCCGGCCCTCAGTTCATCGCCGATATCCCAGGTCGAGCGCAGCGCGATCCCGAGGCCGGCAATCACCGCTTCGCGGATCACCTCGCTGGAATTGGTGATCAGCATGCCGTCCGGCCGCAGGCTGAGGGGGCCATCCGGCCCATTCAGTCGCCAGGTGTCGCCATTGTGTGCCGGCAGGCAGCGATGGTTTTTCAAATCCTCGATAGTCCGCGGCTCGCCATGCGCCGAGAGATAATCCGGCGAGGCGCAGAGCAGCCGGCGCACCGCCGCCAGCCGCCGGGCGACGAGGCTGGAATCGGTGAGTTCCGCGATACGGATCGCCAGATCGAAGCCGCCGCCGACGATGTCGCTGAATTCGTCGGTCAGCACCAGGTTGATCGCAAGGTCCGGATGGGCGTGCATGAACGCTTTCAGATGCGGCGCGATATGCATGCGGCCAAAGGAGGTCGGCGCCGAAATCTTCAGCGTCCCGTGCATCTGCGCCGAGCGGCCGGAAATGTAAAATTCGGCCTCCTCCAGTCCGGCGAGGATGCCGAGAACGCGGTCGTAGAAGCCCTGGCCGGCCTCCGTCAGTGAAATCTGCCGCGTTGTGCGCTGTAAAAGCCGCGTGCCGAGCCGGTCCTCCAGCCGCTTGATTCGTTTGGAGACGACGGCAGGGGAGAAGCCGAGCATGCGCCCGGCGAGCGACATGCTTCCCGTCGAGACGACCTTGGCAAAGATTTCGAGATCACCCAGATTGGTCATAAGCTCTTGTGACCTTTTCCCCTTTTGGCATAAGTGCTTAGCATTTGCGCCCCTATTGGGAAAGTGCTAAGCCGGGCGGCAGGGAGGATCTGGCACCCGTTCGCCGTCGTCTTCCCGTCGTCATCTTCCGGGAGGCCAGGGAGAAGGCCATGTCCGACGCCATTCCGTTTCTTGCGCCCCGAGCCGATGTCCTGGCCCGGCGCTCTCAGATCGTCGCCGATCTCACCGATCTGCTGCCCCCAGAATGCCTGGTCCACGGGGCGCGCGAACTGGTGCCCTTCGAGACCGACGCCTTCGTTTCCTATCGCCGCCTGCCGCTCGCCGTCGCCCTGCCGCGCACCACGGCCGAGGTTTCGGCCGTCATGCGTTATTGCCACCGCTATGGGGTTCCCGTCGTGCCGCGCGGCGCCGGCACCTCGCTTTCCGGGGGCGCCATTCCGCAGGAGGATGCCGTCGTGCTCGGCCTGTCGAAGATGAACCGCATCCTCGAGATCGATCTGCCGAACCGCGTCGCCGTGGTGCAGGCGGGCGTGACCAATCTCAATATTTCAGACTCCGTCGCAGCCGACGGGTTTTTCTACGCCCCTGATCCGAGCTCGCAGCTTGCCTGCACCATCGGCGGCAATATCGGCATGAATTCCGGCGGCGCCCACTGTCTGAAATACGGGGTCACCACCAACAATCTGCTCGGCGTCAGGATGGTGCTGGTCGACGGCACGGTGATCGAGCTCGGCGGCAAGGCGCTGGATGCGGCAGGTTACGACCTGCTCGGCCTCGTCTGCGGCCATGAAGGCCAGCTCGGCATCGTCACCGAGGCGACGGTGCGACTGATCGCCAAGCCGGAAGGCGCCCGCCCGGTGCTCTTCGGCTTCGAGAGCTCGGAAGCGGCCGGCGCATGCGTCGCCGATGTCATTGCCGCCGGCATCATTCCCGTTGCGATCGAATTCATGGATAGGCCGGCGATCGAGATCTGCGAGGCCTTCGCCCATGCCGGCTATCCCCTGGATGTCGGCGCGCTGCTGATCGTTGAGGTCGAGGGATCGGAGGCGGAGATGGACGCCATGCTGAAAGACGTGGTCGACATCGCTCGCTGCCACGGCGTCAGGACCGTGCGCGAAAGTCAGTCGGCCACTGAAGCGGCGTTGATCTGGAAAGGCCGCAAATCCGCTTTCGGCGCCACCGGCCGCATCGCCGATTATATCTGCATGGACGGCACCGTACCGCTCAGCCAGCTGTCGTACGTCTTGAAGAAGACTGCGGAGATCGTCGATCATTACGGCCTGCGTGTCGCCAATGTCTTCCATGCCGGCGACGGCAACATGCATCCGCTGATCCTGTTCAACGCCAATGATCCGCAGGATGCCGCCCGCGCCGAAGCCGCTGGCAACGATATCCTCAAGCTCTGCGTCGATGCCGGCGGCTGCCTCACCGGCGAGCATGGTGTCGGCATCGAAAAGCGTGACCTGATGCGGCATCAATATTCGGAGGCCGATCTCGCCCAACAGATGGCGGTGCGCGCCGCCTTCGACCCCGGCTGGCTGCTCAACCCGTCGAAGGTCTTTCCGCTCGAAGGGCGCCCCGCCGCATGATCGATCTGATGCCGACGAGCGAGGAGCAGGCGGCGGCGATCGTCCGCGCACATCGGGAGATGAACCGGCCACTCGCGATCTGCGGCGGCGATACGAGATCTGGTTTCGGCAATGCCGTCGCAGCCGAAGACCGGCTGCGATCGACCAGACTTTCCGGCATCCTCGCCTACAATCCCGGCGAGATGGTCATGACAGCCCGTTCGGGTACGCCGCTTGCCGAGGTCGAGGCGGCGCTGTCCGAAAATAGCCAGATGCTCGCCTTCGAGCCGATGGATCATCGCCCCATTATGGCCAGATCGGGCGAGCCGACTATCGGCGGCGTCTTTGCCGCCAATGTCTCTGGCCCGCGCCGCCTCATTGCGGGCGCTGCCCGCGACAGTTTGCTCGGCGTGCGCTTCGTCAACGGCAGCGGCGAGATCATCAAGGCCGGCGGTCGGGTGATGAAAAATGTCACCGGCCTTGATCTCGTCAAGCTGATCGCCGGTTCGCATGGCACGCTGGGTTTTCTGACGGAAGTCACCTTCCGCGTGCCGCCGCGCCCGAAGACGGAACGGACGGTGGTTCTATCAGGCCTCAACGATGCCGAAGCGGCCAGTGCCATGGCGGCGGCGATGGCGCTGCCGGTCGAAGTCTCGGGTGCGGCCCATCTGCCTTTGACGGTGACGTGGAAATTCCTCGCAGGCAAATTGCCGGAGGGCGAAGCGACGGTTCTGCGCATTGAAGGTTTAGCCGGATCGGTCGATGCGCGCATCGAAAAGCTCGTAGCGGCGATGTCGGCTCTTGCAACGGTTACGCGGCTGGATGAGGGGGAAAGCCGTAGGCTCTGGCGCGAAATCCGCGACGTGTTGCCCTATGCCGATGGAACCGCGCGGCCCGTCTGGCGCGTCTCGGTCGCTCCCGGCACCGGACATCAGCTGGTCGCAGCGCTGCGTCTTGAGGCCGGCGTCGACGCATTTTACGACTGGCAAGGCGGCCTCGTCTGGATGCGCATGGAGGCGGACCCGGAGGCCGAACTGGTCCGCCGCTTCATCCAGCTGCTGGGCGGCGGCCATGCCACACTGATCCGCGCCTCCGCTGCGGCGAGGGCGGCAACCGCCGCCTTTCATCCGGAGCCCGAGGCGGTGGCGATGCTGTCGCGGCGGGTGAAGGAGAAGTTCGATCCGGCGGCGATCTTCAATCCGGGGAAGATGGGGTGAGAGGTAAGATGGCTTTGCGCGCGGGTCACCCCCCTCTGTCCTGCCGGACATCTCCCCCACAAGGGGGAAGATTGGATGGGGGCAATGGCTTCCCCAAACAACTCGAACAACGCAACCCCGAGGCGGTAGCGAGGCAGCAAAGGTCCAACCTCTTGCCGATCTCCCCCCTTGTGGGGGAGATGTCCGGCAGGACAGAGGGGGGTATTTCTGGCACTCTTCCAAAGCGGAGGCCCCGCTAGATGCAAACCAACTTCACCCCCACCCAGCTTCTCGACCCCGATGTCGCCGAATCGGAAAAAATCCTGCGCAAATGTGTCCATTGCGGCTTCTGCACCGCCACCTGTCCCACCTATGTGACGCTCGGCAACGAGCTCGACAGCCCGCGCGGCCGCATCTATCTGATCAAGGACATGCTGGAAAACGGCCGGCCCGCCGATGCCGAGGTCGTGACCCATATCGACCGCTGTCTCTCCTGCCTTGCCTGCGTCACCACCTGTCCCTCGGGTGTCGACTATATGCATCTGGTCGATCACGCCCGCGCTCATATCGAAAAGACCTACAAGCGCCCGTTGATGAACCGGCTGACGCGTGGCCTCTTGGCGGCCGTGCTGCCCTATCCTGGCCGTTTCCGCCTGGCCCTCCATCTCGCCCGCCTTGGCCGCCCCTTCGCCGGCCTGATGCGCGGGGCGGCACTCAAACCCATTGCCGCAATGCTGGCGCTGGCGCCGCGGCGCCTGCCCGCCGCGTCGGACTTTGCAAGGCCCGGCAGCTACCCGCCCGAGGCGGAGCGGCGCGGCCGGGTGGCGATCCTGTCAGGCTGCGCTCAGCCGGTGCTTGATCCCGGCATCAACGTGGCGGTGATCCGGCTCCTGACGCGGCTCGGTATCGAGGTCGTGGCACCGGAAGGCGAGGTTTGCTGCGGCTCGCTGGTTCACCACATGGGGCGCACCGAACAGGCGCTTCAAAACGCCCGGGCCAATGTCGATGTCTGGACGCGGGAAATCGAGACGCAGGGGCTCGATGCGATCATCATCACCGCATCGGGCTGCGGCACGACGATCAAGGATTACGGCCACATGCTGCGTCTCGACACCGCCTATGCGGCAAAGGCGGCCAGGGTCTCGGCGCTGGCCAAGGACATTACCGAATATCTGGCGACCCTCGACCTACCAGCCCATATGCCGAGGGGCATTACGGTCGCCTATCATTCCGCCTGTTCGATGCAGCACGGCCAGCGGATCACCCTTACGCCGAAATCATTGCTGAAAGCGGCAGGCTTTACGGTGCGCGATCCGGCCGAAGGTCATCTCTGCTGCGGCTCGGCCGGCACTTACAACATCATGCAGCCGGAGATCTCGGCGACGCTGAAGGCACGCAAGGTCAGGAATATCGAAGCGACCAAGGCCGATATCATCGCCACCGGCAATATCGGCTGCATCACCCAGATCGCCACCGGCACAGCGATCCCGATCCTGCATACGGTCGAGCTTCTCGATTGGGCCTATGGCGGCGCTATGCCGGAAAAATTAACAGGTTTGCCATTAGGCTGAAGAGAATGCAGCCGGCCCATTCGGGCCGCTCTCGGGAGGTCGGGCGATGTGGCGGGGAATGATTATACTTGCGGGACTGCTCGCGGCGGCGAGCGCGGCCCATGCCGACAGCCGCTTATTCTGTTCCGCCGATGATGCGCAAGCGCGTTTTACGCTCGAAAGCGGTTTCGCAAGCGATGCCGGCCACAGGCTCAACCATTTCCGCGGCGCGCTTATTGTCAAGGATCCCGCGCAAGCGCCGGTCTTCGCAAAACGCGTGTTCGAATCGCAGCATCTGAGCAACCACTGGGCGCGCGATGGCGAGCTGCTCCTGGAAGTCTTCGACGGTGGCGGTGACGATACCGAAGGGGCAACGCTCGATCTGGTGGTGGTCGCCGGCCAGCGCGGCAAGCCGGCAGCGAATTTCAGCGGCACCTATTCCCTAACGATCGAGGGCGGCAGCAAACCTTATGCCGCCGAGGGCAAGGTCAGCTGTGGCACGAAATAGAGCAATTTCAGGAAAAGTGTGAGCGGTTTTCCGTCCAAAATTGCGCCCAAACAAAAAGTTAGAGCGGTCCTGCTTTCATGAAAAGCAGGACCGCTCTAACGCCGCAGCCGAAATTCAGTTCATTACCAGTGGAACGAGACGCCGACATTGACGGCATTGGTGAAGATGTTGGTCTTCAGGTCCACGCCGCTGTCGATCGGAACGTCGACGCGCGAATAGGTGCCCTTGTATTCGACGAAGGTCGACCAGCGGTCGGTCACCTTGAAATCGACGCCGGCCTGCGCCTGTAGCGTCACGCCGCCGAATTCATAGGCCCAAGTTTTACCCTCGGGGCGAATCACTTCGACATGCGGAATGTTCACGCCGATACCGGCGCCGACATAGGGCGTCCAGCGACGGCTCGGATCCTGGAAGCGATAAAGCCCGTTTACCGTCAGCAGGTTCAGGCCGTCGGTGAATTCGAAATGCGACCAGCCGGCCTTGGCGAGCGTGTCGTCGTCGGCATAGACCTTGTCATGGGTATAATCGAGCGAGATACCCCAGTTCGGCTTGTTGAAATTCTCAAGCCACCAGGTGACGCGGCCGCCGTAATAGGGCGGCGCGCCGAAGGATTTGCCCTCCCAGCCGGCGGTGAAATGCGTGCCGTCGGAAAGATCGACGCCGCTGTGCGGCGCGGTCTGATAACCGCCGTAAATGGAGAATTCCAGATCTTCCGCCGAGGCGGAAGCTGCCGAACAGAATGTGAAAAACGCGATGCCCGCAAGCAGGGAGGCGGAAGAACGCAGCGCATATGTCATTGAATAGCCCCGATATTGCAAATATGTCGACTCCTAGGCACGTCTGCCAGCTTTCCGCCGCAAAGTCCAAGAGAAATAAAAGGCGCCTCTAAAAAGCGCCTTCGTTTTTTGAGAGGTGTTGCTCAGCCGCCGAACATGGTGCGCAGCACGTCAATGCCCCTGTCCTCGAACGCGACCTTACCCTGCTTGTTGCCGGGGCCGATGACGATCACCTTGGTGCCGACGGGCGCGCGACCGTAAAGATGCATCACGTCTTCGTTCATCATGCGGATGCAGCCGGAAGACATGTTGAGGCCGATCGTCCAGGGCTGGTTGGTGCCGTGGATGCGGAAGATGGTGTCGCGGCCGCCCTGATAGAGATACATGGCGCGGGCGCCGAGCGGATTGTCCTCGCCGCCTTCCTGGAAAGCGGGAATGATGTGACCTTTGGCGGCTTCGCGGCGGCGCATTTCGGCCGGCGGCGTCCATGCCGGCCATTCGGCCTTGCGGCCGATCTTGACGATGCCCGACCAGCCGAAGCCGTCGCGGCCGACGCCGATGCCGTAGCGGGTGGCGCGGTTGTTGCCTTCGACGAGATAGAGATATTTGTTGTTGGTATCGATGATGACGGTGCCGGCCGCTTCCGTCGTCACCAGACGGACTTTCTTGCGCTTGAACTGCGGCTTCACATATTTCGGCATCTGCGCCACGCGCACGATCTGAGCCGGGCGCTGCGTGTTGTCGGAGCCGGCCGGCGCTGCAAAGACGGACGTGGACATCAAGGACAGAACAAGTCCGGCCGCGGCCAGACCTGGCATCAATTTGATCATGATCGATTCCCCTCAAGCAAATTTGCCCGAAGCTACATGAACTTCTGCCCGATTCAAGATCGACTTGGCCGGATAAAGCAATTTCGGCAAAGGAAGCCGCCTGTTCTTGCGGCTTCCAAGATCTTGTATGTGCCGTTACATAACGATCACGCGGGTTCCGACGCTGACGCGGTCATAGAGGTCGACGACGTCTTCGTTGCGCAGCCGGATGCAGCCGGAGGAAACGGCGCTGCCGATCGACCAGGGCGCGTTGGTGCCGTGGATGCGGTAGAGCGTCGAGCCGAGATACATGGCGCGGGCGCCGAGCGGATTTTCCGGGCCGCCATCCATGCGCGCCGGCAGATAATGGCCCTTGGCGGCCTCCCGGCTGATCATCTCGGAGGGCGGCGTCCAGTCCGGCCATTCCTGCTTGCGGGTGATCTTGTGGGCGCCGGCCCATTCGAAGCCGGGCTTGCCGACGCCGACGCCATAGCGCCGCGCCTTGCCGCCTTCCAACACCAGGTAGAGAAAGCGGTTGTTGGTATCGATGACGATCGTGCCGGGCTTTTCCTGGGTGTCGTAGTCGACCATCTGCGGCAGGAACTGCGGCTCAATCGGATGGCGGATCGCCGGAATATCAGGATTGATCATTGAGACGGTCTGCGGTGCCGGCCGCGGCGCCTGGCGGATGACGCGGCGCTGGAAAAGGCCGCGCTGCTGCGGCTGGACGACCGGCCGCTGGTAGACCACAGGGCGAACCTTGCCGCCGAGCTGGTTGATCCATGGCGCCGTCAGATCGGGGCTGAGCACGACAGGCGGGCGGGTGGCATAACGGTCGTCGGCAAGGGCGGCCATGGAGAAGGCGCCGAAGAGGGCTGCGGCAAGAACAAGCTGTTTCATCATCGGACGAACTCTCTACAAATGGCCGAAAATGGTTTGGCGGGACTGGTCCGCCCGCCAAGACGCTGCCACCTGATCCGCCAGCGAATGGTAAAGATCGATTTCTGAAAAGCCGAGCGATCGGATAAACTTTTCGTCAGGGTTACCGTTCGGTTTGGAAAGACGGTTTGCAAATGGTAAAGCCGGAATCATGACCGGAAAACGAAACGGACCCCGGCAGAATGAAGGATCATGAGCGCGACTGGCATCATCATCGGCGAGGACGGCAGGAGCCGCTGCCACTGGCACGCCAATCTGCCCGATTATCTCAAATATCATGACGAGGAATGGGGCCGCCCTGTTACCAACGACATCCGCCTCTTCGAAAAGATCTGTCTCGAAGGCTTCCAGTCCGGTCTGTCCTGGCTGACCATCCTGCGCAAGAGGGAGAATTTCCGCGCCGCCTTTGCTGGCTTCGATTTCGACAAGGTCGCTCTCTTCGGCGAAGCGGATGTCGATCGCTGCCTTGCCGATGCCGGCATCATCCGCCATCGCGGCAAGATCGTGTCAACCATCAACAATGCCAGGCGCGCCATTGCGCTGCGGGACGAATTCGGCTCGCTCGCTCGTTATTTCTGGGGTTACGAACCCGGCCATAACGAGCGGCCGGCGGTGGTCGATCGCGACCATATCGTCGCCAATCCGACGACGCCGACCTCGGTGGTCATATCGAAGGATCTGAAGAAGCGCGGCTGGACCTTTGTCGGGCCGACCACAGTTTATGCTTTCATGCAGGCGATGGGCCTCGTCAACGATCATCTGGAGGGCTGCTTTTGCCGGCCCGAGGTGGAGGCGATGCGCGCCGTCCTGGTTCGACCATGAAAGATCAGTCCGTGAAAACATCGATTGCTGCCCTTGTCCTGTTCTTCCTGCCGATCTCGGCCCTGGCGCAGACGCCGCAGCTCGATCCCGGCGAGAAACTGGAGAAGCTGCAATTCCCCGCCGTCACCATGCAACTGAAGGGCTGGACGAAATTCGGCAACAGCCATGTCTACACGCTGCCGGTGCGCGCCGGCCAGCACGTCAAGATCAGCTTTGCCACCAAGAGCAAGTTCACCTTCCTGGCGATTTTCGACCTGTCGAAGCCCGATGACGAAGCTTTCTTCGGCACTGACGAGGACGGCATGAATTTTCAGACGACGGCGAAGGAAAACACCACCTGGCTGCTGCGTCCCTATTATTCAAAGGTCTCGCCGCGCCGCGGCCTGGGCGCGCCTTTCAGCATCCTGATCGAGCCTTTGGCTGCCGCTCCGCCGCAGCCGAATCCGCCGGCCGAGCCGGAGCAGCCGTCGCTGTTTCCGAAGGCGCCGCCCAAGCCGCAATAGGGTAGGCCGGCATCGATCGGCCGGCCGCTTATGCCAGCCGGTCGATCAGCTCGCGCAATTCGCCGAGATGGCCGATCTTGCGGAAACGCGGCGCTTCCGTCGGTTCATCCACATGTTCCAATACCCAGGTGAGTTCGTGCGGCACGAAGACGCCGTAGCTGCCGGCGGCGATCGCCGGCACGATATCCGATTTCAGTGAATTGCCGACCATCATCGCCCGCTCCGGTCCGTCACCGACCTTGGCGAAGATGCGGCGATAGGTGACGGCGGTCTTGTCGGAAACGATCTCGACCGCGTCGAAGAAGTCGCCGAGGCCGGATTGGGCAAGCTTGCGCTCCTGGTCGAAAAGATCCCCCTTGGTGATCATGACGAGCAGATATTTGCCGGCAAGCGCTTCCAGCGTGTCGCGCGCATGCGGCATGGTCTCGACCGGATGGGAAAGCAGGTCGCGGCCGGTATCGAGGATCTTGGCGATGACGCTGGCCGGCACCTTGCCTTCGGTAATCTCGATCGCCGTCTCGATCATCGACAGCGTGAAGCCCTTGATGCCGAAGCCGTAGTGGCGAAGGTTGCGTTTCTCGGCTTCGAGCAGCCGTTCGGAAATCTTCGGTCCTTCGGCGAAATCGGCAAGAAGCTTGGTAAAATGCGCTTCCGTCAGTCGGTAATATTGTTCGTTCTGCCAAAGCGTATCGTCGGCATCGAAGCCGATCGTCGTCAGTGCTCGCGTCGTCACATGCGCACCTCTTGAACTATGGCCGGCAATCTATCGGCCGCCTGTGTCGAGACAAGGGCGTCTGCCTCGGGTGCGGCAATCCGTGGCGTTGAAAAGCGCCGCAGTCGCACTACATCGAATTGGCCTCACCCAGCAGCCAGCCACGGCTGTGCCTGTCGCGCGCAGGCCAATAATCAAAAGATGAAGTTCTTCAGTTCGCAAGTCCCTCTTGCGGCAGACACAAAGGATTTTTTTCGACCATGCGTTACAATCAACTCGGAAATACGGGACTTTTCGTCTCGGAAATCTGCCTGGGCACGATGACCTTCGGCGAAGCCAAGGAAGGCAGCATGTGGGGCGCCATCGCCGATGTCGACCAGAATGCCGCCGACCGTATCGTCGAGCGCTCGCTTGCATCAGGCGTCAATTTCATCGACACGGCCGACGTCTATTCATCCGGCGAATCCGAAAGGCTGCTCGGCCAGGCGCTGAAGAACCTCGACGTGCCCCGCAAGGACGTCGTCATCGCCACCAAGGTCTACGGCGTCATGGGCGACAAGCCGAACGACCGCGGCGCCTCGCGCGGCCACATCATGGATTCGGTCGAGGCAAGCCTCAAGCGGCTGCAGACGGACCACATCGATCTCTACCAGATCCATGCGACCGATATAGTGACGCCGATCGAGGAGACGCTGCGTGCCCTCGACGATCTCGTTTCCCGCGGCCTTGTCCGCTATATCGGCGTCTCCAACTGGCAGGCCTGGCGTATTTCCAAGGCGCTCGGTCTCTCCGAACGGCGTGGCTTCGCCCGCTTCGAAACGGTGCAAGCCTATTACTCCATCGCCGGCCGCGATCTCGAGCGCGACATCGTGCCAATGATGCAAGAGGAAAAGCTCGGCCTGATGGTCTGGTCGCCGCTCGCCGGCGGCTTGCTCTCCGGCAAATATGGTCCGGGTGCCGCCGGCAATGGCGAGGGTCGCCGCGCCAGTTTCGATTTCCCGCCGGTCGACAGGGACAGGGCCTGGGCCTGCGTCGCCGCTATGCGCGAGATCGCCGAAAAGCATGGCGTCAGCGTCGCCACCGTCGCGCTCGCCTATATTCTCGCCAAGCCTTTCGTCACTACTGTCATCATCGGCGCCAAGCGGGTCGATCAGCTCGACCAGAACCTTGCCGCCGTCAGGCTGAAGCTCGATGCCGACGATATGAACAGGCTCGACGAGGTGAGCGCGCTGGCCCCCGAATATCCGGGCTGGATGCTTGCACGCCAGGCCGCCGGCCGCCGCCCGGCCGATTTCGAGCCGAAGGACTGATTCGCCACTCTAAAGTTTAGGGAACGCCTGCCTGTCAGGCGTTCCCCTTTGGCAATGACTGATTACTTGCCGTGGGCCTTGAGCCAGGCGTTCATCTTCGCGATCTCGGCTTCCTGTGCCTTGATGACCGCTTCGGCAAGCTTGCGGATTTCGGGATCCTTGCCGTATTGGAGCTCGATCTTGGCCATGTCGATCGCACCCTGATGGTGCGGGATCATGCCGCGGACGAAATCGACGTCGGCATCGCCGCTATACTCGATCATCATATCCTTGTGCATCTTGTCGTTCGCCTGGCTGAACGCGTGGCTGGCCGCGTCGTGGCTGCCCATTGGCTTGCTCATATCCATGGGCTTGTCTTCGGCAAAAGCGGGGGCGGCAAAGGCGGCAAGCATTGCGGTAAGCGTGATGAGTTTCAAAGACATGAGAGTTCCTTCCTCTGTCTGACAGTAAAGTTTCCGGGCAGCCGAAGCCGCCCATTCTGCATGGAAAACGGGATGTCAGACCGGTCGGGGAGGGGGTGCCTGTGGAGCAGGCCTGTTATCATCGAGGGCGCGGGCAAGCGGCGGCGCGGGATAGCCGAAATCGGCTTTTCCGCCGGCCACGGCCATCACTGCCGGCGGGAGCAGAAGACAGGCGGCGCAAAGCGGCATATGCGCGGAGTTTCCGCTCGCGCAGGGATCTTTCGAGGGAGCGGTGGCCTTGACCGCTTCGTTCGGCATGTGCACGCCAGCCATTTCATGGTGCATGCTGCCGCTGTCGATGGCAGTCGGCGCATTCATCGACGCGCATGTCGGACAGCCCGCCCATGCGGACATGGCGCTGTAGACCAGCCAGCCGAGAAACATCGTGACGAGGGCGAGCATGCGCATGGCGTCTCATATAGGTGAATGCCGGCTGCAAGCCAAGGACTGCCGGGTCACAACCTGATCACCAGCTGGCAATGACCTTGTGTTCGATCCGGTAATCCTTGCTCTCCTCGCCGAGCGGAGCGACCGGCCATGTCCAGACCGCTTTCGCCGGCGGCGGTGCGACGCCGTGCAGCAGGTCGGCCTCCTCATGTGTTTTGCCGTTGCGGTTGATGACGGCATAGGCGACGTCGGTCACAAGGCAATACCGGCAGGAAAGTCCCCAAAGCCCAACGAGATGCGCCGCGATCAGCCTCTCGACCGTGTCTTCAGGCATTCGACCGGTCGCCTCGGCCTCACGGCGCCGCTTCACGCCGCGGCCGATCTGGGACAAGAGATTGGCGGAAACCACGAAATCGAGATAGGGCACATTACGCAGGAAGCCGAGCGGTTCGGGCTCCTGACCGGCGGCGAGATCGTCATAGCCGGAGAGATCACGCTCGATCGGCCGGACGTTGCGATAGCCCTTTGCCGCAAGCCACAGCCGCACCGAGGCGAGATGAACGAGATCGATGAGCACGACCGTGTCGAAATCGCGCGCCAGTTCCTCGATCGGCACATCCCGCAACGGGCCGGAGCCGAGCACGACGGCGGTCCGCTTCTGCCTGAGGCCGGCCACCGCTGCACGGATTGCGTTGCGGCTCTTCTCCTCGTGGTCGGCCCAATCCCCGGCGCAACGTCCGGCCCGCGACCAGAGATCGACGGAATGGCGGATGAATTTTCTATAGGTCTTGCCGGTCAGCGGCAACGTCGCGGCATAGAGGAGCGCCTCGGTGATCATGAGTAATCCGTAATCTGAACAAAGCTTCATCGTTCAATCGATTCTGCCATTGCCATCAAGGCCCTTCGCCCTTGCCGCTCCCCGCCCAATCCGCTAGGACACCGCCACTGTCACAGTCAGCGGAATTCCCGGAAATGAACGACAAGCAGAAGAAACCGCAAAAGCTCAAGGCCCGCCTGCCGCGCGGCTTCGTCGACCGTTCGGCCGTCGATATCCGCGCCGTCAACGAGATGACGGCAAAGATCCGGGAAGTCTATGAGCACTACGGTTTCGACCCAGTGGAAACGCCGCTGTTCGAATATACCGATGCGCTCGGCAAGTTCCTGCCCGACAGCGACCGGCCGAACGAGGGCGTCTTCTCGCTGCAGGATGACGACGAGCAGTGGATGTCGCTGCGTTACGACCTGACGGCGCCGCTTGCCCGCCATGTCGCCGAGAATTTCAACGAGATCCAGCTTCCCTACCGCACCTATCGCGCCGGTTACGTCTTCCGCAACGAGAAGCCGGGCCCCGGCCGTTTCCGTCAGTTCATGCAGTTCGATGCCGACACGGTCGGGGCGCCCGGCTTCCAGGCCGATGCCGAAATGTGCATGATGATGGCCGATACGCTCGAAGCGCTCGGTATCAAGCGCGGCGACTACGTTATCCGCGTCAACAACCGCAAGGTCCTCGACGGCGTGCTTGAGGCGATCGGCCTCGGCGGCGACGACAAGGCCGGCCAGCGGCTCAACGTGCTGCGCGCCATCGACAAGCTCGACAAGTTCGGCCCGGGAGGCGTCTCGCTGCTGCTGGGTCCCGGCCGCAAGGATGAATCCGGCGACTTCACCAAGGGCGCCGGCCTCGACCAGGGGCAAATCGACAAGGTGCTGTTCTTCGTCGGCATCAAGGATTACGCCGAAAGCGCCGGCCGCCTCGCCGAACTCGTCGCGGGGACGTCGAAAGGCGCCGAAGGCGTCGAGGAGCTGAATTTCATCGGTGCGCTCGTCACGAGCGCTGGCTACGGCTCCGACCGCATCAAGATCGATCCGTCGGTCGTGCGCGGCCTCGAATATTATACCGGTCCGGTCTATGAGGCCGAGCTTCTTTTCGACGTCACCAACGACAAGGGCGAGAAGGTCGTCTTCGGTTCGGTCGGCGGCGGCGGCCGTTATGATGGCCTGGTCTCGCGCTTCATGGGCCAGCCGGTGCCGGCGACGGGCTTTTCGATTGGCGTTTCCAGGTTGATGACGGCCCTGAAGAACCTCGGCAAGCTCGGCGCCAGCGAAGTGATCGAGCCGGTGCTGGTGACCGTCATGGACGGCGATGTCGAGGCGATGGGCCGCTATCAGAAGATGACGCAGGAACTGCGTGCCGCTGGCATCCGTGCCGAGATGTTCCAGGGCAACTGGAAGAAATTCGGCAACCAGCTGAAATATGCCGATCGCCGCGGCTGCCCCGTCGCCATCATCCAGGGCGGCGACGAACGCGCAACCGGCGTCGTGCAGATCAAGGATCTGATCGAGGGCAAACGGCTGTCCGGCGAGATCGAGGACAATGCCAGCTGGCGCGAAGCCCGCGTGGCGCAGGAGACGGTGCCGGAAGCCGACTTGGTTGCCAAGGTGAGGGAGATCCTTGCGGCGCAGGCGGAAGATCGGAAGAGGGCTGCCCTCGGCCTCGAAGTTCGCTATGATCCCACCCAAGCCGGTGACACTGATGACGACGTTTGAGAAGGATCTCCCCTTCTCCCCTCGGGGAGAAGGTGGCCAGAAGGGTCGGATGAGGGGGCGACATAGTAGAAGCTGTCCTTCGCTCGCCGCTCAGGACATTTGTCGTTTACACTCCTCATCCCCCTCATCTGCCCTGTCGGGCATCTTCTCCCCGCTGGGGAGAAGAGGGAAGTCTCTATCATGCCCCTGATCAACCTCCCCGAATTTGCCGCCGAGCTGCTTGCCGAATTTACCGCCCGCAAGGCCGAGCGCATCGATACGCCCGTCATTCAGCCGGCCGAGCCCTTCCTCGATATTGCCGGCGAGGATCTGCGCCGGCGTATCTTCATGACCGAGAGCGAGACCGGCGCCAGCCTTTGCCTGCGCCCCGAATTCACCATTCCCGTCTGTCTGCGCCACATTGAGACGGCGACCGGCACGCCGAAGCGTTACGCCTATCTCGGCGAGGTCTTCCGCCAGCGCCGCGACGGCGCCAATGAATTCTATCAGGCCGGCATCGAGGATCTTGGCGATATCAACATACCGGGCGCTGACGCCCGCGCCATCGGCGATGCCACCGGCATTCTTGCCCGCCTGCTGCCGGGCCGGCGCCTGTCGGTGACATTGGGCGACCAAGCGGTGTTCGAGGCGGTCGTTCAGGCGCTCGGCCTGCCGCTCGGCTGGCAGAAGCGGTTGATCCACGCCTTCGGCAATATGACGCAGCTCGAAGCGCTGCTGGCCGGTCTCGTCAGCCCGCAATTCGTCACCGGACTTGACGACGACATCGCCAGGCTTATCGCTGCCGGCGACGAGCCGGCGCTGGTCGCCCATATCGAGCACGAGATGCAGGCGACCGGCTATTCGACCAATGCCAGCCGCTCGCCGCTGGAGATCGCCCGGCGGCTCAAGGAAAAGCTCATCCTGTCCGAGACGCGTCTCGACGATGCGGCCTTCCATGTGCTGGAAGAGTTCCTGTCGCTGCACGTGCCGCTCGTCAATGCGTCCGCAGCGCTTGCCGGCTTTGCCGACGCTGCCGGGCTGAAGCTCGGCAACGCGCTGTCACGCTTCAACGGCCGCGTTGCCGCCCTTGCCGATGCCGGCGTCGATCTGTCCTGCCTGGATTATCGCGCCGCCTTCGGACGGCCGCTCGATTATTACACCGGCCTCGTCTTCGAGGTGACGGTGGAGGGATCGAGCGCGGTTCTGGCCGGCGGCGGCCGCTTCGATAAGCTCCTGACCTTCCTTGGCGCAACCGACCGCATACCGGCGGTCGGCTTCTCCTTCTGGCTCGACCGCATCGAAACCGAAAGGGTAGCCGCATGACCATCACCATCGCGCTTCCCTCCAAGGGCCGGATGAAGGACGAGGCTTCGGCGATCTTCGAACGGGCCGGCATGACGATTACGGCGGTCGGCAACGACCGCTCCTATCGCGGCCGCATCGAAGGCTGGGACGATGTTGAGGTCGCCTTCCTCTCGGCGTCGGAAATCTCCCGTGAACTCGGCAACGGCACCATCGATTTCGGCGTCACCGGCGAGGATCTGATGCGGGAAGGTTTTGCCGAGGTCGACAAGCGTGTCGAATTCTGCGCCCGTCTCGGCTTCGGCCATGCCGATGTCGTCGTCGCGGTGCCCGAGATCTGGCTCGATGTCGACACCATGGCCGATCTCGGCGATGTCGCCGCCGATTTCCGCGCCCGCCACGGCCGGCGCTTGGCCATCGCCACCAAGTACTGGCGCCTGACCCAGCAGTTCTTTTCGAGCCAGCACGGCATCCAGCTTTATCGCATCGTCGAGAGCCTCGGCGCCACCGAGGGCGCGCCGGCCTCCGGCTCGGCCGATATCATCGTCGATATCACCTCCACCGGCTCGACGCTGCGCGCCAACCATCTGAAGGTGCTTCAGGACGGCGTCATCCTCCATTCACAGGCCTGCCTTGTGCGCGCCCGCAAGGAAAGCCATGCCGACGAACCCGTCGTGCAGGCGATTATCGAAGCGGTGCGCGCCGCTCTCTGATTGCAATGGTCAAGACACAAGAAAACCCGCCGTCAATTCAATGACGGCGGGTTCTGCATGTCTGGGAGGATATCTGCTGGATCAGGCAGCCGCATAGGCGCCGCGGCGGGCGTCAATCGAATAGGCACCGGCACCGACGGTCGCGAGCAATATGTACGCGCCAGCAAGCGTGATGTTCTTCATGACCATGATCTGGTTGAGAATGTTCACGAGTTCCGCGCCACTTGCGTAGGGCAGATGGAAGGCAATGGCCGTGAAGACACAGAAGCCCGCGAGTAGCCAGCCGGCAATGCGGACCTGGAAGCCTGTGAGAACCGCAAGGCCGGCGAGCAGTTCGAAAAGGCCTGCGAGATAGGCCAACAGGGTTGCTGCCGGCAGGCCGGCACCGGCGATCATGCCCGCAGTACCGGCAGGATCGGTTAGCTTCATGAAGCCGGAAAGAACGAACATGAAAGACAGAAGAATGCGGGCAATCAGGATAATGGCGTTCGACATGGATGTTGTCTCCGTTGAATGGCTCTCAAGATCTTGGTGCCCCCGGGCACGCTGTGGATCTCTGATACCCCTATCTGGCCGATTTCCTTCGTTATGCAAAGATAGACGGGAGGGGACACTTCGTTCAATAATATGAAACGATGTCTCGCTTGCGTTTCCAAAGCCTCGTCTCCTATGGTCGGCGCCCAACATGGAGAATCCGATGGCAGATCTTTCCGCTTTTCCGATCACGAGGCGATGGCCGGCTAGAAATTCCGACATCATCCAGCTCTATTCCCTGCAGACGCCGAACGGGGTGAAGGTGTCGGTCGCCCTCGAAGAACTCGGCCTCGCCTATGAGCCGCATTACATTTCCTTCGACGCCAACGAGCAGAAATCACCCGAATTCGAATCCCTCAATCCGAACGGCCGAATTCCGGCGATCATCGATCCGAACGGGCCGGATGGCAAACCGATCGGGCTGTTCGAATCCGGCGCAATCCTGCTTTATCTCGCGGAAAAGACCGGGAGGCTCATTCCTGAGAATGCCGCCGGTCGCTATGAATGCATTCAGTGGGTGTTTTTTCAGATGGCCGGCATCGGCCCGATGTTCGGTCAGTTCGGCCATTTCTACAAATCCGCCGCCGACAAGGTTGCCAACAATTCCTATCCGGTCGAGCGCTATCGCGACGAATCCAAACGGCTGCTCGGTGTGCTCGAAGGCCGGCTGAAGGGTCGGCAGTGGATCATGGGCGATCTGTATACGGTTGCCGACATCACCACCTTCACCTGGGTTCGCGGCGCCGATATCTTCTATGGTGGCCGCGAGGTCCTCGACTATGCGAGTTTCCCCGCCGTTTCCGATTGGCTGGAGCGCTGCATCGCCCGGCCGGCAAGCGAAAGGGGCCTGAACATCCCGGTCAAGCCGGAGTAGCAGGCGATCGGCTGGAAACACGAAAGGCCGCCCCTGCGAGCGGCCTTTTCTGTTCGCGGTGCCGGTTTATCGCCGACCTGTGATCTGCCTAGCACCTTCGAGCTTGAAGCGGGGAAAGATGAAGACACCGGTCATGCAGCCGCTGTATTTCTCCTCGAGCCCGTTCGACTCGCCCATGCAGAACAGCGGCTGGCGCAAGCCGTTCGGCATGATGATCGTCGTTGAAAAGCAGAAAGAGGAGCAGTGCGTCGCCGCCTGCTCGAACAGTTCCAGCACGCGGGCGCGATCCTTGGTATCGTAGCAGCGGATCAGATTCAGCAGCCCGCATTCCTCGGCGGAGAGGCCGTGCAGCATCGCGCTCCATTTGCCGAGACGGATCAGGCCGCTCGAAAAATCTCCGGTCCAGCTTTCGGAAACCGACAACTGCGCCAGCATCTGGTGATTTTGATGGTTGTCGTTCAGCGAGCCGGTCATCAAGGGCACAGCTGCATTGGCTTTGGCGATCTTAAACAAGGGGTTCCCCAGTTCGGATGCGGCTCCTCCGCCGCACGCTCGGCAAACACAAGAAACAGGATCATGTAGCAGCGGGCATTATGTCCGCGCGGGCATTCGCCGTTCATCGCCACAGAATCGGGCCCCCGAAATGGAGCCTTCGCCGAACGCTGTGGCGTCGCTTTTCGCACTCCGGCCTCGTTTGAGGCGAAAATATCGCCGGGGCGCACGTCAATTGCTGCGGCGGATTTATAGGAGCTTTTAAACAAACGGCAACGCCTTTTTCAGGGGCGGTTGGGCCGTTGTCTTCTCTGAGGCTCCCGTGCTGTCTCGGCCGTTTTGCCAAAAATCGGAAAAATCGCTTCTTTTGGCGGTTTGAAACGTTTTTGATCCGCAGTGTACGACAGATGACGCCATCTGCCGCCCATTTCCTCGGATAGGAAAACCAGCGGTGACGCAAGCCTGACGAAAGCTCCGAGATCGGCTGACGCGCTGCACGGCATAAAATAGTGCGCAACGGATCGAATCGCAGCGGGCAAACGAAAAGGGCGACCCGAGGGCCGCCCTTCCTGTCCAGTTTCATGAACGATGTGCGAAAGGCCTTTGGCCGATCACATCATGTCCATACCGCCAGTTCAGCGCGCTTGACGCGCTGAACCATCTTAGATGATGGGCGGTTTCATGGACGATGCTGTGAAAGGCCGGAGGCCGATCACATCATGTCCATACCGCCCATGCCGCCCATGCCGCCCGGCATAGCCGGAGCGTCCTTCTTCGGCAGCTCGGCGATCATGGCTTCGGTGGTGATCAGCAGCGATGCGACGGAAGCGGCGTCCTGCAGGGCGGTGCGAACGACCTTGACCGGGTCGATGATACCCATGCCAATCATGTCGCCATATTCGCCGGTCTGGGCGTTGTAACCCCAGTTGTCCTGATCCTTGTCGAGGATCTTGCCGATGACGATCGATGCTTCGTCGCCAGCGTTCTCAGCGATCTGGCGGGCCGGAGCCTGCAGAGCGCGGCGAACGATGTTGATGCCGGCTTCCTGGTCGTCGTTGACGCCCTTGGAGGTGATCTTGACGGAAGAACGCAGCAGGGCAACGCCGCCGCCCGGTACGATGCCTTCCTGAACGGCAGCGCGCGTCGCATTGAGGGCGTCGTCGATGCGGTCCTTCTTTTCCTTGACTTCGACTTCCGTCGAACCACCGACGCGGATAACGGCAACGCCGCCGGCGAGCTTGGCAAGGCGTTCCTGCAGCTTCTCGCGGTCGTAGTCGGAGGTGGTTTCTTCGATCTGGGCCTTGATCTGGGCAACACGGCCTTCGATGTCGGACTTGGCGCCCGAACCGTCGACGATCGTGGTGTTTTCCTTGGAGATCGAGACTTTCTTGGCACGGCCGAGCATGTCAAGCGTGACACTCTCGAGCTTGATGCCGAGGTCTTCGGAGATGACGGTGCCGCCTGTCAGGATGGCGATGTCTTCAAGCATGGCCTTGCGGCGATCGCCGAAGCCCGGAGCCTTGACGGCAGCGATCTTCAGGCCGCCACGCAGCTTGTTGACGACGAGCGTTGCGAGGGCTTCGCCTTCGACGTCTTCTGCGATGATGAGGAGCGGCTTGCCGGTCTGGACGACGGCTTCGAGAACCGGCAGCATCGACTGCAGGTTCGAGAGCTTCTTCTCGTGGAGGAGAATGAAGACGTCTTCGAGGTCGGCGATCATCTTTTCCGGGTTGGTCACGAAGTAGGGGCTGAGGTAGCCGCGGTCGAACTGCATGCCTTCGACGACTTCGAGTTCGGTTTCGGCGGTCTTGGCTTCTTCAACCGTGATGACGCCTTCGTTGCCGACCTTCTGCATGGCTTCGGCAATGTCGAGACCGACCTGACGTTCGCCGTTTGCGGAGATCGTGCCGACCTGGGCGACTTCTTCCGAGGTGTTGATCTTCTTGGCCTTGGCCTGGAGATCCTTGACGACTTCGGCAACGGCGAGATCGATGCCGCGCTTCAGGTCCATCGGGTTCATGCCGGCGGCAACGGCCTTGGCGCCTTCGCGAACGATTGCCTGGGCAAGGACAGTTGCCGTCGTGGTGCCGTCACCGGCGATGTCGTTGGTCTTCGAAGCAACTTCGCGGACCATCTGGGCGCCCATGTTTTCGAACTTGTCTTCGAGTTCGATTTCCTTGGCGACCGAAACGCCGTCCTTGGTGATGCGCGGCGCGCCGAAGGACTTGTCGATGATGACGTTGCGACCCTTCGGGCCGAGCGTGACCTTCACTGCATCGGCGAGAATGTCGACGCCGCGCAGCATCTTTTCGCGCGCGGTGCGGCCAAACTTGATTTCTTTAGCTGCCATGTTTGTGACTCCTGAATTCGATTTGTTCGGGCAAAAGCCCGTCAGTCATTTCGGGAAAGCGGATCGGCCAATCAGCCGATGATGCCCATGATGTCGGCTTCCTTCATGATCAGAAGGTCTTCGCCGTTGATCTTGACTTCGGTGCCGGACCACTTGCCGAACAGCACGCGGTCGCCAGCCTTGACGTCGAGTGCGACGACCTTGCCGGACTCGTCACGAGCGCCGGAACCGACGGCGACGATTTCGCCTTCCTGCGGCTTTTCCTTGGCGGTGTCGGGAATGATGATCCCGCCCTTGGTCTTCTCTTCGGACTCGACGCGACGAACGACGACGCGGTCGTGAAGCGGACGGAAATTGGTGCTTGCCATTGTCTAATCCCTCGATCGAATGACATTCGCGGGCCGGAGCGGCCCACATGGATAGGTGTTAGCACTCCCTCGCGGTGAGTGCTAGCGACGTGCATTTAGGGATGGCTCCGAAAGGAGTCAATGAGGGCAATCACGAATTTTTGTGCCGGAATTGTGAAGAGACCGGAGAAATGCCGGAGATTTCCGCCGAGCCCTCTGTCGCGGCCGAGCCTTGCCGATCACGCGCCGGATTGTCGCGACAGGGCTTTGCGGTGGCTGATGGCGAAGAAAATGCCTTGCCATCGTCCTGCGCCTTTGCAATGTCACCGGTGACTGCAGCAACTCGGGAAATTGGAATGGCCAAGCGGATAGAAACCTTCTCTGAGATCACCGATCGCTATGATGTAGTGCTCTGTGATGTCTGGGGCGTCGTTCACAACGGCGTCGATCCGTTCCCCAAGGCTGCCGCGGCCCTTCAGGCCGCCCGCGAGAGCGGCCTCGCCGTCGTCCTTATCACCAACTCGCCGCGGCTTTCCTGGCAGGTCGTCGAGCAGCTGCGCCAGATCGGCGTGCCCGACAGCGCCTATGACAGGATCGTCACCTCCGGCGACGTCACGCGCGGGTTGATTTCCGAGGGTCCGAAGACGGTCTTTCTGCTCGGCCCCGAGCGCGACAAGGCGCTTCTCGAAGGCATTGGCGTCGAGCGGGTGCCGGCAGGCGAAGCGCAATCGCTCGTCTGCACCGGCTTTTTCGACGATGAGACCGAGAAGCCCGAGGATTACACCGACATGCTTCTGGATTTTCAGGCGCGCGAAGTGCCGATGATCTGCGCCAATCCCGATCTCGTCGTCGAACGCGGCCACCGCATCATTCCCTGCGCCGGCGCCATGGCCGCCTATTACGAACAGCTCGGCGGCAAAACCCGCATCGCCGGCAAACCGCACCGGCCAATTTACGAGGCGACGCTGGCCGCAGCCCGCGAGCTTCGCGGCGATTTCTCCGCCGAGCGCGTGCTGGCAATCGGCGACGGCATGCCGACCGATGTCCGCGGCGCCTTGAATTTTGGCCTCGACCTTCTCTACATCAGCGGCGGGATCCACGCCAAGGAATACACCTTGAACGGCGAAACCGACGAGGCAATTCTCAACGCCTACCTCGAACGAGAAAACGCCGCGCCGAAGTGGTGGATGCCGCGCCTTGCATGAAGAGAAGCCAGCCGATGACCGTCTTCCACCGCAATGAAACCCGGGATCCCTTGCCCGCCCATCTCAAGGGCGGGGTGATCGCCATCGGCAATTTCGACGGAGTGCATCGCGGCCATCAATCGGTGCTGAACCGCGCGCTTGAGATCGCAAGGGCGCGCGGCATTCCCGCGTTAGTGCTGACCTTCGAGCCACATCCGCGCACGGTTTTCCGGCCGCAGGCGCCGGTGTTCCGCCTCACACCCGCACCGCTCAAGGCCCGCATCCTGGAAACGCTGGGGTTCAACGCCGTCATCGAATATCCCTTCGACTACGAATTCTCGCAGCGCTCGGCCGATGATTTCATCCATTCGATCCTGAAGGACTGGCTCGGCGCCTCCGAAGTCGTCACCGGCTTCGATTTCCACTTCGGCCGCAACCGCGAAGGCGGCCCCGCTTTCCTGATGAATGCCGGCCAGACCTACGGCTTCGGCGTCACCCTGATCGATGCCTTCCGCGACGAAAACGCCGACGTCGTCTCGTCGAGCCATATCCGCACGCTGCTGAAGGACGGCGAGGTCAGCGAAGTCGCCGGCATGCTCGGTTACCGTTATACCATCGAAGCGGAGGTTATCGACGGCGAAAAACTCGGCCGCCAGCTTGGCTTTCCCACCGCCAACATGCGCCTGCCGCCGGAGGCCGAGCTTGCCGCCGGCATCTACGCCGTCCGCTTCCGCCGCCAGGACGGAACGCTTCACGACGCGGTCGCAAGCTACGGCCGCCGCCCGACGGTGACGGAAAACGGTGCGCCGCTGCTCGAAACCTATGTCTTCGATTTCAGCGGCGATCTCTACGGTCAGCTCTGCGCCGTCTCCTTCTTCGGCTATATTAGACCGGAGCTGAAATTCGACGGCCTCGATCCGCTCGTCGCCCAGATCGGGCGCGACGAGGAGGAGGCGCGGGCGCTGCTGGCGGGTGTCAAGCCGCTCGGCGAACTCGACCGGAAGCTCTGCTTTTCCTGAGGCCGTGGTCAGCGCAAGGTCCTTTGAGCGCAAAAACTCCGGCGACCGGGGATCGCATCGCAGAATTCTTCTCTTCCTTTTGCACCGAAAAACGCCTATGAACCGGCCCGATGAGAAAATTTCGGCTGGCGATCACGATACGAATTATCGGCCCGGCCTTCCGCGCGCGCTAAGCGGCCGGGAGGTCCGGGTTTTCGGCGCTTGGATACAAGCGCTTCCGTCACCAGCTTTTTCATACCCGTTGCGCCCCTTTCTGGGCCGCCAGAAACGATTGTCCCGATATGACCGACACAGCCGAAAAGATCGATTACTCGAAGACCCTCTATCTGCCCGAAACCGATTTCCCGATGCGCGCCGGCCTGCCGCAGAAGGAGCCGGAGCTTGTCAAGCGCTGGCAGGAGATGGATCTCTACAAGAAATTGCGCGCCTCTGCCGCCGGCCGCGAGAAATTCGTCCTGCATGACGGCCCGCCCTATGCCAACGGCAACATCCATATCGGCCACGCGCTGAACAAGATTCTCAAGGACGTCATCAACCGTTCGTTCCAGATGCGCGGTTATGACGCCAACTACGTGCCCGGCTGGGATTGCCACGGCCTGCCGATCGAATGGAAGATCGAGGAGGAGAACTACCGCGCCAAGGGCAAGGCCAAGCCGGATCTCAAGGAGCCGGCGGCGATGATCGAGTTCCGCCGCGAGTGCCGCGCCTATGCCGAAAAATGGATCAAGGTCCAGGGCGACGAATTCCAGCGCCTCGGCATCGTCGGCGATTTCGACAACCCGTATCTGACGATGAATTTTCACGCTGAGAGCCGCATCGCCGGCGAGCTGTTGAAGATCGCCGCAAGCGGCCAGCTCTATCGCGGCTCCAAGCCGATCATGTGGTCGGTGGTCGAACGCACCGCGCTTGCCGAAGCCGAAGTCGAATACCACGACTACGAGAGCGACACGATCTGGGTGAAATTCCCGGTCGAGAAGGGTTCCGACGGCGTCAAGGATTCCTTCGTCGTCATCTGGACGACCACGCCCTGGACGATCCCCGGAAATCGGGCGGTCGCCTATTCCTCGCGTGTTGCCTATGGTCTTTACGAAGTCATAGCTGCCGAGAATGATTTTGGCCCGCGCCCAGGCGAGAAGCTGATCTTCGCTGACAAGCTGGCCGAGGAATCCTTTGCCAAGGCGAAGCTGCAGTACAAGCGTCTTGCCGATGTTACGGCTGCCGATCTTGCCGGGATCACCTGCGCGCATCCGCTCAAAGGTCTCGGCGGCGGCTATGAATTTCCCGTGCCGCTGCTCGAGGGCGACCATGTCACCGACGATGCCGGTACGGGCTTCGTGCATACGGCGCCCAGCCACGGCCGCGAAGACTTCGACGTCTGGATGGCGCATGCCCGCGAAATCGAAGCGCGCGGCATCGAGACCAAGATCCCGTTCCCGGTCGACGACGGCGGCTTCTACACATCGGATGCCCCCGGCCTCGAAGGCGCACGCGTCATCGACGACAACGGCAAGAAGGGCGATGCCAACGATCGCGTCATCAAGGCGCTGATCGAACGCCGCGCGCTCTTTGCCCGCGGCCGCATGAAGCATCAGTATCCGCATTCCTGGCGCTCGAAGAAGCCGGTCATCTTCCGCAACACGCCGCAGTGGTTCGTCTATATGGACAAGACGCTGCCGGATGGAACGACGCTGCGCACCCGTGCGCTCAGCGCGATCGACGATACCCGCTTCGTCCCGGCTGCAGGCCAGAACCGCCTGCGCGCCATGATCGAACAGCGTCCGGACTGGGTGCTTTCCCGTCAGCGCGCCTGGGGCGTGCCGATCTGCGTCTTCGTCGATGAGCACGGTGCCGTGCTGCAGGACGAGGCCGTCAACGCCCGCATCCTCGATGCCTTCGACGCCGAAGGCGCCGACGCCTGGTTTGCAGAAGGCGCCAAGGAGCGCTTCCTCGGCAATGAGCATGACCCGGCCAAGTGGTCGCAGGTCATGGATATCCTCGACGTCTGGTTCGATTCGGGGTCGACGCACACCTTCACGCTGGAAGACCGCCCGGACCTGAAGTGGCCGGCCGATCTCTATCTCGAGGGCTCCGACCAGCATCGCGGCTGGTTTCATTCCTCCCTCCTGGAATCGGCTGCCACCCGCGGCCGCGCGCCTTACGACGCCGTCCTCACCCATGGCTTCACCATGGATGAGAAGGGCGAGAAGATGTCGAAGTCGAAGGGCAACGTCACCTCGCCGCAGGAAGTGATGAAGGACGCCGGCGCCGATATCCTGCGCCTTTGGGTGATGACCTCGGACTATGCCGACGACCTGCGCGTCGGCAAGACGATCATCCAGACCAATGTCGATGCCTATCGCAAGCTGCGCAACACCATCCGCTGGATGCTCGGCACGCTGGCGCACGACAAGGGCGAGGAGATCGCGCTTGCCGATCTGCCGGAGCTGGAGCAGCTGATGCTGCATCGGCTTTCCGAGCTCGATCAGCTCGTGCGCGAAAACTACGACGCTTTCGACTTCAAGAAGATCGCCCGCGCGCTCATCGATTTTGCCAATGTCGAACTCTCGGCCTTCTACTTCGACGTCCGCAAGGATGCGCTCTATTGTGACGCGCCCTCGAGCCTGCGCCGGCGCGCCAGCCTGCACGTCATCCGCCAGATCTTCGATTGCATGGTGACCTGGCTTGCCCCGATGTTGCCCTTCACCACCGAGGAGGCCTGGCTGTCGCGCAATCCGTCCGCCGTTTCCGTGCATCTGGAGCAGTTCGCCACCGTTGCCAAGGAATGGCGCAACGATGCCCTGGCCGAGAAGTGGAAGAAGATCCGCGCCGTGCGTTCGGTTGTAACCGGCGCGCTGGAAATCGAGCGCAAGGACAAGCGCATCGGCTCCTCGCTGGAAGCAGCTCCCGTCGTCCATATCGCCGATGCCGAGCTTCGCAAGGCGCTCGCGGGTCAGGACTTCAGTGAGGTCTGCATCACTTCGGGCATCACAATCAAGGCGGACGTCGGTCCGGCGGAAGCCTTCCGCCTGGCCGAAGTGGCTGACGTCGCCGTCGTGCCGAAGCTCGCTGAAGGTGTCAAATGCGCGCGTTCCTGGCGCATCACCACCGATGTCGGCTCCGATCCTGATTATCCCGACGTCTCGGCGCGCGACGCTGCGGCATTGCGCGAACTCGGCATCCGCGCCTGAAGATATTTGCCGGGTGAATTGCCTTTATGGCGTTCATCCGGTAAAAGCTGCCTGAAAATGGCCGGATTTTTGCGTCAGGGGGACGGTTGTCTGGTTGGGCAACGATTGCACCGGTGGCTGGAAGGGTTTTCATGTTCGCAACGCATTGGTTCCGTATGGGCGCCTGCCTGTCTGTTGTAGTGGCGGGATGCTCCCTGGTCTCCAGTTGCGCCAGCAGCCCGACCTACGGCACCGACAAGACCGCCATGGAGCAGCTGACTGACGACCTCGGCCAGTCGGTGTCGCTGACCGGCCCTGATCCGAAGAACAAGGGCGTCAAGTACACGCCGCGCCCGACGCTGGTGCTGCCGGCTGAGGCGCAGCGGGAGACCCTCGTTCAACCGCAGCAGACGGTTGCCAACAAGGACAATCCCCAATGGCTTGAATCGCCGGAGGAAACCCGCGCCCGCCTCGTTTCGGAGGCCGACGCGAACTCCGACAATCCGAACTACCGCTCGCCGCTCGCCAGCTCCGCCATCGAAGGCGGCCGGCGCACGACGGAAGCCCAGACCCAGGCCTATCGCGAGGCTCGCGCGCTGCAGAAGGGCTCCTATCTCGATCAGCGCCGCTATATTTCCGATCCGCCGCCCGGTTACCGCACCGTCGACGACCCGGCCAAGCTCGATGACCTCGGCGAGCCCGAGCTCAAGAAGCAGAAGAAGCGCAAGAAGGATGCGGCAATCGCCAACAGCGGCAAGCAGTGGTGGAACTTCCTGCAATAGCGGCGAGCTCGAAGGCCGAAGATGACGCGTGCCGCGGATTACGGCGCCTCTCTCTTTTGCGAAAAGAACCTCCGTAAAATCTCCGCCGACTGCACCTCGTTGAAGCCGGAATAGACCTCCGGGACGTGGTGGCAGGTCGGCTGTGCGTAGAATCGGACGCCATTGTCGACGGCGCCGCCCTTCGGGTCCTCGGCGCCGTAATAGAGCCTGCGGATACGTGCAAACGAGATGGCTGCCGCGCACATGGTGCAAGGCTCCAGCGTCACATAGAGATCGGCGCCGGCAAGGCGCTCCTGTCCAAGCGCTTCGCAGGCGAGCCGGATCGCGGCGATTTCGGCATGGGCGGTGACATCATTGAGCTCGCGCGTGCGGTTTCCCGAGCGTGAAACCGCAATATCGTCGATGACGACCACCGCGCCGATCGGCACTTCGCCGCGCTCGCCGGCGGCTCGCGCCTCTTCGAGCGCCATCTCCATGAAACGAATTGTCTTCACGATCGCAAGAATTTCCACTTAACCGCAGATGCGTGACCTGATAGACAGGCCCAAAAGGCAGGCAAACAACAAATGACACCCAAAGACAAGCCAAAACGCCCGGGCGCAAAGCCCTTTTCACGCGACGCCGGGGCCAAGGCCGGCCCGAAAGCGGGCGGCGCGAAGCCGGCAAAGGCTGCAGCCGCGCGCCCGGCCGCCGCCGAAACGGACGGCGAGGCCAAGGCCGAACGCATTTCCAAGGTGATGGCGCGCGCCGGCGTCGCCTCCCGCCGCGACATCGAACGCATGATCATGGAAGGCCGCGTGACGCTGAACGGCAAGGTTCTCGACACCCCCGTCGTCAACGTCACGCTTGCCGACCGGATCGAGGTCGACGGCGTGCCGATCCGCGGCATCGAGCGCACCAGGCTGTGGCTCTATCACAAGCCGGCCGGTCTCGTGACCACCAATGCCGATCCGGAAGGGCGCCCCACCGTCTTCGACAACCTGCCGGAAGAACTGCCGCGCGTCATGTCGATCGGCCGCCTCGACATCAACACCGAAGGCCTGCTGCTGCTGACCAACGATGGCGGTCTTGCCCGGGCGCTCGAACTGCCGGCGACCGGCTGGCTGAGGCGTTACCGCGTGCGCGCCCATGGCGAGATTGATCAGGAGGCGCTCGACAAGCTGAAGGACGGCATCGCCGTCGAAGGTGTGCTCTATGGTTCGATCGAGGCGACGCTCGACCGCACACAAGGCTCGAATGTCTGGATCACCATGGGCCTTCGCGAGGGCAAGAACCGCGAAATCAAGAACGTGCTCGGCGCCCTCGGTCTCGACGTCAACCGCCTGATCCGCATTTCCTACGGCCCGTTCCAGCTTGGCGATCTGCCGGAAGGCCATGTCATCGAAGTGCGCGGCCGTACGCTGCGAGACCAGCTCGGCCCGCGCCTCATCGAGGAAGCCAAGGCGAATTTCGACGCGCCGATCTACAATGCGCCGGCTGTTGCCGCCGAGGAAGTGGCTGAGGCCGCGTTACCTGAGAAGCGTGAGCGGCCGCGCCGGGACGAGGACAAGCGCGAGCGGGCGCTGAGCCGCCTCGACACCAAGCGGGACGACCGCCGCGGCGCGGGGCGCAGAGATGACGACCGCCGCGACGGCGGCCGCCGGGATGACGAGAAGCCGAAGCGCTCCCAGCCGCTCGGCCAGCGCCGCAGCGCCAATGTCTGGATGGCGCCCGGCGCCCGGCCGCTCGGCGAAAAGGCAGCGGCCAAGGCTGCCAAGAACGCGCAGACCGCGCGCCGGCGCGGCGAAGAGCGGCCGGCAAAGGGTACTGGTTTCGATCGCATCGAGGATCGTCCGCGCACCCAGATCAATCGCGTGCGCGAAGAGGACGGCGAATGGATCCGCTCGAGCGAGCAGCCTCACCGTAAGGATGAGGGCGAGGGCTCCGGCCGCAAGCGCTCTTTCGGGGACCGCCCGGCGCGCGGCGAACGCCGCCCCCGCGAAGGGGCTGACGAACGCCCGCGTGCCAGAAGCTCTGCCGGCGAAGGCCGTCCGGAGCGTCCGCGCGGCGACCGGCCTTTCGGCGATCGTCCCTCGCGTGGCGACCGGCCCTTCGGCGACAAGCCGCGCGGTGATCGCAAACCGCGTGCGGATGGCGACGAACGTCCTCGTGCCGCCAGAGCTTCCACCGGTGAGGCCCGTTCGGAGCGTCCGCGCGGCGATCGGCCTTTCGGTGACCGGCCTTCGCGTGGCGACCGTCCATTCGGCGATAAGCCTCGTGGCGACCGCAGGCCGCGCGAGGACGGAGATGAGCGTCCGCGGGCAGCCAGAAGTTTTGCTGGTGAGGGCCGCTCCGAGCGTCCGCGCGGCGAAAGATCGTTCGGCGATAAGCCTTCGGGTGACAAGCCGCGCGGCAAGAGCTTTGGCGCCAAGCCGGGCGGGGCGAAGAGTTTTTCGGGCAAGCCGAAGGGCGCCAAGCCAGCCGGCGACAGGCCGGGTGGTGACAGGCCTGCTGGCGGCCCGTCCAGAGGTGGTGCAAAAGGAAAGGGAATGACGCGCGGTGCGGATCGTCGGCGGTGAGTTTCGCGGACGGCCTCTCGCCGTGCCAAAATCCAACGATATCCGGCCGACTGCCGACCGGACGCGCGAGAGCCTGTTCAATATATTGAGCCATGCCTATCCGGAATGCGTCGACGGCACCCGGATCCTCGATCTTTTTGCCGGAACCGGCGCCGTCGGCCTCGAAGCCGTGTCGCGCGGCTGTCGCCATGCGCTCTTCGTCGAAAACAGCGTCGAGGGCAGGGCGCTGCTCTGGGAAAACATCGACGCACTCGGCCTGCACGGCCGCACGCGCATCCTGCGCCGCGATGCGACCGACCTCGGCAGCGTCGGCAATCTCGAAGCCTTCGACGTGCTGTTTGCCGATCCGCCCTATGGCAAGGGGCTCGGTGAAAAGGCGATGGCGGCGGCGGCCGAAGGCGGCTGGCTGAGACCGGGCGCGATTGCGGTGCTCGAAGAGCGCGCCGACGTTGTCGTTTCCGTGCATCCTTCCTATGTTTTCCTCGAAGACCGCATCTTCGGCGATACCAGGGTGCATTTCTTCCGGTATCAGCCGCAATAAGCGGGGGCGGGGCGTGCAGCAGGCAGAATTCATCAGCCCGAAACTGCCCGCGATCAGCGACCTTCCGACGGTCGCGGTCGCTTTCGGCGGCGGCGGTGCGCGCGGACTTGCCCACATCCATATCATCGAGACGCTCGACGAACTCGGCATCCGCCCGGTGGCGATATCGGGCTCGTCGATGGGGGCGATCATGGGGGCGGGTATGGCCGCCGGCATGTCGGGGGCCGAAATCCGCGAACATGCGCTGACGACCGTCGGCAACAAGACGGCGGTCGTCGCCCGCATCTGGGGCCTGAGGCCGGCGACGGTGCGCGATGCGGTGGCCAAGGGCATCCGCATCGGCCAGTTCAATCTGGAGCGGATCCTCAAGGCCTTCCTGCCGTCCGAACTGCCGGCCCGCTTCGAGGATCTGTTGGTGCCGATGAAGGTCATCACCACGGATTATTACGGGCAGAACGAGGTCATCATCGAAGACGGCGAGCTGTTTCCGGCGCTCGCCGCCTCATCCGCTATCCCCGCCGTCTTCATGCCGGTGCGCCTGCGCGGCCGGGTGATGATCGACGGCGGCATCAGCAATCCAGTGCCCTATGAACCCCTGATGGATCTTGCCGATATCGTCGTCGGCATCGATGTCGTCGGCGCGCCGGAAGGCGACGGCACCCATATTCCGAACCGCATGGAGAGCATCTTCGGCTCCGGCCAGTTGATGATGCAGACGGCGATCTCGCTGAAGCTGAAACTCTGCCAGCCGCACATCTTCCTACGCCCGACGGTCGGCCGCACCGGCGTCATGGATTTTTTGAAGGCCCGCGACGTGCTGGCCATGTCGGTCGGCGTCAAGGACGAGCTGAAATTCGCCCTTGACCGGGAAATCGAAGCGCGGCTGAAGCGCTGAAGCACTATTGGGCGTGGCCTTCATGGCCTCCGCCCGCGTCATCCGATGCTTCGTTCATCATCATGACCGTGCCCTCGAAGCTTGAGAGCAGTGCAAGCGCGGGGGGGTCGATGTTTGCCTCGGCATCGCGCAGTTTCGCAGCCAGCGCGGCCGCGTCATTCGCCGGGAGCCCGATCTTTTGCAGCGTACCGGCATCCTTCAGGCTATCGCCGCTGCAGAGATAGATGCTCCAGCCGTGATGCGTCCTTTTCAACAGGGCGCGTCCGCCGCGTCCGTCCTGCCGCCAGCCGACGATCGCCCAATCGGCCTGAACGGCGACGACCGGCGTGAGCTCCAGGGGCTTGTCCGCCGTTTCGAACATCAGCTTCAGCCTTGCCGGGATGACCTGCTGCGGATCGTCGTCCGCGGACGCCATGGATGCGAAGAGCATGCAGGCAAGAAGAGCAATGATCGACTTCATCTCTTGGTCCCCTTCAGGCGAGAACGCGTTTCAATCGGCACGAAGCGCACGACGATCTGGTCGAAGGCGATCATGACGACAATGGCAAGCCCGCTCGTCGGGAAAGCGACGGCGAAGATAGCGGTAATCACCCATAGGCCGTGGTAGACCGAGCGCCTTGGCGGCATGGGTGGCACGCCGAGCCGGCCCGCCGGGCGCCGTTTCCACCACATGACGACTGCTGTCACGCAGCTGAGCACAATGGCCAGGCAGGTTGCGAGCATCAGCAACTGGTTGAAACGCCCCCATTCCTGTCCCTGGTGGACATTGATACTCCATTCGATCGCCTTGCCGAGGAGCGGATACTGGCCGAAGCCGATATCGATCAGCGGTTTGCCGGAATACTGGTCGATATGGATGGTGCGTTCGTCAGCGAGATCGTCGGGATAAAGCGAGGCGGTATAGACGCCGGTCTCGTCGGAGGGGATCGCCATGTCGAAACCCGGCGCCATGCCCAGCCGCCTGGCGATCTCCACGGCCCTGTCGAGCCCGATCGGCTTGGCCGATTGCGCTGCGGCGATATCGGAAAGCGGAACCGGCGCTTTCTCGACGATCCAGCCGCTCTTCGGCAGGATGTCCTCGGTGACTTTCTGCGACTTCGGCACGTCGTCCCAGAGCTGGACGGGGTAGCCGAGCCCGTGTTCGGTCAGCCAGGCATTGGCATTCGCACCCCAATAGCCCGACCACGGCATGCCTGTGATCGCCAGGAAGAAGATCAGCAGGCCGGCAAAAGCCCCCGTCACCGCATGCAGATCACGCCAGAAAACCCGGCGCCCCGGCGTTCCCCGCACGCTGACGACACCACCCGTCTGGCGGCGCGGCCACCAGAGATAGATGCCGGTCGCGACCAGCACCATGGCAAAGCCGCCGGCGATCTCGATCAGCCGGTTCGCCGCCTTGCCAAAATAGGCGAGGCTGTGGATACGCTTGACGACATAATTGAACTCGTCGGTCGACCCGACCACATCGAGCACCTTGCCATCATAGGGATTGACGAAGACCAGCATTGCGCCGGCATCTCCGGAGAGGGTGACAATGGCCGATCGTTCGGGTCCGGCCGGGTCCTTGTAGGCGGTCGCCGTCGAGCCCGGCACGGCGGCGGCGGCGATCGCAGCAACCCTCTCCGCCGGCAGCGCCTGGCCGGCCGGCTGGACAATGTAGCGGTGGGCGAAGACGGTGCTGTTGATCTCGTCCTTGAAGAGATAAAGCGATCCGGTCACGGCCAGATTGAGCATGAAGGGAATGACGAGAAGCCCGGCAAAGAAATGCCAGCGCCAGATGGCGCGGTAGAGCGACACGCCACTGGCGGCGTGCTGCTCCGGTTCGGCGGCAGTAATGGTCGACATGAGAATGGATCCGTATCCACGGGCGACTGCGGGAGCGCAGCTCGGCCGGCGTTGAAAGGCGTGTTGCGGCGCCTGCCGCAGCACGGGAGTTCAGGCAGGGATAGGATCGGAAGGGGGCGCGCGAGGGCCGGTATTGGGCGCAAAGAGCTGGCGATGGAAGGCCCCGGCCCGGATCGGCAATTCAACCGCAACCGCAAAGCCGATCGGCGCGCCGGCCACATCCGTCGGCGTCGGCAGCAGTGTGGCGGCGCCGATCCGGCAGGCTTCGCAGCCATGCGAATGCACCTTGTCGTGCTCGCCGGTGCCGGATTTGTCGGTGCCTGACTCATCCGCAACGGTCACACAAAGCGTCGGCAGGGTCCCGTCCGGAAGGACGTATTGGGCGAGCTCGGCCGGATCGAACGCGCCGGCGGCGGCAGCGGGGGCCTGGTGGGCGATCCCGACGAAAACAAGCGCGACGGCGCACAGGATGCGCAGTGCCCATTGCTCGATCTGTTTCGCCCGCCTGATCAAATTTTCCCTCTCTGATCGCACCGATCGCGCGTTTGAATAAACGCCGCTCTCCTCAGATTCAATGCGTCAATTTCGCAAATGCTCGATGCGTGGTCGAGGAAGCCGTGGCTCTCCTGAGGCTCGATGCAGGTCGAGCAGCTGAAACGCCTCCGACATTGCTTCGATCATCGCTTCGGCTATCAGGTCGGCATCGTTATTGCCGATTTCGAACAGACCAAAGCGGAGTTGATAACCCCAGCTTGGCCGGCCACTTGTGAAGGACAGTCGGTCGAGCAGTGGCCGGATAGGTGTTTCCACCGCCGGCCACCACGCGACATCCCGCCTCCAGGGGTGAAAGTCGGCGCTGACTTCTACCTGATATGCATCGGCTGCCTTGACGATGCCAATTGCCGTAAATGCTTGCAGGCGATCCGTGCCGCCGAATGTTTCGGTCGGCGAGTAGTAGATTACGCGATCGCCGGGCGCGCTCCGCCGAAGCGGAGCCGCCTTTCCGTACAGACCTGCATGAACCCTGCTTCGCGCCCTGTGCGGACGTGATTTGCTGAGGCAACGGCGATCCAGCTCCGGGACATGACTCAGTTCTCAGTCACGTTATAGACGCGCAGGCGATGCCCATCGGGATCCGCGGCGACAAAGCTGCGGCCGAAATCGAGGTCGCTCGGCGGAAAAAGGATGGTCGTTCCCTTGCCTTGCCATTCGGCATGCAGCGTATCGACCATGTCCGCGGTCGCCACCTTGAAGCCGAGATCACAGCCGCCGCCTGCCGCCGTCGGCGCCGGCTTAACACCCGCTTTGCCCCAGAGACCAAGCGCCAAGCCCGAAGGCAGGATGAACATGGCGAAGGTTGGGCCGGACTCGACGGGATCCAGTCCGAGCAGTTGCTTGTAGAAGCTGGCGCTTTTTGGCGCGTCGGTTACGAAGAGGAGAATACTGTTGCTGTCGATCATGGTAGGCTCCTGTTTGTGGGACAGGAGGGCTTCTACAGATACCTACTGACAGGATCTGGCAGTAGCAACCGTCTGAGCGATGTCGTTCTACGCGTCCGCTGTCGCGTCCGCGGTGCCCGCCAGCGGGTCTTCCTCGAAAAGATCGGCGGCGCGCTTCGGTTTGACCAGCGGTTCGGGTCGCACCGGATGGGAAAACAGCATGTCGCGTCCGGCCTGCAACCCTTCGGTGACCTGCAGGGCAAGCCGCGCCTCGTCGCGCTTGCGGATATCCTCGCCGATCTCATAGGCGTCGATCTCGGAGACGCCGAGCGCCTCCAGCGTCCGCCGTCCGAAGAGCAGGCCCGACTCCAGCGTTTCGCGCAGCTCGTAATCGACGCCCTTGTTGCGCAGCTCGATCGAATGGATGCGGTCGTAGGAGCGCACATAGAGCCTTGTATGCGGATAGTCGGCCTGCACCAGTTCCACCACCTTGTCGGTGATCTCCTTCTTCTGCGTGCAGACGAGCACGATCTTTGCCCGGTCGATGCCGGCCGAGCGCAGCACGTCCTTGCGCATGCCGTCGCCGAAATAGATGCGGAAGCCGAAGGAGGAGGCTTGGCGGATGCGGTCGGCCGAAAAATCGATGACGGTGACGCTGCGCCCGCCGGCAAGCAGGATCTGGGCGGCGATCTGGCCGAAGCGCGAGAAGCCGACCATCAGCACGTCGGCGCCCGCACCCTCGAAATCCTCGTCCAGCTCCTCCTGTGCGTCGCCGCTGAGCAGCCGCTTCGAAAGGGCCGCTCCGATCGGTGTCAGCGCCATGGAGAGCGTGACGATCGCCACCAGCAGCGATGCCGTGCTCGTCGACATCAGCCCGGTCACTCCCGCCGTTGTGAACAGCACGAAGCCGAATTCACCGCCCTGCGGCAGCAGGAAGGCAATGCGGATCGCGTCATCGTGCGGCGAGCCGGAGATCCGGCAGAGCCCATAGATGATGGTCGCCTTGACGGCCATGACGATCGGCACGGCGACGATGACGAAGAGCACATTATCGAAGAGAACGTCGAGCTCCAGCGACAGGCCGACGGCGATGAAGAAGATGGCGAGCAGTACGCCGCGGAACGGCTCGATATCGGCCTCCAACTCGTGCCGATACGAGGATTCGGCCAGCATCACGCCGGAGAGAAAGGCACCCATCGCCATTGAAAGTCCGGCAAGCTGCATCAGGCTTGCCGATCCCATGACGACGAAGAGGGCGGCCGCGATCATTGCCTCGCGCGCGCCGGTGCGGGCGATGACCTGGAAGAGCGGCGTCAGCAGGTAGCGTCCGGCGACGACCATCGCCGCCACCGCGCCGACGGCGACCGCAAAATCGGTCAGCGGTGCGTTGCTGCCTTTGTCGCTGCCGTCGAGGACGGTGATCAGCGCCAAGAGCGGCACGATCGCCAGATCCTGGAACAAGAGCATCGAGAAGGAACGCTGCCCGTATCTCGTATTGACGTCGCCGTCGCCCTCGAGGATCTGCATGGCGAAGGCGGTCGAAGACAGCGCCAGGCCGAAGCCGGCGACGATGCTGCCGCGCCAGTCGAGAACGCCGGAGAGAAAGGCAAGCGCAGTCAGCGCCAGCCCCGTCACCACCGCCTGCGCCGTGCCGAGGCCGAAAATGTCGCGCCGCATCTGCCAGAGGCGGCTGGGCTTCAATTCCAGCCCGATGATGAACAGCAGGAAGACGACGCCGAGCTCGGCGACGCCGAGGATCTGTTCGCCGTCGGTAATGCCGTGGAAGACAGGACCGATAACGATGCCGGCAGCAAGATAGCCGAGGACGGTGCCGAGCCCGAGCCTCTTGAAGATCGGAGCGGCGACCACCGCACCGCCGAGCAGCAGGATCGTTTCGGAAAAAAGGTCATTGGGCGCTGACATGCTGGCAATTTCTTTCAGGTGGCGGGAAACATCCGGCAGCTCTGATAAAGAATCGGCGGCGGCGGCCTTGATGCATGGGAGAGTGCACAATAAATGGAAGCCGAAGGAAAGGCCAAATCATGTCCTCTGAAATCGATTCCTCGACACTTCTTTCCCGCGCAAGTCAATTGATCGATCTGGCAAGGAAGGCAGGGGCCGACGCCGCCGACGCCGTCGTCGTTCGCTCGCGGTCGCAATCGGTCAGCGTTCGTCTTGGCAAGGTCGAGGGAACGGAATCCTCCGAAAGCGATGATTTTTCCCTGCGCGTCTTCATCGGCAAACGCGTCGCCAGCGTTTCGGCCAATCCGGGCTTCGATCTGCAGGCGCTTGCCGAACGCGCCGTCGCCATGGCCAGGGTTTCCCCGGAGGATCCCTTCGCATGCCTCGCCGATGAGGCGAGCCTTGCGAAATCATATCCCGACCTGCAATTGTTCGATGCCACAGAGGTGTCCTCCGAGATGCTGCGCGAGGCGGCTCTTGCCGCCGAGGCTGCGGCCCTTGCGGTCAAAGGTGTGACCAATTCCTCCGGCGCCGGCGCATCCGCCGGCATGGGCGGCCTTGTCCTCGCCACCTCGCACGGTTTTGCGGGCAGCTATATGGGCTCCCGGTTCGGCCATTCCGTCAGCGTCATCGCTGGCGAAGGCACCGGCATGGAACGCGACTATGATTTCGACAGCCGCCTCTATTATGCCGAGCTCGACGACCCTGCCGACATCGGCCGCCGTGCCGGCGAACGGGTGGTGAAGCGTATCAATCCGCGCCAGGTGCCGACCGGCAAGAACGTCACCGTCATCTTCGACCCGCGTGTCGCCCGCGGCTTCGTCGGCCATATCGCCGGCGCGATCAATGGCGCCGCCGTCGCCCGCAAAACCAGTTTCCTGCGCGACAGGATGGGTCAGCAGGTGCTGAAGTCGGGCCTGTCGATCACCGACGATCCGCTGATCGTGCGCGGCCCCGCCTCGCGGCCCTTCGACGGCGAGGGTGTGTCCGGCGAGCGGCTGGCGATGATCGAGGACGGTGTTCTGAAGCACTGGTTCCTTTCGACCTCGACCGGCCGCGAGCTCGGCCTTCCAACCAATGGCCGCGGCGTGCGCGGCGGCACCGCCGTTTCGCCGTCCTCCACCAACCTCGCCCTCGAACCCGGCGACATCTCGCCGGAGGAGCTGATCCGCAGCGTCGGCAACGGCTTTTACGTCACCGAACTGATCGGCCACGGCGTCAACATGATCACCGGCGAATACAGCCGCGGTGCCACCGGCTTCTGGATCGAGAACGGCGAACTCACTTTCCCGGTTTCCGAGGTGACGATTGCCTCGAACCTCAAGGACATGTTCATGCGCCTGACGCCGGCAAACGACGTCGACCGCAAGTTCGGCGTCGCCGCACCCACCCTCGCCATCGAAGGCATGACCCTCGCGGGACAGTGAGGAGCGGCGAGAAGGAAGTGATTGACGCGATGAGCGATAGCGAAAAGCTCCGCTGGCAGGGCGATCTCGCCTTGATCGCCGAGGCTGCGAAGGAGGCCGGCGCGGTCGCCTTTGGCTTCTTCAACCAGTCTCCCGAGGTCTGGTGGAAGAACGGGGATCGCTCGCCCGTCAGCGCTGCCGATTTCGCCGCCAACAAGACGCTCGAGTCGATCCTGCGCAAGGCCCGTCCGGATTACGGCTGGTTGTCGGAGGAAACGGAGGACGATGCCGAGCGCCTCTCGCGCGAGACGCTGTTCATTATCGATCCGATCGACGGTACGCGCGCTTTTCTCGCCGGGCAGAAGGTCTGGTGCGTCAGCGTCGCGGTCGTCCATCGCGGCCAGCCGGTCGCCGGCGTGCTCTATGCCCCGGCGCTCGAAGAGCTTTATGAGGCCGCCGATGGCAGCTTGGCGCTGAAGAACGGCGAGCCCTTCATCGTCTCCGCCGCAGGGCCGGAGGAGACGAGCCGGCTGGCAATCGGCGAAGACGTGCTGAAGACCCTTCCCGCGACGTTCCGCGAGCGGGTCAGGCGCGAAAAACATGTTCCGTCGCTTGCCTATCGCATCGCCATGGTGGCGGACGGCCGCCTCGAAGCCACCTTCGTCAAGGGCAATTCACATGATTGGGACCTTGCCGCCGCCGATCTGATCCTTAGCCGTGCCGGCGGCCGCCTCGTCGACCTCGACGGGAATCCGGTCGTCTATAATCGCTCCGAAGTCACCCACAAGGTGCTGTGTGCGGCGCCGGCGCCTCGCATCGATGAGTTCCTTGCGGCCTTTGCCGGGCGACGAGACAGTTGACGTTTCCGTCAAAATCCCGCAGATGGGGTGGCGGAGGAGAATGGGCAGAAAGAGAACAAGAAAATGACTGAGTCCGGTGACAAGAAGCAGCTTTTGCATCTCGTTTTTGGCGGCGAACTGGAAAGTCTCGATGACGTCCAGTTCCGTGACCTGAAGGGTCTCGATATCGTCGGCATCTTTCCCGATTATGCCACGGCGCTGACGGCCTGGAAGGCGAAGGCGCAGCAGACGGTCGACAATGCGCATATGCGCTATTTCATTGTCCACATGCATCGTTTGCTCGATCCGCAGGAAAAGGCCGGCGGCCACTGACCTCGGCCATCGATTCCCCACCAAGTGCCGGCGGCTGCCATCGGTCGCGCCGGCTTGCTGCATCGGGCGCCGTCGATCCGGATCGTTTGACGCATTCTGAACAAATTAATCGGCCATTTCGGCCGCAACGATAATCAGGGAATGGGTTTGATGTCGATCGTCTTGGATCGGAGGCTGGCGCAATGAGCTCCCGGATGGCGCGGTTCGGTCTGAGCGCATATCGTCTGGCGGGAACCGTAGCCTCTCCGGTCGTCGGCCTTTATATCACCTACCGCACGGCCAAGGGCAAGGAAGACCGCGCGCGCCGCCTGGAACGCTTCGGCTATCCGAGCGCCAACCGGCCGCAAGGCCCGCTCGTCTGGTTTCATGCCGCAAGTGTGGGCGAAACCAATGCCGTCATTCCGCTGATCCGCGAAATCCGCCGCCGCGATATTCACGTCATCCTGACGACCGGCACCATCACTTCGGCCAGGCTCGCCGCCGAGCGCCTCGGTGATGAAGCGATCCATCAATATGTGCCGCTCGATCTGAAGCCGTCGGTCAGCCGCTTTCTCGATTATTGGCAGCCCGATTGCGCCATCATCGCCGAATCCGAGATCTGGCCGGCAACCGTGCTGGAGCTCGGCCGCCGCCGCATTCCGCAGATCCTGATCAATGCCCGCATGTCGGACCGCTCCTTTGCCCGCTGGCGCCGCCGCCCAGCGATTGCCGAAGCCCTGTTCGAAAATCTCGCCCTCGTCATCGCCCAGTCCGATGTCGATGCCGAGCGTTTCCGCGATCTCGGCGCCGTTCCCGTCATCACCTCGGGCAATCTCAAGGTAGATACCGACGCTCCGCCCTATGACAGCGCTGTCCTCGCCCGCTACAAGAAGCAGATCGGCGATCGTAAGACCTGGGCGGCGATTTCGACCTTCGACGGCGAGGAGAATGCCGCCGGCATCGTCCATCGCGCCCTTAAGGAACGTGACCGCCAGTTGACGATCATCGTGCCGCGCCATCCCGAACGCAGCGACGAGATCGAGGCGGCTCTGGTCAAGCAGGGCCTCAAGGTCGCCCGCCGCACCCGCGACGACGTCCTGTCGGCCGATATCGATATATTCCTCGGCGATACGATCGGTGAAATGGGCCTTTATCTTCGCCTGACGGAGATCGCCTTCGTCGGTCGTTCGCTGTTTGCCGAAGGCGGCCAAAACCCGCTGGAGCCCGCCATGCTTGGCTGCGCCATCCTCTCCGGTGGCAATGTTCAGAATTTCCGCGAGGCCTATCAGAAGCTTGCCCGCAGCGGCAGCGCCCGCATGGTGCGCGACACCGAAATGCTGGCCAAGGGCGTGCATTACCTTTTGATCAATGACGACGCCCGCCGCAAGATGATCGAAGCCGGCATCGCCACCGTGCACGAGATGCGCGGCGCGCTCACGGCGACGGTGAAGGGGCTGGAACCCTATATCAATCCTCTGACGGTCAAGGCGCGCCTGCTGCCCAAAGCCGTCGCCCAGCTCTGAGGGGGCGCGATGTCAGGCCCGGCGCGTATCAAAGGGATTCTCTTCGACAAGGACGGCACGCTGCTCGACTATGACGAGAGCTGGTTGCCGGTCAATCGCGAGCTTGCCCGCATCGCCGCCGAGGGCGATCCGCTTCTCGCAGACCGGTTGCTTTTGGCTTGCGGTATGGATCCTCAGACCGGCCATATCGTTCCCGACAGCCTGCTCGCTGCCGGCAATACCCGACAGATTGCCGAGGGGCTCGTCGCCGCCGGCTCGATGGTCGATGTCGGCGAACTGACGACCCGCCTCGACGATCTCTTTTCCGGCGCTGCCGAGTTTTCCGTGCCGGTGACCGATCTTGCCGGCTTCTTCGCAAGGCTGCATCGGCGCGGCTTCAAGCTCGGCGTCGCCTCTAGCGACAACGAGCGCTCCATCCGCCAGACGGCCGAACGCTTCGGTTTTGATCGCTATGTCGATTACATCGCCGGCTACGACAGCGGTTTCGGCGTCAAGCCGGAACCCGGCATGGTGCTCGGCTTCTGCGCCGCGACCGGTCTTTTGCCGGAAGAGGTCGCGATCGTCGGCGACAACAATCATGATCTGCATATGGGCCTGAATGCCGGGACGGGGCTCAGGATTGCGGTGCTGACCGGCACCGGCTCGCGCGATTCGCTTGCCGCCGCTGCCGATCATGTGCTCGACGATATCACGGCCATCGAGTCATTGCTGCCGGACCTGCAACCGGCTTAAACCGCGCGCGATCTTGGCAAGGACTTGCATTTTCACCGGTTTTGGCTTCTCAATCCGGCCGGTCGAAAAGCAAGGGGCCGGTTCTGAAGCCGGGCAGGGGAGCGGGACGGCAAGATGATATCCGAAGCGCCGCCGTTCTGGTGGAGGAAAGCCGATTGGCGGGCCTGGATACTGGCGCCGCTTTCCTTTCTCTACGGCCGTGTCGCCGGCTACCGAATGGCCCATGCGCGCCGCGCCTCCGTATCCATTCCCGTCATCTGCGTCGGCAATTTCACCGTCGGCGGCGCCGGCAAGACGCCGACGGCGCTGACGATCGCCCGCGCCGCAAAGGCGAAAGGCCTGAAACCCGGCTTTCTCAGCCGGGGCTACGGCGGCTCGCTCGACGTGACGACGGTGGTCGATCCTCATCATCATCGGGCCGTCGCCGTCGGCGACGAGCCGCTGCTGCTTGCCCAGGAGGCGTTGACGGTGATTTCCCGGCGGCGCATCGAGGGGGCTCGGCGCCTGGTCGCGGAAGGCGCCGACCTCATCATCATGGATGACGGTTTCCAGAGCGCCCGGCTGGCGATCGACTATGCCCTGCTCGTCATCGACGCGACGCGCGGTCTCGGCAACGGCCATATCGTGCCGGCCGGTCCGGTCCGCGCCCCGATCCGCCAGCAATTGCGCTCGGCAACGGCTCTGCTCAAGGTCGGCGGCGGCCATGCAGCCGACAGGATCGTCCGCATGGCGGCGCGCGCGGCAAAGCCTTATTTCACAGCATCGCTCAAGGTACGAGGCGACGATAGGCTCGCCGGCGTCAGGGTGCTGGCCTTTGCCGGCATCGCCGATCCCGCCAAATTCTTCCGTACCGTCGAATCGCGCGGCGCCGAAATCACAGTCGCCAAGACCTTCGGCGACCACGAGCACCTGACCGAGGAAGAGATCGGCGATATCCTGACGACAGCCGAGCGCCAGGATCTTCTGATCGTCACCACCTCGAAGGATTTCGTCCGCCTGTCCGGCCATCACGGCAAGTCGGAAGCGCTGGCGCAAAAGTGCCGGGTCATCGAAGTGGACATGGTCTTCGACGATCACCTCGCTCCAGGCTTAATCATCGACCGGGCAATAGTCGCCTGCCGCGAACGGCGCCTGCGGGAGATGAAGGCGAAAAAATAAAGACCTGAAGTGCAAGCAGCGACTCTGAACAATCGCGACGCGCCTGCTTTAGCGCCGCTGGTTCGGCAGCACGCCGGCGCGTTTGTCGCCTTCGATCGCCGAGATCACGTCGGCATAGGGTTCCTGGCGGGCGACGCTCCAGTAGCGCAGTTCGTCAAGCGGAATTTGTTTTCCGGTCATCGCGCAGACGACATAGGAGCCGGGCGAGACAATCTGGAAATCGCCGTCGAGATAGCGGATCTTCGCCTCGCGGTTTCCGTGCCCTTCGAACAAATTCATGCGCTCCGTTCCCTGCTGCCTGTCATGCGTCTGCCATACTCCCGCAGCAGCGGCTTTGCCAGCTTTTTTAGCTTCTGCCGAAAAGCCGCTCGATATCGCTGAGCTTCAATTCGATATAGGTCGGCCGGCCGTGATTGCACTGGCCGGAGCCGGGCGTCACTTCCATTTCTCTCAGCAGCGCGTTCATTTCCTCCGGCCGCAGGCGCCGTCCGGAGCGAACCGATCCATGGCAGGCCATGGTCGCCGCCACATATTCGAGCTTTGCCGACAGGCCGGACGCCGTGTCCCATTCGGCGATCTCGTCGGCAAGCTGGCGGATGAGGCCATGGGCATCGACCTCGCCGAGCATTGCCGGCGTTTCGCGCACGGCGATCGCCCCGGGACCGAAGCGCTCGATTGCCAGGCCGAGTTCCGAAAGCTCGGCCGCATGCTGCATCAGCCGGTCGCAATCCTCCTCGGGAATATCGATGATCTCAGGGATGAGCAGCACCTGCGAGGCCAGTCGCTTCGAGTGCAGCGCCTTGCGCATCGCCTCGAAGACCAGCCGCTCATGTGCCGCATGCTGGTCGACGATGACGAGCCCGTCCTCGGTCTGGGCGACGATGTAGTTGGCATGGATTTGCGCTCGCGCCGCGCCGAGCGGATAGCGCCCGGTTGCTTCGGGAGAGGCCGGTTCGGGCGCGGCCGGCTGCGCCGAAGGCGGCGGCTCGGCCCGCGCCGTCGGCGTCGATAATCCGTCGAAAGAGGCCTGCGGCCGTTCACTGAGACCGCTTGCCGGCTGGTAGGGCCGAAAGGGCGAGGTTTCGGCCGACCATGGCGCTTGCGGCCGCTGCGCAAAAGGTTGGAAGCCGGGGCGAAAGGCGCGCAGCATGTCGCTCGCTCCTGTTGTCGCTGCTCGGCTGCCGTCGCGCGCCAGCGCCTCGCGGATGGCGCCGACGATCAGGCCGCGCACAAGGCCCGGGTCGCGGAAGCGCACGTCGGATTTTGCCGGATGCACGTTGACGTCGACGAGCGCCGGATCAAGCGTGATCGACAGCACCGCCACCGGATAGCGTCCTGAAGGAATCGTCTCGGCATAGGCGCCGCGGATCGCCGAGAGGATCAGCTTGTCCTGCACCGGCCGGCCGTTGACGAAGGCATATTGATGAGCGGAGTTGCCGCGATTGAAGGTCGGCACACCGGCAAAGCCGGTCAGCGCGATATCCTCGCGCACGGCGTCGAGGAGAATGGCGTTGTCGCGGAATTCCTGGCCGAGCACCTGCGCCATTCGCGCCAGATGATCGTCGCCCGTCGCCGCAAATTCCAGCGTCGTGCGGTCCGAACCCGACAGCACGAAGCGCACGGCGGGAAAGGCAATCGCCATGCGCTTGACGATTTCGGTAATAGCGCCGGCCTCGGCCTTTTCGCTCTTCAGAAATTTCAGCCGCGCCGGCGTGGCGAAGAACAAGTCGCGCACTTCGACGATGGTGCCGGGATTGGCGGCGGCCGGCCGGAGATGCACGATCTTGCCGCCGGCAACGGTGATCTCGTGGCCGCCGGCGCCGTCGCGCCTGCGGCTGGCGATGCTGAGCCTGGCGACGGAACCGATCGACGGCAGCGCCTCGCCGCGGAAGCCGAGTGTGCGGATATCCTCGAGCGTTTCGGAGATCTTCGAGGTGCAGTGGCGCCGGACCGCCAGTTCCAGATCGGCCGCCTCCATGCCGGAGCCGTTGTCGCTCACCCGCAGCAGCGCCTTGCCGCCGCCTGCCGTGGCGATCTCGATTCGCGTCGCCCCGGCGTCGAGCGCGTTTTCGATCAGTTCCTTGGCAGCGCTCGCCGGCCGTTCGATGACCTCGCCGGCGGCGATCTGGTTGATGAGCGTTTCGGAAAGCTGTCTGATGGCCATGGGCTATTTTCGGGGATTCGCGGGCTGGAGGGAAGGGGATTCCATAGGCTTTACAGAAGCGTGATCTGTGGCTCCCCAGTTTCGACTGATCGGCAGTGTTAAGCCGGTTTTAACAGAAAAATGGCATTTTTATTCATATACCTCCGGAAGCTGCGAAAATCGAACAAATGTGGGACGCAATAGAATGAGTGCCGGCTTCGAAAAGGCGGACACGTCATCGGAAGTTGACGGGACTCCCGCCGAGGCCGATCTGCAGACGGCGCTTTTCGATGTCGTGTGCGACGGTCTTTCGGCAGCGTTCATCATCTACGACAAGAACGATCACCTGATCTTCGCAAGCCGCCAGATCCTCGAATTCTTCCCGCTGCCGGCCGAGATGCTGAAGCCGGGCACACGGCTGCGCGATTTCCTGGGCGCGATCTACGATACCGGCGTTCGTCAGCAATATGATGTCAGGCAGGGCGGCTCGCTCAGCCGCGAGGACTGGCTGTCGCAGAAGATTGCCTCGCATTGGCGCGAGCGCTTCGATGCGGTCGAGCGTCATGGCGCCGACAGCTGGGTCCGCTTCGTCAAGCGCAGGCTGCCGGGCGGTTACGGCGTCACCATCGTCTCGGACATTTCCGAAGACAAGAAGCGCGAGGAGCAGTGGCGCTCGGACCTGGAGCGGGTGCAGCTCACCGAAGACATTCTAGATAACCTGCCGTTCCCGCTTTTCGTCAAGGACCGCAATCTTACCTATGTCGCGGTCAATCTCGCCTTCTGCGAGAAGTACCAGACCACCGCCGACGAGGTGCTCGGACGCAAGAGCGGCGATCTTTTTTCGCCCGAGATCGCCAAACGCTTCGAAGAAAGCGACTGTCACGTGCTGGAAACCGGCGAGATGTCGATCTCCCGCCAGCGACAGATCTCCCGAGACGGCATCGAGCGCGACATCGTCAGCCGCAAGCACCGTATCGGCAAGCCCGGTCGCTATTTCCTGGTGTCGACGACGCAGGACCTGCCGCGCGACGGCGCTGATCTCGAGGAGTTCGACCGCGCCTCGGCGATCACCACATCCGCCAACCAGAGCTATCGCCGCGCCTATGTGCCGGTGCCGAGCGCGGTGGAGCGTCGCGAGCCGGCGGCGATGGAAGCGATCGTTCCGGAGAATTTCTCCGGCCGCAAGATCCTTGTCGTCACCGCCGACCTCGCCGCCGAGGCCGCGGCCTTGCGCACGCTGTCGAAATACGGTTTCGAATCCTGTTCGGTGCGCGGCGAGGACGAGGAGGAGCGCTTCCTGGAAATCGCCACCTCCTCCGGCATCTCGCTCGATCTCTTGATCATCGACAATCAGATGGGCATGCGCTGCCTCGAGCTCTCCGAGCAATACGGCATACCGGCGCTCGTCATGGACGGCTTCCAGATCGCCAACGAACTCACCTTCCAGATCGCCCGCCATTTCAATCGCAACAGCCGCAACGACGGCGCCGGCACGGATGCCGATTGGGAAATCAGCATCTCCGATGACATGGTCGGCCTGCAGGTTCTCGTCGCCGAGGACAATGATATCAACCAGATCGTCTTCACACAGATCCTCGAGGGACTCGGTTATCGCCATATGATCGCTGCGACTGGCGACGAGGTCGTGCGCCTCTGGGCCGAACACAGGCCGCAGGTGGTGCTGATGGATATTTCCCTGCCGGGCTTCAACGGCTTCGAAGCCGCGCGCCTGATCCGGCAGATGGAGGAAGGCGGGGCCGCAGCTCGCACCCCGATCATCGGCGTGCTTACCCAGGCCTTCGAGCGCGATCGAGCCGAATGCGCCAAATCGGGTATGGACGATGTCATCATGAAACCCGTCAGCCCCGACATGCTCGAGGCGATATTTCAGAAATATCTGGTGGAAGAGGGCGCCCGGGTTCGAACGAGCGCGTGATACTGAACATATGTCCGTCTTCTCATGACGGCATCCTGGTCTCGCCGATAGCGTCAGCTCCCAAATTTGGAGCGAATCGGGCTGTCCGGGCAGCTGATTTACTAGCGAATTGTTAAGAAATGCCGGTCATTCTTTGCTCGGCTGCGGAGGAAAGCTCGGGTTTGCATGAAGAAATCGGCGGACATGGCTTCCTTGACCGTGAGTCACAATGAGCTTCAGGCGATGGCCTATACCGATCCGCTGACCGGATTGGGGAACCGCAATCGCATGCGCGAAAAGGTCCTGCAGATTTCTGCCGAGCGCGCCAGCGATCCGGCTCCCTTCACCATCGGCATTGCCAATCTCGACAGCTTCAAGCCGATCAACGATCTTTTCGGCTCGTCGGCCGGCGATGAAATCCTCTGCCAAGTCGCCCATCGCCTCAAGGCCTGTATTCCGGACGGCGCGCTGGTCACCCGTCACGACGGCGACGAATTCGCTTTTGTGCTGCCGTTGATTTTCGAACGGGCGAGCGCGGAGAAATTCGGCCAGATGATCCGCGAGGTGCTGTCGGCGCCTTATGATCTCGGCGATCGCAACGTCCGTCTCTCCGCCTCCTTCGGCTTTGCCATCTACCCTTTTGCCGGAGAGGACTGCGAGGAGCTGCTGAAGAGCGCCGAAACGGCGCTCTATCGGTCCAAGCGCCGCGGCCGCGGCCAGATCACCGTCTATTCGCGCGAGATCGCCCAGGAGATGAAGCGCGCCACGCAGCTGGAGCAGGCGCTGAGAAACGCCATCATATCGGACGCGATCGATGTGCATTTCCAGCCGATCGTCTCGCTATCAAACAATCAGGTCGTCGGCTTCGAGGCGCTGGCGCGCTGGAACGATCCCGATCTCGGCTTCGTTTCGCCCGGCGTCTTCGTGCCGCTCGCCGAAGAGCGCGGTTTCATTGACGCCCTGTCGGAAACGCTGCTGCGCAAGGCCGCGGAAGCGGCGCTCTCCTGGCCGCGCGAACTGTTCCTGTCGTTCAATCTTTCTTCGGCGCAGCTGATGGATCCCGGCACGAGCGGCAGCATCTTGTCGATCCTCGGCCGGGTCGGCTTCGATCCGCATCGTCTGGAACTGGAGATCACCGAGACGGCGGTGATGGGTTCGGCCGACACCGCCCACCGCATCATCGCCGATCTGCGCGCCGCCGGCGTGCGCATCTCGCTCGACGATTTCGGCACCGGCCAGTCGAGCCTCGGGCGCCTGCGCGACTTCATCTTCGACAAGATCAAGATCGACCGCGCCTTCGTCTCGCGCATCAATTCCGACCGCGCCTCCGAACACATCATCAAGGCGATCCTTGCCATGTGCGACGGCCTGGAACTGGAAGTCGTGGCCGAGGGAATCGAGGATTACGCCGAGGCGGTGAAACTGCGCACACTCGGCTGCGGCATGGGCCAGGGCTATCATTTCGGCCGCCCGGCCGACGGCATCGCCACGCTGCGTTTCCTGCACGAGAACTACTACGATGCGGCGATGGCGGAGCGCGTCAGCGCATAAGCAATTCCAGCAAAAGTGCGCAGCGGTTTTGCGTCCGGAATTGCGTAGAGCAGGCAAGCCCAATTCCAGCAAAAGTGCGCAGCGGTTTTGCGTCCGGAATTGCGTAGAGCAGCCAAGCCCAATTCCAGCAAAAGTGCAACGGTTTCGCTTTGCCATCAAGTGAAACAGAAATAGCGATGGCGCCCCTAGGAGCGCCATCGCCTACGCTATACTACCGCGCGTGGTTTACTTAGGCGTGGTCGAGCCGGTTGCCGTCGTATCGGTACCGGTTGCGGCCGGGGCCTTTTCTGCGGCCTGCATTGCCAGCGTCTTGAATTCAGGCGCGGCCTTCAGCGATTCGGCCGTTTCGGTGGTCGTCAGCTTGAGGCTGCCGTCCTGGGTGTTCTGGGCGACCGTGATCTTTTCCATCGGAACTGCAACATCCTTTTCGCCAATGCCAAGGAAGCCGCCGACGCCGACGATCGCGGCAACGATGCCGCCGTCCTTCTTCAGAATCAGGTCGTTGATGCTGCCGATGCTTTCGTTGTTGGCGTTATAGACCGACTGGCCGATATAGGTGTTGGCGCTGATCTGGTCCGGAGCCTGCTCCGTCAAATAAGTGCCCTGAGCCATATCGGTGCTCGGGGTTGCGGCCGGAGCCTGTGCGGCATCGCCTGCCGGTTTGGTGACATCAGGAGTGACCGGTTTCGGTGCTGCCGGATCAGCAGGCGCTGCCTGGGTTGGAGCAGCGGGATCCGCAGGCTGCGGCGCGGTCTGCGAGAATGCCGCTGGTGCGAAAGCCGTGGCAAACAGCGCGCCAGCGGCAACGGTCGTCAAAAGTTTGCGTGTCATTTCGAACCTACTTTCATTTCCCTAGAGTGAGCGCGACCCGGCAATGAACCTTGCCACGCCGGTTCCAAGGGAGAATGAGTGGTGCGCCGATTGGTTCCGGTTGAAAACACGGAAAATTTCTCGATTTTCACGGAACTTTTATCCACGGATGGCGCTGAAACGAAAAAGCGCCCCCCTCGGGGGCGCCTCGAATTGTGGTCCCAAGGCGCCGTCTTCAGATGACGTAGACGGGATCGAACACACCCTTGACCTCGATGCCGAGTTCGAGCAGCGCGCCGGCCGAGGGCTGGGCCGAACGGGCGTCCTCGTCGAGCCCTTCCCAGGCTGTCGTCACCGCCAGCCGGTCGGCATTGACGCCGATGAAGGCCGGGCAGGAGGGTTGGACGGCGGGAACCTTGTAGCGCGAGATGCGCAGCCCATCGGGATTGTAACGATCGACGACGCCGGCGCCCCAGCGGGCATTCCAGATATAGCCGTCGGCATCGACCACCGAGCCGTCGATGTCGCCGGGCTCGTTCATGCTGTCGACGAGCACGATCGGCTCGCCCGCCGGCAGGCCGGTGTGCGGATCGACCATGACGCGCATCAGCCGGTTGATGCGGGAATCCGTGTAGTAGCCGATCGCGCCGTCGGGCGAGAAGCAGATCGAATTCGGGATGCTGATGCCATTGAAGATCTTCGTCACCTTGCCGCCAGCGACATGATAGATGGCGCCGGCCTGGTTTTCCGCCCGCTTGCTCATCGTCCCGATCCAGAGTGCGCCGGAGGGATGGGTGCGGCCGTCATTGGAGCGGTTTTCCGGCCTGTCGTTTTCGAGAGCGGCGTAGAAGGTGAGGTTGCCGCTTGCGAGATCGCGCACGAAAAGCCCTTCTTCGGTCGCGATCAGCTGCCGTCCGGCGTCGATGCGGGCGAGCACGCTTGCCATCACCGGCAGCGGGTGGACCTTTTTTTCCCCCGTCGCCAGTCTGAGTTCGTGCAACTCCTTGCCGAGGATGTTGAACCACCAGACCGTATTGCTGTCCGGATCATAGGTCGGCCCTTCGCCAAGGACGGAATTGGTGTTGCAAAGGGTCTTGCCTTCGAACTCGTAGATGTCGGTCATACCTTCACGCTCCCATGGCTGCATCATAGGCGTAAATGGTCGTCTTGGCACGCTCGGCAACCTCTGCCGCGTTCATTCCCGGCTTGTAGAGGCTGGTGCCGAGGCCGAAGGCGAAGATGCCGGCCCTGGTGTAATCGGCGAAATTCTTGTCCGATACGCCGCCGACGGCGGCAATCGTCAGTTCCGGCGGCAGGATCGCGCGGATCGCCGTGATCCCGGAGGGACCGAGCACGCTCGCCGGAAAGAATTTGAGCCCGGTGGCGCCTGCCCGCGCTGCGGCTAGTGCCTCGGTCGGCGTGAAGACGCCCGGCATCGTCACCATGCCGTATTGGCGCGCCCGGATGATCACCTCGGGTTCGACATTCGGCGTCACCAGCAGCTTGCCGCCGGCCGCATTCAGGCTGTCGACCGCCTCGACCGTCAGCACCGTGCCGGCGCCGATCAGCACCTCAGGCGGCGCCATCTTGGCGGCGATCTCGATGGATTTGAACGGCTCCGGCGAGTTGAGCGGAATCTCGATCGCCGTCAGGCCGTTGTCGATCAGCGCGCCGACGACGCTTTCGGTCTCGTCCGGCCGGATGCCGCGCAGGATGGCAATCAGCGGGCGCTTCATATCGGGGAAGGGGATACGGTTCATCGTGTCAGCTTTCTCAATTCGGCCAGATGGCTTCGGCGGCGGCCGACAGCCCGCGGCGCACGGCGGCGTCCGCATCGATGGCGGTGAAGGCGAGGGAAAGGATTTTGAAGGCCTGTTCGTAGAGCGCCTGCAGGCGTCCGGAGGCGACGAGGATGATGCCTGCGTTGGTGGCATCCTGCAGCGCGCCGGCGATTTCGAGGCCGATCAGCGTGCCGGAGAGCCGGGCTTGCGCGGCAGCGGCGGAGATCCCGTGCAGCAACTGGCCGGAGCGAGCGGTAAACAGCAGGTTGGAGGCAAGAGCCGGGCGCGCGAAGGCGGCCGCGACCGCCGCCTCGAAGGCCGCCGCATCCGCCGGCTGCGCCTCGGCCCCGGCAACGGCATGCGCAAGGATCGTGTGTTTGCTGACCGCGTCGAAGAGTTCGCCGGTCATGAAGGTGGAAAAGCCGCTGACCTTTCCGTCGCTGACATGCACCCATTTCGAATGCGTGCCGGGCATGCAGACCGCCTGGGCGCCGGCACTGGTGCTGCCGAGTGCGCCGAGGAGCTGGGTTTCCTCGCCGCGCATGACGTCGGGTGTCGCCGCCTGCCGCTGGGCAAGGCCCGGCAGAATGCGGATGTCGCGGCTTTCGCCGGGCACGGAGACCGCGCCGGTGAGGATGGCGGCAAGCGGCGCGGGCACGTCGACGTAACCGGCCTCGATCCAGCCCTGCCTGGCGCCGGCCATGCCGCAGACGATAACCGGCAGATTTTCCGGTGCCTCGACAGCGGCGAGATGGCTGGCAAGTACGGCGGAAAAGCCGGTTTTTGCCGCGCTCGTCATGCCTTCGCCGCTGCGGCGCTCGGCAAGGACGCTGCCGTCCCGGCCGATGAGCCACAGCCGGAAGCTGCTGGTGCCCCAGTCCACCGCGACATAAGCGGGATTCGTCATTACAGAATGCCTCCATCGACAATCAGGGACTGGGCGGTCATTCCAGCCGCGCAGTCGGATGCAAGAAACAGGCAGGGGCCGACAATCGCATCGGCTTTGAGCGCGACCTTTAGGCATTGCTGCTCGACTGAGCGGGCGATGCTCTCTTCGGTCAGCCAGAGCTGCATCTGCCGTTCGGTGACGACCATACCGGGCAGAATGCAGTTGACCCGGATATTCTCCGGGCCGAGCCTGCCGGCCATGCTCTTCGTCAATCCGACGACCGCAGCCTTCGCTGCCGCATAGGAGGGAAAACCGCCCATGTTGAGCTTGAAGGCGATCGACGACATATTGATGATCGCGCCGCCACCGGCGGACCGCATCGATGGCGCCACAGCCTGCGAGGCGAAAAACACATGCCGCAGGTTGACTGCCTGGTTGTTGTCCCAATAGGCCTCGGTGACCGCGTCGAATTCGTGGCGGTCGTCCCAGGCGGCATTATTGACGAGCACCCGGATCGGCCCGGAAGCGGCAACGACGGTATCGACGGTGCGCCGGATCGCCTCGATGTCGCGCAAGTCGGCATGATAAAAGGAAACCGGATACGCCGTCTCAGGCGACAGCCTCTCGGCAAGTGCGCGCCCGGCGGTCTCGGCAATGTCGATGAAGGACACCTTGGCGCCCTGGCGCGCAAAACCTTCGACGATCGCCGCGCCGATGCCCGATCCGCCGCCCGTCACGAGCACGGCTCGGTCTTTGAACTCCGGAAACTGGGCTGACGTCGCGGTCATCGTCTTCTCCCGAAGAGGTGTTGTTCCATTATTTGGAACTTAATTTGACTATATGGAATTATCGAATTATGCTGCCCTTTCTGTCAAGGGCGGATGAGACGATGAATGCAGACGGCGACGGCATGGCGCAGGCACGCGAGACCGGCACACTCGGCAAGCTGATGGTCCTGCTCGATCTCGTCACCCATGCGGATGGGCCGCTGCGTTTTACCGATATCCTGTCGCTCGCCGGCCAGCCGCGCGGCACGCTGCATCGCCAGCTCAGCCACCTGGTCGAGGAGGGGCTGCTCGAGCTCGACGGCGACGGCCGCTATGCGCCGGGCCTGCGCCTGCTCGATTTCGCCGCCCGCAGCTGGGCGCGCAACGAGTTCCGCCTGATCGCCGAACCGCATCTTGTCGATCTGCAGCAGGCGACCGGCGAGACCGTGCATCTGGGCGTTCTCAGGGGGCAGTCGATCATCTACCTCGACAAGGTCGAGGGCCGCCAGCCGGTGCGCATGTATTCGCAGATCGGCAATGCCTCGCCCTGTTACTGCACCGGCGTCGGCAAGGCCGCCCTTTCGCTGCTTCCGGCCGAAAGCCTGGTCGATCTCCTCGCCGGCGTGAATTTCACCCGCTTTACCGCCGCCACCCACGCCACCCCAGCAAGTCTGCTCGCTGAAATCCGTGAGATCGCCGATCAGGGCTATGCGTTCGACCGTGAGGAGCACGAGGCCGGCATCCGTTGCGTCGCCGCGCCCATCTGGTCGGAAGATCGGACTTTTCTCGGCGGCGTCTCGATCACCGGCCCGGCCTACCGCCTGTCGATGGAACTTCTCGCCCAATGGGTCGTTCCGGTTCAGCGGGCAGCCGAAAGAATCATGGAAGGCATGCGTATCCGCCTCGGCCCCCGTCGCTAGCCAGATGGTATGAGCCGCGGTCCTGGAATTAACGACATGGATAAGACACGGAAAAAATTGAGATTTGCCGACGAATCACGACAACTGCAAATAGTCCGCGAAATCGATGACACTTAACGGCCGAATGCTTAAACGCCGCGGCCGATTGATCCACGCCAATCGTCATTCCCCCACAAGCGAACGGCCGCGGCGCGGAAGATGAAGAAATGTGATGGAACCCTTGTCGCAAACGGAAGAAGAAGTCGATTACAACGAAATCGCCGGCCTGAAGACGCAGTTTGATATATTCCGCTTCTTGAAACGTGTTACCGAAGCCTATCGCAGCCGCGCCTTCATGGTTCTCAACCTGCCGCCGATCACCTCTCTCGACCTGCAGGGCAGCACCGTCATCACCAGTTGGCCGGCTGAGCTTCTGGCGCTCTACGATCAGGAAGCGCTGATGGTGAACAGCCCTGTTCTGAGGCGGCTGAGAACATCGACGCGGCCGTTCTTTTACGACATGTCACGGGAGGCCTGGTCGCGTGACGACGGGAAGTCCGCTCTGGTCACGGGGTTGTTCGAGCGTTTCAGGATGATACGCGGGGCCTATTTCCCAACGCATGAGGCCTCCGGCCTGCGAGGCGCCGTCTCCTTCTCCGGCGACCGCGAACCGTTCAGCGCCGCTGAGATGCGCGAGCTTTGCTACATCGCCATCCATGTCTTCGATAGGCTTGCCGAGGTCCGCAACCTCGATACCCGCATAACTGATGCGCTGACCGACCGTGAGATCGATTGCCTGAACTGGACGGCGGCGGGCAAGACCAGCGCCGAGATCGCGGAAATCCTGGCGCTGTCCGAGCATACGATCAATCATTACCTCAACCGCGCCACCAAGAAGCTCGACACCGTCAACCGCACCCAAGCCGTCGCCAAGGCGCTGCGGATCGGCCTGATCAAATAAGTTGCAAAGACGGCGATCCGCTCCGGCCGGCCGCCCAGCGTGTAGGCAAATCGGAGCGTCGTCCCGGCGCTTCCGACCGTGTTTCCCGGTTTTTCCAGCTGGCACGCTTTCTGCATCTCTTCTGCCAGAGGTCCGGAGGGGACTTTGATGACCAGCGCCAGCAAATGGCGCGGCCGACACACTGCTCGCCGACGCCGATGCCGCTTCTCTCCCGGCACTCGGCGTCGGCGGCGGTTGTTGCCTTTCGGCACCGCTTCTCGCGCAGCTGTTCACGATCTCCTGCTGCCGGTCACTTTTTTTCTGGCCTTTTTTTCCCCTTGCGCTAGTTCGCCCCGCATTGTGCCGGTTTTCGGGGAGAGAGACCGTTGCGGCCATCAGGGCGAAAGCCCGGCGGACTTGATGGCCGCAACGGATTCAATCCCGGCCGGCGTTTTTGAAAGCCGGCAAATCGATTTTCCTCCCGATGATTTTGTTTGGCGAAGACGTGCGCCTCCACTATCTGTGATCCAAGAAGAAGCAGTGAGGGTGGAATGACCGACGTCACCAAGGAACAGGTTCTCGAAACGCTGAAGACCGTGCGCGGACCGGATCTCGAGCACGACATCGTCGCGCTCGGCATGGTCTCCGATGTGTTCATCTCCGACGGCAAGGTCTATTTCTCCATCACCGTCCCGGCCGAGCGCGCCAAGGAGCTGGAGCCGATGCGGCTCGCCGCCGAGCGCGTCATCAAGGAGATGCCGGGTGTCAAGGGTGCGCTCGTCACGCTGACGGCGGACAGGAAGGCGGCGGCCGCAGCACCCGCTGCCCGCCCGGCGCCGAATCCGCCGCACGGCCATGCCGGTCATGATCATGGCGGCCACGATCATCAGCATCACGCCCATGCGCCCCAGCAACAGCCGCCGCGGGCCGGCAAGATCGGCGTGCCCGGCATTGGCGCCATCATCGCCGTCGCCTCCGGCAAAGGCGGGGTCGGCAAGTCCACCACCGCCGTCAACCTGGCGCTCGGCCTGCTCGCCAACGGCCTTCGCGTCGGCATTCTCGATGCCGATATCTACGGGCCTTCCATGCCGCGGCTCCTGAAGATATCCGGCCGCCCGACGCAGATCGACGGCCGCATCATCAATCCGATGGAGAATTACGGCCTCAAGGTCATGTCGATGGGCTTCCTCGTCGACGAGGAGACGGCGATGATCTGGCGCGGGCCGATGGTTCAGTCGGCGCTGTTGCAGATGCTGCGCGAAGTCGCCTGGGGCGAGCTCGACGTCCTCGTCGTCGACATGCCGCCCGGCACCGGCGATGCGCAATTGACCATGGCCCAGCAGGTGCCGCTTGCCGGCGCCGTCATCGTCTCCACGCCGCAGGATCTCGCTTTGATCGACGCCCGCAAGGGCCTCAACATGTTCCGCAAGGTCGAGGTGCCGGTGCTCGGCATCGTCGAGAACATGAGCTATTTCATTGCGCCCGACACCGGCACCCGTTACGACATCTTCGGTCACGGCGGCGCGCGCAAGGAGGCCGAGCGCATCGGGGTGCCCTTCCTCGGCGAAGTGCCTCTGACGATGAATATTCGTGAAACCTCTGACGCCGGCACCCCGCTCGTCGCCTCCGACCCGAACGGCGTCGTCGCCGGCATCTATCGCGGCATCGCCGCCAAGGTCTGGGAGCAGCTCGCTGGCCAGTCCCAGCGCCCGGCTCCGGCGATCGTCTTCGAATAACGCTGGCCTGCCGGAACTGGCATGGTGGAGCCGGCGTAAGGGCATACCGGACGGCCAAGCGCCGAATCACCGCGGCGATCACCCCAATCGGGGGCGAAACGTGGTGAAAAGCCGCGCTTCACGGAAGATGTCTTGATTATTTCACGGCTTTGCTTCATATGCCGCGGCGCCATGATGGCGTTGCTGCAGATGCTCAAGACGGCCGTCTTCGTTTTCGAAGGGTCCGGCCCGCCTGCAAGATCGAAGGATTGGTAACTGCGATGCGGTGGAGCACAATGCGCATGCTGGCCTTGAAGGCCGGATGCAGCCGGAGTTTTATGAACTTTCTTGATCCGCTTCCGTTTGGACCTGGGACGAGCCGCCCTCGCATTGCCGCGACGGCGGCCGCATGGAAAGGCTTTCGATGACAATGGCGATGACCACGAAGTGTCGTGAGCATCGGAGACGCTGCCGGTGATCACCGCTTACAGTTCCAGTTGTAAATCGGTCGAGATCCGCGATCTGTCGCAGCCGGCATCCTTTCCCAAGGATGTCGTGTGGATCGACATGATTGAGCCGACCCGCGAAGAGGAACTTTATATCGAGAAAGTTCTCGGCATCGAGGTGCCGACCCGCGACGACCTCAAGGATATCGAGCCTTCGGCCCGTCTTTACGTCGAAAGCGACGCCGTTTTCATGACCGCCTCGCTCGTCTGGAAAGCCGATACCGACGCGCCGACGCTCACCGATGTCGCCTTCATTCTGGCCGGAGACCGCCTGGTCACCATCCGTTACGCCCACCCCAAATCCTTCGCGCTTTTCATCGCTGCCCTTCACCGGCTGCCGGAAAACTGGCGCAGCGGCGCGGCTCTCCTCGCCAAGCTCCTGGAGACGATCGTCGACCGGACCGCCGAAATCCTCGAAATCTCCGTCTCGCGCATCGACATCCTGTCAATCCATGTCTTCGGCGACCGGGCGAAAAAAGTGCGCAAGCCATCGAACTACCTTGAGGAAAAGTTGCGGGATATTGCCGGTTATCACCGCATGATCAGCAAGCTGCGCGACAGCCTCGGGTCGCTGTCCCGGCTGCTGACCTTCTTTCACACGATCCCGGCGATCCAGCAGGATCACGAGGCGAAGGAGCTCTGCCGCACCATCTCGCGCGATATCCAGTCGCTGTCGGAGCATGCCTCCTTCGTCGCCGCCAACATCACCTTCCTGCTCGACGCGTCGCTCGGCCTGATCAACATCGAACAGAATTCGATCATCAAGATTTTCTCCATCGCCTCGGTCGTGTTCCTGCCGCCGACATTGGTCGCATCCGTCTATGGCATGAACTTTCAGGTCATGCCGGAGCTGGCCTGGACGGCGGGTTACCCCTTCTCGCTGGCTTTGATGGTGATATCAGCCGTGATCCCCTTTTTCTTTTTTCGCTGGAAAGGCTGGCTCTGAGGAGCCTGTTGAAATTTCATGTCCGAAGAGAGTCATCAGCACGACCGCCATATGACGCCGCGCAAGCTGTTCTATCTCGCGCTCGGTTCCGTCGGCGTCGTCTACGGCGATATCGGCACGAGCCCGCTCTATGCATTTCGCGAGGCGCTGAAGCCCGTTGCCCATGACGGCGTCACCCGTTTCGAGGTGATCAGCCTGATCTCGCTGATGATCTGGGCGCTGACGATCATCGTCACCATCAAATATGTGCTTTTCCTGCTGCGCGCCGATAACGACGGAGAGGGCGGCACGCTGTCGCTGCTTGCTCTTCTGATGAAGACCGCCAACGGCCATACCGCCCTACTGATGCTGCTCGGCCTGATGGGCGCTGCCCTCTTCCTCGGCGATGCGATGATCACGCCGGCTCTGTCGGTGCTGTCGGCGGTCGAGGGCCTGAAGCTCGTCACACCAAGGCTGTCGGAATATATCGTGCCGATTTCGGTGGTGATCCTGGCGCTGCTCTTCGTCGTGCAATCGCGCGGCACCGGCGCCGTCGCCAAGTTCTTCGGCCCGATCACCGCCGTCTGGTTCCTGGTCATGGCCGCCGCCGGCATTTCCCACATCTCCGATGACTACGGCATCCTTGCCGCCTTCAATCCCTATTATGCTGTTAGCTTCCTGCTGCATGAGGGCTTTTACGGCGTCGTCGTGCTCGGCGCCGTCTTCCTGACGGTGACCGGCGCCGAGGCGCTTTATGCCGATCTCGGCCATTTCGGCCGCCGCCCGATTCAATGGGCCTGGTTCGCACTGGTGTTTCCGGCGCTGACTCTGAACTATCTCGGCCAGGGCGCCCTCGTTCTCGGCAATCCGATGACGATGTCCGATCCCTTCTACCTGATGTATCCGAAATGGGCGCTGCTGCCGGTCGTCATCCTGGCGACCGCCGCGACGATCATCGCCAGTCAGGCAGTCATCACCGGCGCGTTCTCGATGGTGCGTCAGGGCATCAATCTCGGCTTCCTGCCGCGCATGGAAATCCTCTTCACCTCGGAAACCAATACCGGGCAGATCTTCGTACCGTCGGTCAATGCCGTGCTGTTCTTCGGTGTCATCTTCCTGGTATTGGGCTTCAAGACCTCCGACGCGCTGGCGACCGCCTACGGCATTTCCGTCACCGGCGCCATGGTCGTCACCTCGATCATGGCCTTCGAATTCGTCCGCGCCCGCTGGAACTGGTCGCTTCCCCTCGCGGTGGTGGCGCTTGCGCCGCTGGTCATGCTCGAATTGATCTTCCTTGGCGCCAATCTTTTGAAGATCCACGATGGCGGCTATATCCCGATCCTGATCGCCACCGCCTTTACCGTCGTCATGTGGACCTGGCGCCGCGGCACCGCGATCCTGCTGGAAAAGACCCGGCATACAGATATTCCGCTCGCTTCCTTCGTCAGTTCCATCGAGCGCAAGAGCGAGCATTCGCCGGCCCAGGTTCCCGGCACGGCGATCTTCCTGACCAGCGATCCGGAATCGGCTCCCGCCGCGCTGCTGCACAATCTCAAGCACAACCACGTGCTGCATGACCGCAACGTCATCCTGACGATCCGCACGGTCAACAAGCCGCGCGTGCCGAGCCACGACCGCTACAAGGTCGAGCAGATCTCCGAGCGCTTCTCGCGCGTCGAACTGCTGTTCGGCTTCATGGAATCGCAGAATGTTTCGCAGGCCTTAGCGACGCTGCGCAAGACGGGGCTGAAGTTCGACATCATGTCGACCTCCTTCTATCTCGGCCGCCGCAAGCTGGTGCCGGACGCCAAGTCAGGCATGCCCTACTGGCAGGACCGGCTCTACATCGCCCTTGCCAACGCCGCCGCCAACCCTTCTGACTACTTCCGCCTGCCGGCAAACCGCGTGGTGGAACTGGGATCGCACGTCATTATTTGATGGGTGCGGGCGACAGCCCTGACGCGGGTCTTCCCGCTGTTTTGCACTTCCGTCACCTCGTCCTCCGTCACGCTCGGCCTTGAGCCGAGCATCCACACGGCACCCATCATCAGCCGCGGCATGGATCCTCGGCTCAAGGCCGAGGATGACGGAGATTGGGAGATGCGTCCCGTCAAACCAGCCAAATTCGAATATCCAAAACCGCGATGGTCACATTCCGGCACGGCTCGTTAACCGGACGTCAAGGTTAATGAGAGATTTTCGATGGAATGTTCCCGCGTTCCATGCCCGGAGTTGGTGTTGCGTCGAAAGAGCTCTTCCCGTAGCAAGCTGCGTCTTCTTCCCGAGAACTGGGTGTCACCTGTCATCTTCGGGCTCGCCGGCTGGCTGATCTTCCCGAGCGTTGCCTCTCACGCCGATCTCGCCACCATGCTCGCCGGTCTCGATCGTGAGGGCGAGAGCTGGCGCATGGTTCTGACCAATTCTCCGGCCGGCTCCATTCATCAGGCCGAACTCGCCTTTGCCGATCCTGATGTGACGGGCTCGATCTCGTCGGGCGCCGGCATGGTGCTGCCCGACGGCCGCAAGGTCGCTTTCTCTGCCCAGGACAAGGGCACCGCCAAGGAGAAGGGCCACGAAGACACGCCGGACGAGGATCGCGTCAACCGCAGCATGAAGAAGGGCCGCATCGTCGCGGTGGAAAAGATGCAGCCGCCGAAGGATTTTTCCGCCGGCTCCATTCTCGAGCGCACCAAGATGCTGTTCACGCCGAGCTTCGATCTCAAGGACCGATCGGCCTTCGTCAAGCCGAAGATCCAGGGCAAGGAAATCGAGATCGCCACGTCTTTCTATAAGAAGCAGCCGGTGATCGAGGAGAGCGGCGTGCCGGCGATGCTGGCAAGCCTCGTCACCAGCAACAAGGCCGATGTGCTGGCCACGGCTTACGCGCCGGCAGCACCCGACTATGCCCGCCAGTCGCCGTTCGATTCGATCCTGACCGAACCGGATAGCGGCCGCTTCGTACCGGAGATCGGCCCGCGTGATCACGCCTGGGCCGCAAGCGTGCTGCCGGCAAGCGTCTTTTCCGCCCGCGAGCAGCAATGTCTTGCCTCCGGCATCTATTTCGAGGCGCGGGGAGAATCGGTGAAAGGGCAGGCGGCCGTTGCCCAGGTCATCCTCAACCGCGTCCGCAATCCTGCCTATCCGAAGAGCATCTGCGGCGTCGTCTATCAGAACGAGGATTGGCGCAACCGCTGCCAGTTTTCCTTCGCTTGCGACACCATCAAGGACAGGGTGAATTCGGAATATCGCTGGCGGATGGCCCGCGACGTGGCGATGGCGGTGACATCAGGCAAGATCTGGCTGCCGCAGGTGGGCTCGGCGACTCATTACCACGCCGTCTACGTCCGGCCGAAATGGGCAAAGACCATGGAAAAAGTCGGCCGCATCGGTCTCCACGTCTTCTACCGCACCTATGGCGGCGGCTGGAGCTGAGATAAATCGTCCGGGTCCGGCCGATTTCCCGCCCCGAAAAGCGGATTCTTTCCGTCGAATTTGCGCGATCGACTAGTGATCGCTTTATCCATTTGATTCTATAGGATTATTTTCTCGCTGGACAGAAGCTGTCTACACCTTGACTATACTAATCCCTAAAACTATGTTGCGCGCGACTTCAGAACGGGCCGGAAGGGTCTCAACCTTCGCGTCCGGCGTCCGAATGACCGGGGTAGCGGGAGTGCGGGCGACGGGCAGGTGAGGATAGATCCATGGCGGATGACCGCGAGGAAAGTCTTGAGAAGCGCCGTGCGCAACTGGAAGCGGAACTCGCGACCAAGCGCGTCGAGGCGAAAGTGGACGAGGCAAACGAAGCCCGCGCCGAGGTAAGCCGCAAAGGTTATGCCCAGGCGATGAAGCTTTCCAGCGAGTTCATTGCCGCCATCATCGTCGGTGCCGTCCTTGGCTATCTCCTCGACCGTTTTGTTGGCACGGCGCCTTGGGGGTTGATTGTTCTTCTGCTTCTCGGATTCTGTGCCGGCGTTCTGAACGTGTTGCGGTCTGCGGGGGTGGTGGCCCATCCCCTGGACGACAAGGACGACAAGAAATAAGGACCGGTCCCGGTCCAGTGCAATGACCCCGCGTCCTGCGGGCCAAAGAGAGAGAACAAGCGGTGTCTAACGATCCGACTCATCAGTTCCTGATCCAGAAGATTGTCCCGATCGAAATCGGCGGAATTGATTTTTCGTTCACCAACGCCTCGCTCTTCATGGCCGCTTCGGCTGCCGTTGCCGTAGGCTTCCTCTATTTCGCGACCTCGAACCGCGCCATCGTGCCGGGTCGTTCGCAGTCGGTCGCGGAAATGTCCTATGAATTCATCGCCAATATGCTGAAGGAAGGCGCGGGCAAGCAGGGAATGAAGTTCTTCCCGCTGGTCTTCTCGCTCTTCATGTTCGTCCTGACGGCGAACCTGCTCGGCATGTTCCCCTATTTCTTCACGGTGACGAGCCAGATCATCGTGACCTTTGCGCTGGCGATCCTCGTCATCGGCACGGTCCTAGTCTACGGCTTCTATAAGCACGGCGTTCACTTCCTGAACGTCTTCGTGCCCTCGGGCGTGCCGGGCCTTCTGCTGCCGCTGGTCGTCCTGATCGAAATCATTTCCTTCCTGTCCCGTCCGATTTCGCTCTCCGTTCGTCTTTTCGCAAACATGCTCGCCGGTCACATCACGCTGAAGGTGTTCGCAGGCTTCGTTGCCTCGCTTGGAGCCCTCGGTGCAGTCGGTATCGGCGGAGCCGTTCTTCCCCTCATCATGACCGTCGCCCTGACCGGTCTCGAGTTCCTCGTCGCCTTCCTCCAGGCTTACGTCTTTGCGGTGCTGACTTGCATGTACCTCAACGACGCGATCCATCCGGGCGGGCACTAAGGATAACGACATCGACGTCAAAGGGCGTCAGTCATTCGCCGCAACAACCATTTCAAAGGAGTTCAACATGGAAGCGGAAGCAGCAAAGTTCATCGGTGCAGGTCTGGCTTGCTTTGGTATGGCCGGTACGGCTCTCGGCCTCGGCAACATCTTCGGCAACTACCTCTCCGGCGCTCTGCGCAATCCGTCTGCCGCTGACAGCCAGTTCGGCCGTCTGGTATTCGGCTTCGCCGTTACGGAAGCTCTGGGCATCTTCTCGCTGCTCGTCGCTCTCCTCCTCCTCTTCGCCGTCTGATATCGGCGGATAGATGGATCACGGCCTGCGACCGCAAGCCGTGATCCTTTGCATTTGCAGTCCACCTGGAGGTGAGCATGTTTTTTGTGACCCCGGCTTACGCTGAGGAAGCACCGGCGGCAGCGACCGGCACGGATGCGCATGGCGCTCCGGCCGCAGGCGAGGTCCATACCGAGACCGGCGTAGCCGAAGGCGAACACGCCCGTGGCCCGTTCCCGCCCTTCGATTCGACGACCTTCGCGTCCCAGCTGCTCTGGCTGGTGATTACGTTCGGCGTCTTCTACCTCCTTATGCAAAAGGTCATCGCGCCGCGCATCGGGGCCATTCTCGATCAGCGCCACACGCGCATCTCCCAGGACCTGGAAGAAGCAGGCCGCCTGAAGGCGGAAGCTGACGCTGCCGTCCAGACCTACGAAGGCGAACTGGCGGCTGCCCGCGCCAAGTCGAATGCGATCGGCTCCGCCGCCCGCGACGCCGCCAAGGCCAAGGCCGAAGAGGAACGCCGCGCCGTCGAGACGAGCCTTTCGGAAAAGATCAAGGCTGCCGAAGTCCGCATCGCAGACATCAAGGCGAAGGCTTTCGCCGATGTCGGCACCATTGCCGAGGAAACGGCGGCTGCCGTCGTCGAACAGCTGATTGGCGGCAACGCTGCCCAGGCTGATGTCGCCGCCGCCGTCGCGGCCGCCAAGAAGGAGGCTTGATCGATGGAATTTGCTTTTGACGCGACTTTCTTCGCCTTTGTCGGCCTCGTTCTCTTCCTGGCGCTGGTTGTCTACCTGAAGGTCCCCGGCATGATGGCGCGCTCCCTCGACGACCGCGCCGACCAGATCCGCAACGAGCTGGCCGAAGCCAAGCGCCTGCGCGAAGAGGCCCAGCATCTGCTCGCCGAATACCAGCGCAAGCGCAAGGAAGCGGAAGCCGAAGCGGCGCACATCGTTGCCGCCGCCGAGCGCGAAGCCGAGATGCTGACTGCCGAAGCGAAGAAGAAGACGGAAGAATTCGTCGCCAATCGCACGGCGCTCTCCGAGCAGAAGATCCTGCAGGCCGAGGCCGAGGCGATGAAGGCGGTCCGCTCCGCCGCCGTCGATCTGGCGATCGCGGCCGCCGAAACGGTGCTCGCCAAGAAGGCGGATGGCAAAGTCCAGTCCGAGCTCTTCGGCAATGCCGTCGGCCAGGTCAAGACACGGCTCAACTGAGCGGTATCGAATGGAATGAAGAAAGGCCGGGCATGTCCCGGCCTTTTTGTTTGTTGATGAAGACTCAGTCCCGGTCGAGGGCATGCCGCTCCCTCTCGATTCCCTCTTCTCCCCTCGGGGGTCCGAAGGACGGGTCGAGATACATGGCTCGACCCAGGTCGGTGCCCGTAGGGCGGAGGAGGGGGCCGAGGAAACCGGTCTTTCCAAATGAGACCGATGCGGGCTTCGACCGTTCCGGCCTGGTATCAAACCGTGTTCAGGGCGGTGGGGCGCGGCGTTACCGCTGGCGTGGCGGATAGGTTTTCCGTGAGGGGTGTGCCGTGCGGCCCCCTCATCCGCTTGCCGGCACCTTCACCGGGGAGAAGAGGATATGGCGCGGCCTCTCTTTTCCTCGCGCGCCTCCTACAGTGCTCGTCCGGCTTCTCATTGCCCGGATTTCTTGTGGGCGACCTATTCCGGGATCAACTCATCCATCTCGGGCCCGTCCTCGCCCTTGCGCAGCGGCCGGAAGCTCATTCGGTGCAGGGAGCAGGGGCCATGCTTCTCGATACCGGCGCGGTGCTGCGCCGTGCCGTAGCCGACATGCGCGGCAAAGCCGTAATCCGGAAAGACATTGTGGGCGCGGGCCATCATCCGGTCGCGCGTCACCTTGGCGACGATCGAGGCGGCGGCGATCGAGACCGAGCGGGCATCGCCCTTGACCACGGCCTGCCCGGGGCAATCGAGGCCGGGCGGCACGTCGAGCCCATCGGTCAGGACGTAGCTTGCCGGAACGGCGAGGCTGCAGATGGCGCGGCGCATCGCGTCGAGGCTTGCCTTGCGGATATCCGTCTCGTCGATGCGCGTCGAGCTGGAAGAAGCGATCGAGACGGTCGCGGTCGCGAGAATTTGCACGAACAATTCCTCGCGCCGCTGCGCCGAAAGCTGTTTGGAATCGTTGAGGCCCTCGGGGATGCGTTTCGGGTCGAGGATGACGGCGGCGGCGACGACCGGCCCGGCAAGCGGCCCGCGGCCGGCCTCGTCGGCGCCGGCAACCGGCCAGTGGCCGGCCTTGCGGGCTTTGAGCTCCAGGCGGAAATCCGGCACGAGCGGAGCCGTGTCGAAAAGCAGGGGAGAATCGGGTGGCGTGCGAGGTTTCATGCGGCTGAACCTCGCACGCCAACCCGATTTCCCGCAAGTCCCCGGATCAGGGCGGCGGCCGGGGACGGTCCGGCGGATGGTAGCGGTCAGGGCCATCCGCGGGAATTGCGCTCGGGCTCGAAAACAGGGCGGTTTCTCGATGGGCCGATGCGCAAATCTATAAATCAGAGCAGCGACAGCTGGACGCCGCTGCCATCAGGCGGCACGAACAGATCGTCGCGCAGCGGCAGACCACGCCGCGTCAGGCCGAAACGCCTCGCCGCCATTTCGAAGCGCCGGGCGATCTGCCTTGCATAGGGGCCGGCGCCCTTCATGCGCTTGCCGAATTCAGCGTCGTAATCCTTGCCGCCGCGCATCGAGCGCACCAGCGACATCACATGCCGGTAGCGATCGGGATAATGCTGCAACAGCCAGTCGCGGAAGAGCGGGCTGACCTCGAGCGGCAGCCGCAGGATGACATAGCTCGCCTCGACGGCGCCGGCCACCTTGGCCGATTCGAGGATGCGCTCCAGCTCGTGATCGTTCAGCGCCGGGATCAGCGGCGCGGCCATCACGGCCGTTTGGATCCCTGCTTCCGACAGCGTGTGAATGGTCTCCAGCCGACGCGGCGGCGTGGCGGCGCGCGGCTCCATCGTCCGGGCAAGCTTGCGGTCGAGCGTCGTCACGGAGATGCCGACGCGCACCAGGTTCTTCGCCGCCATCTCCTGCAGAATGTCGAGATCCCTGAGGATCATCGCTGACTTGGTGACGATCGAAACCGGATGGTTCGCCTTGTTCAAAACCTCGAGAATGCCGCGCATGATGCGCCATTCCTTCTCGACCGGCTGATAGGGGTCGGTATTGGTGCCAATCGCGATCGCCCGCACCTTGTAGCCTGGCTTGGCGAGCTCCCGCTCCAGCAGCTTTGCCGCATCCGGCTTGGCGAACAGCTTCGTCTCGAAATCGAGCCCCGCTGATAGCCCCATATAGGCGTGTGTCGGCCGGGCGAAACAATAGATGCAGCCATGCTCGCAGCCGCGATAGGGATTGATCGAGCGGTCGAAAGCGACGTCGGGCGATTCGTTGCGGGTGATGGCCGTGCGCGGCTTTTCGATCTGCACCTCGGTCTTGAATGGCGGAAGCTCTTCCAGCGTCTGCCAGCCGTCGTCAAAGGTCTCCCGCTGCAACGCCTCGAAGCGGCCGGTCGGGTTCAGCCCTGCGCCGCGCCCGCGGCGCCGGTCGACCTCGACCCTCAGCCCCGAGGATACGATCATCGCATCGGCAATATCTGCCGTATTGGCAGGCGCGAATGCGGCCTGCCCTGCCAGGGACTGCTCTCTCATCGGAATCTCCCGCAGCGGGAAGCGATCGCCTCCGCCCGTTTTGCTGATTAAATTCCTATCGGCAAAATGAGAACAATGCAAGAACAAAATGCGGAAAACGCCGCTGGCAAAAATTTGTGCGGCGCATTATGACTAGACAATGTTGACAGTTGTTCTCGAATGTCAGGATCAGGAATCCGAGCTGGCCCAGACCTTATCGGTTTTGGTGGCGGGTGCGGTGGAGGGTCTTGTCAGCGATGTCGTGGTGCTCGATCACGGCTCGCGCGACGGCACTTCGCGGGTCGCCGACGCGGCCGGCTGCCGGTTTCACTCGCAGTGGGATATCAAGGACATCGTCGGTTCCGCCCGCGGCGACTGGCTGCTTTTCGTCGAGCCGGGTGCGCGTCCGCAGGCCGGCTGGATCGACGCGATTGCCGAATATATCGCGCTTAATAAGCTGCCGGCCCGCTTCACCGCATCGCGCGGTTACCGGCGCCCGTTTTTCGAGCGCGTCGGCCGCGCCGCGCCGCCGCTGGAGCTTGGACTGCTGATGCCGAAAAGCCAGGCGCTGGCCGCCGCCAGGAGCGGCATGCGCCTTGCCGAGTTCGTTAAGGGTCAGAAGCCGCGCAAGCTCGCGTGTGAATTGATTCCATCCTGGGTGGCGAGCGCGGCGCGGTAGGCAATTCTACGCTTCACCCGCCCAAAACCACTCCCACAAGGGGAGGGGCTAACGTGTCGCACCGCTTCACGTGAGCCGCTGTCGTAACCATCTGTCAAACGATAGCAGTCAGCAAGACCTCTCTCTTCGGTCGCCGCCGGGCATCACCGCTTAGTCCCTCCCCCTTGTGGAGAGGGGTTGGGGAAGGGTTTTCTCTAAGAGGCGGGTCGCCTTCGGAGAAGCATCCCACATCGCGCAAAAAATGGCGCCCAAACAGATTTCGCGCTATAATTCGCCCATGGCGCCGCCGAAGCGCCTCGCTTCGCAACGGATGGCCATGGAATGCCGGTGGACGGCGGAACAGGTCAGCGAAAATCTCCTCTTCTGCCGGGTTCCCGGCGAGAGGAGGTGCGTCATGACACGCGGTAGGTTCTACGGCGTACGCGGTATGGTTTACGGCCTGGCGGCCGTCATATTGCCGACATTGATGATCGCGCATCCGCATTCGGCAGCGTCGCAGACGATGCTCAGTTGCGCAGGCCGATCCGACGTCGTCAAATTCCTTGATAGAAACTTCACTGAAAAGCTCACCGCAGTCGGATTGATAAACCAGAACTCCGTTCTTGAGGTTTATGCCGCCAAAAGCGGTACCTGGACGCTCGTCGTCACCGATGTCCACGGCATAAGCTGCATCCTGCTGTCAGGGGACGGCTGGGATACGATGCCCGCCTTGCCAGGCCTTGCCACATAAGAAAAGCCGTCCGCTTTTTGCCGGCAGTCTACTTCGTTGCGCCGCGTTTCAGGTGCTCGTCGAGACGCGGCATGATCTCGACGAAGTTGCACGGCGTGCTGCGGTAGTCGAGCTGCCCCTTCAGGATGCCGTCCCAGGCATCCCGGCAGGCGCCGGGCGAGCCCGGCAGGGCGAAGATGAAGGTGGCATTGGCGACACCTGCCGTGGCGCGCGACTGGATCGTCGCCGTACCGATCTTTTCATAGGAGATGCGGTGAAAGACGGCGGAAAAGCCGTCCATGCGCTTTTCGAACAAGGGCTCCAGCGCCTCGGGTGTCACATCGCGACCGGTAAAACCGGTGCCGCCTGACGTGATGACGACATCGACGTCGTCCCGTTCGGTCCAGGTCTTGACCTGGGCGGTGATTTTGTCCCGGTCGTCAGGCACGATCGCCCGGTCGACCAGCCGGTGACCCGCTTCGGTGATTCGCGCCGCCAGCGTATCGCCGGATTTGTCGGTTTCCGGCGTGCGCGTATCCGAGACGGTGAGGACAGCGATGCCGACCGCGATAAACGGCCGCTTTTCGTCCAGACCTGCCATTACATGCCTCCCGAAACCGTTTCCGTCGCCTGGACATACCAGTCGGGCCGCTCGCCGTGAAGAGCTGACGCCGCCTCTTTCGCCGCCGCCATGCTGGCAAAAATGCCGAAGCAGGTGGCGCCGGAGCCGGACATGCGGGTGATGAGCGCGCCGCTGGCCTGCAGCATCTGCGAGATCATTGTAATCTCAGGCACCAGCTCGCGCGCCGGCGCCTCCAGATCGTTGCGGGCCAAGCCGATTGCCGTGAGCCAGCCGGAAGTTCCGGACAGACCGGGGGCAAGGTGCAGGACCGGATTGTTCTTTGCCGCCAGCCGGCGGAAGACCTCGGGCGTGGAAACGCCCTTCAGCGGGTTGGCGAGCACCATGGCAAAGGCCGGCAGATCAGGCACGGCTTCGATCCGTTCGCCGATACCGCGGGCAATCAGCGGCCGGCTTTCAAGGCACATCGGCACATCGGCGCCGAGCTTCAGCGCGAGGCCGGCAAGCGATTCCACCGGCAAGCTCATGCCCCAGAGCCGCATCAGTCCGCGCAACGTCGCGGCCGCATCGGCCGAGCCGCCGCCAATGCCGGAGGCGATCGGCAGGTTCTTTTGCAGGTGGATGTGTACCGGGAAGGCGAGGGCGCCAACCGTCTCGCGCAGGAGGTCGCGGGCCAGCAGCACCAGGTTGCTGCCGCCGTCGCCGGCAAGTGTCTCGCCGAAAGGGCCTGACAGCGTGAAAGCGTCGGCCTGTGCAGGCAGAAAGCCCAGCCGGTCGCCGCAATCGGCGAAGGTCACCAGCATATCGAGCAGATGGTAACCATCTGCCCGCTGGCCGGTGACATGCAAGGCGAGATTGATCTTCGCGCGCGCCTCTTCGGTGACGCCGAAAGCCTCGGCCAGGCCCGCTTCAGGCATGTTTGCCGCCCGTCAGGATTTCTTGTCGACCGGCGGCGGGGTGACGGGTGCCGGATCCGGCTGTTTTTTGTCGGCCGCCTTGGCATCGTCGCTGGCAGGAGGCAGGCCGTTGGCGACCTTGTCCTTGATCTTCGGAATTTCGGCGGCTTCCGGCTCGGAGGCGAGCGCCCGGTTCCACTGATAGACGGCCTCAAGCTTGCGGCCGACGCGCCAGTAGGCGTCGCCGAGATGGTCGTTGATCGTTGCGTCACCGGCCTTGATCTGTGCAGCCCGCTCCAGTTCGTCGACGGCATCGTCGAAGCGGTTGAGGCGGAAATAGGCCCAGCCAAGCGAATCGATGATGTAGCCGTCGTCAGGGCGAAGCTCGACGGCCTTCTTGATCATGCCAAGGCCTTCATCGAGGTTCCGGTTCATGTCGATCCAGGAATAGCCGAGATAGTTCAGCACCTGCGGCTGGTCGGGATTAAGCTCCAGGGCCTTGCGAAAATTCGGTTCGGCCTGGTCCCACTTTTTCAACCGCTCATAGGCAATGCCGCGCTGGAAGAAGACGCTCCAGTTGGCGCGGCCGGGGATGGGGCCGATCGCCTCGACCGCCTTGTCGTAATTGGCCGCCATCGCCTCATAGTCCTTGGCGTCGGAGAGCACGCTGCCATAGGCGAGGTAGCTGCGGATGTCCTTGGGGTCGGAGGCGATCAGCGCCTGCAGGTGCTTGCGCGCCTCGTCCACCTTGCCGCCCTGGGCAAGGGCAAGGCCGAGCTGCAGCTCGGAGATGCGGCGCATCGGCGAATTTTCCGGCACCTTCTTGTAGAGCGCGATGGCGCGGTCCATCTGGTTCTGCTTTTCGGCGATGCCGCCGAGCAGCACCAGCGTATCGGCGCTGTTCGGGTCGAGTGCTTTGGCCGTCTGCAGGTAGAGCGAGACGATGTCCTCGGCGCCGTCGCGGTTCAGCGCGCCGCCGACCGAGAACAGCACGCCGGCAGCCCCTTCCTCAGCGGTCTTGACCTGCTGCTCCTGCTTCTCGCCCTTTTCGATGCTGTCGCGCAGCGCGTTCAGCGGCGCGTAGTTCGGCAGCAGGTTGTCGCCGACCGACACGGCGTCGAGCGCCTTCTGCTTGTTGCCCTGTGTCGCTTCGAGCCGGGCAAGCGCCATCACCGCGCGCATGAAGGTGTCGGGCGCCGTCGCACCGCCTTCCTTGTCGAGCACGGCGTCGTTCAGGTGCTGGCGGGCGGATTTCACGTCGCCGGTGACGACGGCGATCGCGCCGGCATTGTAATTCTGGAAGATGCGGACCCAGTCCGGGCCCTTCATCTTCTCGACCATGGCAAGCGCTTCCTTGCCGCGGCCGGCGCCGACCCGGGCCCAGGCGAGCAGCAGGTCGTTCATCATCCGGTCGAGATCGTTCGGACCCTTGTATTTCAGGATGGATTCGGCGGTCTTGTAATCGTCGCGGCGCACGGCATCCATGCCGCGCACGATCGTGGTGATGCGCTCGACCGATGGATCGCCCTTCAGGTCGTTGGCATATTTGACGCCCTCCTTGATGTCGCCGTTGAGCAGCAGCGAGATCATCAGCCGCTGGCGAATCTCCGGATTGCCGGGCTCGATCTGCAGCGCCTTCTTGTAGAGCGCGATGGCCGTTTCGTAATCATGATCGACATCGGCCGTGCGCGCGGCGAGGAAGGCGCCGGAGAAGGTGGTGACGCTGTCGGCATCGAAGCTGTCGGTCTTGCCGGCATCGCCCGCCGTCTTGGCCGCATCTTCGGCGTTCACGCCGGCGACGACGCCGAGCGAAAGAACAGCCGTCAATGCTGCGCTCGTAAGAAGACGGATGGCAAGTCTCTGCCGCATGAGGAAACCTTTCTTCGAGAGCGTCCGGCCATGATGCCGGCCGCAAATCAGTTGCGATCACTGATTCATAACAGGATGGCTTTTTTGAAGCGGCGCCGCAAGAAAATCAGCCCGCGATCGAGAACGTTTGATCAGTTGACGCGCTCGATGCAGAAATCGATTACTTCCATCAGGGCGGATTTCCATGCCGTTTCGGGAAGCGGCGCCAGCGCGTCGCGGGCGATCGTGCCGTAATGGACCGCACGGCCGATCGTATCGCTGAGCGTGCCGTATTTCGTGATCAGCCCGAGGGCTTTTTCCAGATTGGCGTCACTGTTGTTGCCGGCCTCGATCGCATCGCGCCAGAAGGCGCGTTCGTCCTGCGTGCCGCGGCGATAGGCGAGGATGACGGGAAGCGTGATCTTGCCTTCGCGGAAATCGTCACCGACATTCTTGCCGAGATCGGCGGCCTTGCCGCCGTAATCCAGCGCGTCGTCGACGAGCTGGAAGGCGAGCCCCAGATTCATGCCGTAGGATTTCAGCGCGTTGCGGCCGGACCGGCCGGCTTCGGCGACGATCGGCCCGACTTCGGCGGCGGCGGCAAAGAGAGCCGCCGTCTTGGCGCGGATGACGGAGAGGTAGTCGTCCTCGGTCGTCTCCATGTTCTTGGCGACGGAAAGCTGCAGCACCTCGCCCTCGGCGATCACGCAGGCGGCGGAAGACAGCACATCGAGCGCATCGAGCGAACCGACATCGACCATCATGCGGAAGGCCTGGCCGAGCAGGAAGTCGCCGACCAGCACGCTGGCCTGGTTGCCCCAGATCATCCGCGCCGTCGATTTGCCGCGGCGCAGGTCGCTTTCGTCGACGACGTCGTCATGCAGCAGCGTCGCCGTGTGCATGAATTCGACTGATGTGGCGAGCTTGACGTGATTTTCGCCGCGGTAGTCGAACAGCGAGGCGGCCGCCAGCGTCAGCATCGGCCGCAGCCGCTTGCCGCCGGACGAGATCAAATGGTTCGCCACTTCGGGGATCATCTGCACGTCTGAGCCGGCCTTGGACAGAATGAGCTGGTTCACCCGCTCCATATCCGCCCTGGTGAGATCGACCAACGGCTTTATGGATGCCAGTTTGTTTTTGCTTTCTTCAAGCGGTATGACCACGCCCAACGACCCGGACTCCTGTTCATTCACTGCAGCTGACAATAGAAAGGGGCGATGGACGCGGCAAGAGGTGAATTGTCGCGCACGGCGAAATTGGAAGGAAAATGACGGCAAATGCATGAACTTATCCGCGCCAACGACCCCGTTCTGCTCTCCTATGCCGAGAGCCTGATGAAGGATGCGGGCATTCATTGCTTCATCGCCGATCAGGGCATGAGCGTGTTGGAAGGCTCGCTCGGCATGCTGCCGCGCCGGCTGCTGGTCGACGAGGAGATGGCCGACCAGGCCCGCCGCATCCTCATCGACGCCGGTCTCGGCGGCGAATTGCGCGACAGGAGGTGAGGGTGGGATGACCGGGAAGCCTGCCCAAACCATCGATGCCTTTCATCGCGGCGCCTTTCATCTGGTGCAGCCGAAGGGCAGGGGCCATCGCGCCGGCATGGATGCGATGTTGCTTGCCGCCCTCGTCGCCGACGATCGTCCGGTCAGGGTGGCCGATCTCGGCGCCGGCGCCGGTGCGGCCGGCCTTGCCGTTGCCTCGCGCCTCACGAATGCGGACGTGGTGCTGTTCGAGCGGTCGGCCGAGATGGCCGATTATGCCCGTCGCAGCATCCTCCTGCCCGAAAATGCCCATCTCGCCGGCCGCGTCAGCGTCGTCGATGCGGATGTGACGCTGACCGCCAAGGCGCGCAACGATGCCGGCCTCACCGATGAGAGTTTCCACCACGTCATCATGAACCCGCCCTTCAACGATGGCGGCGATCGGCGCACGCCGGATGCGCTGAAGGCCGAAGCCCATGCGATGACCGACGGCCTGTTCGAAAGCTGGATCCGCACGGCCGGCGCGATCATGATCCCCGGCGGGCAATTGTCGCTGATCGCCAGGCCCCAATCGATCGCCGAGATCGTTATTGCCTGCGGCCGGCGCTTCGGCGGCATCGAAATCACCGCCATCCATCCGCGCGAGGGTGAAAACGCCGTGCGTATCCTGGTAACCGCGATCAAGGGATCGCGGGCGCGACTGTCGCTGCGCGCGCCGCTCATCATGCACGAAGAGGGGAGTCACAAATTCTCCCCTCTCGTCGACGATTTCAACAACGGCCGGGCGGCCTATGCCAGGCTTCGACTCTCACCAGTTAGCCGGTGACGAAGTCGAAGAGCAGCTTGACGTTCAGCCCGGCGATGACGACTGCGATCACATAGGCGATGCCGCTCAGCCAGCGCGGTGCTACGAGCTCGCCCATCTTTGCCTTGCTGGCGGTGAACATCACGAGCGGGAAGACCGCGAAGGAAAGCTGCAGGCTGAGCACGACCTGCGTGAGGATCAAAAGCTGCGCCGTGCCCTGGTCGCCATACCAGATGGTGACGATCGCCGCCGGCACGATGGCGATGGCGCGGGTGATCAGCCGGCGTATCCACGGCTTCAGCCGGATTTTGAGGAAGCCTTCCATGACGATCTGGCCGGCAAGCGTCGCCGTCACGGTGGAGTTGAGGCCGCAGCAGAGCAGCGCGATGCCGAACAGAGTCGGCGCGATGGCGAGACCCAGCAGCGGCGACAGCAGCGAATGCGCCTCGCCAAGTTCGACGATATCGGTCCGTCCATGCGCATTGAAGGCGGCAGCGGCCAGGATCAGGATCGAGGCGTTGACCAGCAGCGCGAAACAGAGAGCGACCGTCGAGTCGATCGTCGCATAGGTCAGCGCCTCCTTCTTTTCGGGAACCGTATGGCCGTACGCCCGCGTCTGCACGATGCCGGAGTGGAGGTAGAGATTGTGCGGCATGACCGTCGCGCCGAGAATGCCGAGCGCGAGATAAAGCATCTCAGGATTGGTGACGATCTCGGTGGTCGGGAAGAAGCCCGTGATGACGGAGCCCCATTGCGGGTCGGCAAGGAGTATCTGCACGCCGAAGCAGATAGCGATGACGCCGAGCAGCGCGATGATGAAGGCCTCGACCCAGCGGAAACCAAGCTTCTGCAGGAAGAGGATCACGAAGACGTCGAGCGCGGTGATGAGAACGCCGAGTTCGAGCGGAATGCCCATCAGCAGGTTGAGGCCGATCGCCGTGCCGATCACCTCGGCGATGTCGGTGGCAATGATGGCGATTTCGGCAAAGGCCCAGAGCGGCACCGAAACCCATTTCGGATAGGCGTCACGGCAGGCCTGCGCAAGGTCGCGGCCCGAGGCGATCGCAAGACGCGCGCAGAGCGATTGCAGGACGATCGCCATCAGGTTGGAAAGCAGTGCGACGGTGAGCAGCGCATAACCGAATTTCGAGCCGCCGGCGAGCGAAGTCGCCCAGTTGCCGGGATCCATGTAGCCGACGGCGACCATATAGCCCGGCCCGGCAAAGGCCGCCGCTCTGCGCCACCTCGAACTGTGACGCCCGGTTCCGACTGAGCGATAGACATCCGATAGCGACGCCTCTCCGCGTTCGTGCCGCCAGCCGCTTGTTGGATTGGGATTGAGGGCGTCCATGCCATTTCCACCTGTTTATCGTCACCGCACTATGACTAATTAGAATGATAATGCAAGTCATTCGCAACAAGAAAATCATCCTCGATGTTTTGCAAACGCGGCCATTGCGTTTGTCGTTCCAGCGCATACATGGATGCCGATTGCAGATGACGATCGGGCGAACCGAAACGAAGGATGGAAAATGGCCGGATTCTTGAGAAAATTGCTGCCGAAACGGTTCCGCAAGGATGGCGTCACCATCCCGGTCGTCAGATTGCAGGGTGCGATCATCAGTGGCGGCGGCCAGTTCCGGCCGACCCTCAATCTCGCCAATGTCGCCCCGATTCTGGAAAAGGCCTTCGCCAGGAAGGACGCGCCGGCGGTTGCCATTTCGATCAATTCGCCGGGGGGCTCGCCCGTCCAGTCCCGGCTGATCTTCACCCGCATCCGCGAGCTTGCCCGCGAGAAGCAGAAGAAGGTTCTGATCTTCGTCGAGGACGTCGCCGCCTCCGGCGGTTATATGATCGCGCTTGCCGGAGACGAGATTATCGCCGACGCCACCTCGATTGTCGGCTCGATCGGCGTCGTCTCCGGCGGTTTCGGCTTTCCCGAACTTCTGAAGAAGATCGGCGTCGAGCGCCGAGTCTATACCGCCGGCGAGAACAAGGTGATCCTCGATCCGTTCCAGCCGGAAAAGGAAAAGGACATCGAGTACCTGAAGAGCCTGCAGCTCGAAATTCATCAGGTCTTCATAGCGATGGTGCGCGAGCGCCGCGCCGGTAAGCTGAAGGATGATGCGACGGTCTTTTCCGGCCTGTTCTGGAGCGGCACCCGCGGCCTCGAACTCGGCCTCATCGACGGCCTCGGCGACATGCGCCAGGAGCTGAAGCGGCGCTACGGCCAGAAGACGAAGCTGGAGCTCGTCACCGCCAGCCGCGGCCTGCTCGGCCGCCGCATTCCCGGCGTGTCGCCGGTCTCGCTCGAGGGGGCGGGATCCGGTCTTGCGATGGGACTTGTCGAAGCGGCCGAAGAGAGAGCATTGTGGAGCCGCTTCGGACTTTGAGAGGAGCAAGAGAGGGGCATGGCACAGCTTATCACCATCCTGGTCCTGGTCTTTTCGGCCTGGTGGCTCTACCGCCGCTTCGTCTCCGATGCCCGCAAGCTCGCCGAAAAATCGCGCCGCGCCGAGAAGGAGCGCCAGACCGGCGCGATCGGCACGTTGGTCAAGGATCCCGTGACCGGGGAATACCGGCTGAAACGGGATGAGGAATAGGTCGCGGCCGTCCGCCCTTCATCCGCCTGCCGGCACCTGCTCCCCGTTCCGAAGGGGGAAGGGGACATAATGCCGCGACCTCTCCGTCCCTCGCTTGCGCAGCAGGGCACATCCCTCTCCCCGCGCGCGCGGAGAGGGTTAGGGTGAGGGCAGCCTTTGGGCAGTGTCTCTCGACATGCCCTCCCGCAAAACCCTTGACCCCTGCGGCCCACCATGGCACCTGTCGCGCCGATAATCCCTAAGCAATCGGTGCCGTCGATGTCAGCCATCCCAGACCACATGAACCCGAAGCGCTCCTTCCAGGCGCTGATCCTGACCCTGCATAGCTACTGGGCGGACAAGGGTTGCGCGGTGCTGCAGCCCTACGACATGGAAGTCGGCGCCGGCACCTTCCACCCGGCCACAACGCTGCGCGCCCTCGGGCCGAAGCCGTGGAGGGCAGCCTATGTTCAGCCGTCGCGGCGTCCTTCCGATGGCCGCTACGGCGAAAACCCGAACCGGCTGCAGCATTATTACCAGTACCAGGTCATCCTGAAGCCGAACCCGCCGAATTTGCAGGAGCTCTATCTCGGCTCGCTCGCGGCGATCGGCCTCGATCCGCTGCTGCACGACATCCGCTTCGTCGAGGACGATTGGGAAAGCCCGACGCTCGGCGCCTGGGGCCTTGGCTGGGAGTGCTGGTGCGATGGCATGGAAGTCTCGCAATTCACCTATTTCCAGCAGGTCTGCGGCATCGAATGCGCGCCGGTCGCCGGTGAGCTGACCTACGGTCTCGAGCGCCTCGCCATGTATGTCCAGGGCGTCGACAATGTCTACGACCTGAACTTCAACGGCCGCGAGGGCGATGAGAAGATCAGCTATGGCGACGTCTTCCTGCAGGCCGAACAGGAATATTCGCGTCACAATTTCGAATTCGCCAATACCGAGATGCTGCATCGCCACTTCGTCGATGCCGAGAAGGAATGCCGGGCGTTGCTCGATGCCGGCGCACCTGACGACAGCGCCAACCAGCGCCTGCACAAATGCGTCTTCCCGGCCTATGACCAGTGCATCAAGGCCAGCCACGTCTTCAACCTGCTCGATGCCCGCGGCGTCATCTCGGTCACCGAACGCCAGAGCTATATCCTGCGGGTGCGCACCCTTGCCAAAGCCTGCGGCGAAGCCTTCCTGCTGACCGATGCCGGCGGCGCCAATCTGTCGAAAGAGGCGGCGTGACGCAAAAACCGGCCAGCCGTATCGTCCATATCAACGGCTGGCCAGGCACCGGGAAGCTGACTGTCGGGCGCTTGCTGGCAAAACGGCTCGGCGCGCGGCTCATCGACAATCACATGCTGCTTAATCCGGCCGAGGCTCTTTTCGCCCGCAGCAACCCTCTGCATGCATCGCTGCGCGAGCAGGTTCGGCGAGCGGTTTTCGACCATGCCGTGCGGGCCGATCCGGCCGAAAGCTTCGTCTTTACCGATGCTCTTGCGGATGACGCGGATGATCGTGCGACGTTCTCCTGCTATCTAGATCTGGCGGCAGCGAGAGGCGCGGATCTGGTCGCGGTTCTCCTCGATTGCGCGCCGGAGGAGAATGCCAGGCGCCTCGTCGCGCCCGGCCGATCGGAGGCGCTCAAGCTGACGGATACGGCGAAGCTGCAGCAACTCCGGGCAAACTGTAAACTGTTGCGCGGACTGGCTGAGCAAACAGTCGAAATTGATACGACGGAGCTTTCGCCGGAAGAGACGGCGGCCCGAATTCTCGCGCATCTCGGTTTTTGACGATAGCCGGGAATCCTGCGTGGTCTTTGCATAAACATTGACCTCGTTGCAGGGGTTGGCGATGAGCCAAGACCCGCGCGAAGCCTTCCTGCTGACCGACGCAGGCCGCGTCAATTTCTCGAAAGAGTCGGCGTAAAAGCACCTCGAAAAAATCACCGCTTCCGCGCCTGCGCTTCTTTTGCGCGAACCGCTCGACCATTATCTTATCGCTGTTTCGATCAGGTATAGATTTGGTCTGTCTTTTGAAGAGCGGTATTCTTTATTTTAAAATCGCGTTTGAAAACTGCGCAGCCCGTGTGCCGCGGCTGTTATCATGGCTGACAGTTCTTGTTCTGCTGACCTCGTGCAGCGATTTTGACAATGAGTTCGCCGTCCAGTCGGCAAACACCACGATCGAAGTCTCCACCGACGGCACCGCCTTTGTGTCCGAAAGTTTCGACATCCTGGTCAAGAGGGCGGCAAATTACGGCGGCGTTTACGTTGACATCCCTCAACGTTTCACGGATGCGTCAGGTCGTGCTCACTGGCGAGATTTCAAACTTGCCGCAGCTCGGCGTGACGGAGAAGACGAATACTATTCCCGGGAACATAATGTGCCGGGCCGCTCGATTTATATAGGGGCGGAGCACTGCAAAAGTTGCTCTGCAGATCTGCCCACCGGCCTTACAAAGATCCAGATCACTTATTGGCTCGGACGCCTCGTTCGTCAGGAAGGCGACCACGAGATTCTCTTCCTGCCGGCCTATATGGGCCGCGTGCACGGCCAGGCAGCGAAAAAAACGCTTACTTTGAAGCTGCCGCCGGGCGGAACGTTACGGCCAGCGCAACAGAATCGGGCGGCCGCCTATGACCTCAGGCGCAGCGCACCGAATGAGATCTTGGTGTCAATTCCAGCAGGCAAAGGGGACAGAGTCCTGCCTGATATCGAGATTGAATATCCCGCAGGCACCTTTGTGACAGTCACGAGCGGCAAGCGGGTACAGTTATGGCTTTCCGATCACTTTCTCCCATTCCTCAGCATTTTAGGGCCGCTCATCGTCGGTCTGGTCGCTATCCTCAAATTTCGACCGTCATGGCTTGTGCCTGCATCATTGATAACTGTCGACACCAAAGTGACGGAAAGCATATCCCCCGCTCTGGCAGCCTATTTGTTCCGAGACTGGAAAGCAGACGCGGCAAAGGCGGCCTTCATGGCGTCTGTCTGCCATCTCGCAGTCAAGCGAACGCTTCGCATTTCCAGCCTGGGTGAGGATGCCGAGGCTTCGGACTTATTGGCAAAGCAAGACCGAAGGAAGAGCAAGGCGGGTCGCGCCAAATGGTGTGATCTTCCGGCTGCAACGCGCTTGGTTTTCCGCGGCAATGCAAAGGGACCGTCTGTCGGCGATCGGAGCAGAGTTAAAAATGCCCGGCCTGATGTGAGGGATGAATTGCACAGAACAGTCACTGAGGAATATCAGAAGATCAGAGGCATAGATCGGTGGAGCTTGGCGGCTGCAGCCTCCATTTTAGCTCTCGGCATTGCAGTCGCCTCTTTCTCGGGCCTTTTTCTTTTTTCCGCGGCCATCTCAGGGTTATTGCTCACTGTTTTTCTCGTAGTTGCTATGTTCCGCCATCCAGAGCGGTTTCCCGTGGCCACCGGTACCTTCGAGCAGTTCAAACAGGCGATGAGTTTGATAGTGGGTCTTCCGATGATGGCGATTGTTGCACTTGTCTATATCGGCACGACTGAGGTGATCAGCGAGCAGTGGCCATATCTAATGGCGATCTTGCTGCACATTGTCGGGGTGATCGCCGTCTTAGCGATGCTGCCCATACCGACGGCGAAGCAGCGGCAGATCCGCAATAACATGCTCGTTTTGAACCGCTATTTGCGCGGCGAGATAGATGGCCCTGCAATGTCGGTCGAATGCTACGAGCACTATCTGCCTTTCGCCGTTGCGCTCGACATCGAACATCGTTGGACTGAACGCTTCAATCTCTGGCAAGAAGGCCAGAAGATGGATGCCTATGCTCCCGATTGGCTGATAACCCCTTAAACATACGGATATTCATCAAAGTCTCGTCAAACCGGCTGTAGAATTGTTTCGCCAAGATGACTTTGCGGTGCCGAATCACTAACGTGCGTTCATCAAATCGGGGAGCCCATCTGCATGTTTGTGATACTCGCTATTGTCGTCGTCATCGCACTCTATGTCGTCTTCATCTACAACGGCCTGGTGCGCTCCCGGCAGATGGCGGAGGAAGCCTGGTCGGGCATCGACGTGCAGCTCAAGCGCCGCGCCGATCTGATCCCGAACCTGATCGAGACGGTCAAGGGTTATGCCGCCCATGAGAAGTCGACGCTGGAAGAGGTGGTTGCGCTCCGCAACAAGGCGCAGGCCGTGCCGGCAGGCGATGTCGCGGGCAGGGCACAGGCCGAAGGGCTGCTCGGCCAGGCGCTCGGCCGGGTGATCGCGCTCGCCGAAGCCTATCCCGATCTCAAGGCCAACCAGAATTTTGCCGAGCTGCAGGATGCGCTGGAAACCATGGAAGGCGAGCTGCAGATGTCGCGGCGTTATTACAACGGTGCGGCCCGCGATCTAAACGTCAAGGTGGAAAGCTTCCCCTCCAATCTCGTCGCGGGCCAGTTCGGTTTTGCCAAACGGGAATATTTCGAAATCATCAATGAGGCCGATCGCGCCGTCCCCAGCGTCAAATTCTGAAGATCCGGCATTTTGCCTTTGTGAGAAAACGATTAAGAGCAAGGGCAGACTGCGGCCGATAAGGCTCGCCCATGGACGGAAGAACAGCATGACACGTACAGCCGAACTCGCGATCATCCCGCCTGACAAACCTCTTTCGGGCCGCGCCATGCCGCCGGGGTCCAAGTCGATCACCAATCGCGCGCTGCTGCTCGCCGGTCTTGCCAAGGGCACGAGCCGGCTGACGGGTGCGCTGAAGAGCGACGACACGCGTTATATGGCCGAGGCGCTGCGCGCCATGGGCGTTGCGATCGACGAGCCCGACGACACCACCTTCGTTGTCACCGGCAGCGGCCGGCTCGCGCCGCCGAAGGCGCCGCTCTTCCTTGGCAATGCCGGCACGGCCACACGCTTCCTGACGGCGGCGGCCGCTCTCGTCGACGGCACCGTCATCGTCGACGGCGACGAGCACATGCGCAAGCGCCCGATCGGCCCGCTGGTCGAGGCTATGCGCGCGCTCGGCATCGATGTGAGCGCCGAGACCGGCTGCCCGCCGGTCACCGTCCGTGGCACCGGCCGCTTCGAAGCCGACCGCATCCTGATCGACGGCGGGCTGTCCAGCCAATATGTCTCGGCGCTGCTGATGATGGCGGCCGGCGGCGACCGTCCTGTTGACATCGAACTCGTCGGCGAGGATATCGGCGCGCTCGGTTATATCGATCTCACCACGGCGGCGATGAGGGCCTTCGGTGCCAAGGTCGAAAAGACCAGCCCCGTCACGTGGCGCGTCGAGCCGACCGGCTACCGCGCCGCCGATTTCGTCATCGAGCCGGACGCATCCGCCGCGACCTATCTCTGGGCGGCCGAAGTGCTGAGTAATGGCAAGATCGATCTCGGCGTGCCGAACGATGCCTTCACCCAGCCGGATGCCAAGGCCTACGAGACGATCGCCAAGTTCCCGCACCTGCCGGCTGAAATCGATGGTTCGCAGATGCAGGATGCCGTTCCGACGATCGCCGTGCTGGCCGCCTTCAACGAGACGCCGGTCCGCTTCGTCGGCATCGCCAATCTGCGCGTCAAGGAATGCGACCGCATCCGCGCCCTGTCCACGGGACTCAACAATATCCGCGAAGGCCTGGCCGTCGAGGAGGGTGACGATCTGATCGTCCATTCCGATCCTGCTCTCGCCGGTCAGGCGCTGCCGGCGGCGATCGACACCTTTGCCGATCACCGCATCGCCATGAGCTTTGCACTCGCCGGGCTGAAGATCGACGGCATCACCATTCTCGACCCAGATTGCGTCGGCAAGACTTTCCCCGCCTATTGGCGGACGCTGGCCGCGCTTGGCGTGACCTATCGGGATAAGGATTGAAGCAAGGCGCAGCCGCGGCAGCCGGCGGGGAGACAGGGATGGAGCGTCGGTTTTTCGGTTTTTGCCTGGCGCTGCTCCTGATGATCGCCGCCCCGGCGGCCTTTGCGGCCGAGGTGATCGACAGTTTCGCCTCCGACATTGCGCTCGAAAAGAGCGGCGCGATGACGGTGACGGAAACGATCACCGTCAACGCCGAGGGCAACCGGATCAACCACGGCATCTTCCGGGATTTCCCGCTCTATTTCACCGATGCAGGCGGCCATCGTCGCAGCGTCGATTTTGATGTGCTGTCTGTGACGCGCGACGGTGCGGACGAACCCTGGCACACGGAATCAATATCAGGCGGCATCCGCATCTATGCCGGCTCCGCCGATGTGACGGTGGCGCCGGGCCGTCACCGCTACGTCTTCACCTACAGGACCAATCGCCAGATCCGCTATTTCGCCGACCATGACGAGCTCTACTGGAATGTCACCGGCAATGGCTGGATATTTCCGATCCGGTCAGTCACCGCAACCGTGAAGCTGCCGCCCGATGTCAGCGCGACTGAGACGACCTTCTTTACCGGCCCGCAGGGCGCCAGAGGAAAGGATGCTCGTGTCAGCGAAAGAGGCTCCCGGCTTGTCTTTTCCACCACCGCGCCTCTGGGGCCCAAGGAAGGCCTGACCTTTGCGATCCGCATGCCAAAGGGCTCGATCGCTCCGCCGGGCGCGGACATGGAAAGCACCTGGTGGCTGAAGGACAACCGCAATTATTTCATCGGCTTCGGCGGCCTGCTCCTGGTTCTCGCCTATTATCTCAGATCCTGGCTGAAGGTAGGCCGCGATCCCGCTCGCGGCGTCGTCGTGCCGCGCTGGGATGCGCCGGACGGCATCTCGCCGGCGCTGGTCAACTATATCGATAATAAGGGCTTCTCCGGCGGCGGCTGGACGGCGCTTGCCGCAACCGCGCTCAATCTTGCGGTGCGCGGCTATGTCAAGCTCGAAGACCTCAAGGACTCCATCATCATCCGCGGCACCGGCAAGCCGCTCGGTAAAGAGAAATTCCAGGCCGGCGAAGCCGAACTGCTGAAAGTCGCAGGCGGCGAAGGCAGGACTCTGACGATCGACGAGGCCAATGGCGAGCGGGTGAAAACGGTCGGCCAGTCCTTCCGTTCGGCGATCGAGAGGGAGCATCGCGGCAAATATTATAATTCCAACATCGGCTATACCACAGGCGGCGTCGCGCTGAGTGCGGCCGCCTTGGTGGCGCTGTTCGTCTTCGGCTCGCTGGAGCCCGATACGATCGCGCTCATGCTGATCCCGATCGCCATCTCGGTTTTCATTGCCGTCTTCATCGCCGGTTTGGTCAAGTCGCTGCACCACGGCAGATCGCTGTTTTCCAAGGTCATGGCCGTCATCGCCGCGGCGGTCGGTGTTTTCGTCGGCGTCAGCATCTTGGCGATCATGGTGCTGATGTTTGCCTCGTCTCTGGTGGAACTGCACGAGACGCCGATGCTGTTCGCCGTGGGCGGCATCGTGCTGCTCAATGTCCTCTATTTTTTCATCATGGGCGCGCCGACCCCGCTCGGCGCCCGGATGATGGACGGCATTGACGGCCTGCGGCAATATCTGACTCTGGCTGAGAAGGATCGCATGAACATGGCCGGCGCCCCACAAATGTCGCCGCAGCATTTCGAGACGCTGCTGCCCTATGCGGTGGCGCTCGGGGTCGAAAAGCCCTGGTCGCGCACCTTCGAGACCTGGCTTGCGGCCGCTGCCGCCGGCGCGGCCGCAGCCTATGCGCCCTCCTGGTATTCCGGCGATTTCGACGGCGGCAGCTTTTCCGACCGCGTCGGCGGTTTCTCCTCCTCGATGGCGTCTACCATCGCCTCGACGATACCCTCGCCGCCGCCATCCAGCTCATCCTCCGGTTTTTCCGGCGGCGGCTCGTCCGGCGGAGGGGGCGGAGGTGGCGGAGGCGGGGGCTGGTAAGCTTTCCCGCTTGACCTTTCGGCGGTTGGCCCTTAACCGCCAGGGACAAAAGGAAAGGGTGGCGCATGAAGGTTCTGTTGATCGGATCGGGCGGACGCGAGCACGCACTCGCCTGGAAGCTGGCGCAATCGCCGTTGCTGAGCGAATTCTATGCCGCACCCGGCAATCCCGGCATTGCCGAACACGCCATCCTCGTGCCCGTGAATATCGACGATCATGATGCGGTCGCCGCTTTCTGCCGGGAGAAGGCGATCGATTTCGTCGTCGTCGGCCCGGAAGCGCCGCTCGTTGCCGGCCTTGCCGACCGGCTGCGCGCCGATGGCCTGGCGGTCTTCGGTCCCTCCGCCGCTGCCGCCCAGCTCGAGGGCTCCAAGGGTTTCACCAAGGATATCTGCGCCCGCTACGGCATCCCCACAGGCGCCTACCAGCGCTTCAACAACGCGCCGAAGGCGAAAGCCTATATTCGCTCTCAGGGTGCGCCGATCGTCGTCAAGGCCGACGGCCTTGCCGCCGGCAAGGGCGTGACGGTGGCGATGACGCTCGACGAAGCGCTTGATGCCGTCGACGATTGCTTCGAGGGCGCCTTTGGCGCTGCCGGCGCCGAAGTCGTCGTCGAAGCCTATCTCGACGGTGAGGAGGCGAGCTTCTTTTGTCTCTGCGATGGAAAACATGCGCTGCCGCTGGCGACCGCCCAGGACCACAAGCGGGTGGGCGAGGGCGATACCGGCGTCAATACCGGCGGCATGGGCGCCTATTCGCCGGCGCCCGTCATGACGGCCGAGATGGTCGAGCGGACGATGAAGGAAATCATTGAGCCGACGATCCGCGGCATGGCCGAGAGCGGCCATCCCTTTTCCGGCGTGTTTTTCGCCGGACTGATGATCACCAAGAAGGGGCCGGAGCTCATCGAATACAATGTCCGCTTCGGCGATCCCGAATGCCAGGTGCTGATGATACGACTGAAGAGCGACCTGCTGCCGCTGCTGCTCGCCACCGCCAACGGCACCCTCGATCAGGTCAGCGCCGAATGGAGCAACGATCCGGCCCTGACTGTGGTCATGGCCTCGAAGGGCTACCCCGGCGCCTACGAGAAGAACACGCCGATCCTCTCCCTGCCGGAAGCTGGCGACGGCGAGAAAGTGTTTCATGCCGGCACGGGCCTGAAGGAGGGCGCGCTGGTTGCGACCGGCGGCCGCGTTCTGAACGTCACCGCGACCGGCGGCACGGTCGCCGAGGCGCGCGACCGCGCCTACGCCCTGCTCGACAAGGTCCGCTGGGATAACGGCTTCTGCCGCCGCGACATCGGCTGGCGGGCGATCGAGCGCGAAAAGGCGTGATATCACGTGTAAACCGGCGCTTTCGTTAAATTTTTACTCTTTCCCCTGACGGGATGGAAACAAAGCTGCGTTAAAACACTCTCATAGTGAGACGGAGCAGCCTTCATGCGTCAGATTTTCCTCGGTGCGGCAATCCTGCTGATGGCGGGTTCGGCAATGGCCTCCTCGATCGAGGTCATTGGCAAGGCTGCGCCGCGCGCTGCCGAGGGCAGCATCGTCACCGAAAGCTGCGCCGATTGCCCGCCGCTGCAGGCCGAGATTACCAAGAAGGATTATATGGTGCCGGAACTGAAGCCCGGCGCCGTCCAGGCGACCGAGGTCCGCGATGTCGGCGGCGAAAAGAAGATCTATCGCACCGAAGCCTGGATGGGCGGTTCGCCCGTCCTCTTCGTCAGCAAGGCAACCCCAGAGGCGATGATTGCCGTCGCCTCGCCGGCCCCGGCCGCAGACGGAATTGATATGAATGCCACCGCCGCCGTCATCGGCAGCGATGCCCGGCCGATCGCCGCCGGCATGGCCGAGCAGCCGGCGCCGCTGAACGTGTCCGAATTCAAGCTGCGGTTCTAAAAACCTTCCCGCTTTTTCGGTCCTATTTGCGTGAAGAAAAAGTTCCCTGCCCCTGCCCGATCAAGGTTTCGATCGTTGGGGTTCCACGTCAGGTGGACCGGATGCACCCTCGAAGAGAAGCGGGGGTGCATTCTGTTTTGGCCTAGGCTTCGGCGGCCGCGCCGCTTTCAGGTTCCTGCGCCACGCGTTCGATCAGCCGCTCGATCTCGCGATTGGAAAACACTTCGACACCGGCCGCTTTCAGCGCCGCCGCCGTCACACCGTGGCCGGCGAGCCTGCGACCTGAAAAGCTGCCGTCATAGATGAATGCCGAGCCGCAGGACGGGCTGCCGTCGATGAGCAGCGCATAGCGGCAGCCTGTCTGCCTTGCGAGCGCCACGGCGTTCCCCGCCGCCTGCAGGAATTCTTCCGTCACGTCGCCGTCGGTGATCTCGACAACCCGCGCCGTGCCGGCCAGCACCTTTTCGCCCGTTGCCGCGCCGGCGATCTCCGCCGGCGGCCGCGGCACCGGCATGCCCGCCGACATTTCCGGACAGATCGTCACCAGCCGCCCCTCGGCCAGCCAACGCTCGATCGCCGGATGCACTATCGGTTTCGCGCGGCCATCATAGCGGACGGCGTGCCCCATAAGACAGGCGCTGACGAGAATCCTGTTTTGCATGCCTTTTGGATAACGCCACTGCGGCGACAATGCTAGCTTTGGACGACTCGTATTGCGTGATCATTCCGCGGCGGTGGCCCGAAGATCCTGACCGCACCAACGAGCGCCAGAGGCATGGGTCCTCGGCTCAAGGCCGAGGACGACGGAGGGCGGGAGTCAGTTCCGCCAAACGCACCGGCATGGTGCGTCGCACTTCTTTCGCTTTCCGGAGCACGTGTGCCTCGATTGCCCTTACTCTCGATAGGACGGCACACCTCTCCTCCGTCGTCCTCGGGCTTGACCCGAGGACCCATGCCGCAAGCACTGCGTTCGCATCACAACAGCGTAGGATGGAGATCATCCCATTCGGGATTGATCGACTCGACCAGATCGATCTTCCATCGCCGGTTCCAGCGTTTCAACGACTTCTCGCGCTGTATCGCACTGCCGATATCCCAATACTCCTCGTACCAGACGAGACGGGTGCAGCCATAACCAGGCAAAGCCCGGCGTCAGCCCTCACGATGTTCATAGATGCGGCGCTCCAGATCGGATGTCACGCCGATATAGAGCGTACCGTTTTTCTGGTTGGTGACGATGTAGACATATCCCGCCATGCCGGCAGAGTGCTTGGTCGTGGATCCCAGGGTCAGGCCCAAGTATGACGGAGGGTAGGGAGGGCGCCGGGCAAGAGGGGAGACGTCTGGCGGAATTGACCGAGCGCGTGCAGAGGCACGACAAGAGCGGGAGGTATCGAGGAGATCCAGCAAAATGGCGAGCAGATTTGGCGCGATCGCGTGGCACAAAGGGCGGCATTACCGATAAATCACCGCCCACTTGCGGTCCTTGCTGCCAACGCTCCCCCGCCCTCCGTCGTCCTCGGGCATGACCCGAGGACCCATGGCCGCATCTATTGCGTTTCCATTAAGGGCCAGCCGAAAGCCGGCTCTCACCCCGAGATCTTCGAGAAATCCGCAACCGTTCCCGTCGCTTCGCGGATCAGCCGGAGCAAAGCGAGGCGGTTGGCGCGGATGGCGGCGTCCTCGTCATTGACCAGCACTTCATCGAAGAAGCGGTCGACCGGGCCGCGCAGCTTGGAAAGCGCTTCCATCGCCGAGCGGAAATCTTCTCCAGCCACGGCGCCTGCCGCATCCTTCGAGGCGCTTGATATGGCGGCGAACAGTTCCGTCTCGGCGTCGAGTTTCAGGAGCGCCGGCGAAACGCCGTCGGCGATGACAGTTCCCTTCTTTTCCTCGGCGGCGAGCAGCTGTGTCGCGCGCTTGGTGCCGGCGAGCAGGTTCTTGCCGTCCTCCGAGGTGATGAAGGCGGTCAGCGCTTCGACGCGACGCGCCACCATCAAGAGGTCGTCGGCATCCGGTGTCAGTACAGCATCGATAAGATCGTGGCGGGCGCCTTGGTCGCGCAGATAGACCTTGAGACGGTCGTGGAAGAAGGAGAGCAGATCGCCATCCCTCGTGGTCGCCAGAAGCGGCAGGCGAACCCTTCGTTCGAGCAGGATCCGGACGACGCCGAGGGCTGCGCGCCGCAGCGCAAACGGGTCCTTGGAGCCGGTCGGCTTTTCGTCGATCGCCCAGAAGCCGGTCAGCGTGTCGAGCTTGTCGGCAAGCGCCAGAGTGATTGCTACCTTGTCCTCCGGCACCCGGTCGGACGGGCCTTGCGGCTTGTAGTGGTCTTCGATCGCTGCGGCGACTGAGGCGTTTTCGCCCTGCAGCACCGCATATTTGCGGCCCATCAGGCCCTGCAGTTCCGGGAACTCGCCAACGGCTTCGGTGCGCAGGTCGGCCTTGGCGAGCACGGCGGCGCGATCGGTGAGCGCGGTATCGGCGCCGGTGACAGCAGCCAATTCCTTGGCCAGCGCCCGGATGCGGGCGACACGCGCGCCTTGCGTGCCGAGCTTGGCATGGAAGGTCACGTCGAGCGCGTCGAGCTTGGCCATGCGCTGATCGAGCGGCTTCTTCAGGTCGAGGCAGAACTTTGCCGCCGAAGCGGCGAGCGTCTCGAGATCCGGCAGGTTGCCCTGGTCGCGCTTCCAGAAATGCAGCGCGTCCGAAAGCCGGGCCCGCACAACCTTGCCATTGCCGTGGACGATTTCCTTGCCGCCATCATGCGCCTGGATGTTGGAGACAAGGATGAACCGGTTCGACAGCGTGTCTTCGCCCTGCTTGCGCGTGACGAAGCACTTCTGGTTGGTCTTGATCGTCAGCCGGATGATTTCCGAGGGGATGGAGAGGTAATCCTCTTCGAAGGAGCCCATCAGCACCTGCGGCCATTCGACGAGGCCGGAGACTTCCTCCAGCAGGCCCTCGTCTTCCACCAGTTCGAGCCCGTTGGCAAAGGCGATATCGCGCGCGTCGTGCAGGATGATGTCCTTGCGCCGCTCGGCGTCGAGGATGACTTTCGCCTTTTCCAGGCTCGCCGCATAATCGTCGAAGCGCCGGACAGTGATCGCCTCGGGCGCGTGGAAACGATGGCCGTATGTGATGTTGGAGGCGGTGATGCCGTCGATCTTGAATGGGATGACGACTGTCTCCTCATGCTCGGGGCCGAAGGTGCAGACGATCGACTGCAGCGGCCGCACCCAGCGCAGCGCGCCGGACTTGGAGGAGGCGTTGCCCCAGCGCATCGACTTCGGCCAGGGGAAATCGCGGATGATGCCGGGCATCACCTCGGCGACGATTTCTTCCGCCGCGCGGCCGGGCTTGGAGATGACCGCGACGTAAAAATCGCCCTTCTTCGGATCGCTGACCACCTGCGCCTCGGAAACCGACGAAAGGCCGGCGCCACGCAAGAAACCTTCGATTGCCTTCTCATTGGCGTCGGTGCGCGGCCCCTTGCGCTCCTCGCGCACATCGGCCGAGCGCGCCGTCAGACCGTGAATGTCGAGCGCAAGCCGCCGCGGCGTCCAATATTCACGCGCACCTTCATAGGATAGCCCTGCTTCGACAAGCGCATCGGTGACGAGCTTCTTCAGATCGCCGGCAGCCTTGCGCTGCATGCGGGCCGGAATCTCTTCGGAGCGGAGTTCGAGAAGAAGGTTTGGCATGTCACACTTTTCCTTGCGCCCGCGGGCAGGGCGATCCAAAACGTTGCTTCTGCTATCAAAGAATGCCGCATCTGCACAACCGCAAAAACGGAAGAGAGCGAAGGGTCGGATGAGGGGGCCACGGCACAATGCCGATGATCCCCATCCATTAACTTCCGCTGTGGAAACCACAGTCGGGCATTGCCTTGTCGCTTTTCGCCGCTATGGTCCCGCAACTTTCGTCGACACAGGAAATCCCATGGCCGCTGACCTCCGCTTTCTCGCAGCCCGCATTGCGGCCGAAATCAACGCTCGGCCGGATCAGGCCAAGGCCGCCGTCGAGTTGCTCGACGAGGGCGCCACCGTGCCCTTCATCGCGCGCTACCGCAAGGAAGTGACCGGCGGGCTCGATGACACGCAGCTGCGCAATCTCGCCGAGCGGCTGGTCTATCTGCGCGAACTCGAAGCCCGGCGCGCTGCGATCGTCGAATCGATCACCGGTCAGGGCAAGATGACCGACGAGCTGATGGGGAAAGTCGCCAGCGCCGAAACCAAGGCCGAGCTCGAGGATCTCTATCTGCCCTACAAGCCGAAGCGCCGCACCCGCGCCGAAATCGCCCGCGAACGTGGTCTTGGCCCGCTTGCCGAGGCGATCCTCGCCGACCGCAGCCGGGAACCGGCGGCGCTCGCCGAAGCCTTCGTCACCGCTGACGTGGCCGATGCGAAGACGGCGCTCGAAGGCGCGCGCGACATCATCGCCGAAGGCATTGCCGAAAATGCCGATCTGCTCGGCAGACTGCGCGCCCATATGCGCCAGGCCGCGCTGCTGAAGGCCAAGGTCGTCGACGGCAAGCAGGCGGCGGGCGAAAAGTTCTCCGATTATTTCGACCATTCCGAACGCTGGGCGACCGCTCCCGGCCACCGCGCGCTCGCCATGCTGCGCGGCTGGAACGAGGAGGTGCTGACGCTGACGATCGAGGCTGACGCCGAGACCGCCTCACCGATGAAGCCGGTCGAACGCATGATCGCCGCCGCCTACGAGATCGGTGCCAGCCGCCCCGGCGACCGCTGGCTGATGGAGGTCGCGAGCTGGACCTGGCGCGTCAAGCTGTCCATGTCGCTGTCGCTCGATCTGATGCGCGAGCTGCGCGAAAGGGCCGAAGAGGAGGCGATCCATGTCTTCGCCCGCAATCTCAAGGATCTGCTGCTTGCCGCCCCCGCCGGCTCGCGCGCGACGATGGGTCTCGATCCCGGCATCCGCACCGGCGTCAAGGTCGCCGTCGTCGACGGCACCGGCAAGGTGGTGGCGACCTCGACCGTCTATCCGTTCCAGCCGAGGAACGATGTGCGCGGTGCCCAGATCGAACTCGCGTCGCTGATCCGCAAGCACAATGTCGAGCTGATCTCGATCGGCAACGGCACCGGCAGCCGCGAGACCGAAAAGCTGGTGGCCGACATGCTGGCCGAACTGCCGGCGCCGAAGCCGACCAAGGTCATCGTCTCGGAAGCCGGCGCCTCTGTCTATTCCGCCTCGGCGACGGGCGCAGCCGAGTTTCCCGATCTCGACGTGTCGCTGCGCGGCGCCGTCTCGATTGCCCGGCGTCTGCAGGATCCGCTCGCCGAACTCGTCAAGATCGAGCCGAAGTCGATCGGCGTCGGCCAGTATCAGCACGATGTCGACCAGCAGAAGCTGTCGCGTTCGCTCGATGCCGTGGTCGAAGATGCGGTGAACGCCGTCGGGGTCGATCTCAACACGGCGTCGGCGCCGCTGCTCGCCCGCGTTTCCGGCCTGGGGCCCTCGATCGCCGACGCCATTGTCCGTCACCGCGACAGCGAGGGCCGTTTCGAAACGCGTCGTGATCTGCTGAAGGTCGCGCGGCTCGGCGGCCGCACCTTCGAGCAATGCGCCGGCTTCCTTCGCATCCCGAACGGCAAGGAGCCGCTCGACGCCTCCTCCGTCCATCCGGAGGCCTATGGTGTAGCCAAGAAGATCGTTGCCGCCTGCGGCCGCGATCTGCGCGCGCTGATGGGCGACAGTGCCGTCTTGAAATCGATCGATCCACGCAAGTTTATCGACGAGAAATTCGGCCTGCCGACGGTTCGCGACATCATCGCGGAACTGGAAAAGCCCGGCCGCGACCCGCGCCCGAGCTTCAAGACCGCGACCTTCGCCGAGGGCGTCAACGAAATTTCCGACCTGAAGCCCGGCATGGTGCTGGAGGGCACGGTGACCAATGTCGCCGCCTTCGGCGCTTTCGTCGATATCGGCGTGCATCAGGACGGGCTGGTGCATGTGTCCCAGCTTGCCGACCGTTTCGTCAAGGATCCCCACGAGGTGGTCAAAGCGGGCGACGTCGTCAAGGTTCGGGTGGTCGAAGTTGACGCCAAGCGCAAGCGCATCGGCCTCTCGATGCGCCGCGACGATGGTTCTCAGCCATCTCAGCCGCGCGGTGATTCTCGCGGAAATCAGGGAGGCCGGCCGCAGAATGAAAGGCGGCCTGCGGCGCCCAAGCAGGAGAGCCAGGGTGCATTCGGCGCAGCACTCGCCGAAGCCATGAAGCGAAAATAAGAGGTTAGCCGCCATTTCGGCAAAAATGCAACAGTTTGGCAGCGTTCTTTACAGAGTGCTAAATCCGGCGCTTGTAAGGCGAAAGAGATCGCCTAAGTTGATGTGACCATCCTGTCACATTTGCGAGGCGTCCATGGCGTCGGCTTTCTTATCGATCGTCCAGCAAATCATCCGCAAGGGTTCGTTGAAGCTTACCCTTGCCAATGGCGAGACACACGTGATCGGCGACGGCACCGGCGACCTGGTCGTTGCCCGGCTTGCCGATCAGGAGGCCGAGGACGCCATCCGCCACGACCCGACGATGAAGCTCGGGGAAATGTACATGCAGGGCCGGTTCATTATCGAACAGGGCAACATCTATGATTTCCTGTCGCTGGTGAAACAGAACACCACCAACGAAATCTTCGATTTCAAGATGGCGGCACTGCTCCTCGGCCGTATTGCCTTGCAGCAGCTGAAGAGCCGCCTGCCGGTCAATCGCAACAAGCACAATGTCGCCCACCACTACGACCTCTCGGCAAAGCTCTTCGATCTGTTTCTCGATGAGGACTGGCAGTATTCCTGCGCCTATTTCGAGCCGCCGGGTATCAGCCTGGACGAGGCCCAGCTCGCCAAGAAACGCCACATCGCCGCCAAGCTCCTGCTAAAGCCCAACCAGCGCATCCTGGAGATCGGCTCCGGCTGGGGCGGTATGGGCATGTATCTGACGGAGGCAACCGAAGGCGCCGAGTTCACCGGCATTACGCTCAGCGAAGAGCAGCTCAAGGTCTCCCGCGCCCGCGCCGAAAAGCGCGGTCTTGCCGAACGCGTGCGGTTCGAGCTGCAGGACTACCGCACCATGAATGGCCGCAAGTTCGACCGCATCGTCTCGGTCGGGATGTTCGAGCATGTCGGCATCGGCAATTACGGCAATTTCTTCCGCAAGGTCTCGGATCTGCTCGACGACAACGGCGTCATGGTGCTGCATTCGATCGGCCGTCCGAAGCCGAGCTTCGGCACCAATGCCTTCATCGAGAAGTATATTTTCCCCGGCGGCTATATCCCGTCGGTCGGCGAAGTGGTGCCGCCGCTCGAAAAGGCCGGGCTGCTGGTCAGGGATATCGAAATCCTGCCCATGCATTATGCCTATACGCTGCGCCATTGGCGCGAGCGTTTTGTGGCGCGCAAGGCCGAAGCGGTAGCGCTGTACGACGAGCAGTTCTTCCGCATGTGGGAGTTTTATCTCGCCGGCTCGGAAATGGGATTCCGCTGGGATGAGCTCTTCATCCTGCAGATTCAGATCGCCAAGCACCAGTTCGTCGTTCCGGACAACCGCAATTACATCGCCGAGAACGAAGCCAGGCTGAAGGAATTCGAGGCGGGGCGCCCGCCGCTCGAAAAGGTGACCTTCTGAGCGGCGCCGGCCGGACCTGATGAAAGGACATGCCGATGAGCAGTGCTTTTCCCGAGATCTATCTCGTCCGGCACGGTGAAACCGAATGGAGCCGGTCCGGGCGCCATACCGGACACAGCGACATTCCGCTGACGGCAGTGGGCGAGGCCGCCGCCCGCAAGCTTGCCGAGCGGCTCTCAGGCCCCTCCTTTTCCGCCATCTGGTCGAGTCCGTCCGCACGCGCCCGCAAGACCTGCGCACTCGCCGGCTTCGGATCGGGCGCAGTGATCCGCGACGATCTCGCCGAATGGGATTACGGCGCCTATGAAGGCATCACGACGAAGGAGATTCTGGCGAAGCGCCCCGGCTGGCAGCTCTTTCGCGATGGCTGCCCGAACGGCGAAACGGCCGCCGATGTCGGCGCCCGCGCCGACGCCGTCATCCAGGCGCTTCGCCAGGTGGCGGGCAGCATCCTGATCTTCTCCAGCTCGCATTTCCTGCGCGTGCTCGCCGCCCGCTGGCTCGGACTGCCGCCGGAAGGCGGCGCGCATTTCGTACTGGATACGGCTTCTATCAGCGTGCTCGGTTACGAACACGATCTGACGGAGCCGGTCGTTCGCCGGTGGAATCAGAGATAAGATGCCGTCAGCCGTGTGGCCCCCTCCCCGAGGGGAGAAGAGGGAGCAAGGCGCGCCAACACTGGCCAAATGAACCCTTTTGCCCAAGAGGCACTGCATCCAATGGGGTCGCTGACGCAGCGGCAATCTCCCTCTTCTCCCCAGCGGGGAGAAGGTGGCCCGAAGGGTCGGATGAGGGGGCCACACGGCACCACTTTCATTAGCGCCCTTGGTCGCCGTGGTTAACATTGGCGTAACGACCTCACGATAAACGTAGTCACCGCCGCCCTCCGCGGCTTTGTTTTTGCGTTTTCTGGAGTGCGGACGTGTTTCATCGATCAGTCGTATCGATCTCTTTCCTTATTGCCTTTTCATCCATCGCTCCCGCGGCCGCACAGGACAGCGGCCAGCATTTCTGGTCGGGCGACTGGTATCTGAGCGTCGGCGTCGCCGGCTTTTCCGCCCCGAAATTCGAGGGTGCATCGCATAACGAGTTCAAGTTCAGCCCGTTGATTTCGGTCGGCCGGCAGGGCGCCGGCCCGCGCTTTTCCTCGCGCAACGACAATCCCTCCTTCGCCCTGATCGACAAGGGCGCCTTCCGCGCCGGCATCGTCGGCAGGTTCGTGCCCTCGCGCGATGCCGATGACGATCACGAGCTGAAGGGCATGAAAAAGGTCAAGTGGGGTGCCGAGGCCGGCGGCTTCGTCGAGGTCTATCCGACTGATTTCATACGCGCTCGCGCCGAGGTCCGCCAGGGCATTCGGTCCCATGACGGCGTCGTCGCCGATCTCGCCGTCGATGCCTTCACCGATATCGCGCCCGACCTGCAGCTTTCCGGCGGCCCGCGCGCGACATTTGCGACGAGCGGCTATTACGACGCCTATTACGGCGTCAATGCCAAGCACGCGGCGGCAAGCGGCCTCGATCCCTACAAACCCTCATCGGGCATCCAGTCCTACGGCGCCGGCGCGGCCCTGACCTGGAAGGCGACGGAAAACCTCTCGGCAAGCTCATTCCTCGAATATAAGCGGCTGGCCGGTCCCGCCGCCGACAGCAGCCTGGTGCGCGACCGCGGCTCGAAGAACCAGGTCCTGATCGGCGTCTCGGCGACCTACAAGTTCAATTTCTCGCTGCAGTGAGCCAGCGTAATCGCCCGCAGCGGTTCCGGAACGATCTGCATCAACAAAGAACCAAAGTGCCGCGGCGATCGCTCCTTGACCGGATCGCCGGGCCGCCGCTAGATGAGCGGCATGCAAGACTCCGACCATTTTAACGATCGCGTCTCCGACGCGCCTTCCGACAACTGGGTCTACCGGATCCTGCCGCCATGGCTCTGGCCCTATGCGCAGCTCGCCCGCTGGGATCGCCCCATCGGCTGGCAGCTGCTGATGTGGCCGTGTTTCTGGTCGGCGACCCTTGCCGCCAATGCGGCGATCGACGAAGGGGTCTATTCCGGCAGCCTGCTGGTTTCCCACCTTTTCCTCTATTTCATCGGCGCCGTCGCCATGCGCGGCGCCGGCTGCACCTACAACGATCTCGTCGATCACGAGATCGACATGCAGGTGGCGCGCACCCGTTCGCGCCCGCTGCCCTCCGGCCGTGTCACACGCGCCCACGCGAAAATCTTCATCGGTCTGCAGGCGCTGGTCGGGCTTTTCGTGCTCTTGCAGTTCAACTGGTTCACTTTCTTCCTGGGCCTGCTCTCGCTTGGCATCGTCGCACTTTACCCCTACGCCAAACGCTTCACCGACTGGCCGCAATTCTATCTCGGCCTTGCCTTCTCCTGGGGTGCGCTGATGGGCTGGGCCGGCATTCTCGGCGGAATTTCGGTCGCCTCCGTCCTGCTTTATGCCGCCTCCGTCGCCTGGACGATCGGTTACGACACGATCTATGCCCATCAGGACAAGGAGGATGACGAGTTGATCGGCGTCCGCTCCACCGCCCGCCTCTTCGGCGACAGGACAAGGGCGTGGCTGATCGGCCTTTACGGGCTGACCCTGGTGCTGATGTTTGCGGCCTTCGCGCTTGCCGGCGCCAATCTCATCGCGTTTCTGGCGCTGCTCGGCGCGGCCGGCATGTTCGCCTGGCAGATCGTCCGGCTCGATATCGAGGATGCCGCCCAATGCCTGGCGCTCTTCAAGTCGAACAACCGCGTCGGCCTGATCATCTTCTTCGGTCTCTTCGTCTCGCTGCTCTTCGCCATTCCCTGAATGGAGCGCGAAACGACAAAACCCGGCGCCGGTGCCGGGTTTCAAATGCTTGCGAAAACGCAATCGCGATATCGCTCAGTTGCGGGCGATGATTTCCTTGCCTTCGATCCGCATGGCGACGCCGAGCTGGCCGGTGGTGCGGCGCACCAGGAAGCGCGGACGGCGATTGGCGAAGTAGGAGTGGCGGCGGCGCGGCTTCAGATCGCCGGTGCGCAGGGCGCCGATATGATCTTCGAGCGGCCGCGCGACGCCGTCTGCCTCGACCATGAGCATCGGAATGCGGAAGGCCTCTGACCAGCTGCGCCAGTCGGCGGCGATATCGCTGAGATCATGGGCGACCAGCAGCGGAATGCAGAGCTCCGGGTCGGCATGGTGGAGTTCGAGCGTGACGGTCACCTCGCCGTCGCCATGGTCGATGGCGCGGGCGGCGACACCCTTGAAGACACGCTTCGGTAGGGCAATCGAGAGCGGCAGGCCGCTGGAGGGAAGGACTTTGCGCAGGACCGCGCCGCGTTCGTCTATAGTGATGCTGACGTCATCCGAACAATCATGGATGGCGTAGCTGACCTGCTGCGGGAAGCGGGACGGATCGAGACGCAGCGTCGTGCCAGCCCAAGCGGGCTTCAAAACGGGATTGTTCATTTCATTCTACCCTTGTCTTACCTGAGAGCCGGTTTGCGGTCTTCTCCTCGGGACTTTTCGTCCTCTATGGCCGACAATAGGCGGGCGCCCTTCCGTACAGCTTAAAAATTGCGGTTAAGAAAACTTTGCCTCCCCTGATGGTTATCAAAACCGAATCCGGCAGGGTTTCCGGAAGGTGAACGGTGTGCGGTCCCGAAATGACGCAACCCAGAGGTAAGTCTCGGGTAAGTTTTGCGTGGCAAAATGGGCTTACCGGCAGTTCGTCGTTCTTTTAGAGATTTTGCCAAAAGGGCGCTTTTGATGATTACGGCTTCCCTCGCTTATTCGATCCTGTCGAAGGATATGACGTCGAGCCTCAACAAGGTTGCGTCGCAGGCGACGGTCAAGAAGGATGCGCAGTACTACGCCGACCATATCAACAAGGTCACCTCGGTCGACGACTTCCTCGGCGATTACAAGCTCTACAGCTATGCTATGAAGGCCTATGGTCTCGAGGATATGACCTACGCCAAGGCCTTCATGAAGAAGGTGCTGGAGAGTGATCTCACCGATCCCAACAGCTACGCCAACAAGCTCTCCGATACGCGCTACCGCGAATTCGCCGCCGCCTTCAATTTCAACGCACCCGAGAAGGATGTGCAGACGGATGCCCAGGAGGACGAGCTCATCGGCCTCTACAAGCAGTCCTTCGTCGATGCCGACAAGGCGTCGGCCGCCGAGAGCACCTATTACAGCAACAATATCGACAGCGTGCAAACCGTCGACGATCTGGTCAACAACACAAGGCTGCGCACCTATGTGCTGAAGACGTTCAAGATCGATCCGACCTATGCGTCGAAGGATTTTCTGCGCCAGGTGCTGACGAGCGATCTCAGCGACCCCGCCAGCGTCGTCAACACCCAAGGCGGCGACAAGTACAAGGCGCTTGCCGCCCAGTTCAGCTTCAATGCCGACGGCACCGTCAACGGCACGGCGCAGACGGCGGCACAGAAGGCCTCGGTCATCGAGACCTACACGCTGAATTCCCAGTCCGTCATCATCGACAATTCGGTCGGTTCCGACGTTGTCTATGTCAGCAAGACGGCGGCCGAATACAACAAGGCCTATTATACCGCCAAGATCGGCACGATCACCAATGTCGACGACCTGGTCGCCGACAGCCGCCTGACCTCCTACATCAAGACCGCCTACAGCATGGGCGCCGACTTCACTGCGTCGGCACTGCGCAAGGTCCTGACCGATACCAGCTATGCGCAGCTGATGGGTTTTACCAATGTCTACAACGCCTTCAATTTCAAGGCGGATGGTTCGACCTCGAACACGGCGCGTGTGCGGACGATCGAGCAGGCGAACAAGCTGTCGTCGGCGGCGTCGCAGACCGCCAACTACTATAAGGTGACCTCGCAATCGACCGGCATCACCAATGTCGACGACCTGCTCGCCGACGCAAACATGGCGCGCTACATCAAGGATGCCTATGGGCTCGGCACCGATTTCAGCAATGCCGATCTGAAGAACATCCTGACCGACCCGGCCTATGCCGCCGCGCAGGGCCATGCCGATATCAATGCCGATTTCAACTTCCAGGCGGATGGCTCGATCAACGGTTCGGTGATCCAGACCGAGACGCAGCGGACATCGACGACCGACAAGTCGGCGGCGAATGCCGCCCACTTCAACGCCATGATCGACAATGTCACCAATGTCGACGACCTCATGTCCGATCCCGTTGCGGTCAGCTATCTCAGAACCAGCATGCAGATTGCCGACAGCGTTTCCGATGCGACCTTGAGGACTTTCCTCGTTGATCCAGCGGCGGCCAGCGCCCAGGGCTATAGCGACGTTCACGATCTCTTCAATTTCAAGACGGACGGGTCCGTCGCCACTCTTTATGCCACGCAGACCGCCACCCAAAGCGCCAACACGACAAGCAAGGCCGACAATGCGGCCGTCTATTACCAGTCGACCATCGCCGGAATCTCGAACGTCGATCAGTTGCTGGCGGACCAGAAGCTCAACAACTTCGTGCGCAATGCCTACGGCATCCCGTCCACCGTCACCGACGTCGATCTTCGCAACATCCTGACCGATCAGAGCGGCACCGGCACCTATGCGGATGTCTCCGCCGCCTTCAACTTCAAGGCCGACGGATCGCTCGAGGATGGCTTGGCTGCGCAGACGTCCAGCCAGATCACCAACACGAAAATCGCCGCCGGAGCGCGCACTGACGACTATTCTTCCCGGATGGCGACGATCGCCAATGTCGATGAGCTCATCGCCGATCCCGCCATCACCAATTTCCTGAAGAGCACCTACAATCTACCGTTCGACATCTCGGACGCCGAGCTGAAGAGCATCCTGACCGATGCGACGGCTGCCGCAGCCGCCGGCCATGCAGATCTCAATGCCGATTTCAATTTCGCTGCCGATGGATCGCTTCCGCCCGTCAGCTCGGTGCAGACGGCCGATCAGGCGCAGACCACCAATGACAACTATATGGCGCGCTATGACGACGAGCGCGACGAGGCGATCGACGAGGTCGGCGACAACTACTCGAGAATGATGGCCGACAGCAGCAGTCTCCTGAATTTCTCCGACATCAAGACCGTCAATGATTTCCTGCGCACCAATCGTACGGCCGATTTCACCAGGAGCAACGACAATCTGCCGGATCCCTATCATGTGGCGCTGCAGGCCTTCGGCCTGACGGACCAGGATGTGCCGCGCTCGATGATGCGCAAGATCCTGACTAGCGATGCCTATGACCCGGACGGCTATATCGCCTCGCTGAAGGACGAACGCATCACCAATCTCGCCCGCGCCTTCAACTTCGGCCCGGACGGCAAGGCGGCATCACCCTTCCAGGCGCTTCCCGACGCGACCATGGCCAAATACGCCACCGACTACAAAGCGCATATGACCATGCTGCTGAAGGCTGGCCCGGTAAAGGACAAGGCGTCGAAGGACGCGACCGCCGAAGTCGATTATTTTGCCAAGGGCATGGCGAAGGTGAAGTCGCTCGACGATTTCCTCGACGACAGCCGCCTGACCGATCTGGTGCTGAAGGCGAACAACCTCGACCCGAAGGATTACGACAAGGCGACGCTGAGGAAGATCTTCACCTCAGATCCTGACGACAAGAAGAGCTACCTGAACACCAAGGCCGACGCGCGCTTCAAGGACATCGTCGCCGCCTTCAACTTCGACAAGGACGGCAATCTGACCCGCGCCAAGATCGGCACGATCCAGAACAAGGGGGCGGAGGAGAATACCCAGGAGCTCTACGTCAAGCAGACGCTGGAGACCCAGCAAGGTGAAAGCAATGACGGCGTTCGTCTGGCGCTTTACTTCAGCCGCAAGGCCTCCAGCATCACCTCGATCTATTCGCTCCTCGGCGACAAGGCGCTTTATCAGGTGATCACGACAGCCTACAGCCTGCCGTCACAGATCTCGGGCATGGACGTCGCCAAACAGGCCGATCTCATCAATCGTTTCGTCAAGCTCGAGGATCTCCAGGATCCAAAGAAGGTCGACAAGCTGCTGCGGCGCTTCACTGCGATGTATGACGTCCAGAACAGCACCCAGCAATCGCCGGCGCTGCAGATCCTGACCGGCGGCGGCTGATAGCAATCCTAATTCTTTTCGGTTTCAATGATTTGCCCCTCACCCTAACCTTCTCCCCGTAAACGGGGCGAGGGGACGTGCCTCGCGAGAGGCCAGCGGCGGGACGGAGAGGTCGCGGAATATCCCCTTCGCCCCCTTTACGGGGAGAGGGTGCCGGCAGGCGGACGAGGGGCTGCCGCGACCGTCACCTTCAAACGTCGAGACTGACGACCTTTCCCGGATTCATGATATTGGCGGGGTCGAAGGCGCGCTTGATGCGGCGCATCAGCTCGATTTCGATCGCCGGCCGGATCGCCGCCAGTTCGTCGCGTTTCAACTGTCCAATGCCGTGTTCGGCCGAGATCGAACCGCCATGGGCGAGCACCAGCCCGTGCACGATATGGTTCATTTCGCGCCAGCGGGCGATGAAGGCGGCCTTGTCGGCGCCGACCGGCTGGGAAATATTGTAGTGGATATTGCCGTCGCCCATGTGGCCGAAGGCGCAGATGCGAGCGCCCGGCATCGCCGCCATCACGGCTTTTTCCGCTTCGGCCATGAAATGCGGGATCTTCGACACCGGCACGGATACATCGTGCTTGATCGAACCGCCTTCCGGCTTCTGCGCATCCGACATGCTCTCGCGCATATGCCAGATCGCCTTCTGCTGGGCGACAGAGGCGGCGATCGCGGCGTCCTGCACCAGCCCGGCCTCGAAGCCCTGTTCCAGCACGCCATTCATCATCCGCTCCGCCGTCTCGGCCGAATCCGATGTCGAAATGTCGACTAGCACGTACCAGGGGTAATCCGCTTCCAGCGGATCGCGCACGCCGTCGATGTGGCGGGTGGTGATCTCGACGCCGAAGCGCGGCATCAGCTCGAACCCGGTGAGCGAGGTGCCGCAGAAGCTGGCGGCAAGATTGAAAAGCGCAAGCGCATCCTGCACCGAGTGAAGGCCGGCGAACGCCACCTGACGGCCGAGCGGCTGGGGATACAGCTTCAGCACCGCACCCGTGATGATGCCGAGCGTGCCTTCCGCGCCGATGAAGAGATCGCGCAGGTCATAGCCGGTATTGTCCTTCTTCAGCCGGCGCAGGCCATCCCAGATCTCGCCGGTCGGCAGCACCACTTCGAGGCCGAGGCAGAGCTGGCGCATATTGCCGTAGGCCAGCACCGCCGTCCCGCCGGCATTGGTGGAGAGATTGCCGCCGATGCGGCAGGAGCCCTCCGAGCCGAGCGACAGAGGAAAGAGCCGCCCATGCGCCTCGGCCGCCTTCTGCACATCGGCCAGGATCGCGCCGCCATCGGCGACAAGCACGTTCGCCACCGGGTCGACATCGCGGATCCTCGTCATGCGTTCGAGCGACAGGATGATATCGGCCTGGCCGGTGCGCGGCGTCTGGCCGCCAACGAGGCCGGTGTTTCCGGTCTGCGGCACGATCGCCGTTCCTGTCTCGGTCGCGAGCTTCATGATGTCGGAGACTTCCTCGACCGAGCCGGGCTTCAGCAGGAGAGGGGAAGAGCCATGATAGAGCCCGCGGTTTTCGATCAGATGCGGCGCCAGATCGGCCTCGCTGCGCAGTGCGTATTTGTCGCCGACGATGGCGGCGAAGCGGTCGAGAAGATCGGTAGAAATGGCGCTGCTCATCGGGTCGATCCTCTTTGCTTCTCTCGGTCTGTCAGTCGCGCGGGGCGGCCGCCCTTTGCAGCCGGTCGTTGATCGCTTCGCCGAGTCCGTCCTCCGGAATCGGTGAAAAGGCTATGCTCGAAACGCCGCTGGCATCGGCCCGCTTCATGTAGTCGAAAAGATTGGCCGCCGCTTCTGCAAGATCGCCGCGCGGGCTGAGGTCGAGAACGATGCGTGCGTGGCGCGCGCCTTCGACCACCGCACCGCCGAACGCGATCAGCGCCTCGCCGGGTTCCACCGCGCTCGCATTGAGACGCACGCTGGCGCCCGGCGCATAGTGCGAGGCGAGCATTCCCGGCGCCTCGATGGCCGCCGATGCCTTTTTGGCGCGCAGTAGCGGCCGGCCGGCGATGCGTTCTATTTCGCGCGCCGCCAGGCCTCCGGGCCTAAGCAGCCTCACCCGGTCGCCCTCCACCTTGACGATCGTCGATTCGACGCCGACGGTGCTCGGGCCCGCATCGAGGATCAACGGGATCTTCGCGCCGAGATCGGCCTCGACATGGGCCGCACTCGTCGCGCTGATCGCGCCTGACGTATTTGCGCTAGGCGCTGCGAGCGGCCGCCCGAAGGCGCCGATCAGGGCACCGGCGAAACCCTTCGGCACACGCACGCCGACGCTGTCGAGACCGGCGGTCGCCAGCGAATGGATCGGGCTTTCAGCCTTCAGCGGCAGCACGAGCGTCAGCGGGCCGGGCCAGAAGGCTTCGGCGAGCGCCCGCGAGACGGGATCGAACTCGGCATGGAGTTCGGCCATGGCAAGGTCGGCCATGTGGCAGATCAGCGGATTGAAGCGTGGCCGGCCCTTTGTCTCGTAGATGCGGGTGATGGCTGCCGGATTGGTGGCGTCGGCCGCAAGGCCGTAGACGGTCTCCGTCGGCATGGCGATGGCAAAGCCGTCGGAAAGAGCGGCTGAGGCCGCTTCGAGCGCCGCCTGCCTGTCTTCCCTGATGTCGATGATGCGTGCCATCTGCTGTCCGGAGTTAATCCCGCCAGTCATTAGGCTTTCCACCGCCGCGGATCAATCGCTGTTATAGCTGCCGGATGATTTCGCGCAGCTGTTCGTTGCGGGCGCCGAGCAGCAGGACGTTGCGGATCGCCGCCTGCGGGTCATGGGTGCGGAAGAGCAAGCCGTTGCCGCGCACCGACCGGTCGATGCTCATCTTCTCCGAGGAGTCTTCGCCCGCTTTGATCGCGACGGCGAAATACATGCGGGAATAACCAACGTCGATCCGTTCGAAGAAGTTGTCGTTCTCGCCGATGTCGGAATAGAAATTGGCGATGTAGAAGGCCCAGCTCACCTCTTCGTAACGGGCGAATTTGGTCCTTGAGGCGGTGACGTGGCAATAGCCGAGATGCGGGCTGTCCTGCAGCGTCCGGTGGAAGATCATCTTCGGAAATTGGATCGAATGGTGGAAGCCGTTGATGTGCTGATGCGTTTTCTCTCCGGCCACCTGCAGCTTGCGGCCGGTCTTTGCCGCGACCTCGTCGTGGGTGAGGTAGCGCTTTTCCTCGGCCAGCCAGTGCTGCCGTTGGCGCGGAATGCGGCCGGTGCGGAGGAATTCGGAGTGCGCGGCGACCGGTTGCCGATCCTGCGGACGGCTAATTTCTTTCGCGTCGAAATAGCGGAGTCTGGCCATGGTGTACATGCTTCGTCGGTCTCGGGTCGTCAGCAGGGTAGGAGTTTATGCTTAAGGGGACGTTAAGAAGCGGATGCTGCTTCGGACGGAAGCCAGCGATGTCGCAAACGCGACAATCGTCAATATCGGAGGGTGGCCTCTTTGCCGATCCGGTCTTTACGTGATGTCGCAAATGACGATAATTGCCTGCGGAGCCGAACGATTGGGTCGACCGCGAAGGCCGCTTGAGCCTCGGCGCATCCTGTCGTCAATTTCGAAGCCGATGTCGCATTACAACCAAGGGGCAGGAATGCCAGGTGATTAAATGGCGCCATGAACAATTCTCCCGCAGGAGAAGGAAGCAGGCGCGCTTCCATAGCCTTTCGCTTGAAGGCGGCAGCCGGGTGCACGAGGACAGAAGATGGATATTCGCAGCAACGTTTTACGTCAGCTCAAGAACCGCCGTGAGGGCTTCAGCCTCGAGCAGCCGTTCTATATCGACGAGGATTATTTCCAGCTCGACATGGAGATGATCTATTATCGCGACTGGCTGTTCATGGGCCATGATTGCGAGCTGCCGAAGCCGGGCGCCTATTTCACCGTCCAGATCGGCCGCTATCCCGTCGTCATCGTCCGCGGCCGCGACAATGTCATCCGCGCCTTCCACAATAGCTGTCGCCATCGCGGCTCGCGCGTCTGCACCAAGGAGCACGGCTCTTCCGTGCGTCTCGTCTGCCCCTATCATCAGTGGACCTATGATCTCGACGGCAAGCTCGCCTTCGCCCGCCATATGGGCGATGATTTCGACAAGACCGGCTTCAACCTGAAGCCCGTCCATTGCGAAAGCGTGGCCGGCTATATCTTCATCTGCCTTGCCGACACCGCCCCGGATTTCCAGACGGTGCGCGACAAGATCGAGCCCTACATGGCGCCGCATCGGATCGGAGAGACCAAGGTCGCCTTCCAGAGCACGATCATCGAGAAGGGCAACTGGAAACTCGTCTGGGAAAACAACCGCGAGTGCTATCACTGCGCCGCCAATCACCCGGAACTCTGCCGCACCTATCCTGAAGCGCCGAGCGTCACCGGCACCGATGGCGGCGCCGACGATCCCGAAATCGCCGGCCATTGGGCGCGCTGCGAGGCCGCCGGTCTGCCGAGCAAGTTCCAGATTTCCCCGGACGGTCAGTTCCGCACCGCCCGCATGCCGCTGATCGAGGATGCCGAGAGCTACACCATGTCCGGCAAGCCGGCCGTCAAGCGCCGGATTGCCGATGACATCTCGATCAGCCATATAGGCACCATGCTGCTCTTCCACTATCCGACGACCTGGAACCACCTGCTTGGCGACCATGCGATCTCCTTCCGCGTGCTGCCGCTCAGCGCCAATGAGACGGCGGTGACGACCAAGTGGCTCGTCCATAAGGACGCGGTCGAGGGCGTGGATTACAATCTCGAGGAACTGACGCATGTCTGGACCGAGACCAACGATCAGGATCGCCGCATCGTCGAAGAGAATGCCTTCGGCATCCACTCGCCCGCCTACGAGCCCGGCCCCTATTCTTCCCTGCACGAGGGCGGTGTCATGCAGTTCCTCGAATGGTATTCGAACTTCATGGTGAACCGCCTGCAGGGCGACCAGGCGAAAATCTCCGCCGTCGCCTGATGCATGTCGCCAACAATTAAGGCCGGTTCAGGTCGGCCGATCTAAAACAGGAAAGCAGCCGGTCCCCGGCTGCTTTCGGAACCATTCAGCCACGAGCGCGTTGCGTGGCAGGCGGTGATCGCCGTTGAATGGGAGAGAAGAATGATCGGGCTGAAAAGCAAAATCGCGACAGCAATTCTCACTGCCGCCGTCGTGCTGACGGGCTTTGCCCCGTCGCAGGCAATCCAGATGCCCACCGCCCCGCAGATGGAGAAATCCTCCGCCGTCGAGGAGGTCCAATACCGCCGCTATTATCGTCGCGACTATTACCGGCCCGGCTATCGCCCCGGCGCCTATTACCGCCCCGGCTGGTACGGCGGCTATCGCGGCTACAGCTATTACCGTCCAGGCTATCGCCGCTACAACGGTTACTGGTACCCGCTCGCCGCCTTCGGCGCCGGCGCGGTCATTGCTGCGCCGCGCTACGTTGCGCCCGCGCCGCGCTATGGCTCGGCGCACGTCGCCTGGTGTGCCAACCGTTACCGCTCGTATCGGGCCTACGACAACACGTTCCAGCCCTATAACGGCCCGCGCCAGCAGTGCTATTCGCCCTATTGAGGTGAGGCAAGGGCGCGACGCGAGTTGCATCGAAGAGTTGGCCGGAACATCACCCACCCTCGGATGACGGAGGGTGGGGGAGCTCTGCGTCTAATACGTCGCCCGCGAAGCTTAGTGAACGACAGTGATTACCGAAATGCCAGCTTCGTCGGCGGCACGGATAAGCGCTGCTCGCGCGGCCTGCGCCGGAATCTCCCCGTGTATTGCATCTCGGCAAGCCATAATTGCCGTGAGGTATTCTTCTCCATCGTCGATTGGCCAGCCAACGGTCAGGATCTCGGCGGCCTGCACGAGAGTTGCGACAAGCTTGTATTTTTCCGGCCCACTCACAACGAGCATCAGAGGGGCAAACTCTCCGGATGTGCACCACTTCATGACATTAGGTCTCCCCACGGTAAATATATTAGTAACCGTGCAAGAACCGTTCCGGACGAGGTGGCGGTACGCGCAGCATCACCTACGGTGAGTTTGGCCGAAGCGTTACGCCATCCTCCGTCATCCTCGGCCTTGAGCCGAGGATCCACTGGCCTCCACCGCAGCGGGTATGGATCCTCGGGTCAAGCCCGAGGATGACGGAGAGTGGGCTGAGCCCTGTGATAGATGCTGCAATGTATGGTAGAGAAAAGGGCGGCGGCGCCCACCGCGCACATCTCACATTCAAAGGATATTCACCCGCCTCAGCAGCCACCAGGCGAAGACGATCGAAGCGATGATCAGGGCGACGGCGTATTCCGTGCCGTAGTCGCCGACGGCGAAGGGCAGGTTTGCCGTGTTCATGCCGAAGAAGCCGGTCACCAGCGTCGGCGGCAGCAGGAAGGCGGTCATGATCGACAGCAGATAGAGGTGGCGGTTGGTTTCGGAGGATTGTTTCGAATCGATTTCTTCGTGCAGCAGGCGCGCCCTGTCCTGCAGCGCATAGATATCGTGGTCGACCGTCTCCAGCCGGCTCGTCAGCCGCCGCGCCACGTCGTCGAAGCCGAAGGGCATCTCGTCTTCATCGGTCGCCGCCGCCCGGCGCATCAGCGCCAATACCGTGCGCAGATGGCGATGCAGCCGCACCACGGTTCGCCGCACCGGCGCCAGCCGGCGGCGCTCGTCGCGCGGGGCGTTGTCGTAGACGATATCCTCGATCTGGTTCAGCTCTTCGGTGAGTTCGATGACGATGGCGATCAGCGTGCGCTGAAACTCGATCACCAGCAGTTCGAAGAGATCGACCGGCCGCCCAAATTTGCCCGGGTTCTTCTCGATCAGCCCGCGCGCCCGCTCGACGCTGCGCAGCGGCTGCAGCCGCGTGGTGATGATGAAGCGGTCGGACATGGCAAAATGCAGCCAGCCGAGATTGTTGGTGTCCTGGGCGAAATCGCGCTGGCAGTCGACCAGCGTGCCGTAGAGCATCTGCTCGTCGACTGTGATCGCCGCATGCGTGTCATGTGTCGTCAGCGCCGATTTCGCATCCTCGGTCAGCCCGTCCAACGTCTCGAGCAAGGCCGGTACGCGGGCGTCGACAAGGTTGAGATGCAGCCAGTAGAAACCGTTGTCAGCGGTCAGATCCGCCACCGTCGCGCTATTGTTCAGCCGCACCGCCGTCTTTTCATCCGGCGAGAAACGATAGGCCCAGACGAAACCGGGGATGTTGACGGGCAATGTATCCATTGTTCGCCGGTCCTTTGCGAAGGCGATATCATTCTAGAAATTCTCCATGACGTCCATTTATGCGACAGTGCAAGAGCAAACCGCCAGGGCGGGTAAACTATCGCACGGCAGGCAGGGAAATCGAAATTGACGTTTACGTAAAAATCAATTAGCCCTTTGCCTCGGAGGGGCTTTGCGCGAGGTGCGGGCCGGTCCCATGGAGGAGAAAGCATGTATAAGGCGCCCGTCGAGGAAATCGCGTTCACGTTGAAGCATGTAGCGGATATGGGCGAGGCGCTGTCGAACGGTCTTTTCGGCGATCTCGGCGAAGATCTCGTCGACGCGATCCTCTCCGAAGCGGGACGTTTTGCCACAGAGGAGGTGGCGCCGCTCGCCGACATCGGCGACCGCCAGGGCGCCCGCATGGTCGACGGCGAAGTCAGGTTGCCGGATGGCTGGCGCGATCTCTACCGCAGCTGGATCGCCAGCGGCTGGAATGGCCTGACGGCGCCGGCGGCCTTCGGTGGCCAGGCCCTGCCCAACATGCTGAATGTCGCGGCGCTGGAAATGTGGAATTCCGGATCCATGGCCTTTGCGCTCGCCCCGACGCTGACGATGGGCGCCATCGAGGCGGTCAGCGCGCATGGCAGTGCCGCGCTGAAAGACAAATATCTGGCAAAGATGGTGTCCGGCGAATGGACCGCCACGATGAACCTGACGGAGCCGCATGCCGGCTCCGATCTCGGCGTGCTGAAGGCCCGCGCCGAACGCCTGCCCGACGGCAGCTATCGCATCTTCGGTCAGAAGATCTTCATCACCTGGGGCGAGCACGACGCGGCAAACAATATCATCCATCTGGTGCTGGCCCGCCTGCCGGATGCGCCGGCCGGCACACGCGGCATCTCGCTCTTTCTCGTGCCGAAATTCCTGGTGAACGACGACGGTTCTCTCGGTGCCCGCAACGATCTCTTCTGCCATTCGCTGGAGCACAAGCTCGGCATCCACGGTTCGCCGACCTGCACGATGATCTATGGCGACGGCCGGTTCGGCGGCGAAAAAGGCGCGATCGGCTGGCTGGTGGGAGAAGAGAACAAGGGGCTCGCCTGCATGTTCACGATGATGAACAATGCGCGTCTCGCCGTCGGCATGCAGGGCGTGGCGATCTCGGAGGCCGCCACCCAGAAGGCACTCGCCTATGCGAGGGAGCGCACGCAGGGCAGGGCGCCGGGTTCGACCGGCGCCGGCATGAGCCCGATCGTCGAACATCCCGACGTTGCCCGTATGCTTCTCACCATGAAGGCGCTGACCCAAGGTTCGCGCGCCATCTCCTATGCCTGCGCCCATGCGATCGACATGTCGCGCCGGGCAGGCGATAGCCGCCACTGGCAGGAGCGCGCCGCGCTTCTGACGCCGATCGCCAAGTCGTTTTCAACCGATGCCGGCGTTGAGGTCGCCTCGCTCGGCATTCAGGTGCATGGCGGCATGGGCTTCATCGAGGAGACGGGCGCGGCGCGTTATCTGCGTGATGCCCGCATCGCCCCAATCTATGAGGGCACCAACGGCATCCAGGCGATCGACCTCGTCACCCGCAAGCTGCCGCTTTCCGGCGGCGATCAGGTTATGGGCTTCATCGCCGACTTGCAGGCGATCGCCGAGGCCGTCAGCCGCTCCAATCTCGACGGCCTCGGTGAGACTGCCGCCAGACTTGACGCCGCGATTTCAGATCTCGAAGAGACGACTGCCTGGCTTCTGGCAGCGCTTGCCGATGGGAGGGCTCCCGAGGCGCTTGCCGGCGCCACCCCCTATCAGCGCCTGTTCGGCCTGGTGCTCACCGGCTGTTACCTCGCCAAGGGTGCTCTGGCCGAAAGCGGCGACGGCAAAGGCGAGGGCCGCATCGCGCTCTGCCGCTTCACCGCTGAAAACCTGCTTGCCGAGACCGCGGCCCTTCGCGACCGGGTCGTCAACGGCGCGGCGAGCCTCGCCGCCGCCCGCATCCTGCTCGCCTGAGGAGATCCCGATGACACCTGAGGAAAACCTAATGACCGACCATATCATCGTCGAGCAGCCTTCCGCCCATCCCGGCGTTCAGCTCATTCGCTTCAACCGGCCGGAAAAGAAGAACGCCTTCACACGGGCGATGTATCGCACCATGACCGATGCGCTCACCGCTGCCAATGCGGACGCGAATATCAGGGTGACGGTCTTTCTCGGCACCGAAGGCAGCTTCTCAGCCGGCAACGACATCGGCGATTTTCTTGCCACTGCAATGGGCGGCAGCATGGGAGACGAGCTGATCGATTTCCTCTACGCGCTCGCCAGATCCGAAAAGCCGCTGGTGTCAGGGGTCGACGGCCTGGCGATCGGGATCGGCACCACCCTCAACCTGCACTGCGACCTGACGATCGCCTCCGACCGCAGCCAGTTCCGCACGCCTTTCGTCGACCTGGCCTTGGTGCCGGAAGCGGCTTCCAGCCTGATCGCGCCGCGCATCATGGGCCACCAGCGCGCCTTTGCCATGCTGGCCGCCGGCGAGGCCTTTAGCGCCGAGGAAGCCCGCGAGGCCGGCCTCATCTGGAAGGTCACGACGCCGGACGAGGTGGAGAATGCCGCACTTGCCGCGGCCACGAAACTCGCCGCCAAGCCGCCGGAAGCCTTGAAGATCGCCCGCGATCTCATTTGCGGCTCCCGGGAAGAGGTCATCGCCCGCATCGATGTCGAGGCCCGCCATTTCGCCACGCGGCTGAAAAGCGCCGAGGCCCGGGCGGCCTTCGAAGCCTTCATGCGCCGCTGAGCGCTGCCGAAGTACCAGATGGATACCGATCAGGCCGGCGGCACATCGAAGACTTCGCCGGCCCTGAGCGGCCGGAAGCGGTGCGAGGGAATATCGTGCTCTCTCATCGCCTCTTGCAACGCTCTTACCGGCGCGTCGACCGCTTCATTCGTCAGTTGGAACGTCGCGAAATGATGCCCCGCCACATAGGCCGCATTTGCCAGCTTCATCCCCACCACGGCCTCCTCAGGATTCTGGTGCTGCCCTTTCATGAACCATCGCGGCTCATAGGCGCCGAAGGGTAAGGTGGCCAGGCGAAAACCGCCATGTTTTTGCTGTGCCGCTTTGTAATTGATGCCGTGGTGAAAGCCCGTATCGCCGACGTGGTAGATCTTGCCGGCTGGCGTCGACAAGACGAACGACGCCCAGAGCGCCATGCGGCGATCGGCGCCGCCGCGGGCGGACCAATGGTGGGCAGGCTCCGCATCGATGCTTATTCCGGCGTGCGAGATGCGCTCGCCCCAATCCATCGATGTCGTCTGTAGACCGGGCACGGCACGGCGCATGATCGTGTCGTTGCCGAGCGGCGTCACGACAAGCGGCTTATGCGTGGCATGCAAGCGCTTCAGTGTTGCGATATCAAGATGGTCATAATGATTGTGCGATACCAGCACGAGATCGATCGACGGCAAATCATCAAAGGCAATGCCCGGTTCGACGACGCGCCTGGGTCCGGCAAAGGTGAAGGGGCTGACCCGCTCCGACCACACCGGGTCGGTGAGAATATTGAGACCGGCGACCTGCACGAGCATGGTTGCATGCCCAACCATCGTCACCCGCAGATCCTCGCCGTCGACGCGGGGAACCGGCTTGGCGGCCGCAAATGGACTTGGAACCGATCGTGGCCAGCGCGCACGGCCACCGCCGAATTGCCAGCGCAAGAGCGCGCGGAAACCAAGCGGCTCGATACCTTCGGGATTGAAGAAGTACGTGCCGTCGAAGTGATCGGACACTGGGCCCCCATAGTAGGGATTGCGTCTTTTGGTCTTGCGCATTCGGAATCGGTTTCCCTGGCCGGGGATAGGATGACTTTAAGCCTGTCGGCTTGAAATCTGAATCCTATCCTCAATGAAGGAGTCAGGCCGAGGCCGGAAACTCATTGACCTTGCGCAGCAGGCCGTCGACCAGCCGTTCGGGGAGGTAGCGGCGAAGCGAGCGGACCTGGCGCGACTGCTTGCCGGCGGAATAGCGCAGCTTCGGCTTCTTTGCGGTTGCGGCTTTCACCACCATATCGGCGACGACCTCAGGTGCATCGCCCGTCTCCACCCATTTCCGCATCAACGCTTCACTGCGGGCGCGCTCCGAAGCATAGACCGCAAGAGGTTGGTCTGCTCGCGTCAGGTTTTCCTCGAAGGATGTCCTGGTGACGCCGGGTTGGACGAGAACAACACGAATGCCGAAGTTGCGCACTTCATGATCGAGCGATTCCGAATAGCCCTCGAGCGCATGTTTGGTCGAGGCATAGAAGGCGTTGTACGGAGCCGGGATGAGGCCGAGGATCGAGCTCATGTTGATGATCCGGCCGCTTTTCTGCTTCCTCATGACCGGCAGTACCGCATTGGCGACGCGCGCTACGCCGAAGACGTTGACGTCGAAAAGCCGCTGGGCCTGGGCGATGGAGGATTCTTCCGCGCCGCCGATGAGGCCGATGCCGGCATTATTGACGACGAGATCAAGCCGGCCGGTTTGCCGGACGACCTCCGCAACAGCCGCCTGCACCGAGGCGTCATCGGCCACGTCACAGATCAGCATCGTTATCCCGGGCCTGTTGGCGGCCGGTTTGCGGCTGGTCCCGAACACGCGGTAGCCGGCCTTCACCAGAGACTCCGCCGTTGCGAGGCCGATGCCTGAGGATGCACCGGTGACCAGTGCAACGCTTCTGTTTTTGTCGGTCATATTGTCAGCTTTCAAAAGAGTGGATCATCGTTGGCCGTTCTGTTACTATCTTTTCGATATCGTGTCACTATCGAAAAGATACCGAATGAAAAATAGTTCGATTCCGCAATGCCCGGTCGCCCGCGGCCTTCAATCCGTCGGGGATGCGTGGAGCATTCTCGTTTTGCGCGACGCCCATTCGGGCCTCACCCGTTTCGACCAGTTCAGGAAGAGCCTCGGCATCGTGCCGACCATGCTGACCAAGCGTCTCAAGGCGCTGACGGAGGACGGTCTGCTGGAGAAGCGCCTCTATTCCGAACGGCCGCCGCGCGAAGAATATGTCCTCACGGAAGCCGGTCGCGATTTTCTGCCTGTGCTGATGATGATCGGGGCTTGGGCGCACCGCCATTGCGATGGCGAACTCGCCCGCTATGTCGATGTCGAGTCAGGATCGGAGATCGAACCGATCGCAATCGATGCCGTTACGGGTGCAAAGCTCGGAACGCGGCCAATGCGCATGAGTTTGCAGCCGGGAAGCGAACCCGGCGATCGATGAGATGTTCTTGACGCTCCGGATAGCGCGATCGCATTGACCGCGAAGCGTGAGGCAACGGCCTACTTCTCCAGCGTCGCCACCACCTCGACATGCGAGGTCCAGAGGAACTGGTCGATCGGTGTCACCCCGATGATGCGGTAGCCGCCCTCGACGAGGATTTGAAGGTCGCGGGCCAGCGTCAGCGGATTGCAGCTGACGGCTGCGATCTTCTTCACGCCTGAGCGGGCAAGTTCCTTGCACTGAAACTCCGCGCCGGCGCGTGGCGGGTCGAAGACGACCATGTCAAAGGGCTTGAACTCCTGCGTCATCAAAGGGCGGCGGAAGAGATCGCGTTTTTCGACGCTCACCGGCTTCAGCCCCTGCGTCTTGCGGGCGGCCTGGTCGAGTGCGGCGAGCGCCGTTGCCTCGGCCTCGACCGCATGCACCCGGCCGATCCGCGCCAGTCTGAGCGAAAACGTGCCGGTGCCGGCAAAGAGATCGGCGATTCGCTTGGCCTTGCCGGCATGGGCAAGCACCAACTCCGCCATCGCCTCTTCCGCCGGCTTGGTCGCCTGCGCGAAGCCGCCGGGCGGCGGCGAAACCTCGACGCCGCCGAAATCGATAAGCGGCTTGGCCGGCTCGACGAGGATTTCGCCGTTGACGGTCACGCGGGCGATGCCGCGCAGGCCGAGCACGGTCTCGATCGCCTTGCGCCGCTGCGGGTCGGAGAGTTTCTTGATGTCGTCGGCCGCCAGATCGAGGCCGGAAAGCGTCTCGAGCACCGCGACCCGGAAGGGTTCGGCGCTGGTCGCGAGCGCCGCGGCAATCGCCTTGATCGCCGGCAGTCGGGCGACGATCCCTGCCGACGAGATCGGACATTCCTCGATGGCGACGATGTGATGGCTTTCGGCCTGGTTGAAGCCGATCAACATATCCTTCTCGGTCTTGCGCGCCGCAAACACCACGCGCCGGCGTTCGCCCGGCCGGGCCGGAACGATTTCACCGACCTCAGGCGTCAGCCCCTTGGATTTGAGTGCATCGACCATCAGCTGCCGCTTGAAGGCGCGGTAGGGGGCATCCGCCAGATGCTGCAGCGTGCACCCGCCGCAGGTGCCGTTGACGCCGTCGGGACCGAAATGGCGGCAAGGCGGCTCCTGCCGGTCGGGCGAGGGCGTCGTGATCGACATGATCGTGCCCTGGCTTTTGACGCGGGCGATCGCCACTGTTTCCCCGGGAAGGGAAAAGGGCACATAGACCGGACCGGCGGCGCTGCCGGCAATGCCGTCGCCCTGGGCGCCGAGCTTCTCGATGGTGACGGTTTCGGTGCTCACGGTTTCAATCCTGCCAACAGAAACTCCCGATTGCCGTCGCCGCCTGATATCGGGGAGGGGATGAGGCCGAGGCTGTTCCAGCCCATATCCTCGGTGAACCAGCGCTCCAGTTCCGCAGCGACGGCGGGCGCAGACGAGGGGTCCTTCAACAGTCCGCCCTTGCCGATCGCCTCGCGTCCCGCCTCGAACTGCGGCTTGACCAGCAGCACGGCGATGGCGCCCGGCGAGACGATATCAAGAGCCGGCGCCAGCGCGAGCTTCAGTGAGATGAAGGAGACGTCGGAGACGATGAAGCTGGCGGGGTGGCCGATATCCTCGGCGGTCAGGTTGCGGGCGTTGAGGCCTTCCCGGTTTGTCACCCGCGGGTCGCCTGAGATGCGTGGATGCATCTGCCCATGGCCGACATCGATCGCCGTGACATGCGCCGCACCCCGCTGCAGCAGCACCTCGGTGAAGCCGCCTGTGGACGCGCCGATATCGAGACAGTGATGGCCGGCCGGGTCGAGCCGGAAATGGTCGAGGGCGCTAGCAAGCTTCAGCGCGGCGCGCGAGACGTAATCCTGCGCCGGATCGTCGATGGCAATATCGGCGTCGACGCCAAAGAGCGCGCCGGCCTTCGTCACCACCTGGCCGGCGATCCGGACGGTGCCGCGCTGCACGGCGTCGCGCGCCCGCGAGCGGCTGGCAAAGAGGCCGCGGGAGACGAGCAGCTGGTCGAGGCGTCGGCTGTTTTGATCGGACATCGGCTGTGAATGACCGGCAAAGCCGCCGGTTGCAAGCATTTTGTTCCAGGATCGCCATGACCGTCGGAGCTTTCGGACGCCGGAAGCAGATAATCGTCGGGCTCGCCATTGCTGCAGCGCGTATTTAAGCAAATTTAAAGCCTGCCCGCATAGGGTCGGCTCGATTGCAGCGGTTCGTCCGAACCGCTTCGTGCCATGAAGGCGCAGGCGTCTTTCGCCGATCATGTTTCCGATTCCAAGTCTCTGCGGTTGCGTCTTGCGCGCGACCGTCTCTCGCCGCGTCGACTGTCGCCAGGAGAAAATCAACGATGTCCGCTAAAAACATATCCTTGAACGGGAAGCTTGCGGCGACGTTCGCAGCCCTCATTCTTATCTTCATGTCCGTCTCCGCCTTTGTGTATTCCAAGGCGACGGCGTCGGCTGCCGCGTCCGCCGAGCAGGAAAAATCGGAGCTGCTCGTCAACCAGATCGACGATGCGCTGCAGGCGATGCTCGAGCAGGCGGTCAATCTGCGCGGCTTCATCCTCTTCCGCAGCGACAGCACTTATGGCGACGTTTTCGCCAACCGCGAGCGCATGCTGAAGGCGATCGCCGCCGCCAAGCAGACGGCCGCGGCCGAGCCGCAGCTGCTCGAGATGATCGACGGCATGCAGAAGGCCGCCGACCTCTATTTCCATGAACTTGCCGAGCCGCAGACCAAGGCGCGCAAGGAAACCGACATGCCGATCGAAGAGGTCGTCAAGATCGGCGTCAACGCCACCAAGGGTCAGCTCGACGGTTTCCGCCAGGCGTCCGCCAAGATCAAGGCCACCGCCCGCGAAAAGTCGAACGCGCTCGCCGCGATCCGCGCCGATGCCAACAGCGATCTGAAGATGACGCTGATTGCCGGCGGCATCGTCGCGTCGCTTGCCGCCGCCGTACTCGCCTGGCTGATGTCGCGCACTATTGTTCGCCCGGTCGTCGGCATGACCGCGGCCATGGATCGCCTTGCCGGCGGTCAGAACGATATCGAGGTGCCGGCTGTCGAGCGCGGCGACGAAATCGGCCGCATGGCCCAGTCCGTCCTGGTGTTCAAGCAGGCGGCGATCGAGAAGCTGCGCCTTGCCGGCGAGACCGACCGCATGCGTGATGACGCCGAGCGTCAGCGCCGGGCAAGCGACGAGCGGAAGGCGCGCGAGGAAGGCGAACTGCGTTATGCCGTCGACGCCTTGGCCGGCGGCCTTGCCGGCCTCGCCGTCGGCGATGTCGCCGCCCGCATCCAGACGCCCTTCGCGCCGCAATATGACAGCCTGCGCAACGACTTCAACAATGCCGTCGAAAAGCTGCAGGCCGCACTCCAGTCGGTCGGCCGCAACGCCTCGGCGATCAATGCCGGTGCCGGCGAGATCCGCTTGGCCGCCGACGATCTTGCCCACCGCACCGAGCAGCAGGCTGCCGCCGTCGAACAGACCGCAGCGGCCTTGGAAGAGGTGACGACGACGGTGCGCGACAGCGCCAAACGCGCCGAGGATGTCGGCAACCTCGTCGAGCGCACCCGACTCGGCGCCGAAAAATCCGGCGATGTCGTCCGCAGGGCGGTCTCCGCCATGCAGCAGATCGAAAAATCCTCGGGCGAGATCTCCAACATCATCGGCGTCATCGACGACATCGCCTTCCAGACCAACCTCTTGGCGCTGAACGCCGGCGTCGAGGCAGCCCGCGCCGGGGAAGCCGGCAAGGGCTTTGCCGTCGTCGCCCAGGAGGTGCGCGAGCTCGCCCAGCGCTCGGCCAAGGCGGCAAAGGAGATCAAGGACCTGATCACCACGTCAGGCACGCATGTGCAGACCGGCGTGTCGCTGGTCGGCGAGACTGGCAAGGCGCTGGAAGCCATCGTCGCCGAGGTGCAGGAGATCAACCGCAACGTCAACGCGATCGTCACCGCCACGCGCGAACAGTCGATCGGCCTGCAGGAGATCAACACCGCCGTCAACAACATGGACCAGGGCACGCAGCAGAATGCGGCCATGGTCGAAGAGCAGACCGCCGCAAGCCATGCGCTCGCCCAGGAGGCAAGCGCCCTGGACGAGCTGCTGCGCCAGTTCAAGCTCGGAACCCAGCTTGCCGCTCCGGCCCAGAAGACGGCCGCTGCGACGCCTGCCTCCCGCCCGGTCGCCTCACCGGCCCGCGCACTCGCCAGCAAGGTCACCAAGGCCTTCGGCGGCAAACAGGCGAGTGCTGCGGTTGCGGTTCAGGAGGACTGGACGGAGTTCTGAGGGCGGCTTTCGGAAGGACGTCAACGAAAGGGCGGCGCAGAGATGTGCCGCCTTTTTTCATGATGAGATGGCCATGGTGCGGCCCGTGGCCCCCTAATCCGACCCTTCGGGCCGGCTTCTCCCCGCCGGGGCGAAGGGTGATGCCGCGACCTTTCGATTCCCTCTTCTCCCCAGCGGGGAGAAGGTGCCCATACGGCGGATGAGGGGGCCACACGGCACACCCTCTCGTCGATAATTACCCCGCAACCCCCACAGCAACCCCATGCCCCAGGGCCCTGAACACCGTCGATACGATCCCGGCGCGATCGAGCCCCGCATGGGCATTCATCGCTTCGGGCTTCGCCTGCTCCATCCAGATATCGGGCATGACGAGCGAGCGGATCTTCAGGCCGTTGTCGAGCAGGCCCTCGCTGGAGAGATATTGCATCACCTGGCTGCCGAAGCCGCCGACCGAGCCTTCCTCGACGGTGATCAGCATCTCGTGGTGGCGGGCGAGCTGGCGGATCAGCTCGTGGTCGAGCGGCTTGGCGAAGCGTGCATCGGCGACCGTCGTCGACAGGCCGGCGGCTTCGAGATCTTCGGCGGCAAGCAGACAGTCGGCAAGCCGGGTGCCGAAGGAAAGCAGGGCGACCTTCGTGCCTTCCTTGACGATGCGGCCCTTGCCGATCTGCAGGATTTCGCCGCGCGCCGGCATGTCGACGCCGACGCCTTCGCCACGCGGATAACGGAAGGAGATCGGCCCGGCGTCATAGGCGGCGGCCGTGCGTACCATATGTTTCAGCTCGGCCTCGTCGGCCGCTGCCATCACCACGAAGCCGGGCAGGGTGGCGAGGAAGGCGGTGTCGAAGGAGCCGGCATGGGTCGGGCCGTCGGCACCGACGAAGCCGGCGCGATCGATCGGGAAACGCACGGGCAGTCCCTGGATCGCCACGTCGTGCACGACCTGGTCGTAGGCGCGCTGCAGGAAGGTGGAATAGAGCGCCGCGAACGGCTTGTAGCCCTCGGCCGCAAGGCCGGCGGCGAAGGTCACGGCATGCTGTTCGGCAATGCCGACATCGAAGCAGCGCGATGGAAAGGCTTCGGCGAGCTTGTCGAGGCCGGTACCATTCGGCATGGCGGCGGTGATTCCGACGATCTTGTCGTCGAGGGCGGCTTCCTGCACCAGCGCTTCGGCAAAGACGCTGGTATAGCTCGGCGCATTCGGCTTGACCCGGGCCTGCGCGCCGGTGATGACATCGAACTTGTTGACGCCGTGATATTTGTCGGCCGCGGCTTCGGCCGGCGGATAGCCCTTGCCCTTCTGGGTGACGACATGGATCAGCACCGGGCCGCGCGCATTGTCGCGCACGTTGCGCAGCACCGGCAGCAGGTGATCGAAGGAATGCCCGTCGATCGGCCCGATATGATAAAAGCCCATCTCCTCGAACATCGTGCCGCCGGTGACGTAGCCGCGCGCGTGCTCGACGGCGCGAGTGATGGCGCGATCGATGTTCTTGCCGAGATAGGCCGTCAGCTTCTTGCCGAAGTCGCGGAAGCCCATATAGGTGCGTCCCGAGGCCAGGCGGGCGAGATAGGCGCTCATCGCCCCTGTCGGCGGCGCGATCGACATGTCATTGTCATTGAGGATGACGATGAGGCGGGCATCGAGCGCACCGGCATTGTTCAGCGCCTCATAGGCCATGCCGGCCGACATCGCCCCGTCGCCGATGACGGCGATGACGCGCCGGTCATTCTTGTCGAGATCGGCGGCGATCGCCATGCCGAGGCCGGCCGAGATCGAGGTCGAGGAATGCGCCGCCCCGAAGGGATCATATTCGCTCTCCGCCCGGCGGGTGAAACCGGACAGCCCGTTTTCCTGCCGCAAGGTCCGGATGCGATCGCGCCGGCCGGTCAGAATCTTGTGCGGATAACATTGATGGCCGACATCGAAGATCAGCCGGTCGTCAGGCGTATCGAAGACGCTGTGAATGGCGATCGTCAGCTCGACCACGCCGAGACCGGCGCCGAGATGACCGCCGGTCCGCGACACCGCGTCGATCATTTCGTCGCGGACCTCGCGGGCGAGCTGCGGCAGGTCGCGATCCTCCAGCTTGCGCAGGTCGGCGGGGTAAGTGACCTGGTCGAGCAGAGGAGTCTTCGGCGGATGTGTCACGGGCGGCGCTCTTTCTTACTTTTCCTTGTACCGCTTTATTCGATTAGAACGAGGCAAAACAAGTGATTTCAGGAACCGAAGCTTTTCACCTTAGAGCATGGCGGAAAAATGTGTGAGGGGTTTCGGGAGTTATCAAATTCTATTTCCGTAAGTTGCATTCGCCTGATCTTGGCCCGGTGCCGCCCCGATTTTCCGCCCCGCTGGTCGAACGTGCAAAGGGCGGCGAGCTGCTTGAAGAATGGTAGCAATGTTGCCGCGCCGACTGGGGATCAGGTCATGCGAACGATTGTTGCAGCGCATGCCTATGTGAACAGCGAGGTCGCCTATGTGGCCTGGGATATCGACGCCAAGATCGACGGATACCTCGGCTTAGAAGTCGTGCGCGTCTATCTCGACGAGCAGGGAAACGTGGCGAAAAAGTATTCCGCGCCGTCGAGGCGGAGTTGAAGCGCCAGGGCAAGAAGGGCTGTTCTGGCTTTCTCAATGTCGATGACAGCTGGCAGGACGGCTATGTGAACCGCACCAAGGGTGCGCTGACGCGGTATTTCGCAGCGGCCTGAATTCAGCCGCGGATCGGGCGTCGCGAAGGGGAAAATCGCTCCGCGGCGCGCATCGCCTTTGCCGTCAGCCTTCCGGCAACGGCACGAATTCCTCTTCGTCGCCGGGGACGATGTCGAAGCGGCCGGTGCGCCATTCCTCCTTGGCCTTTTCGATCCGCTCCTTCGAGGAAGAGACGAAATTCCACCAGATATAGCGCTTCGAGTTTAGCGCCGCGCCGCCGAACAGCATCAGGTGACAGCCCTCGCTGCCGGCTTCGAGCGTGATCGGATCGCCCGGCCGGAAGACCAGCAGCTGATCGGCGGCGAAACGGTCGCCCGATATGACGACCTCGCCGGAGAGCACGTAGACGGCGCGCTCCTCATGGGCCGCGCCGAAGGGAAAGCGCACACCGGGCTGCAGGTTGAGATCGACATAGAGCGTGTCGGAGAAGGTGCCGACCGGCGATGTCATGCCTTCGAACGAGCCGATGACGACGCGCCCGCGCACGCCTGATGTTTCGATCAGCGGCATCTCGGTCTTTTCCGTATGGGCAAAGGAAGGATCGATCTCCTCTTTGTCGTCGGGCAGCGCCAGCCATGTTTGCAGCCCCGACATCAGCAGCGGGTGGCCGCGCAGATTGTCGGGCGTGCGCTCAGAATGGACGATGCCGCGGCCGGCGGTCATCAGGTTGATATCGCCGGGGCGGATGACCTTTTCGGTGCCGAGGCTGTCGCGGTGGCGGATCTCGCCGTCGAAGAGATAGGTGACCGTCGACAGGCCGATATGCGGATGCGGCTTGACGTCGAGCGCCTCGTTGGGCTTCAGGATCGCCGGTCCCATGCGGTCGAAGAAGATGAACGGCCCGACCAGCCGCCGCTGCCTTGTGGGCAGCGCGCGCCGCACCTGGAATCCGCCGATGTCACTGCTGCGCGGGATGATCAGGTTCTCGATCGCATCGCAGGCGAAGGCATCGCCGGGGAGGGGATCTTTACCGGGAAAGAAGGACATGACGGGACTCCGCTTACAAGGACATCGACCACAGATAGTCCCTGCAGCGCCGCGCGTCCAATTTGATGTGCCGAAGAGGCTCCATGAAGTCAGATCGCGGTGAAGCCGTTGTCGACGAAGAGGTGGGCGCCGTTGACGAAGCTCGACTCGTCGCTGGCGAGATAGAGGGCGGCCCGCGCCACGTCTTCCGGCTCGCCGATCCGTCCCTGCTGCGCGGCGATGGCGGCATCGGAGACATCGACGCCGAGCGCCTGCAGGTCGGCGACCTCGCGCAACCCGTGCGGCGTGCGGATGAAGCCGGGGCAGACGGCGTTGCAGCGGATGTTGCGGTCGCGGAATTCGACCGCGATGGCGCGGGCAAACATGTGCACCGCGCCCTTGGTCGTGTCGTAAAGCACTTCCATCGGCGTGGCGGCGACCGCCGAGATCGACGAGGTGCAGACGATCGATCCACCGCCCGCGGCAATCATCTTCGGCAGCACGGCCTTGGTCATCAGGAACATCGAACGCACATTGACCGCGTGCAGCCAGTCCCATTCCTGAAGCGTCGTCTCGAGAAAGGGTTTGATGACGATAGTGCCGGCATGATTGAACAGAACGGTCACCGCGCCGTAGCGTTCCTCGACGCCGGCGACAGCGGTATGGACGGCCGCTTCGTCGGAGACATCGGCAGTCCAGCAATCGGCCTCGCCGCCGGCATCACGGATCTGCTTGACGGTCTCGGCCGCCGCTTCGCCGTTGCGGTCGATGATGGCGACGCGCGCGCCTTCGGCCGCAAACAGCTTGGAGGCAGCACCGCCCATGCCAGTCGCGCCGCCCGAGATGATGGCGACCTTGCCTTTCAATCTATCCGTCATTTGTCTGTCCCCTCATGGTTCTGGAGGGGATCATAGATCGGCCGCAAGCCGATCGCCAAGCGCCTTCGATCCGCTCAGGCCCCGTCCAGAGGCTCGACGCCCTGCGGCTTGCCGGCGCGGTCGAGCCGGATCTTCTCGATGCGGTTTTCGGCGGCCGAAAGCAGCGTCTCGCAATGTTTCTTCAGCGCTTCGCCGCGCTCATAGATCTCGATCGATTCATCCAGCGCCACGTCGCCGCGTTCCAGTCGGGCAACGATGCTTTCGAGTTCGGCGACCGCCTTTTCGAAGGAAAGGCCGGACACTTCCGGCTTGGCGCTGTCAGTCATTCTCAACCCTTCATCATTCTCAGAATATGCATGCCCGCCGATTCGGCGAGACCCTCGAGATCATAGCCGCCTTCGAGCAGGCTGACGACCCGGTTCTTGGCGTGCCGGTCGGCCAGTTCCAGGACGCGGCCGGTCGCCCAGTCGAAATCTTCGCCCGTCAGGTTGATCTGCGCAAGCGGATCGCGGTGATGCGCGTCGAAGCCGGCGGAGATGATGATCAGATCCGGCCGGAAATCGTCGAGCGCCGGCAGCACGCGCGATTTGAACGCCTCGCGGAAATGGTCGCTGCCGACATTCGGCGAAAGCGGCGCGTTGACGATGGTATTGTGCTTGCCCTTCTCCTCCTTGGCGCCGCTGCCGGGATAGAGCGGCATCTGATGCGTCGAGCAGAACAGCACGGAAGCATCGTCCCAGAAGATGTCCTGGGTGCCGTTGCCATGGTGTACGTCCCAGTCGACGATGGCGACACGTTCGGCACCATGCCTTTTTTGCGCGTGGCGGGCGGCGATTGCCGCATTGTTGAAGAAGCAGAAACCCATCGCCGTCGTCTTTTCGGCATGGTGCCCGGGCGGGCGGGCGGCGACGAAGACATTGTCGGCGGCGCCGGAAAAGACGTCGTCCACCGCCGCCATCGCGCCGCCGATCCCGGTCAGCGCCGCCTGCAGGCTTTTGGCGCTGGCATAAGTATCGGCCTCGAGCTGGTTGATCCGATCCTCTTCCTCGGGGATTTCCCGCATCACGGCTCTTAGATGTTCTTCCGGATGGGCCAGCAGCACCGCATCCTCGCTCGCCTGTGGCGCCTGCCGGCGCTCCAGCCGGGCGAAATTCGGATGTTCCAGCGCCATGTTGATGGCGCGGATCCGGTCCGACCGCTCCGGATGGCCGGAAGGCGTCACATGTTCCAGGAAGATCGGGTGTTCATAAAGACGGGTGCTCATGGAGACACTCTATCGGTCGCTTGTGTCATGTTCCACAGCAGATGGGACATCGCCTGATGATTTCAACAAGCGCTCTGCCGCACCCTCTCGCCGGCGGCGGCATTATAATTTCCTGTCATCTCAGCCGTTTACTTCAAAAAACCTCGTGCTACTGTCGTTGACGGGGAATTTTGCAGGCAGAGTTGTTGATGAGTCAGTCGAAACGCCCGGGTGTGACGGAAATACATGTGCCGTTTCGCGATGTCGATATGAATGGCCGGATGTTCCTGGCTTCCTATATTTCCTATGCCGAATCCGTCATTGCGAGCTTCTGGTCGGCGCGGCCCGAGGTCGAGGACGAACCAGTCTATAGCGCCAGCAAGATTACCTGTGTTCTCCACCGCCCGCTGCATTACGATGAGCCGGCCCTTTTTACCGCCGCCGTTGACAAGATCGGCGTGCGCTCCATCGGTTTCCTCGTTTCGATCGACACCGGCGAGGAGCGCGCCGCCGAGGTGGAAATCATCTGGCAGGCCCGCAGCGGCGAGGATCAGCAGCCGGCCCCGCTGCCGGAGGAAACGCGCGACTGGCTCTATCGGTTTTTGGATTAGAGCAATTCTATCTGGCTGCCATGCTCGCGACCAGATCGCTGAACCTTTCTCCCTGAATGCCGACATGCGTGCGCAGCAGGCGGCGGGCTTCATCTCCATCGCCGGCGAAGATCGCATCGACGATGGCGCAATGTTCCGCGAAGGAGGTCGACAGGCGATTGCGCACCCGCAGTTGCAGACGGCGATAGGGGCGAAGGCGCCGATGCAATTGGGCGCATTGCTCCTGCAGGAAATCGCTGCGGCTCGCGGCGTAGATCGCCTTATGAAATTCCTCATTGTCGTAATAATAGGCATCGCTGTCACCGGCAGCGGCGGATTGTTCGCAGCGGCTGTGGGTGGCGGTGATCGCCTCGCGTGAGGCCTTGTCCAGCCGGCGGGCGGCAAGCGATCCGGCCAGGCCCTCGAGCTCGGCCATGACCTCGAACATCTCGTAAATGCGGTGCGGGCCTGGATCGATCACGATGGCGCCGCGGCGCGGACGGATTTCGATGAGGCCGATGGCATCAAGCTGCATCAGCGCCTCGCGCACCGGCGTCCGCGACACACCGAACCGATTGGCAAGTACGGTTTCATCCAGCCGCTCGCCGGGGGCGAATTCGTAGGAAAGTATTGCATTTTCAATCTCATCCCGGAGCCACCGGCCGACATTCTCGGACATTTCTCGCGCTTCCTTCATACATAACTGCCAATCTTGTATACAAAAAGGTTGACGTCGTGTACGAAGAATGGCAATGTACATACTACAGACGAAGCCCTGCGTTGGGAAGCAGTGTCCAAAGGCCACACAGCACCATTAGAAGACAGGAGAATGGCATGCCCGAGGCGTCTTTCTTCACCGACATGCTGCAAAGCATTACGGATCACGGACGCCAGCTGCTGTTTTCCGGCTCTCGCAATACGCAGGCCGCCGCCAAAGCCGATCTCGAGACCCTCTGTGAAATGCTGCTGTCGAGCCGGGGTGAAGCCTCCGGCATGGCCCTTGCAGCCGAGATCCTCGATCGCTGGGGCGCGCTCGAGAGCGAGGGTGCGCAGAAATTCTTCCATATGCTTCAGCAAAAGTTCGGCCCCGACACCGCCAGGCTTGATCAGGCGATTGAAGATTACCGCACGGACAAAAGCTCAGCCGCGGTCATCGCGCTCCACCAGGCAGCAGAGCCGCGGCGGCAGGAGTTGCTGCGCCGATTGAATCACGCGCCGAACGGCACTGCCACGCTCGTCCGCATGCGTCAGCAGCTGCTTGCTTCCAAGGACCGATCCGAAGCCTATCACGCGCTTGATGCCGACTTCACGCATCTGTTCGGTTCCTGGTTCAATCGCGGCTTTCTGACGCTGCGGCCGATCGACTGGACGACGCCGGCCTATATTCTCGAAAAGATCATCCGATACGAGGCCGTGCACGAAATTGCCGGCTGGGAGGAGTTGCGCCGTCGTCTGGCGCCGGCCGACCGTCGATGCTTTGCCTTTTTTCACCCGCGACTGGCGGATGAGCCGCTGGTCTTCGTCGAGGTGGCGCTCACCCGATCCGTGCCGAAGGCGATCGCCGATGTGCTTGACGAGGGGAGGGAGCAGATCCATGCCGACGAGGCGACGACGGCCGTCTTCTATTCGATCTCCAACTGCCAGGATGGCTTGCGCGGCATCTCCTTCGGCAATTTCCTGATCAAGCAGGTCGTCGAAGATCTGCGCAAGGACCTGCCGGGCCTGAAGAGTTTCGTGACGCTGTCGCCCGTCCCGGGCTTTGCCCGCTGGCTTGCCAAGGTGCGTGCGGCGACCGGCGATCGGTCCCTATCCGGAGCGGCGCTGGAAACGCTGACCCTGCTCGACGATCCGAACTGGCCGGGCCGCGAGAGCAGCGCGGCCGAAGTGGAACGTGTGTTGCTGCCGCTGGCGGCCCGCTACTTCCTGACTGAACGCACGCCGGAGGGCCGCCCCGTCGATCCCGTCGCCCGCTTCCATCTCGGCAACGGCGCCCGGCTCGAAAGGGTGAATTTTCTCGGCGACCGCTCGCCCAAGGCGCTCCAGCAGGCGTACGGTCTGATGGTCAACTATCTCTACAAGCTTGATGACATCGTCGCCAACCACGAGGCCTTAGCGCAGCGTGGTGAAGTGATTGCCTCGCCCGCCGTCAAAAGTCTGCTCAGCCAGAGCGACGAAGGCCGCCGCGGCGGCAATGGCCAGCAAGGCTCTCGAGCCTTCACGCAACTGATGAATTCCACGCTTGGAGGAGGGCGAAAGTGAGCAACCATCTTTTCGACGCCATGCGGGCCGCCGCACCCGATAACGCACCATTCATCCGGATCGATAGCACCCGAACATGGACCTATGAGGAGGCCTTCGCCCTTTCCGGCCGCATTGCCGGCGCGATGGACACGCTCGGCATCCGCCCCGGCGACCGGATTGCGGTGCAGGTGGACAAAAGCGCCGAGGCATTGATCCTCTATCTCGCCTGTCTTCAAAGCGGGGCGGTCTACCTGCCGCTCAACACCGCCTATACGCTGGCCGAGCTCGATTACTTCATCGGCGACGCCGAGCCGCGTCTGGTGGTGGTTGCCTCGGCCGCTCGCCAAGGCGTCGAGACGATCGCCAAGCGTCACGGCGCGATCGTCGAAACGCTCGACGCCGACGGCAGCGGCTCGCTGCTCGATCTGGCGCGCGACGAGCCGGCCGACTTCGTCGATGCGTCGCGCGCTGCCGATGATCTGGCCGCGATCCTCTACACCTCGGGAACGACGGGACGCTCCAAGGGGGCGATGCTCACGCATGGGAACCTGCTCTCGAACGCCCTGACCTTGCGGGATTACTGGCGCGTCACATCGGACGACCGGCTGATCCATGCCCTGCCGATCTTCCATACGCATGGGCTGTTCGTCGCCACCAACGTCACGCTGCTCGCCGGCGCCTCGATGTTCCTGCTGTCGAAATTCGACGCCGACGAGGTCATTTCACTGATGCCACAGGCAACAATGCTGATGGGCGTGCCGACCTTCTATGTGCGCCTCCTGCAAAGCCCGCGTTTCGGCAAAGAGGCGGCAGCCAACATCCGCCTCTTTATATCAGGCTCGGCGCCGCTGCTTGCAGAAACCCATAGCGAGTTCCAGGCCCGGACCGGTCACGCGATTCTCGAGCGTTACGGCATGACCGAAACCAATATGAACACCTCCAACCCCTATGACGGCAAGCGCATCGCCGGCACGGTCGGCTTACCGCTGCCTGGTGTGACGGTGCGCGTTACCGATCCCGCCACGGGACAAGTGCTGCCGCCGGAGGAGACCGGCATGATCGAGATCAAGGGGCCGAACGTCTTCAAGGGCTATTGGCGCATGCCGGAAAAAACCGCGGCCGAATTCACCGCCGACGGGTTCTTCATCAGCGGCGACCTCGGCAAGATCGACAGCGACGGCTATGTGCATATCGTCGGCCGCGGCAAGGATCTGGTGATCTCCGGTGGCTACAACATCTATCCGAAAGAGGTCGAAAGCGAGATCGACCGGATCGAAGGCGTTGTCGAGAGCGCCGTGATCGGCGTGCCGCATCCGGATTTCGGAGAAGGCGTCACGGCAGTCGTCGTGCGCAAGCCTGGCGTCGTGCTTGATGAAAAGAGCATTGTCAGCGCCCTGCAGGATCGTCTTGCGCGCTACAAACAACCCAAACGCATCATCTTCGCCGAGGACCTGCCGCGCAACACGATGGGCAAGGTTCAGAAGAACATCCTGCGGCAGCAATACGCCGATCTCTACACCCGGGCGTAAGACGGCCGCCCTCTGGGAGGAGGGCGCGTCGGCATCCGCATCAATCCTGCAAACAGCAAACCACGGCGCTGGAGGCGTCGGAGGGAGGGGAATCATGGGTATTGAAATACTGGCCATAGGCATGCTCGTCGCCATGTTCGTCGTTGCGACGATCCAGCCGATCAACATGGGCGCGCTCGCCTTTGCCGGCGCCTTCGTGCTCGGCTCCATGACCATCGGCATGAAAACCACCGATATTTTCGCCGGCTTTCCGAGCGACTTGTTCCTGACGCTGGTCGCTGTCACCTACCTCTTCGCCATCGCGCAGATCAACGGCACCATCGACTGGCTGGTCGAATGCGCCGTCCGGCTGGTGCGCGGACGCATCGGCCTGATCCCATGGGTGATGTTCCTCGTCGCCGCCGTGATTACCGGTTTCGGCGCTCTGGGGCCGGCTGCGGTCGCCATTCTCGCGCCGGTCGCGCTGAGCTTTGCCATCCAGTATCGAATTCACCCCGTCATGATGGGGCTGATGGTGATCCACGGCGCACAAGCGGGCGGCTTTTCGCCGATCAGCATCTATGGCGGCATCACCAACCAGATCGTTGCCAAGGCCGGTCTGCCTTTCGCGCCGACATCGCTGTTTCTCTCCAGCTTTTTCTTCAATCTGGCGATTGCGGTGCTGGTCTTCTTCGCGTTCGGCGGCGCAAAGGTCATGAAGCAAGTGCCTGCGGCATCCCTTGGCCCCTTGCCCGAACTGCATCCCGAGGGCGTGTCGGCGTCGATCAGAGGTCACGGCGGCACGCCGGCAAAACCGATCCGGGAACATGCCTATGGCACGGCGGCCGATACTGCTGCGACGCTGCGTCTGAACAATGAAAGAATTATCACGCTGATCGGACTGATCGCGCTCGGCATCGGCGCGCTCGTTTTCAAGTTCAATGTCGGCCTTGTCGCCATGACCGTCGCCGTCGCGCTGGCGCTGTTGTCCCCGAAGACCCAGAAGGCGGCAATCGACAAGGTCAGCTGGTCGACCGTGCTTTTGATTGCCGGCATCATCACCTATGTCGGCGTGATGGAGAAGGCCGGTACGGTGGACTACGTCGCAAACGGCATATCCAGCCTCGGCATGCCGCTGCTGGTGGCGCTCCTGCTTTGCTTTACCGGCGCCATCGTCTCGGCCTTTGCATCCTCGACCGCGCTGCTCGGCGCCATCATCCCGCTGGCCGTCCCGTTCCTTATGCAGGGACATGTCAGTGCCATCGGCGTGGTCGCCGCCATCGCGATTTCGACGACGATCGTCGATACCAGCCCATTCTCCACCAATGGTGCGCTTGTGGTCGCCAATGCGCCGGATGAAAGGCGCGAGCAGGTCCTCAAGCAGTTGCTGGTCTACAGCGCCCTGATTGCCATCATCGGCCCGATCGTTGCCTGGCTGGTGTTCGTCGTGCCGGGGCTGGTTTGACGGCGTCCGCCGCGGTCCTTCGCTCGCGGCGGCCCGGGCACGCACGTTGAGGGGAAGGTATTCCGAGTTACACGGCCCCCGATTCGGAGGCGCCGGCCGGAAATATAGTGCCGGAGAAGCTATAACATGCTTGGGTTGTAGTATTTCACGTTCAGTGCGGAGCGTCTGATATTGCGCATGCGAATTCCGTTGCAATTGCGAAGACAACACTGTTCTATATTTTGAAGACGCTTTCATTCGCAGCTGTTGAAAATCGATCATGATTCAATCGACTGACGACTCGTCTCTTCTGACGGATATGATCTATGGAAGTCTCTTCGGCGAGTGCAGCTGGCAGGATTTTCTGGATCGCCTTGCGCAGACATCGCCGGGCGGCAAAGCGGCGCTTCACTATCATGATCTGACCGGTCCGTTGCCCATGTTCCCTTCATGTCGGGCTTTTCGCAATCCGAGGTCGACCAGTTCATGAGCCACTTTGCCTCGGTCAATCCCTGGCTTCCGAGACTGGATCTCGTGCCCGTCGGCCAAGGCCTGTGCGGTGACGAGATCGTTCCGCGCGAGGAACTGATCAGATCGGAGTTTTTACAATGACTGGCTGAAGCGGCAGACCGGATGCGAGACGAGCATCGGCGTCTCGATCATACGCGAGGAAAATCGCACCTTCATCCTGTCGACCGCCACCTCCTCGACCGACCCCGATCTCAACAGGGAAGCGGCCAAGCTCTACACGCAGCTCGCGCCGCATCTAAAGAGGACCTTCGACTTCATTCGCAAGCGCGATCTCTTCGCGCCGCACGAGCAGGCAACGCAGGCCCTGTTCGACAGCATCGGCGTCGGATTGATCTATGTCTCGGAGCAGCGGAAGGCCCGCCGCTGGAACAAGAGCGCAGAGGCGCTGTTGGCCGCCGACGTGCCTGTGCAGATCGCCGCCGACGGAACCCTCGCGCTTCAATGCGAGAAGTCAGATGCGGTGCTTGAATTCCTGACTTCCAGAAACGGCGTGCAGACCCAGCCGCACACGGCAATCGTCAAGGGTGTAAACCAGGATAATTATCGCATCACCCTCGTCCGATTGCATTCCGATGCATTTACCGAGTTTCTCGAGGGGCCGACCGTGGCGGTGATCGTGGAACCGATCGTCGCGACGCCTCTCAATGAGCGGCGGAACTTGCTAATGCAGCTATATAAGCTGACGGCCACCGAAATCCGGATCGCGTCGAGCATTGCATCGGGGCAATCGCCCCGAGAGGTGGCGATGACCGACGATATCAGCTACGAGACGGTCAGAACCCATCTCAGAAACATCTATTCGAAGCTCGGGGTGAATTCCCGCGTCGGCCTGGTGTCGCTGCTGATGCGGTGAATTCTAGGGGTGCAAGTCCGGCGTGATCTGGCCCCCGGTCGCTCAACTCAATATTCCGAACCGCTTGTGTTTTTCAGGTCGTGACGCTCAGTTCCCTTGAGTGGCGGATTGAAGACGCTGACCAGGATGAGGTCCTCGTCCTTGCCGCCCCGCAAATAGTGCCGATCATGTTTGTCGAGAACATAGATATCGCCGACGCGGATGGGGAAAACATTGCCGTCCATGTCCTCGACCTCGCCTTCTCCCCTGATGCAGTAGCAGGCTTCCAGATGGTTGCGGTACTGCAGCAGGGCTTGCGTGTTGGCGCGAACGACAGTGTGGCAGACCGTGAACCCCATGCCGTCATCCCTCGTCAGCAGACGGTGGCTTGTGCCATTGCCCCAGTCGACGAAACGCTCGGTCTGCTCCACGTCTTTCAGGCTTCTCACAAACATGTTCTTCTCCTCGAAAATGGCGGAGATGGCTCGATCTCCATGATCCATTAGGCCCTGAAATCCATGCTTGCTTCAAATGATCTAAATTGAGAAAACTGTTAGAATAATTTACATGTTTTTAGCGCTTGATCTCTGCGTGAGGCGGATCGACCCAGGGCTATCATGTGAGGAACTCGAACATATGCAGCTGCCGCCGCTGAACGCATTGAGGGCCTTCGAAGCGACCGCCCGGCTGATGAGCCTGTCAAAAGCCGGAGACGAGCTGCATGTGACCCACGCCGCGATCAGTCACCAGATCAAGCATCTGGAAACGTGGCTGGGACGCAAGCTGCTGCAGAAATCCGGGCGCGGCGTTGCGCTGACGTCAGCAGGCACCGAATATTATCTTGCCGTCTCCGGCTCATTGGCAGCCATCGCCCACGCAACCGGCAACATGCGCAGAGACCACAATATGCGCTCGATCACCGTCGGCTGCATTCCTTCGATCGCGTCGCGCTGGCTGGTTCCCGCGCTGCCGTCGTTCCGGGAGAGCGATCCCGATCTCGATGTCAGGATCGTTTACGCCAGAGCGGAAGAACGCCTCGATCACGAAAGCCTGGATGTTCTCATCACCATGGGGGAAGACCTGTCGGGAGGCCGGGAGAGCCGTCTGCTTTTCTCCCGGCGCAACCAGCCGGTGGCGAGCGTCCATTATCTGGCAAAGCGGAATTGGACGATCGAGAAAGTTCCCTTTGCCACGGCCGACCTGCTGCATGACGAATCCGTGGAGGGCTGGAAAGAATGGTTCCGCAAGGCCGGGATAAATCCACCCGAGCCGATCCGTGGACCGATATTTCAGGACTTCAATATTCTGGCCACGGCAGTGATTGCCGGGCATGGGATCGCTCTATGTCCTGTCGAGGTGTTTCGCCGTGAGATCGAGCGCGGCGACCTTGTCGTGCTTTCGGACATCTCGACGGCAGAGACCCAGGGATATTATCTGATCACTAGCGCCTGGGCGAAGAAACCGGTCCGTCGCTTTGCCGAGTGGTTTGTTGAGGAGTGTAGATCCAGCGCTCCTCCGATCATTGAATAGGCGAGCGACCGCCGGCAACCTGACCAGAGCTGGAATGTCACGAAACTTTCATATTGAAGCCATTGCGAAAATCGAAAAATAATCTACAGTTTTAGTCAGGAAACCAGATTTCCTGAAGCAAACGAAAGGATACTGATTGGTCACATTTTTCACGAATGTCTTTCTCATTGCCTATTTCGCTCTGATTTGCGCCCTGATCGCTGCGATTGGCCAGCGCAGATCGAAAAGCTCCGGCAATGGCGGGGGAGGCTGGTTCGACGCCTCAGACGACGGCGGCTGTGACGGCGGCGGCGACGGTGGTGGAGGAGACTAGATCAAACTGAAATCGATAGAATGCCCGACCGCCTCAAGGCGGTTTTTTGTTGCCTGCGTTCCAGGCCGTACCTTGCTGGCAGCGAGCCCTCCTTCCCCCTCCATGAGCATCGAGACGAAGAGCCTGCGCCGCAGGCAAGCGATCTTGGCGTGCCACAAACGCAAATGGCCGCCTTCGGGTGAAGACGGCCATTGCATGTATTTGCGATCGTGGCGCCTTAGGCGCGCGCCGGCAGCAGGGGGTAGCCGACCATGACGGCGCGGCCGAGCAGGGCTGCGACGAAAGCCTTGATGACGTCGCCCGGGATGAACGCCATCGAGCCGACGAAGGCTTTGGTGAAGCCGAGGCCGGCGACGGTCGCGAGATAGGCGATGCCGAAGGCGTAGAGCACGACGATGCCGCCGGCCATGGCGGCGAGGAAGAAGCTGACCGTCTGCACCAGGCCGGATTGCCCGTGGTTGACCAGGCGCTCGCTGAGATATCCCGTGACGAAGGCACCGAAGATCCAGCCGACGAGGAAGCCGGCCGTCGGCGAGGCGAAGATGGCAAGGCCGCCGCGGCCGCCGGAAAGCACCGGCAGGCCGATGGCGACGAGCAGCAGCACGATCAGCACGGAAATCGCGCCGCGCCGGGCGCCGAGCACGACACCGGCCATCATGACGCCGAGCGATTGGGCGGTGATCGGCACCGGAATGAAGCCGAGCGAGATCGGCGGCAGCAGGCCGAGCGCCACGATGATCGCGGCAAAGAGGGCGGTAAGGACGAGGTCGCGAGTGCTCATCATGGATTCCTGTTTATCAATCGTTAACTCACATGCCGCCGAATGCCGCGCGCGTCAATCGCCGCGGCGATATTATCCGCATCTCGGAGCGTCAGGATGATCAGCGGCGCAAGCAGGCTCGTCGGCCGGACCTTCAGCCCACGTGCCCTGTGCGCCTCGCGGATCGCTTGATAACGCTCGACAATCTCCGGCACGAAGCGCAGCACCAGCCCAAGCGCCAGGCCGATATCGTCGGCCTGCACGAGGCCGGTGCGCTCGAGCGGGCGGGCAAGCGCCGTCACCTCGTCGATGAACTCCGTGATCGAAGTCGTCGCCGTCACGGTGGCGGCCAGCAGCATCAGCGCCGTAAGCCGCAACAATGGCACGAGCGCCTGCTGCCACGGATTGAAGATCAGGTTGAACAGCGCCACGACGGCGATCGTCAGGAAGACCGGCCGCAGCCGCCTGAGCGCCTCGCCGAGGGGCAGGCCGACCATGCGATAGACGACCGCCGTCATCAGCGCGGCGATCGAAAGCAGAACGAGGTTGTCGGTGATGAACAGCACGATGCCGAAGGTCGTCAGCGACAGGAGTTTCAGCCGCGGTGAAAGCCGGTGCATCACGCTGCTGCCTTCGACATAGAGCGACTGCATCAGGCGGCGATCTCCCTGTAGCGGGCGATCGACTCGCTCGCCGGCGCGTCGGCGGCAAGCCGCCCCTCATGAAACAAGAGCACCCGCTCGAACCCGGCGATCAATTCGAGATCATGGGTGATGACGATGGCGCTTTCCGGCAGCCCGGCGATGATGCTCTCGACCAGCGCCCGGTTTTTGAGGTCGAGCTGGTTGGTCGGCTCATCGAGGATGAGGATGCCCGGCCCCGTCGCCAGCACCGAGCAGAGCGCCGCCACCTGCAACTCGCCGCCGGAAAGCTCGTGCGCCCGGCGATCGGCGAGTGCCTCGGCGCCGAAGCGGGCGAGCACCCCCTCGACCTTGGCCTCGATCTCCGCCTTGCTGAAGCCGCGCCGCTTCAGCCCGAAGGCAATGTCGTCCCTGACGATCGGCAGGATGATCTGGTTCTGCGGCGACTGGAAGATGAAGCCGACATCGGCCGCCGCCGCCTTCTCATCGGCCGTGTCGCGGCCGTTGACGGTGACGCGGCCGACCGTCGGCTTGGTCAGCCCGTTGATCAGCCTAGCGAACGTGGTCTTGCCCGAGCCGTTGAGCCCGATGACGCCGATGCGTTTGCCGCTGATGCCGAGCGTCAGCGGTTCCAGCGCTACCCGCGTTCCGAAACTGACCCCGGCGCCTTCGAATTGTATGTCCAAATCAGTCCCTCGTATCCTGTCCGTTTACGATCAGGATCAATGTCGTGCGGGAAGCGTCACGGCACGAGATTGCCGACACCAGCCCCTCATCCGGCTGCCGCCACCTTCTCCCCGCTTGCGGGGCTCCGAAGGGACATGCCGCGACCTCTCCTTTCCCACTCGCTCTCGCAGGGCAGGTCCACTCGCCCCGCAGGCGGGGAGAGGGTTAGGGTGAGGGGCAGCCACTGGCGCCAACCGGACAGCAATGCTTCTATACGGGGACATCGGCTTGATGAAGAGCAAATCGCGATATCGGGTGGCTAGGAAGATTTTCCGCGATATGATGGCCGCATGACGAATCTGCTTTCCAATTCCGACGCCCGCCGGGTCTTTCTCGCCAAGCAGGGCCTCAGCGCTCCGCCGAACCGCGCCCTGACCAAGCAGGGCCTGCTGCAGCTCATCCATGATCTCGGCTTCGTCCAGGTGGACAGCATCCAGACGGTAGAGCGAGCGCATCATCAGATCCTGTTTTCCCGCAACCAGACCTACAGGCGCGAACATCTGAAGGCACTGCTCGAGAAGGAACGAGCGCTGTTTGAGCACTGGACACACGATGCCTCCATTCTGCCCAGCGCCTTCTTCGTCTATTGGAAGCACAAGTTCCGCCATCAGGAAAAGGTCTTGGTCGAGCGCTGGCGCAAATGGCGCGGCGAGGGTTTCGAGGCGGCCTTCGAGGAGACCTATGAGCGTGTCCTTCGCGACGGCGCGATGCTGGCGCGCGACGTCAAGGCCGATGGCCACGTGTCCGGCGGCTGGTGGAACTGGCATCCCAACAAGACGGCGCTCGAATATTTCTGGCACACCGGCAAATTGGCCATCGCCGGCCGCTCGAACTTCCAGAAGATCTATGATCTGACGGAGCGGGTCATTCCGGCGGAATTCCGCGAGCCGGAGGTCAACCGCGAAGACTTCGTCGACTGGGCCTGCCGTAGCGCGCTCACCCGCCTCGGTTTTGCCACGCATGGGGAGATCGCCGCCTTCTGGAACCTCGTTTCGCCTGACGAGGCCAAGGCCTGGGTGTCAGCCCATCGCGACGAACTGACCGAAGTGCTGATCGAGCCGGCGACCGGCGACAGGGCGCGCGCCTCCTGGGCCTTTGCCGATTTCTTCTCGACGCTCGACAGCCATCCCGACGCACCGCCGCGCATCCGCGTGCTCAGCCCCTTCGACCCGATGATCCGCGACCGCAACCGCACCGAACGGCTGTTCGGCTTCTTCTACCGCATCGAGGTCTTCGTGCCGGAAGCCAAGCGCGAATATGGCTATTACGTCTTCCCGCTGCTCGAAGGCGACAGGCTGATCGGCCGCATCGACATGAAGGCGGACCGGAAGAAATCGACGCTCGATGTCAGGCGGCTCTGGCTGGAACCGGGCGTCAAGCCGTCGGCAGGAAGGCTGGAAAAGCTGGAAGCGGAACTGGAGCGGGTGGCGCGGTTTGCCGGCGTGGAGAAGGTGGTGTTGCTCGAGGGGTGGAGGGGGTAGCGAATTATCCGCTGACGTTCCGCGCCCTCCAGGGAGACCGTAATAAGTGCGGGCCGAATGTAACACCAGCAGCGGTGCCTCTCTGTAGGCCGACGGCGAGTTTGGCAACAACGTCAACCACGCTCTCCGTCATCCCAGGCCTTGAGCCTGGGATCCATGCCACGACTGCCGGTGGACGCGGTGTGGATGCTCGGCTCAAGGCCGAGCATGACGGAGAGCGGGGTGCACAGGAGGCACCCATTCACAGCGCAGATGCCCGTGTCAGCCGCCATCCGCTAGAACAGGATGATTTTAGGCCCGGTCGGCCTAAAATCTGAATCCCGTTCTAAATTAAAGAGTTAGAGCAGGATGTCGTCCGAAAACCGCCCACACTTTTTCGGCATAATACTCTGCCGAAATCAGACAGTCAGTCACGGCTTGAATTGATCACGGTAAGGAAGGAGAGACCTCAGCAAATCTCCGTCTTGCTGATCTTGATGCCAAAACCTTCCAGGCCGACATAGTGGCGCTCGCGGCTGGTGAGCAGCTTGATCGAGCTGACGCCGAGGTCTTTGAGGATCTGGGCGCCGAGGCCGATTTCCAGCCATTCGCTTTCGCGGCTCTGCGCCTCGGCATGGGCTTCGCGGCCCTGGTTGCGGGCCTTGCGCCCATTGTCGTAATGTCCGACGCCGACGGAGCCCTCGCGCAGATAGACGATGATGCCGCGTCCTTCGGCGGCAATCTTCTCCATGTAGAAATCGACCGGGCTGTTCTTGCCGAAGAGATCTTCCGCGACACTCTCCGGATGCAGGCGCACCGGGATGTCGACGCCGTCGCGGATGTCGCCGAAGACAACGGCGAGATGCTGCATCGGGTCCCAGGGCAGGGAATAGGTATGCGCCTTGGCCTTGCCGAAGCGCGTGTCGATGTCGAAGCTCGTGCCGTGCTCGACCAACGTTTCCTTGCGCTGGCGATAGGCGATGAGGTCGGCGACGGAGACGAGCTTCAGCCCGTGCTTTTCGGCGAATTCGACAACCTGCGGCCCGCGGGTGACGGTGCCGTCATCATTGACGAGTTCGGAGATGACGCCGATCGGCGGCAGGCCGGCAAGCTTGCAGAGATCGACGGCGGCTTCCGTATGGCCCGAGCGCATCAGCACGCCGCCTTCGCGCGAAACCAGCGGGAAGATATGGCCGGGCCGGACGAAATCGGCGGCCCCGACATTCGGATTGGCGAGGTTGCGCACCGTCAGCGTCCGGTCGTCGGCGGAAATGCCCGTCGTCGTGCCGTGCTTGAAATCGACCGAGACGGTGAAGGCGGTCGTATGGGCCGAGTCGTTTTCCGCCACCATGGCGTTGAGGTTGAGGCGTTTGGCCTCTTCCTTCGGCATCGGCGCACAGACAATCCCGGATGTGTGGCGCACGATGAAGGCCATCTTCTCCGGCGTGGTGTGGACGGCGGCGACGATCAGGTCGCCCTCGTTCTCCCGGTCATTGTCGTCCATGACGACGACGATTTCGCCGGCCTCGAAGGCCCTGATGGCGTCGACGACGCGTTTCTGATCGTAAGACATGGACGCTCCTATTTCAGACGGCCGGTCTGGCCGCGGTCGCGAAGATAATGATCTGCGACGGCGCAGGCGACCATCGCCTCGCCGATCGGCACGGCGCGGATGCCGACGCAGGGGTCGTGCCGGCCCTTGGTGCGGACATCGACATTCTTGCCGTCGGCATCGATCGACTGGCGTTCGGTCAGGATCGAGGAGGTCGGCTTGACGGCGAAACGCGCGACGACCGGCTGCCCGGTCGAGATCCCGCCGAGAATACCGCCGGCATTGTTGGAAAGAAAGATCGGCGTGCCGTCATTGCCCATGCGCATCTCGTCGGCATTGTCTTCGCCCGATGTTTCGGCGGCGGCAAAGCCGTTGCCGATCTCGACACCCTTGACGGCGTTGATCGACATCAGCAGCGAGGCGATATCCTGGTCGAGCTTGGCATAGATCGGCGCGCCAAGGCCGGCGGGCACGCCCTCCGCGATCACTTCGACGACTGCGCCGATCGAGGAGCCGGCCTTGCGGATGCCGTCCAGATATTCCTCCCAGACCGGCACGATCGCCGCGTCCGGCGAGAAGAACGGGTTCTGCCCGACCTGCTCCCAATCCCAGTTGCGGCGGTCGATCTTGTGTTTGCCGATCTGCACCAAGGCCCCGCGCACGGTCACACCGGGAACGACGAGGCGGGCAATGCCGCCGGCCGCAACCCTGGCTGCGGTCTCGCGTGCCGAGGAACGGCCGCCGCCGCGGTAGTCACGGATGCCATATTTGAGATCATAGGTATAATCGGCGTGGCCGGGGCGGTATTGCCGGGCGATCTCGCCATAATCCTTGGAACGCTGGTCGGTGTTTTCGATCAGCATCGAGATCGGCGTGCCTGTCGTCGTCATCGTCTCGCCGTCGGCATCCAGCATGACGCCTGACAACACCTTCACAAGGTCGTCCTCGCGCCGCTGCGTGACGAAACGGGATTGTCCGGGCTTGCGCTTGTCGAGCCAGACCTGGAGATCGGCGAGCTTGAAACGCAGGCCAGGAGGGCAGCCGTCGACGACGCAGCCGAGCGCCGGACCATGGCTTTCGCCCCAGGTGGTTACGCGGAAGAGGTGACCGAATGTATTGTGCGACATGTGTTCCCACGGGCGGCGCCAGGGCCGGTCGCCACCGGCCGCGCCATTGCTTGAAAAGGCGCGTCACTCATAGGCCAAAAAGCCGCCGAGGCAAAAGCCTTTCTTTGCGCGAAACCGGCAGCTGCGGAAATCCTGTTTCCGGGTTCGGGAAAGGGTAGCCGCCACGACGGCGGAGGCAGACGCCGCGGGAGGACGCCATGATTAACGCGGCATCTTGATTATATTTAAAATCCTATTCATCAATTGGGCGGGAAAAGCCATTCTTACGGGCAATTTTCGCCATATTCAGGAGCTTATCTGTGGCCAGTGTTCTCGTGCAGCGTTTCAAAAGGATTGTTGCCATGCGTTTCGTCGTCGCCACGCTTTTGGCCACAGCAAGTTTCCTGTCGCCGATGAGCGGCTTTGCCGAGAGCGCCGACGTCGAGGCGACGATCAAGAAGGTCGACACGGCCAATCTCGTGCTGACGCTTGACGATGGCAAGACCTATCAGGCGCCGGAGGAATTCAATTTCGACGGCCTCGAAGCCGGCGTCAAAGTGATCGTCTTCTACACCGAAGTCGACGGCAAGCGCGTCATCAACGATCTCGACATCGTCAAATAGGCAGGCCTAACCTCCTGGATTGACGTATAAATTTCCGGAATTATGTAGCAAATGCTACCAACGGCCGCGTTCGGCGCAAAGCCGTCATCAGCTACCACCGCACGACGTAGGTGCTGGGGTTAGGACGGCGGTCACATCCCCTGTGACTTGGGCAGTGGACTAGCACGTCACTCCTTGATGGCCATCAACGATTTGGTGAGACCGAAGAATTTTTCCTGCTCGATTGTGGCTTCAGGAAACAGAAACCGCATCTGTCTCTTCGTCAGGAGGAACGCGCACTGCGCCAGCGCGGAGGCTTCCCCGATGTCCGACGCTTTGGGGACGAACCCACGGCGGTTTCTAAGTAAAAGCGATTGCTTAATCGGATCTGGCAGGAGGTGGAAGAAGGGAAGCCTATAATGGGCCTCGATCGGGAACCAGTAGTTTGGGGTCTGCACGAAATATCTGGGCGCCAGTCTGCGCACTTCACCGGCCATCGCGGCCATGTCTCGCCAGAGGCCGACATGTTCTATCACCGAGTTCGAGTACACGATGTCGAACGATTTGTCTGCGAAGCTGTCTAAGCTCCTGGCGTCTCCTATGAAGGAGGAGACGATGTCGCCTTCCATAACCTCTTCCTGGGTGAGGTTTACCAGAGAGATCGTCACGCCTTTCGGGATCTTGTGCCCATATGTATTCCAATAGCTCGCGGTCCCGCCGATATCTAGAATGTTGCATGAGGGCCGTTGCGCCAAGACTCCCCCGACTATGTTTAGGAACCGATCGAGCCGCTTCGTCCGGAATGGATTACTAATTGATGTCGGGCTAAATTTACCCTCCGAAAGAAAACCTCGCGTCATATCTCATTACTCCCCCCCTAAGATATTCTACCTCAACTCATGCCCTCCTACGCTATACTAGCTCAACTCATTAACTATACTAGCTCAACGGGCAGACGACTGCAAGCGCAGCAATTGGCCGCGCCGTAGCGGCGAACTCGGTATGCCGCCCCGATTTCTATAGTCATTGGAGGTAGGGGTGGTGGGGTTTTAGAGCTTCTTTCAAGAACCAGTGGAATTGCGAGTCCGCTACGGCGACTGATCATATGAAGCACGCCTCGATCATAGTGCGCGCGGATTGGGATGAAGAGGCAGGCGTTTGGGTTGCCAGCAGCAATGATATCGAGGGGCTGGCCGTCGAGGCTGATACGCTGGAAGCACTCGAGCCGAAGGTTGTCGCAGCGATCACCGATCTTTTCGAATTGAACGGCTTCACCTCGAGCCCGCCGGAAATCCCCGTTCATATCAGCCGAACAGCGTTCGCATTCCTAATCCAACTTACTGAGCGCATGGCCGGCTATCTCCGCGAACTTAAGGAGTTGCCGTTGAAAGGTGGCTGCGAATACGTGCGACCGGGGAAGGGCGATCAAGAAATCTGGTAGAGCCCGATTTCCAACCGCCACTTCACCGTCGATCATGGCGTAAAATCTCGCCATACAGCCAATGAAACGCTGAAACAGGCCGGACTTCCGAAGGCATTCTGATCGAGACGTAGTAACGATGCCTACAGCCAGACGATCGTCCGCTCCTTGGTGTCGATCCTGACGATCTGGTCCTGCGGGATCCCGCCTTCCGCCGCGCTGCTTTTCGGCAGGTCGGCGACCATCTGGAAAAGCGTGCGGATGACGCCGCCATGGGTGACGCAGACGGTCGGGCGATCGACGGAGCGCAACCATGAGCCGGTGCGCCAGGAGAGGATCTCATAGCTTTCCGCGTCGTCGCCGGGTGGGATGAAATCCCATTTCGAGGCATTGCGTTCCGCCACCCGCTCGCGCTGCGTCGCCTTCAACTCCTTGAGCGTAGAGCCCTCCCAGTCGCCGAAGGAAATCTCCACCAGCCTCGGATCGGTGCGATAGGCAAGCGGCGGCAGCCCCATGGCGGCGCGCATGATTTCCATGGTCGCGCGCGTGCGCCCGAGCGGGCTGGCGACAAAATCGAATTCGCCCACCGTTTCGCCAAGAATTTCCGCCAGCGCAATGCCGTTCCGCCGGGCCTGTTCCAGGCCGATGGCGTTCATCGGAATGTCCTTCTGGCCCTGCAGGCGGCGCTCGGCGTTCCAGTCCGTCTGACCGTGTCTGATCACATAGATAAGCACGGTCCAGACTCCGGAGGCATTTAGTCCTTGACGACCGAAATATCCGGCGCGTCGACGGCCTTCATGCCGATGACATGATAACCGCTGTCGGCATGGTGCACTTCGCCGGTGACCGAGCGCGAAAGGTCGGACAGGAGATAGAGGCCGACATCGCCGACTTCCTCGATGGTGACGGTGCGCCGCAGCGGGGCGTTATATTCGTTCCACTTCAGAATATAGCGGAAATCGCCGATGCCGGAGGCGGCGAGCGTCTTGATCGGCCCGGCCGAGACGGCGTTGACGCGGATGTTCTGCGGCCCGAGGTCGACGGCGAGATATTTGACGCTGGCTTCGAGGGCGGCCTTGGCGACACCCATGACATTATAATTCGGCATCACCTTCTCGGCGCCGTAATAGGTCAGCGTCAGCATCGAGCCGCCTTCCGTCATCAGCTTCTCGGCGCGGCGTGCGACCGAGGTGAAGGAATAGACGGAGATCTGCATCGTCTTATTGAAATTGTCGGGCGAGGTGTCGATGTAGCGGCCGGTCAACTCGTCCTTGTCGGAAAAGCCGATCGCATGCACGAGAAAATCGATCTTGCCCCACAGTCTTTCGACATTCTCGAAAACCGCGTCGATGGTGGCTTCGTCGGCGACGTCGCAATGGCCGACGAGCGTCGCTTCGATTTCGGCGGCGAGCGGCTCGACACGCTTCTTCAGCGCATCGCCCTGATAGGTGAGCGCAACTTCTCCGCCCTGCGCATGAATGGCCTTGGCAATACCCCACGCAATCGAACGATTGTTGGCGACACCCATGATGACGCCGCGTTTGCCTGCCATGAGGCCGGATGCTTGAGCCATATTTCGCTCCCTAGGATTCTGATCGATCCTGCCTATGGCATAGGCCGTTAATCGGTTCAAGCTTGGCCTGGATCATCAACTGTTAGGGATCGTAACAAAGGGTGCGAATGTCGTAAAAATTTCACAAAAACAGGCCTTCGCGCATGCTGCGCATGAGATCGGTGATCTTGTCGTCGGGTTTTTCCCACAGAATAATGCGCAATTCGACGACGAGATCGCCTCTGCTGCCGTCTTCCCGCGGCAATCCCTGGCCGGAAATCCGGATCGTCTTGTCCGAGCCCGACCATGCGGGAACGGTGATATCAAGCGGCCCGGCCGGTCCATCGATGCGCGCCTCGGTGCCGAGCACGGCGTTTTCGATGCTGAGCGGCAGCACGGCGTGCAGGTCGAAACCGTCGACGGTGAAGCGCGGATCGGGGGCGATGCGGATATTGACGACGGCGTCGCCGCGCTGCATGCCCGGCAGCTTGAAGCCCTGTCCCTTCAGCCGGATCTCGTGACCATCCGTCGTGCCCGCCGGCAAGGCGAAGCCGATTTCGCGACCCTCCGGCAGCGACGCGGTGATCCAGCCGCTCTTCAGCACGTCGTCGATCGTCACCGTCGCCGTCGTCACCTCGTCAGGCGCCTTTTCGAGGCCCGCATCCTTGGCGCCGGTGAAACGGCGCACCAGCGATGTCAGAATGCTGAGCGGCAGCGGCAGGTTGACGCCTGCATTGTTTGACGCCTCGCCGGTTTCCTCCTCGGCTTCGGCGGCGTCGCCATCGGCCCGCTTGCCCGCTTCGGCCTGCGTCTGGCCTTGCATCTGCTGATTATGACTCTGCTGGTATTGGGTTTGCTGATTCTGGGCTTGCTGCGCGCGGCCGCCCGCCGCAGCGCGTGTCTGCGCCCCAAAAATGCGTTCGACCATCTCTTCGGCGCCTTCGGCAGCAGCGGCCTGCTGCCTGGAGCCTTCGGCCGCGGTCTTCTGGGCAGCCCGGGCGAGCTCTTCCATCACCCGCTCGGCGTTTGCCTGGGCCGCCTTGGCGCGGGCTGCAGCCTCACGCGCGGCCTGGCGCTGCTGCATGATCGTCTGTTCCTGCTTCTTGGCTTCCGCCATCCGCACGGCATTGTCGAACAGGCTGCGCTTGCGCGGATCTCTTAAGGTTTCATAGGCACGGCCGATCTCGGCGAACCGGGCGTTCGCCGTCGGATCATCCTGGTTGTGATCGGGATGCGCAGCCTTCGCCATGTTGCGCCAGGCTGCCTTGATCTCGTCCGCCGCCGCGTCGCGTTTGACGCCCAGAATTTTGTATGGATCGCGCATGTCAAAACCGCCGGTGTTGTGATGCGGGCGCCTGTCCTTGCCCGGCATCCCCGCCCAATATCAAAGTCCAATATCAACGCCGTGAGGCGCCACCGGCCGCAAAGGCAAGCAGAGCCACTCTCAACGCCGATCGTGCGGCCGAGTTGCTAATCACTTCTTATTTCTGTGGAGGGATTGGGAGTGTTTTGCCGGAAATGGTTAGCTCTTTGCTAAGCATTGGGTGGAAAGCCGGCGGCCGTTAACCTGTCGGCGCGCCGGATTAGCGTCAACTTTCCCGCCGGATCAGCTCTCCGGTTGGAAGCTCAGGAGCTGCCAGTTGCCGCCGCCGACAAGGCAGGTCTTGCCGTAGAATTTGGCGATGCCGACATACGAGTGCCGTGTCGTGCGGAACTGCCGGCAGACCTGGCCCGCCTCATTGTTTTCGACGATCGTATCGATAACGCCGGCGCTGCCGGTCGATGCATTCGCCCAGGGAAGCGGCTGGCCTTCGAGCTTGTTCACATCGGCCGAAGTCACGGCGTTGCGCACCGTCATCTCGTCAGACAGCGTGTCGGTGCTCGGCGGCGTCTGCGGCACCGTGCCTGTTGCCACCGACCGGTCGACCTTGGCTTCGCTAAAGAAATCCATGCCGCCGCCAACGCAACCGGAGAGCGACAGCATTGCGGCGCCGATGACCAGGAAGGCGCAGCTGCGTTGCCGCAGACCCTTTGTATGGCGATATGACTTTGCTATGACTTCCACCCTGCATCCTGTCCAGTTATGAAAAACTGGGCGAATTTTGAACAATCCGGGGCATTTGAACCAATATGTCGGCAAACGAGTTAACAAGCGGTGACTTTACCGAAAGTGGCGAGCCCTTCAAGCTCTTTGCCGAATGGCTGAAGGAGGCGGAGGCCTCCGAACCGAACGACCCGAATGCCGTGGCGCTGGCGACGGTCGACGAGGATGGTCTTCCCAATGTCCGCATGGTTCTCCTGAAGGGATTCGATGACGACGGTTTCGTCTTCTACACCAATTTCGAGAGCCGGAAAGGTCTCGAAATCTTGGGGCAGAGGAAAGCCGCCATGTGTTTCCACTGGAAAAGCCTGCGCCGCCAAGTGCGGCTGCGCGGCCCTGTCGAGATTGTGAGTGACGCCGAAGCCGACGCTTATTTCCAAACGCGGGCGCGCGGCAGCCGCATCGGCGCCTGGGCTTCCAAACAGTCCCGCCCGCTCGAGAGCCGATTCGCGCTGGAGAAGGCGGTGGCCGAATATACGGCGCGCTACGCCCTCGGCGAAATTCCACGCCCCGCCCACTGGTCGGGCTTTCGCATCCGGCCGACCTCGATCGAATTCTGGAAGGACCAGAAATTCCGTCTGCATGACCGTATCGAATTTCGCCGGCCGTCGCCGGAAGGCGCGTGGGAAAAGGTGCGGATGTATCCGTGACGGTTTACCTGCCCATCAGCTTCAGCGGTATGCCGGAAGCAAGGGCTGAGACGTAGCGTCGCTTCTGGTAGAAGCCGTTCAGCGACATGCGCGGCAAATAGGCGGTGCTGGCGGCTGCCGGCAGCCCGGGCTGCGTGGTGACGGCGACCGAAAAGCCGAGATCGCAGGCAATCCGCGCCTCACGGGCGGTGGCAGCCTGCGGCGTGCCGTAGGGATAGGCGATCGTATCGGGGCGGATGCCGGTCAGCCCCTCGACATAATCGGCCGAAACCTGCATCTCTATCCGCGCTTCGGCTGCTGGCAGGCGGGCAAGGGCGCGGTGGCTGATCGTGTGTGCCCCGAGTGCGGCGAGCGGATGTCTGGCAAGCCATTGCAGCTCACCCGGCTCCATGACCAGCTCACGCACGATATTCGCCGGCTCGAGGCCGTTTTCCCGCGCCAGGCTGTCGATGGCGGCGACGGCGCGTGCCTCGTCGGAACGGTGGATGTAAGCGGCAAAGCGGTCGAAGGCGTCCCATTGTTGCCGCGGGCTTTCGAGCGCCAGCCGCTCGCTGCCGCGGCCGAAATCGAACCGGATTTCGGTTGCTTGGCGCAGGAGAACAGCGAGCGTCTCCCACCAGATGCTGTGGGAGCCTTCGGCAAAACCCTGGCTGACGAAAACCGTGAACGGCGCCTGGTGCCGTTCGAACACCGGCAGCGCATGCTCCAAATTGTTGCGGTAACCGTCGTCGAGCGTGAAGGCCGCAAACGGCCTGCCGCCCTCCGGCTCCGCCAACAGCGCCGGCATCCGATCGAGCGGCACGAAACGATAGCCCTCCCGCGCCAGCCGCCTGAGCGCCGCGTCGAGAAAGTCAGGCGTGATTTCGAGATGCGCATTCGGCGCGAAAGGCTGGGTCACATGCGGGCGGACGTGATGCAGCGTGAAGACGACGCCGCGCCCGCGCGCCTGGCGCATCAACCCGGCCGCCGCGAGCAGCCAGGATGCCTCGAGCCCGGCGCCGATCGCCGCGCGTTTTGCCAGTTGCTTCAATTGTCCCCTCATGCGCCGCCCATTGCCTTTTGCGACAAACTAGCAACAGCGGCTTAAGCCTTGCTGAATCCCGATTTTCGCACAGCTTCTTTGGTTTTTTGTTAACCAAGGCGATGAAAAGACTAGAAAAATGGTAAGCGTTGCCGCAAAGTCGCGACAAACTTGCGGCTTCTGTCACATTACGACACAGGGCCGGCCCATCAAGAGCCAGCGCATCAGGGGGATTCCATGAGAAAGCTATTGGCGGCTGTTTTGACCGTAACGCTGGCCGTCTCGGCGCCGCTTGCGGCTCTTGCCGGCAACGCTTCGCTGATCCTCGATGCCCGCACCGGCAAGGTCCTTGCCGCCGAAAACGCCGACACGCTGAACCACCCCGCCTCGCTGACGAAGATGATGACGCTTTATCTCACCTTCGAGGCGCTGAAACGCGGCAGGATCGCCTGGGATACGCCGATCCAAATGTCGAAATATGCTGCCGCCCGGCCGCCGACCAAGCTCGGCGTCAAGGCGGGCGGCACCATCACGGTGCGCGAGGCGGTCTATGGCATGATCGTCAAATCCGCCAACGATGCTGCCGCCGCGATGGCCGAGACGCTCGGCGGCTCGGAGAGCGGTTTTGCACGGATGATGACGGCAAAGGCCCGCCAGCTCGGCATGAGCCGCACCGTCTTCGTCAACGCATCCGGCCTGCCGAACAGCAGCCAGGTGACGACGGCGCGCGACATGTCGACGCTCGGCGTGGCGCTGATGAAGCATTATCCCAATGAATACCGCCTGTTTTCGATGGCGAGCTTCAATTTCCGCGGCAAGACCGTGCGCGGCCACAACAATCTCATGTACCGCTACCAGGGCATGGACGGCATCAAGACGGGTTATACCAATGCCTCGGGCTTCAATCTCGTCAGCGCCGTCAAGGACGGCAACCGCCGTGTCGTCGGCGTCGTGCTCGGCGGCCGCACCGCCCGCAGCCGCGACGCCAAGATGGCGGCGCTGCTCGATCGCTATCTCGGCCGTGCCTCCGGCGGCGCCAGGCTGATGGCGAGCGTCGGCGCCAAGGAGGCCGTCGAAGTCGCTTCCGCCGCCGATGCGTCCGACGTTCCGGTGCCGCTCAACGCGCCGCGCTCGGCCGGCGATGCCGCGCCGAACGGCCTCGGAGCCAACAGTCTGGCCTATGCCGACGATGCGGTCGTGCCGTTGGAGCGTCCGGCCGCGATGGACGAAATCCTCGCCGCCGGCAAGACGGTCAAGCCATCGGCCGAAAAGGCCGATGGGACCTGGCAGATCCAGATTTCGGCCGCGCCGAGCGCCGATGCGGCGCGCGCGCTTCTCGCCCAAGCGCAATCGGAAGGCGGCGCGCCGCTCGTTTCCGCTTCGCCCTATACCGAGGCGGTCGGGACGGGCGCCAACAAGATCTATCGCGCCCGCTTCGTCGGCTTCGCCAGCAAGGATGCCGCCGTTTCGGCCTGCGACGCGCTGAAGCAGCGCTCCTACGACTGCATGCTGTTGCCGGACCACGGCTGATCTGGACCCCGGGACTCAAGGCAATCCCCTCTGGACAAGCAGCGGGAATCAGCGTCTCTTCCATAAACAAAAGGAGAACGCCGATGTTGCGTCGTCTTGCCGAACAGTTCGAAACCTCGTCCGCCGCCCATGTCGCCGCCAACGGCATCGAACGCGATGCCGACTGGTTCCTCCTGAAGCTGCAGGAAGAAATGGGCGAGCTGACACAGGCGTGGAACCGGCTGACCGGCCGGGGCCGTGCCAAAGGCCGTTCGCCCGAGGAAATGCGGCGCGATCTGGCCGACGAGACCGCCGACCTGCTCGGCCACTTGCTGCTGTTTGCCCGCCGCAACGATATCGATCTTGCCGCGGCGATCGAACGCAAGTGGCGGTTTCAGCCGATGCAGACGGCGAACACCTAAGAATTGCAGTTTCTGCCGGACGGCATCGACGTTAGAAGATCTTGTTCACTCCGGTCACGAGCCAGAACGAAAGCGCCGAAATCATCGCCGCAGCCGGCAGCGTGACAACCCATGCGACCACGATATTGCCGGCAAGGCCCCACCGGACCGCGGAGACGCGCCGTGCGGCGCCCACGCCGATGATGGCCCCGGTAATGGTGTGAGTTGTCGAAACGGGGATGCCGAGCCAGGTGGCGCCGAAGAGCGTCAAGGCGCCGCCCGTTTCGGCGCAGAAGCCTTGCATCGGGTTCAGCCTGGTGATTTTCGAACCCATCGTATGCACGATGCGCCAGCCGCCGAAGAGCGTGCCGAGCGCCATGGCCGCCTGGCACGAAATCACCACCCAGAGCGGCACGTGGAAACTGTCGCCGAGGTAGCCCTGCGAATAGAGAAGCACGGCAATAATGCCCATGGTCTTCTGTGCGTCATTGCCGCCATGACCAAGCGAATAGAGCGACGCCGACACGAACTGCAGGAAACGGAAGGACCGATCGACCGCAAAAGGTGTCTGCCGGATGAAGGTCCAGGTCACCGCCAGGATGAGGAACAGGGCGAGAAGAAAGCCGATCATCGGCGACATGACGATTGCGGCAGCGGTCTTGAGGAGGCCGCTCCAGACAATCGAACTCAATCCGGTCTTGGCAAGCCCCGCCCCGACCAGGCCGCCGACAAGCGCATGGGAGGAACTGGAGGGAATGCCGAATATCCAGGTCAAGACATTCCAGGCGATGGCGCCGATCAGGGCGGCGAAAATCACCTGCGGCGTGACGATAGCCGGATCGATGATGCCGGTGCCGAGCGTCTCGGCCACATGAAGCCCGAAGAACAGGAAGGCGATGAAATTGAAGAACGCCGCCCAGAAGACCGCATATTGCGGCCTCAGAACCCGCGTCGATACGATTGTCGCAATCGAATTGGCCGCATCATGCAGGCCATTGAGAAAATCGAAGAGCAGCGCGACGCCGATAAGGCCGACGAGAAGCGGAAGAGCAAGGGTGGCATCCATCAGACATTCTCGATCACGATGCCGCTGATCTCGTTGGCGACGTCCTCGAAACGGTCGACCACCTTCTCCAGCTCGCCGTAGATCTCGCTGCCGATCATATAGGCCATCGGATTGTTGGCGCCATGTCTGCGAAACAGATCCTTGAGCCCTAGCTCATGCAGCTCGTCGGATCGGCCTTCCACGCGCGTTACCTGTTCGACGATGGCGGACAGTCGCGGCGCATTGGCAGTCATGCGATCAAGCAACGGAATGGCTTCGGCAATGAGATTGGCGGCCTCGACGACGGTCTTGCCCATCTCCCGCATGCCAGGATCGAAGCTGGTCTGCTCAAAAAGCCGGATAGTCTTGACGGTCTTGTGCATCATGTCGATCGCATCATCCATGGATTGGATGAGATCCTTGATGTCGCCGCGATCGAAAGGCGTGATGAAGCTTCGCCGGACCGCAAGCATGACTTCGCGGGTAATGTCGTCGGCCTGGTCTTCCAACCGCACGATCGTCTCGCATTGATGTTCGATCTCTATTCCCGACAGCAACCTGTCCAGAGCCTGTGCGGCCTCGACGATCGTCGTGGAATGTTGTTCGAAGAGCACAAAGAACCGGTCTTCGCGCGGCATCAACTTTCGAAACCAACCCAGCATGAATACCTCGCGATCCCTGATTTGCGCTATCGACGATGAGAGCAACCCCTTTATGTGACAGCCGTCCTAAACCCTATCCCTTTGAAGAGATAGGGGCAAATTTCAGTTTATGACAGATTTGTGACAATGGCGCCTTGAAAAAGGAGCACAGTTGAAGAACATTGTCGGTCACCGAACCTTGGTCCATTGTCCTTCGACACAGCCCAGGCTTTCATTCCACCATTGACCTGGAGATCCACATGGCGTCCGCCACAAATAATTCCCGACCAATGGTGGCTGACGCGAATGCCGAAGAAAGCTAGGTCCTATCTCGGCCGGCTCGCAGGCGCGACCGAGCAGCTGTTTCGCGGGGAAGCGATCGAGCAGTTTGCGGCGATCTGCTACCGAAAAGTCGGCGACAGCGCGGTGCAGGTTCTGCTGATCACATCGCGCGAAACTGGCCGGTGGATCATTCCGAAAGGCTGGCCTATCGCCAAGCTCGCGCCCCATCAGGTTGCCGAGCGCGAGGCATGGGAGGAAGCCGGTGTGAAGGGTAAGGCCAAGAAGCGCCCCTTCGGCTTCTATACCTATATTAAGACGCGCGCCAACGGTGAGCGCGTTCCCTCGGTCGTTCAGGTCCATCTCCTGAAAGCCCGGGAAATAGACGAGAACTTTCCAGAGGAAAAACAACGGAGCAGCCGATGGCTGCCGCCGCTCGAAGCCGCGGTTCTCGTTCGCGAGCCCGAACTGAAAAGCTTGTTGGGCAAGGTTGAAAAAACGGTGATGAAACCGCCTAAAGCGTGATGCCGAAGCCTAGAGCGGTTTTCGGAGCCGCATCCTCTGTTTCATCACCCGACCTTATATCGGTAGAACTTGCTATCCACCGCCATCAGCGGGAAGGCCCGGGGCAGGGCGCTTTTGGCAATTTCGGTAAAGCCGTTCTTCTCGTAGAAACGATGGGCGGCGACGAATTTGTCGGTCGTGCCGAGGAAGATATCGGTGAGGCCGGCATCCCTGGCGTGGGCAAACAGGTGATCGAGAAGCCGCGCCGCCACGCCATGTTCGCGGCCGCGAACCTCGGCGGCGACGAACATCTTGCGCAGCGCCGCCTGATTGTGGCCGATATCCTTCAAGCCCAGAGTGCCGACGATGACGCCGTCCTTGACCGCGACCCAGAACTGGCCTTTGCCGGACTGGTAGAAATCCGGGATGACCCTCAGATCCGGCTGCGCATCGGCGGTGATGTCGATGCCGAATTCTTCGCGCTGGATCGGCAGGATCACCGACAGCACGTCATCGGCGTCGCCCTCGGCAAAAGGTCTGATTTCGATCTCCGCCATCGGCTCCTCCCGCCTCAGGTCTGCGTGCCGCCGACCGTCACCTGATCCATCCGCAGATGCGGCTGACCGACGCCGACCGGAACCCACTGGCCCCCCTTGCCGCAATTGCCGATGCCGGTGTCGAGCTTCATGTCGTTGCCGATCATCGTGACCCGCTTCATCGCATCGGGCCCGTTGCCGATCAGCATCGCGCCCTTGATGGGCGCGCCGACCTTGCCGTTCTCGATCAGGTAGGCCTCGGTGCAGCCGAAGACGAACTTGCCGGAGGTGATATCCACCTGGCCGCCGCCGAAGGAGACGGCATAGATACCCTTCTTCACCGAGGCGATGATTTCATCAGGCGTCTTGTCGCCGCCGAGCATGTAGGTGTTGGTCATGCGCGGCATCGGCACATGCGCATAACCCTGGCGGCGTCCGTTGCCGGTGGGCGCCATGCCCATCAGCCTGGCATTCTGCCGATCCTGCATATAGCCGACGAGCTTGCCATTCTCGATCAGAACATTGTAGCCGGACGGAGTGCCCTCGTCGTCCACGGTGATCGAGCCGCGGCGGTTGTCGATCGTGCCGTCGTCGACGACGGTGACACCGGGTGCTGCCACCATCTGGCCGAGAAGGCCGGCAAAGGCTGACGTCTTCTTGCGGTTGAAATCGCCTTCCAGCCCGTGACCGACCGCCTCGTGCAGCATCACGCCCGGCCAGCCGGAGCCGAGAACGACATCCATCGTGCCGGCCGGCGCATCGATCGCCTCGAGATTGACGAGCGCCTGGCGCAGCGCCTCGTCGGCGCCGAACTTCCAGCTTCCCGTTGCGATGAAATCGCCGAAACCGATGCGGCCGCCCTGGCCATAGGAGCCGCTTTCCTGCCGATCGCCTTCGCCGACCACGACCGAGATATTGATGCGCGTCATCGGCCGGATATCCTGCACGCGATGACCGTCGGCGCGCAGGATGTCGACCATCTGCCAGCTTGCCGCGACCGAAGCCGTCACCTGCCGTACCTTATCGTTCTTGTTCCTTAAATAGGCGTCGATCTCGGTCAGCACCTTCACCTTTTCCTCGAAGCTCGGCGAGCCGATCGGATTTTCGTCGGTATAGAGCTTGCGGTTGGTCCGCTGGGGTGCTGCAGCATAGCTGCCGGCATAACCGCGCGTGACCGTACTGACGGCATCGGCGGCCCGTTTCAACGCCGTGACGGAAAGATCGCCCGCATGCGCGTAGCCGACCGCTTCACCGGCAACGGCACGCAGTCCGAAACCCTGCTCGGTATTGAAGCTGCCACCCTTCAGCCGGCCATTGTCGAAGGTCAGCGCTTCGGCCTGCGCATGCTCGATGAAGAGCTCGCCGTCATCGGCGCCGGACAAGGCTTCGGCGACCAGACCGCGCATGGTGGCGTCGTCGGCATCGAAAAGCGTCAGGAGATCGGTGGTCATGGTCTGGCTCCAATGGGCATGCGTTCGGGAATGCGCTTACTCCCTAGATAGGGTTCTACCTTACAAGGAGTGAAGCCCTGCGGCCGAATTATTCTTTGATGGGCAAGTTCATCTCAGGAGATGGGAGTGTGCGCGAAGGAGATGTAAAGCGTTTTTCGCTTTACGTTCAGGGGCGCCCCCGCGCCAGCGTCAAGCTTGACTGGAACGTCACCCCATCCTCCGTCATCCTCGGCCTTGAGCCGAGGATCCATACCCGCCCACTGATGGATGCCGCGTGGATACTCGGGTCAAGCCTGAGTATGATGGAGGGTGGGATGAGCCTTTGGAGCGCGTGCAGCGAGGGAAGTTGGAAGACGAGCCTAGTGGCGCCGCGCTCGCATGCCCTCACGGCAGCGCATCGAAACCCTCAGCGAAACCCTTGAGGTCGACGGGGATGCCGATGCCTTCTTCCGGGGTCTGGAAGACGATGAAGGTTGCCTGGGCGCCGCTGCGGAAGGTCTTCAGCAACTCGTCCTCGAGCACGACCTCGGCATAGCAGCCATCGGCGAAGCAGCGCACGAAATAGGCGCGGCCGATATCCTTGCCGTCGACATTGAGGCCGAGGCCGTTCGGCAAGAGCACGCCGAGCGGTGCGAGCACGCGCAGGATCTTCGACTTGCGGTCGGCCGTCTTCAGCACGACGACGGAAAGCCCGACTTCCGGCCGGTCCTCGGCGATGACGTTCTGCATCAGCGCGCATTGTTCGGCCGAAGCGCCGGCCGGCTTGTCGCAGACAACAGACCAGGCGCCATGATTGGATTTCACCGTGCCCGGCGCCTGCGGCTGCGTCTGGCCGGGCGTCACCGGTTCGACTTTCGGGGTGGAGGCGTTCGGCTGCTGCGGGGTGGGGGCAGGGGCGGCCGGGGCTGGCGCGGTGGGCGCGGCCGGGGAGGGGGCGGGTTGCTGTGCGAAAACGGGCGTCGCCGTGGCAGCCGCGATGCTGGCAGTCACGACGAGCGACTGCGCGAGGGAACGGAAACCCATGAAAACCTCTGGATATCGAATCATTGCGGCTATTGTTGAAGCTGCCCACCGAAAATGAAAAGCCCCACCCCGTGAAAACCGGGGGACTGCGGCAGAAATTGGACCTTTCGACAAGAATGTGCGGCGGCCGGATTGGCCGGAAAGGCGTTTTTTCATATGCTGATGAAAAACTTGGGATGTTTTGCCGTCCGCGCCTGCCTGCTCTTTAAGCAAAAATGCCGCATAGACAATTGCTCTGGCCTGTTGCGGCAAATGCCAAACTGTGGTTTGAAGCGCTGAAGATGGCAAGGATTCTGCGTTGGTTTTGCAGGTCAAGCGCTCGAGGGAGATAATAAGGTGATGAAGAAGGCTTATGCAGCTCTGACCGCGCTGGTCTGTCTGCTTTTTGCTTCCGGCACATATGCCGACCAGCCGAAGCCGTGGCAGGCGACGCTGCAGCCGGCGGCGACGCCGATCATGCGGGAAATCCACTGGTTCGAACAATATACCCTGTGGTTTATCGTTCCGATCACGCTTTTCGTTCTGATCCTGCTCATCGTCGTCTGCTTCAAGTTCCGCGCCAGCGCTAATCCGGTGCCTTCGAGGACGAGCCACAACACCCTGATCGAGGTCATCTGGACCGTGGGGCCGGTCCTGGTGCTGCTCCTTCTCGCCATACCCTCCTTCAACCTGCTGACGGCGCAGCTGACGCTGCCCGAAAACCCCGATGTGACGATCAAGGCGACCGCCACGCAGTGGCAGTGGAACTATGAATATGAAGGTTCGGGCGACAGCCCGCTCGCCTTCGATTCCTATCTTCTGAAGGATCAGGATCGCGCCGCTGCCGGCAAGGAAGATAAGTCGATCTATCCCAGGCTTCTGGCCGTCGACAACGAGCTGGTCCTGCCTGTCAACAAGACGGTGCGCGTCCTCGTGACCGCAGCGCCGACCGACGTCATCCACGCTTTCGCCATGCCGTCCTTCGGCATCAAGATCGACGCCGTGCCGGGCCGTTTGAACGAGACCTGGTTCAAGGCCGAGCGCGAAGGCCTGTTCTATGGCCAGTGTTCCGAGCTCTGCGGCAAGGACCATGCGTTTATGCCGATCGCCATCCGCGTCGTCTCCGAGGACAAGTACAAGCAGTGGCTGAGCGCAGCCGCCAGCGACCTGCCCGGCGCCTACAAGACACTCATGGCCGCAACCGATGGTCCCGCAAAGACCGTCGACGTCGCCGAAGCACAGTAATCAAAGGGGATCGGGACAATGGCTGGACCTTCCGCTCACGACGATCATTCTCACGCCCGCCACGACCATGCACATGATGATCACGATCACCATGATCACGGGCACAAGCCGAGCTTTGTCAATCGCTGGCTGTTCTCGACCAACCACAAGGACATCGGCACGCTCTACCTGATCTTCGCGATCATCGCCGGCATCATCGGCGGCGCGCTGTCGGTGGCCATGCGCATGGAGCTGCAGGAGCCGGGCATCCAGATCTTCCACGGCCTGGCCTCGATGGTCTACGGCTATGAGGGCGATGCCGCCATCGACGGCGCCAAGCAAATGTTCAACATGTTCACCACCGCGCACGCGCTGATCATGATCTTCTTTATGGTCATGCCGGCGATGATCGGCGGTTTCGCCAACTGGATGGTGCCGATCATGATCGGCGCCCCCGACATGGCCTTCCCGCGCCTGAACAACATCTCCTTCTGGCTGATCGTTCCGGCCTTCGCGCTGTTGCTTCTGTCGATGTTCGTCGAAGGTCCGGCCGGCGCCTACGGCACGGGTGGCGGCTGGACGATGTATCCGCCGCTGGCAACGAGCGGCACGCCGGGACCGGCGGTCGACCTGGCGATCTTCGCGCTCCACATTGCCGGCGCCTCGTCGATCCTCGGTGCGATCAACTTCATCACCACGATCCTCAACATGCGCGCCCCCGGCATGACGCTGCACAAGATGCCGCTGTTTGCCTGGTCGGTGCTGATCACCGCCTTCCTGCTCTTGCTGTCGCTGCCGGTTCTGGCGGGCGGCATCACCATGCTGCTGACCGACCGCAACTTCGGCACCTCGTTCTTCTCTCCGGAAGGCGGCGGTGATCCGATCCTCTACCAGCACCTGTTCTGGTTCTTCGGTCACCCCGAGGTTTACATTCTCATCCTGCCGGGCTTCGGCATGATCAGCCACATCATCTCGACCTTCTCGAAGAAGCCGATCTTCGGCTACCTGGGCATGGCCTACGCCATGGTCGCAATCGGCGCCGTCGGCTTCGTCGTCTGGGCCCACCACATGTACACGGTCGGCCTGTCGCTTGATGCGCAGCGTTACTTCGTCTTCGCCACCATGGTCATCGCCGTGCCGACGGGCGTGAAGATCTTCTCCTGGATCGCGACGATGTGGGGCGGCTCGATCTCGTTCCGCACGCCGATGCTCTGGGCGATCGGTTTCATCTTCCTGTTCACGGTCGGCGGCGTCACCGGCGTCCAGCTTGCCAATGCCGGTCTCGACCGGTCGCTGCATGACACCTATTACGTCGTGGCTCACTTCCACTACGTTCTGTCGCTCGGCGCCGTCTTCGCGATCTTTGCCGGCTGGTACTACTGGTTCCCGAAGATGACCGGCTACATGTACAACGAGTTCCTCGGCAAGCTGCATTTCTGGGTCATGTTCATCGGCGTCAACCTGGTGTTCTTCCCGCAGCACTTCCTTGGTCTCGCCGGCATGCCGCGCCGCTACATCGATTATCCGGATGCCTTTGCCGGCTGGAACTATGTTTCCTCGATCGGCTCCTACATCTCGGCCTTCGGCGTGCTGATCTTCCTCGTCTCGGTCTTCGAAGCCTTCGCCAAGAAGCGCATCGCCGGCGAGAATCCGTGGGGCGAGGGTGCGACGACTCTGGAATGGCAGCTGCCTTCGCCGCCGCCCTATCACCAGTGGGAACAGTTGCCGCGCATCAAGTAAAGCGTGCGGAAAACCGGACGCCGCATTCCATACGGCGTCCGGCGTAAGGAAATTCAGGACGGAATGATGACGGTTATCGACAATCACGAGGCGCTTGCAGAGGACGGCGAAATGTCGGAAGCGAGCGCGCGCGATTATTTCGAGCTCTTGAAGCCACGGGTCATGTCGCTCGTGGTCTTCACCGCCTTTGCCGGCCTGGTGCTGGCGCCGGGCCACATCAACCCCGTCCTCGGCCTGATCGCCATCCTTTGCATCGCCGTCGGCGCCGGCGCCTCCGGCGCGCTGAACATGTGGTACGACGCCGATATCGACGCCGTCATGAGCCGCACGGCCAAGCGCCCAATTCCGGCCGGCCGCGTCGCGCCGTCGGAGGCGCTCGCCTTCGGCTTGGTGCTGTCGGGCTTTTCGGTGGTCATTCTCGGCCTTGCCGTCAACTGGCTGTCGGCCGGCATCCTTGCCTTCACCATTTTCTTCTACGCCGTCATCTACACCATGTGGCTGAAGCGCTCGACGCCGCAGAACATCGTCATCGGCGGTGCCGCCGGCGCCTTTCCTCCGATGATCGGCTGGGCGTGCGTCACGAATTCGGTGACGATCGAGAGCACCGTTCTCTTCCTGATCATCTTCCTGTGGACGCCGGCGCATTTCTGGGCGCTTGCCCTGTTCAAGATGCGCGATTACGAGGCCGTCGGCGTGCCGATGCTGCCGAACGTCGCCGGCGAGCGGGTGACCAAGCATCAGATCGTCGCCTATGCGGTGCTGACCGCCATCTGCGCGGTGCTGCCCTCCGTCCTCGGTTTCGCAAGCTTCGGCTACGGTCTCGTCGCCGCCGCTCTCGGCGCGATCTTCATCTACTGTTCCATCGCCGTCTGGCGCATGCCGGACGGCGATCTGAAGATGATCCCGGCAAAGAAGCTCTTCGCCTTCTCGATCTTCTACCTCTTCGCCGTATTTTCAGCCCTGATGATCGACCGGCTGGCTTCGGTCTTGGTTTCGCACGCTGGAGGTTGGTTCTGATGGATCTGGTCAAGCTCACCGAAAAGCAGATGAAGTCGCGCCGCAACCGCAACATCGCCCTCGGGTTGGTGCTGGCCGGCCTTGTCGTCCTCTTCTATGCGATCACGATCGTCAAGATCGGCGGGGGAATGGCCGGATGAGCGAAAAAGCCGCCGCACCCAGGAAGCAGGGCCGCAACAACGGCGCCGTCGTCATGATGTGCCTGAGCTTCGTCTTCGGCATGGGCGCGATGAGCTATGCCGCCGTGCCGCTCTACCGCATCTTCTGTCAGGTGACCGGCTATAACGGCACGACGCAACGCGTCGAGCAGATGTCGAGCGTCGTGCTCGACCGCAAGATGCGCGTCACCTTCGACGCCAATGTCGCCCCCGGCCTGCAGTGGAATTTCAAGCCGGTCGAGCGCGAGGTCAATCCGAAGATCGGCGAAACCATCCAGGTCAATTTCGTCGCCGAGAACCGGTCGAACGAAACCCAGCGCGGCCAGGCGGTGTTCAATGTCACGCCGGGCGAGGCGGGCGCCTATTTCAACAAGGTGCAATGTTTCTGCTTCACGGAAACGGACCTGAAGCCGGGCGAGAAGCTGGAGATGCCGGTCGTGTTCTATATCGACCCTGAAATCGTCAAGGCTGTGGAATCGAAGGATATCCACACGGTGACGCTGTCATACACGTTCTACCCGAAAGAGGGTCCGAAGCCTGTCGCTTCGAATGAAGGTGGAACGGTGAAGATTGAAAAGAAACTTTGATCAAGGCTCGTTTCCGGCTATGCCGGGGGCGAAGTGAGGAAGACATTCGGGGATAGCCACATGGCCGATGCGCATCAGAAGAACCACGACTACCACATCATCGATCCGAGCCCGTGGCCGATTCTCGCCTCGCTCGGCGCCTTCATCATGGCGATCGGCGGCGTCTGCTATATGCGTTACCTGAACGGCGGCTCCTTCAAGCTCGCCGGCGCCGAGCTCGCCAATCCCTGGCTCTTCTATATCGGCCTGGTGCTGGTTCTGTACGTCATGTACGGCTGGTGGGCCGATACGGTAAAGGAAGCCCATGAGGGCTCTCACACCCGCGTCGTTTCGCTGCACCTGCGCTACGGCATGATCATGTTCATCGCTTCGGAAGTGATGTTCTTCGTCGCCTGGTTCTGGGCTTATTTCGACGCCAGCCTGTTTCCGAACGAGGCGATCCAGGCCTCGCGCATGGCCTATACTGGCGGCGTCTGGCCGCCTAAGGGCATCGAAGTCCTCGATCCCTGGCACCTGCCGATCTACAACACCGTCATCCTGCTGCTCTCCGGCACGACGGTGACCTGGGCGCACCATGCGCTGCTGCACAATGACCGCAAGGGCCTCATTCAGGGCCTGACGCTGACCGTGCTGCTCGGCATCCTGTTCTCTTCCGTGCAGGCCTACGAATATGCTCACGCTCCGTTCGACTTCAAGAATTCGATCTATGGCGCGACCTTCTTCATGGCGACCGGCTTCCACGGTTTTCACGTCCTCGTCGGCACGATCTTCCTCCTGGTCTGCCTGCTGCGCGCGCTTCGCGGCGACTTCACCCCGAAGCAGCATTTCGGCTTCGAGGCAGCCGCCTGGTACTGGCACTTCGTCGACGTCGTCTGGCTGTTCCTGTTCTTCTGCATCTACGTTTGGGGCGGCTGGGGCGCTCCGGTCGCCGCAGGCTGATCAGGAAGTCAGCTTCAAACAAAAGGGCGGGCCTCGGGTCCGCCTTTTTTGTCTTTGGCTCCACGCTCCGTCATCGCCGGGCTTGACCCACGGCGCGGCCCCTGACTACCCGCTACGATTGAGTGAGAATAACCAAGGTCTCCGGCAATACTCCGTCATATTCCATCGCATCCGCCGCTTGCTTGGACTTCATAAATTCTTCCAGGCGGCCCATGTCGGGGACGTCCATGACCAGACCAACTCGGTTGGATCCTTGTGGATCGACGAACGTACGAATGTTTGTGCAGCCGAGGGGCTCGAAAACCTCTTTGCGGCGTGGTGAAGTGAGCCAATGTTTGACGTCTTTGACGTCGTGATAGGCCAATATGGTAGGCATAGCATCCTCCGCTCAAAGCCAAATAGAACACTACGCCGCGATTGATCACATTGATATTACCCGGATGGGCGGGGCGCAGCGTCGTCGGCAAATGGCAAAGATGTCGACGCTCTCGTCGCTTCCGGCCCCAGCTTCGCATTAGAAGCAATCATGGTAGCATTTGCTACCGGACTTCGCATCGAATGCTCGGGTCAAGTCGGTCAAACCTGAGCATGACGGCGACTGGGACGTGCGATTGGCAAGAGGCGGACACTCATCCCATGATCGGGGATCGACAAAGCATTTGCTTGATCCGGGAGAGATCAAGAATGCTCCATCCCTAGAACTCCCGAATTCGCAGAGGAGTAGGCAATTTGCAGATCCCCGATCGTTTTCTTATTGCCGAGACGGATGGATGGTTGGTGAACCATCGGATGAATTCCGCTCTTCCCGGCTATCTCATGATCAGCTCCAAGACGGATACGAACGATCTTTCCGATTTGTCCGAGGCCGCATTGAAGAGCTTGGTCCGTTGCTGGCGACAGCTCAGGACGTACTGAAGCGGAAACTGGGAGCGCAACGCGTTTATATCGGCCGCTACGGACACTCTCCCGGTTATCCGATCCATTTCCACGTGATCCCGATCTATGAGTGGGTGGAGGAATTGTTCTGGAAAGACAGCCGATATCGCATCCTCCAGAGTTTTGCCGACGGACCGGGAGAGACCCCGACGGATGGCGCCGAACTGACCCTGTTCGTCTGGCGCGAATTCTGCGAGCGCGCGGAGCCGCCGCCGGTTCAAGGCCGGTCCGTCTCGGAGACCATTGAAATATTGCGAAGGGCGATGCGATGATACACCGATAGGTAGAGCATCGAGGAGGCTCCATGGTTTTCTGGGCAGCGAGTTTGTTTGGATTGGCGATCGGCTACCTCATCGGTTCCACGCCCACGGGCTATCTTGCCGGGAAACTGCTTAGAGGCATCGATATTCGCGACCACGGCTCCGGTTCCACCGGCGCAACGAACTCTTGCGAACCCTGGGGAAATGGCCTGCGTCGGCGGTGCTTCTGGTGGATGTGCTAAAAGGCGCGGGAGCGATCCTGTTTGCCCGTTGGTTTTATCCGTGGCTCCACAGAGTGCTGCACGACATGCCGCCGGCCGCACTTGAGCTGCACGCTTGGCTACCTTGGGCTGTTTGCCTGGCCGGACTTGCCGCATTGCTCGGTCATAGCCGTTCGATCTGGCTGAATTATAAAGGCGGCAAATCCGTCGCTGCGGGGCTCGGCCTGCTGCTCGCAATATCCTGGCCGGTCGGTCTTGGCGCCCTTGCGACTTTTGGCGTCGTGCTCGCCATCTTCAGGATTGTTTCCCTCGGGTCGATGCTGGCGGCTTTGACTGCAATCGCTCTCATCTGCAGCCTCGAGCAGCCCTTGCCCTATCGGCTGCTGGTGATCTTAGGCGGTGCCTATGTGATCATACGTTATCGCGCCAACATTCGCCGGCTGCTGTCAGGGATGGAGCCGCGCCTGGGGCAAGGCAGCCCGGAATCAAAAGCGGCGTCGCAAAGTTAGAGCGGCGACGTGGGCCGTCTGCGGCCCCCTCATCCACCCTACGGGCACCTTCTCCCGCTGGGAGAAGAGGGGAGTCGACACGCCGTGGCATAACACTTCGTCCCCAGAGTGGCAGAAGGTTGCGGCAGCCGGATGAGGGGCCGATCTCAACGCCCGCCGGCAATCCGTTCGAAAGCCGAAGGTTCGGGGATGCCGAGGTCGAGGCGCTGGCGGATCGCCTCGGCGCATTCGAGTGCGGTCAGCACGGATGTATCGACCTCCATGTCGTAGATCCCGGGCCGGTGCACCTCGTCCTGCCAGCGCTGCACCGGTTCGGGGATCGACACCTCTTCGGTGGCGCGGAGATACAGCCTCTCGCGGCCTTCTTGGGCAACCTCGCGCCGCTGCATGATCGTCTCGATCGGACAGCGCACGCCGACGAACAGCACGGAAAAGCCTTCAAGGCGCCGGGCGCAGTCGGGAAGTATGCCGAGCGGGCGCGAATAGCTGTCGTGATGGCCGAGATCGGCGACCACATTGAGTCCCAATCCGGCATGAATGGCGATCGATTCGTAAAGGGCGGCATAGAGGAACGGTATCAACTCCTCCAGCTCCGGCCGCTCGCCGCCGGGCCTCAGCCCGATGCCGGGCAAATAGCGCTTCGGCGTCATGGCATTGTAGCTGTCGACGCCGAGGTTGATCCACGGCCCCTCGAATTCCTCCTGGATTGCCCGGGCAATGCTGGATTTGCCGCTGCGCGGCGCCCCGTTCAGGATGATGATCTGTCCGGCATGGCTGTCATGGGTCATCAGTCTTCTTCTTCTGTTTGGGGCGAATCGCTGAGGGAGGTCGCGCAGGCATTTCCATTCGGGATGCGAATACTTTATGGGAGAGTTAAGGCAGCATGGAATTGTCAGAAGGAGTGGCATGAACGAGGACAGCGCTCATTTTCCCCCGGTCGACCCTGTTAAGACAGGCATCAAGGGCTGCTGCCCGCGTTGCGGCCAGGGCAAGCTGTTCGATGGCCTGCTCGGGGTAAAGCCGCGCTGCGCCTCCTGCGGCCTCGATTATTCCTTCGCCGATTCCGGCGACGGTCCGGCCGTCTTCGTCATCCTTATCGTCGGCTTTATCATCATCGGCATGGTGCTCTGGCTGCAGGTGAATTACGGCCCGCCGATCTGGGTGCATATCCTGCTGTTCGGGCCGCTGACGATCATCCTGTCGCTTCTGACGCTGCGCTGGTTCAAGGGCATCCTGATCGCCATGCAATACAGACACAATGCCCGCGAGGGACGCCTGAGTGACTGAAGCAGAGCATGTAATGCCGCGCCGCCGGCTGCCTCTCATAACAGGTATGCTGGTGCTGATTGCGCTTGCCATCCTAATTTCGCTCGGCACCTGGCAGGTCGAGCGCCTCCACTGGAAAGAGGGGCTGCTCGCCGATATTGCCACGCGCCAGGCTGCCGCCCCGGTGCCGCTGGCCGACATCGAGGCGATGGCCGCGAGCGGCGGCGATATCGAATACCGCAAGGTCACCGCCACCGGCCGCTACATCAACAACAAGGAGCGGCATTTCTTCGCCACCTGGCGCGGCCAGACCGGCTTTTATGTCTATACCCCGCTCGAGCTTGCCGACGGGCGCGTCCTCTTCGTCAATCGCGGTTTCGTTCCCTATGAGAACAAGGAGCCGGAAATGCGCATGCAGGGCCAGTTGACGGATCAGCAGACCGTCACCGGCCTGGCGCGGGCAAAACTTCCGGGCAAGCCCTCGCGGCTGGTGCCGGACAATGACGTCGCCAAGAACATCTTCTACTGGAAGGATCTCGACGTCATGGCCGAAAGCGTCGGGCTGGAGAAGGGGCGCGTCCTTCCCTTCTTCGTCGATGCCGATTCCACCCCCAATCCGGCCGGCCTGCCGATCGGCGGCGTCACCCAGGTCGATCTGCCGAACGACCATCTGCAATATGCCCTGACCTGGTACGGCCTGGCCGCCGTGCTCGTCGTCGTGGTGGCGATCTCCTGGTTCCGCAGGTCAGGGAAGTCGCCTCGGCAATAGTATTGCTTCAATTCTTGGCCATATTGGGCTAGAGGTCCCTAACCCTCTCAATCCGGAACAGACATGAATATTGCGGCGAAACCTCCCTTGACGATCAGGCTCTGCGGGCCGCGCGGCTTCTGCGCCGGCGTCGACCGCGCCATCCAGATCGTCGTGCTGGCGCTGAAATCCTATGGCGCGCCGGTCTATGTGCGTCACGAGATCGTCCACAATCGTTATGTCGTCGAGGGGTTGGAGGCGAAGGGCGCCGTTTTCGTCGAGGAGCTGGACGAGATCCCGGCCGAGCATCGCGCCCAGCCGGTGGTCTTCTCTGCCCATGGCGTGCCGAAATCCGTGCCGGAGGATGCGGTAAGCCGCAATCTCTTCTATCTCGACGCCACCTGTCCGCTGGTTTCCAAGGTCCACAAGCAGGCGATGCGCCACAACCGCCTCGGCCGCCACGTCGTGCTGATCGGCCATGCCGGCCATCCTGAGGTGATCGGCACGATGGGACAGCTGCCGGAGGGGTCGGTTTCGCTGATCGAGACCATCGAGGATGCCGACGCCTACGCACCCGCCGATCCGGACAATCTCGGCTATGTCACCCAGACGACGCTATCGGTCGACGACACCGCCGGCGTCATCGCCCGCCTGCAGGAGCGTTTTCCCAACCTGAACGCGCCGGCAGCCGATTCGATCTGTTATGCGACGACCAACCGCCAGGAAGTGGTGAAGCAGGCGGCGCCTGGCTGCGATCTCTTCATCATCGTCGGGGCGCCGAACTCCTCCAATTCCAAGCGCCTCGTTGAAGTGGCGCTGCGGGCAGGGGCGAAGAAATCGATTCTCGTGCAGCGCGCCGCCGAACTCGACTGGGACGAGATCGGCGCGATCTCGACGCTCGGCCTTTCCGCCGGCGCTTCGGCCCCCGAGGTGATCGTCAACGAGATCATCGAGGCGTTCCGCGCCCGCTTCGACGCCCGCGTCGAACTGGCCGAAACGGTGCAGGAAACCGAGAATTTCCTGGTCAACCGCGAATTGCGCAGCATCGAGCTGACGGCGGCCGACATGGCCTTCGTCAACGGCTAGGCCATCATAGCGGCCGCGCCATCCATCATCCATAAGCAAAGACGAGACTTCACTTGGCAGTCTATACCGATATCGCCGAAGACGATCTGAAGTGGTTCCTGACCGAATATGACGCGGGAAGCCTGCTCTCTTACAAGGGCATCGCCGAAGGCGTGGAGAATTCCAATTTCCTGCTGCACACCTCCAAGGAGCCGCTGATCCTGACACTCTATGAGAAGCGCGTGGAAAAGAGCGACTTGCCGTTCTTCCTCGGCCTGATGCAACATCTCGCAGCCCGCGGCCTCTCCTGCCCGCTGCCGCTGCCGCGCCGCGACGGCGCGCTGCTCGGCTCGCTCTCCGGCCGTCCGGCGGCGCTGATTTCCTTCCTCGAAGGCATGTGGCTGCGAAAGCCGGAGGCAAAACACTGCCGCGAGGTCGGCCGGGCGCTCGCCCAAATGCATGTAGCGGGTGCCGGTTTCGAGCTGAAGCGCCCGAACGCGCTTTCGCTCGACGGCTGGCGAACACTCTGGGAAAAATCCGAGGCGCGCGCCGACGAGGTCGAGCCCGGCCTGCAGGATGAGATCCGCAGCGAACTCGATTTCCTCGCTGCCGCCTGGCCGAAGGGTCTGCCGGCCGGCGTCATCCATGCCGATCTTTTCCCCGACAACGTCTTCTTCCTCGGTGATCAGCTCTCCGGCCTGATCGACTTCTATTTCGCCTGCAACGACCTGCTCGCCTATGACGTTTCGATCTGCCTGAATGCCTGGTGCTTCGAAAAGGACGGCGCCTACAACATCACCAAGGGCACGGCGATGCTTGAGGGTTACCAGAGCGTGCGGCCCTTGAGCAGCGAAGAGATCGCCGCTCTGCCGGTGCTGTCGCGCGGTTCGGCGCTGCGCTTCTTCCTGACCCGGCTTTATGACTGGCTGACGACGCCCGAGGGCGCCATGGTCACCAAGAAGGACCCGCTCGAATATCTGCGCAAGCTGCGCTTCCACCGCCAAGTCGTCTCGCCGGCAGAATACGGGCTCAGCCTATGAAACACGTCGATATCTTCACCGACGGCGCATGCTCCGGCAATCCCGGCCCCGGCGGCTGGGGCGCCGTGCTGCGTTATGGCGACGTCGAAAAGGAGCTTTGCGGCGGCGAGGCGGATACCACCAACAACCGCATGGAACTGCTCGCGGCGATCTCCGCCCTGCAGGCGCTGAAGACGCCATGCGAGGTCGACCTCTATACCGACAGCGCCTACGTCAAGGACGGCATCTCCAAGTGGATTTTCGGCTGGAAGAAAAACGGCTGGAAGACATCGGACAAGAAGCCGGTCAAGAACGCCGAACTCTGGCAGGCGCTCGAGGAAGCCCGCAACCGCCACAAGGTGACGCTGCACTGGATCAAGGGCCACGCCGGCCACCCGGAAAACGAACGCGCGGATGAACTGGCGCGCCGGGGCATGGAGCCGTTCAAGAAGGGCAAGGCGGTTTCGTTTTAAGGGTGTGACGGCTGCCCCACCAAAGACCGTATATTGCAGGCCGAGACCGTTTTCGTTCGGGAGGCAAGAGTGTCATCTATTCCAACGACAGTCGAATTGAGCTCAACGATCGATCGTATGGAGGACGTGTATCGTCGTCACGAAGAGGCCAGCGCTCTTTTCGATGCCTATGAAAAGCTCAGTCAGCGTTTCGAACGGGATTTGGCGGACGAGCGCGATGTGTTGCTCAGCAAAGGGGCAGCGCTGATGATGATCAAATATTGGCTCGAAGAGAACGGCGCGGATCCCTGGCGCGGTTGAAGGAGGGCCGGTTTACGCGTTCATCCTGCGGCCGCGATGCGGAAGGCTGATAATAGGCGGATTGCGTCTCCTCTTGCTCCCTCCAACTTGGGTGAAAGATGATGTGGCGTTGCCACGATTCCCCTTCTCCCCAGCGGGGAGAAGATGCCGGCAGGCAGATGAGGGGGTGATCGGCTGAGCCGCGAATGCGCTGAGCGCAAGCGAAGGGCAATGAATGGCGCGCCGTGCCGCCCCCTCATCCGACCCTTCGGACCCCCGCTGGGAGAAGAGGGAGCCGGCGGCGACCTTCGGTATTCTCACCCACCTATTGCCGCGCCACCGCCGCTCCCTGGATCAGCCGATGCAGATATTCGAGCTTGGCCACGACAGGCGAGGACAGTACGAAGGGATAGGAGTCGGGCTGGCCCATGCTGCGCTGGATGGCGTTGATCGCCAGGCTGAGCGGCACCCAGGCGCGGACCAGCTGTTCGGCGCTTGCCGCCCTGTAGGGGATGAAATCGACCTCGCCTGATATTTCCTCGTGGCCGCGCGGGTCGATGGCGATGCCGAAGGCGCGCGCCGTCTCCAGTGTGTCGACGATATGGAGGTAATGAGCGAAGCATTCGGCGAAATCCTCCCAGGGGTGGGAGGCGGCATATGCGCTGATGAAATTGTCCTGCCATCCCAGAGGCGCGCCGCCGGCATAATGTTTTTGCAGTGCGGCAGCATAATCCTGCCGTTCGTCGCCGAAGACGGCGCGAAAATCCGAAAGGCCGCCGCGGTCGCGCACCAGCTTGTTCCAGATGAAATGGCCGGCCTCGTGGCGGAAATGGCCAAGCAGGGTGCGATAGGGCTCGTTCATCGAGTTGCGCGCCTGTTCGCGCGTCGCATCGTCGGCCTCGGCGGCGCGGATGGTGATCAGGCCTTCCTCGTGGCCGGTCATAGCAGGCACGACATGGCCGTCATTCTGCAACGAATCCTCGAGGAAATCGAAGACCAGCCCGCCTTGCGGATCCTCGCCCCGATCGGGATGCGGCAGCTTCCAGCGCAACAGCGAATAGAAGAGATGGCGCTGCGCCTGGCCGATGCGCCGCCAGCGGCCGATGCCATCCCCAGTATCGGTGTTGGGCACCAGCCGGTTGTGGCGGCAGGCGGCGCAGAACTCGCTGTCGCTGTCGCCCTCCACCAGCCAGTTGCAGATGTCGAGGCCGGCATTGGCGCAGAAGCGCACCTGCCGGTCGGGATGGGCAACGAGCTGCCAAGCCGTCTCGTCGCGCGGCTCCAGCGCATGCATGGCGAGATCGCCGGGCAGGAAGCCGAGGCGATGATTGCAGCGCACGCAGTGGCGGTTGTCGAAATGGACGACCTGATCGCAATTGTCACAGGCAAAAAGCTTCATCGTATTGATCTCAGCAAAACGGAGGCGGATTAAAAATGCCCGCCGCGCGAAGCGCAGCAGGCATGGTTCATCAAGGATGCGCTTGTGGTTCAGAGCCGGTCGACGGCGCCCTTGAGCTTGTCCTTGACCTTGCCGGTTGCGACCTGTCCCTTGCCTTTGGCTTCCTGGACGGCGCCCTTGGCCTGCATGTCGCGATCGCCGGTGGCCTTGCCGGCAGCTTGCTTCGTCTTGCCGGCAATTTCGTTGGCCTTGCCTGAAATCTTGTCGCTGGTGCTACCCATAGGTGATGTCTCCTTGGTTGGCGTCGGATCTCTCGTCCGCGCCGAAAGGAAACGTCACTTGCGGCTATTCGTTCCAGCGCGGGTCAAGCCCGCCTCCGGGAGATTTCAGGCGTGTCCGGCTTCGGCCGAAAGCATGGCGGCTGTCACGCCCATGCCGGCGAGCGCCCGCTCGTATTTGTCCTCGAGGCTGCGGTCGAAGATCAGCTCCTCATTGGCCGGGCAGGTGAGCCAGCCATTGTTGGCGACCTCGGTTTCGAGCTGGCCGGCTCCCCAGGAGGAATAACCGAGCAGCATCGTCGCGCGCTTCGGCCCGGCGCCCTTGGAGATGGCGCGCACGATGTCGAGCGTCGCCGTCAGGCAGATGTCGTCGCTGACCGGGATCGAGGAGTCGCTGGTATAATCGTCCGAGTGCAGCACGAAGCCGCGGCCGCTTTCTACCGGGCCGCCGGTCTGGATCGGGAAGTCGCGGGCGCGCTGCGGCAGCACAATCGGCTCTTCCTGCTTGATCATGTCGAGATGCAAGAGCACATCGGTGAAGGTCAAGCTCTGCGGCCGATTGATGACGAAGCCCATGGCGCCGGCATCCGAATGCGCGCAGATGTAAATCACGGTGCGCGCAAAGTTGCGGTCTTCCATGCCGGGCATGGCGATGAGGAACTGGCCATCGAAGAAGCCACGTTCCCGTCTGTTCTTCAGCGTCGATAAGGACATCGTTCCTCCTGCTGCCAGACCGCACCAAGGCCCCGACAAGAGAAGGATGGGCCAATGTCAGCAATCAATCAACTGAAAATGAAGATTATGTGGCCGCCGCTTCTGGCGGCCAAACGGCACTTTGGGTAAACCTTTGTTCCATGATGATTATTTCTTTGGCACCGCGCCGGCTTTTCACGGCGGCCATTTCGCTGGCCGCAGCCTTCGCCCCGTTTTGTTCAGGTCGCGCGCAGGCGGAAATGAGCGCCTGGGCCGAGACCGAGGGCGGCCGCATGCGCCTCGTGGCGCTGGCGCCCGATGCCGGCGGCAAAATCCGCGCCGGCCTGCAGATCGAGCCGAAACCCGGCTGGATCACCTATTGGCGCGAGCCCGGCAACAGCGGCATCCCGCCTCAAGTCACCATTGCGCCGAAAAGCGGCGTGGCGCTCGATGCCATCGGCTATCCCATTCCCAAGCATTTTCTCAAAGGCGGTATCGAGGATATTGCCTATGATGCGCCGGTGACGCTGCCATTGTCGCTGACGGCGGCCGGCGACGGGCCGGTCGCGATCGACGCCACCGCCTTCATCGGCATCTGTAGGGATATCTGCATTCCCTTCCAGGCGAATTTGGCGGTGAAGCTCGGCCCGGCCAAGCAGTCGCATCCGGAGGAAGAAGCGATCCTTGCGGCCGCCGATGCGGCCTTGCCGAAGCCGCCTTCGGCCGATTTCAAGGTCGCGGCGCATGCTATGTCTTCCGACAGGAAGACGCTGTCGCTAACGCTTAACTTGCCGGGCGGCGGAAGCGCCAGCGCGCCCGATATCATCGTCACCGGCCCGAGCGGCTATGCTTTCACCAAGCAGGTCGGCGGCAAACGCGACGGCGCAGCCTTCAAGACCGACATTGCAATCGGCAGGCTGCCGAAGGATTATGACCTATCCGGCAAGCGCTGGAGAGTGCTTGTCATCGATGGCGACAAGGCGATGGAGACCACGCTTGCCTTTGACTGACCGTCACTTATAGTCGCCCCATCCCCGGCGGCTCCCCCGCCAGCCCGAACCCCAAGAAGCCCGAACCCCGAGGAGAAAACCCATGACCATCGCGATTGGCGACAAGCTTCCGGCCGCCACTTTCAAGGAAAAGACCGCCGACGGCCCGGTCGAAATCACCACCGATCAGCTCTTCGCCGGCAAGCGCGTCGTGCTGTTTGCCGTGCCGGGCGCCTTCACGCCCACCTGCTCGCTGAACCACCTGCCGGGTTACCTCGAAAACCGCGACACCATCCTCGCCAAAGGCGTCGACGATATCGCTGTTCTCGCCGTCAACGATTGGCATGTCATGGGCGCCTGGGCGCAATCCTCCGGCGGCCTCGGCAAGATCCACTTCCTCGCCGATTGGGACGCCGGCTTCACCAAGGCCGTTGGCCTCGAGGCCGACCTCTCCGCCGGCGGCCTCGGCCTGCGCTCCAAGCGCTATTCGATGCTGGTGGAAGATGGCGTCGTGAAGGCGCTCAATGTCGAGGAAAGCCCCGGCCAGGCCACGGTCTCGGGTGCGGCCGCGATGCTGGAACTGCTCTGAGTTTTCAGATAGGACGGCAGCGCCGGCTGGTCTGGCAGCAACAAGCCCCCAACCTTCGCCATCCCAGCCCAATCCATGGCCGTGCTGGACGAGACTGGCCTGGGTCCTCGGGTCAAGCCCGAGGACGACAGAGGGTGGGGTGAAGTTCCATGGCAAATCTAACGATGGCGAAGCAATAGCAGCGGCGTTGCGCCTCGTTCCGCTGGCCCTCCTCAACGTCGTCATTCCAGGCCTTGAGCCTGGAATCCATGGCCGCAGTCGACGAGGCCGGCATGGGTCCTCGGGTCAAGCCCGAGGACGACGGAGGGTGGGGCGAGCTCTGTGGCAAATCCGGCGATGGTGACGCAATAGCAGCATCATTGCGCCTCCCGCCAATCACCCGCTCAATACCTACACGACATCACCGCCTAGGAGATCTGTGAGGGCGGCCCCTCATCCGGCTGCCGCCACCTTCTCCCCGCTCGCGGGGGAGAAGGCTACAAGTCGCGACCTCTCCGTCTCTCTCAAGCCTTCCAGGGCACGTCCCCTCTCCCCGTCAGAACGGGGAGAGGGTTAGGGTGAGGGGCAATCATTCGCGTGAACCGGACAGCTGTGGCCTTGCGCCTGGGATCCACGCCTGGTGCCGGCAGAGGCCGGCCTGGGTCCTCGGGTCAAGCCCGAGGACAACGGAGGGTGGGGTGAGCTTGTGGCAAATCCAGCGCACGTGATGCAATAACAGTCTCGTTCCGCTTCCTGCCAATGCCCCTCCCAAAACTCCGTCATTCCAGGCCTTGAGCCTGGAATCCACCGACCACCCTGTGACAAGATAGCCGACCTCCCGCCTCAATCTCGCCGCAATCGTTATAACATAACGGTAATGTTATTACATTGTCAGGATGAGCCATGCACCCGAACCCCGATCGCCCCTCCATCAGCCTGCTGGGACAATCGGCCTTATCCCGGGTGATCGGCATCTCGCTGATCATTGCCGCGCTCTGGCTGGCCATTCACTGGGCGGTTCTGCTGCCATGACGCCGTTGATCCGTCTCGATGACCTTACCGTCGCCTATGACAGACACCCCGCCGTCCATCATGTTTCGGGCGCTTTTGCGCCGGGCAGCCTGACGGCGATTGCCGGGCCGAATGGGGCGGGCAAGTCGACGCTGCTGAAGGCGATCATGGGCGAGCTGCGTCCGGCCGAGGGCAGGGTCGAGCATCGGCTGGGGCGGGCGGAATTCGGCTATCTCCCGCAGGCGGCCGAGATCGATCGGCGTTTCCCGATCTCGGTCATCGACACCGTCATGCTCGGCGCCTGGAAGAGCAGGGGCGCCTTCGGCCGCGTGGCACCCGCCGATGTCAAAAGGGCGGGCGAGGCGCTTGCCGCCGTCGGCCTCGACGGTTTCGGCAGACGCCATGTCGGCTCGCTCTCGGCCGGCCAGTTCCAGCGCGTGCTCTTTGCCCGCCTGCTCCTGCAGGATGCCGGCGTCATGCTGCTCGATGAGCCGTTTACGGCAATCGATGCCCGCACGACCAGGGATCTGCTCGATATCGTTTCCCGCTGGCATGGCGAGGGCCGCACCGTCATCGCCGTGCTGCATGATTTCGAGCTCGTCCGGACGCATTTCCCCCAGACCCTGCTGCTCGCCCGCGAGCTTGTGGGCTGGGGGCCGACCGGTGACGTCATGTCGTCCCCCAATCTGATGAAGGCCCGCGCCATGGCCGAGCGCTGGGATGAGGATGGCGAGGCCTGCAGCCCGGCGGAGGCGCCGGCGGCATGACGGCTTACGATCTCTTCCTCGCGCCCTTCGCCGATTTCGGCTTCATGCGCCGCGCCCTTGTCGCCTGCCTCTGCCTCGGGCTCGGCTCCGGGCCGATCGGCGTCTTCCTGATGCTGCGGCGCATGAGCCTGATGGGTGACGCGATGAGCCATGCCGTGCTGCCGGGGGCGGCGATCGGCTATCTCGTCGCCGGCTCGCTGTCGTTGACGGCGATGGGCCTCGGCGGCCTTGTCGCCGGCCTGTCGGTGGCGCTGCTGTCCGGCGCCGTCAGCCGCATGACCGTGCTGCGCGAGGATGCGAGCTTTGCCAGCTTCTATCTCGCATCGCTGGCGCTTGGAGTGCTGATCGTCTCGCTGCGCGGCTCGAACATCGATCTGCTGCACGTGCTGTTCGGCACCATCCTGGCGATCGATGCGCCGGCACTTTATCAGATCGGCGCGATCACCTCGCTGACCCTCGTTATCCTTGCCGCCATCTACCGGCCGCTGGTGGCCGAATGTTTCGATCCGGGTTTCTTGAGAGCCGTCGGCGGGCGCGGGCCGGTCTATCACGTCGTCTTCCTGCTGCTCGTGGTGCTGAACCTCGTCGCCAGCTTCCAGGCGCTCGGCACGCTGATGGCGGTCGGCTTGATGATGCTGCCGGCCGCCGTCGCCCAGCTCTGGTCGCGCAGCCTGCCTGTTATGATGCTGATTGCGACCGCCAGTGCGGCCGCCTCCGGTTATCTCGGCCTGATCGCCTCGTACCATCTCGAGCTCGCCTCCGGCCCGACGATCATCATGACGGCGGCGCTGTTTTACGCCTTCTCGATCCTCTTCGCGCCCTCCGGCATCGCCCGGCGCTTCTTTCCCCGCCCGCATCTGAAGGGCTGACTTCAAGGAGACTTCGATGATATCGCGCAGACTGCTTCTCTCAGCCGTCGCACTTTCCGCGCTGGTGGTGTTCTCAACCGCATCCGCTTCGGCCGAAACGCTGAAGGTTGTGGCGTCCTTCACCGTACTTGCCGATGTCGTCAAGCAGGTCGGCGGCGACCATGTAAAGGTGACGAGCCTGGTCGGACCGAATGGCGATCCCCATGAATTCGAGCCGTCGCCAGCCGACGCGAAGAACTTGAAGGCGGCCGAACTTACCTTCGTCAGCGGCGAAGGTCTGGAAGGCTGGATGGACCGGCTGATTACCGCCTCGGGCTACAAGGGCAAGCCGGTGACGGTTTCCGAGGGCATCGCCACCCGTACCATGGAAGAGGAGGGCAAAACCATCACCGATCCACATGTCTGGAACAGCCCCGTCAACGTCAAGGTCTGGGTCGCCAATATCGAAAAGGCGCTGTCATCCGCCGATCCCGCCGACGCCGCCGCCTTCAAGGCCAATGCCGAAAACTATACGCAGAAGCTGGATGAGTTGAACGCTTACGCCCATTCGAAATTCGACGCGATCGCCGAGGACCGCCGCAAGGTGCTGACCAGCCATGACGCCTTCGGCTATTTCGGCCGCGAATACAAGGTGAGTTTTCTGGCACCGCTCGGCCTCTCCACCGAGAGCGAAGCCTCGGCCGCCGAAGTCGCCAAGCTGATCGAACAGATCAGGAGCGAGCGCGTGAAGGCCTATTTCTTCGAAAATTCCAACGACCCGCGCCTGGTCAAGCAGGTCGCCAAGGCAACGGGTGCGGAACCCGGCGGCGAGCTCTATGTCGAATCGCTGTCCGACGCCAAGGGACCGGCGCCGACCTACGAGAAAATGTTCCGCTACAATGTCGACCAGCTCGCCGCCGCCATGGCGAAATCGAGCTGAGGGTTGGGCCCCAAGCGGTCTAAAAGGTCCCATCAAAACATCTCTCAGTTTTGATGGGATTGATTATGTAAAATAGGAGGGCTTATTGCATCCCCGTATTGACGGCTGAGGCAGTCCTGGGTTGTATCTGATGCCCGGCAAGGAGACAGGACCGAGAATGCGCCTCATCCCATTCGTTGGATTTTTTGCGGCGATCGCATCGATAGCTTGCGGGCAGGTGGCGAACGCAGGTTCCTTGGACGGAGACGCTCTCAGAAATATGCCGATCGGCAAGCACGAAGTTTTCAAATCTGTCGTCCTTCGAGGCTCAAGCGATCTGTCTCCTCGAGCCTTACCAGGCGCGACTGTACTCCGAGGATGCGTTGGCGGCGCGGGTGAACCAATATCTCGCCGCCAATGATTACGCGCCCGACGAAGGACATTTTGCTCTCGTGCTGGTCGGAAGGCAGGCAATCGAGATTGCAGCGTTTGATCGTTCTCGAAAGCTCGATGTCTTGGCCAAGCATAAAGTGTCGTCGCCGGTAGCGGAGATGTTGCCTAAAGGTTTTGCTCCCCATGACTGCGCAAGCGGCCAATCTGCCGCTTTTCTCAAGATCGAGATTCGCGGAAGAACCTACGTCTTGCTTGGCGAAACACGGTAAGCGCTTAAACGAATGGGCAGGCCGAACACAAGAGTTGAAAGCGTCTTGTGCCTGTGGGGCAGGTCGCCTCAAATATTGAGATCGAAGACCAGGATGCCGGCGAGGCCTCCGTCCGTCGAGGAGACGATGCGCTCGCCGACGGCCACATGGTCTGGATGGATGAGATAGGCGTCCCGCGCTTCGGCGCTTTCGAAGGTGACGGCAAAGCCGTCGACGAAGCCGCCATGCAGCCCCTCGGGCGAAACATTGGGCCCGTATTTGATATCCACGATGCCGGGAATGACCTGTTTAAGGGCGGCAATCGCGGCAAACAGCGCCTGCTTGTCGTCGGTCGTCAGCGCGGTCTTCAGCCGCAGGAACACGCAGTGCAAGATCATCAGTGGTCCTCCCGATTGTCTTTGCCGGCAGAATAGCGGCGAAAGCCGGGAGGGCAATCAGATTTATCGTCGCCCGGACGCTGCCGGCCGGAGAGGTTACATCTGGTCGCTTTCAACAAGTGCGCGATTGTAAAGCTTGCGGATGAGCTCGCCGGACAAAGCGCGGGCTTGATCCTTCTGCGCCGGCGTCATCGGCCGGCAGGTGTTTCTGAGATTGGAACGGTCGAGCACCGTCGCAGCACCAGAATTGAGGATGATGAGGTGCCAGCTGCAGGCGGCGACCCTGTCGATGGCGACGGCGCCATGGCAGCCGGAGGACAGGCAGAAGGCCACGGTCTGCTGGGCGACGTGATCGCCCTTCTGCGCCAGCGCCAGCGATCTCTTGAACTCCGCCGTCCATCGCTCGCAATGGGGCTTGCCCGGCACGCAGGCCTTGGTGGCGGGATAGAGGTCGGTCGCCTCAACCGGCGAGACGAACAGGGCGCTGACCGAAAGGGCGAGCAGAAACTTGAGCATCGAATTGTCCTTGTGCGATAGGAAAGAGGCGCACATCGCCGGTCGTTGGTCAATCACCATTCATGGGTGACAGACGCGCCGCGCAGGCGGGAAAACCGGTTAAGCCGGTTTCGCCTGCGTTCATGCCCTTTTCGTCAGCGGAAACCGGTCGCGAAGCAGCCGCAGCACCGATTCCGACGGGATCGGCGGCCCGAACAGATAGCTCTGTCCGTAGCTGCAGCCCATCTTGGCGAGCTCGATCGCATCCTCGTTGGATTCGATCCCTTCGGCCACCACCTTCATCTCCAGCTCGCGCGCCATCGCGATGACCGAGCGGAGCACGGTCGCCTTCTTGTCGCTGCCGTCGCGCACCAGCGCCTTGTCGAGCTTGATCGTGTCGAAGGGGAAGCGGGTGAGATAGGCTAGCGAGGAATAGCCGGTGCCGAAATCGTCGAGCGCTAGCCCAATGCCGGCTTCCTTCAGCTTTTGCAGCACCAGGCGGGCCTGTTCCGGGTTCTCCATCACCATGGATTCCGTCAGTTCCAGCTTGAGCCGCGAAGGCGCGCAATGGGTCTTGGCGAGAACCGAACGCACATCGTCATAGAGTTCGTTGTTGAGCAGCTGCACGCTCGACAGGTTGATCGACATGAAGATCGGCAATTCGCCGGTCTGGCTCTGCCAGCTCATCAGATCGTTGGTCGCCTGTTCCAGCGCGAACATGCCGAGCGGGCCGATGAGATCGGAGGCCTCGGCGATCGGGATGAATTCGGAGGGCGGGATATTGCCGCGTTTGGGATGTTCCCAGCGCATCAGCGCCTCGAAGCCGGCGATCTCCACATCCTCCAGCCGGGCGATCGGCTGATAGACCATCGACAATTCCTTGCGTTCGATGGCGCGGCGCAGATCCGTTTCGAGCTGCAGCCGGTCAGTGCCGAAATCGCGGAAGGCCGGCTGGAACGGCTCGACGCGGTTGCCGCCGGCCCGTTTCGCCCGGTACATGGCGAGCTCGGCGTCGCTGAGCAGGCCGCTGGCGCTTTCCTGCCGGTCCACCCAGGAGGCGAGCCCGATCGACGCCGTCAGAATGATCTCGCGGTTGGAGAAGTTGATCGGCACCATGATCGCCTTGCTGATCGCATCGGCGAAATCGGCGACCTTGGCCGGATTGTGCTCGGACACCAGGATGAGGCCGAACTGGTCGCCGGCAAGCCGCGCCAGCGTATCCTGCGGCTTCATCAGGCGGCGCAGCCGCCGGGTCAAAGCGATGAGGATGTTGTCGCCGGCCGCAACGCCGAGCGCATCATTGACCAGCTTGTAGCGGTCGATATCAATCACCATCACGGTGGGCCTGAGCGTGTCGCCCCCCGGCGCCAGCGCCAGCACCGCCTGCAGCCGGTCGAGGAAGACCTGCCGGTTCGGCAGGCCGGTCAGATTGTCGTGCAGCGCATCCTGCAGCAGCCGCTCGACGGAATTCTTCTGCTCGGTGACGTCGACGATCGTGCCGACGCAGCGGATGATCTCGCCATTGGAGCCGAGTACCGGCCGGGCGCGGATCAACAGCCAGTGGAAGTGACCGTCCTCGGCGCGGATGCGGAATTCATGGTTCAGCCGCCCGCGCCGGTGTTCGAGCAGCACGTCGAGCGTGGCGCGGAAGCGGTCGCGATCATCAGGATGCAGCCGCGGCAGCCAGTTGCGCGCCGCCCCGTGCATGGTGCCGGGGGAAAGGCCGAGCTTGACCGAGACGTCTGGAATGGTGACGACGCGGTCGCGCGCCACATCCCAGTCCCACACCATGTCGCCCGAGCCGGTCAGCGCCAGCGATTGCCGTTCGAGATCGGAAAACAGCCCCTGCTGGAAGGCGCCGCCGGCAAAGGCGTGCTGCATGACGGTGAAGCCGATCAAGAGCACGATCAGGACCAGGCCGCCGCCGAGCGCCGGCTGGATGATGTCGTTGTCGAGCCGGCCGGTGACGGTCAGCCACGCCCCGAACAGCCAGACGAGCGTCAGCGCCCAGGCCGGCACCAGGAGGATGGCGCGGTCGTAGCGGTTGAAGCCGAGATAGATGATCAAAAGCAGGCCGGTTGCCGCCGTCAGCGCGAAGGACAGCCTGGCGATGCCGGCGGCAATCGACGGATCGTAGATCGCCACGCCGAAGAGCAGGGCAAGGCCGAGCACCCAGGCAAGGGTGGCGTAACCGAGATGCGCGTGCCAGCGATTGAGGTTCAAATAGGTGAAGAGGAAGATGACGAAACTCGAGGCGAGCGCGACTTCCGCACAGGCGCGCCATATTCGCTGATCGGATGACGCGACGCTGATCAGCTTGCCGAGAAAGCCGAAGTCGACGCAGATATAACCGAGCACCGCCCAGGCAAGCGCCGCCGTCGCCGGCAGCATCGACGTGCCCTTGACGACGAAAAGGATGGTGAGAAACACGGCGAGCAGGCCGGCAATGCCGAGCACGATGCCGCGATAGAGCGTGAAGGCGTTGATCGTATCCTTGTAGGCGTTCGGCTCCCAGAGATAGATCTGCGGCAGCTCCGGCGTCGACAGTTCGGCGACGAAGGTGATGACGGCGCCGGGGTTCAGCGTGATGCGGAAGACATCGGCCTCGTCGCTCGGCTGCCGGTCGAGCGCAAAGCCTTCGCTTGGCGTGATCGCCATGATGCGCTGCGAGCCGAGATCCGGCCAGAAGAGCTTGGAATTGACCAGTCGGAAATGCGGCGCGACGATGACCCGCTCCAGCTGTTCCTCCGAGACGTTGGCAAGCGCGAATACCGCCCAGTCGCCCTGGTGATTCTCCGAGCTCGCCCGGACCTCGATGCGCCGACGGATGCCGTCGGCACCGGCGGCCGTCGACACCTGGAAGGCCTCGCCCTGGTTGGCGTAGATCTCGGTCGTCGCCGTAAGATCGAGCGCGGTATCGTCACGGGAAATCTTTACCGGTTCGGCCGCATGGGCGACACCCGCCGCAAGGGCGAAGGCCGCCAGGAAAAGGGCTGCGATCACCGCGATCACTCTTCCGGACGGTGACTTGGGCAGCATGCGGTTTCTTGTCATCGGCTGTCGGTTTTCCTGCCTTTTTCCGTATCGGTGGCGAGCCGTGAGAACATCACGTGGTCGTGCCACTGACCGTTGATCTTCAAATATCCGCGCAGATAGCCTTCACGCTGAAACCCGGCCTTTTCAAGCAGACGCATGCTGCGCGCGTTATCTGGAATACAGGCTGCTTCAATACGGTGCAACTCAAGCCCGGAGAAGATGTAAGGAATAACCAGCTGAAGCGCGGCATACATATGCCCCTGGCCGGCGTAGCGTTCGCCCATCCAGTAGCCGATCATGCAGCTTTGTGCCGCACCGCGCCTGATATAGCCGATGGTGATGCCGCCGACGAGGGCGCGGTTTTCCTTGAGGAAAATGAACAGCGGGACCGCTTGGCCGGAAGCATATTCCTGCTTGCCGCGGATGACGCGGGCGCGGTAGGCGCCCTCCGTCAGCTCGTCGCGCCGCCAGGTCGGCTCCCAGGGTTCGAGGAACTTGCGGCTTTCGGCCCGCAGCCGGTGCCACTGGTTGAAATCCTGGTAGCGCGGCAGGCGCAAGAGGTACTTGTCGTTTTCCAGCTCGACCGCATCCGGCTGCCGCGACAGGAACCGAAACACGGATTTTGGCATCGATCACTCCCGGCAGACGGATGTCGGCTCAGCGGCCCGCCTGCATCGTTTTCGGCGCGGAGACCGAAAGCGAGGCGGTGATGTCTTCCATCGGTGCGAGCTGTTCGAGCGGCCCGATCGCAGAAAGCGTCGGCACCGTGTCGTAGAACAGCCGGCCGGCGAGATCGGTCAGCCGCTCGATGGTGATGCCTTCCAGCCGTTCCATCATCTCCGGATTGGAGATCGGCCGGCCGTAAAGCATCATCTGCCTTGCGATCTGGCCCGCGCGGGCGGCCGGGCTCTCCTGGCCCATTAGCAGCTGGGCGCGGATCTGGGCGCGGGCGCGCTCGATTTCCTTCTGGTGGATTTCATTGGCGGACTTGTGCAGTTCGTCGATGATCACTGGCACCAGCTCCGGCAGGTTTTCGCCGCCGGTCGCGGCATGGATGCCGAAGATGCCGGTGTCGGAAAAACCCCAGTGGAAGGCATAGACGGAATAACAGAGGCCGCGGAATTCGCGCACTTCCTGGAACAGCCGCGAGGACATGCCGCCGCCGAGGATATTGGCCAGAATCTGCGAGCAGTAGAAATCACGGGCATGGTAGGGCTTGCCCTCGAAGCCGAGCAGGATCTGCGCATCCATCAGATCGCGCGGTTCGCGCACGCTGCCGCCGACATAACGCGCCGCTTCCATGACCGGCGGGGCGGATGGCGCGGTCGGCAGGCTGGCGAAACGGTCCTCGACCATGCGCAGAAATTCTTCATGATCGACGGCGCCGGTCGCCACGACGAACATGCGGTCAGTCGTATAGTTGCGGCCGAGATAAGTGCGGATCTGCTGCGGCGTGAAGGAAACGACGGTCTGCGGTGTGCCGAGGATGGCCCTGCCGAGGGTCTGGTCGCGATAGGCGGCCTCCGAGAACTTGTCGAACACCACGTCGTCGGGCGTGTCGTTGGCGGCGTTGATCTCCTGCAGGATCACCTGCTTCTCGCGCTCCAGCTCCTCCTCCTCGAAGGCCGATTCCGTTAGGATATCGGCGAGAATGTCGACGGCGAGCGGCACGTGGTCTTTCAGCACGCGGGCATAATAGGAGGTCGTTTCGGTCGAGGTGGCGGCGTTGACCTCGCCGCCCACATCCTCGATTTCCTCGGCGATCTCGCGGGCCGAGCGGCGCGCCGTGCCCTTGAAGGCCATGTGTTCGAGCAGGTGGGCGATGCCGTGCTCGTCTGCCGTCTCGTTACGCGATCCTGATTTGATCCACACGCCGAGCGCGACGCTTTCAAGGTGCGGCATGGTTTCTGTGACTACTGTCAGCCCGGATTTGAGCCGGGTGCACTCAACTGTCATTGGCTATCTTTCTGCGCCTGCCGTCGTCTTGCCACGGGCGTGTTTGCCGATAAAGGTTTGTACGGCCTTCAGCTCCGGTTCGATGATCTGGAAACGCTCCTCCCTGTGCATCAGATCAGCAAGCCACGTCGGAAGCGCCGGGTCAATACCGCAGGCCGATTTTACGGCCGCCGGAAATTTCGCCGGATGTGCGGTCGAAAGCGTCACCATCGGCGTATTCGGCTTCTCCTTCTTGGCGGCGACGAAGACGCCGATCGCCGAATGTGGATCGAGGAGATAGCCGGTTTCGGCATGGGTCTTGCGGATCGTCTCGGCCACCTGGCTCTCGCTGGCGCGGCCGGCGCGGAAGTCGCGGCGGATTGTTTTCAGCGCTTGCCCGCCGATCTCGAATCCGCCCGATTGTTTCAGGCTTTCCATCGCCGCGCGCACCTTCGAGGCGTCGCGCCCATAGGCTTCGAACAGCAGCCGCTCAAAATTCGAGGAGATCTGGATGTCCATCGACGGCGAGCTCGTCGCCTTGACCGCCTTCATGTCGTAGCGTCCGGTCTTCAGCGTGCGTGTCAGAATGTCGTTCTCATTGGTGGCGATGACGAGCCGGTCGATCGGCAGGCCCATGCGCTTGGCGCAGTAGCCGGCGAAAATATCGCCGAAATTGCCGGTCGGCACCGTGAACGAGATCTTCCGGTCCGGTCCGCCGAGCGCCATCGCCGTCGTGAAATAATAGACGATCTGGGCCATGATGCGCGCCCAGTTGATCGAGTTGACGCCGGAAAGCCGAACCTTGTCGCGGAAGGCCGCGTCGTTGAACATCGCCTTCACCAGGTTCTGGCAGTCGTCGAAATTGCCTTCGACGGCGAGCGCATGCACATTTGACGACGTCGAGGTGGTCATCTGCCGCTGCTGCACCGGCGAGACCTTGCCGTGCGGGAACAGAATGAAGATATCGGTGCGCTCGCGCCCGGCAAAGGCGTCGATCGCCGCCCCGCCGGTGTCGCCCGAGGTGGCGCCGACGATCGTCGCCCGCTCGCCGCGTTTTTCCAGCGCATAATCCATCAGCCGGGCGAGCAGTTGCATCGCCACGTCCTTGAAGGCAAGCGTCGTGCCGTGGAAGAGCTCCATGACGAAGCTGTTCGGGCCGGTCTGGACGAGCGGCGCGATCGCCGGATGGCGGAAGGTGCCGTAGGCCTCGTCGATCATCGCCCCGAAGGTCGCCTCGGGGATCTCGCCATTGGTGAATGGCGACAGGATGGTGAAGGCGATCTCCTGATAGGTCTTGCCTCTCAGCGCACGGATCTCCTTCTTGGAGAACTGCGGCCATTCACGGGGAACATAGAGCCCGCCATCGCGCGCCAGTCCCGTCAAAAGGGCGTCGCAAAAGCCGAGGGCAGGGGCCTCGCCGCGGGTCGAGATATAGTCCACGTTGGTCATCCTTGATCTATCGCTGAAAGAAATCCAGTCGGGCCGGGCCGTGGCCCGCACTGCCGGAAACCGGCGAGGGGCTGCCTCCAGGCCATACACTCGCCGTTATCTTGTTGAAGTTGCCCGCATCCGGCGGCGAAAAGTGCATCAAAACGGTGCGTACCCAATCGATTTTTGTTTGCGCCGCTGATATAGACCATCGCAAACCGTCGTGAAAGGCCTCACGCAAAAGACATGAGGCCTCCAAGAAACGCTTGTGCAAAGGGTGGAACAAAGTGCTCGGCAAGGTCTCGCGTCTTATCATCTCCACGTCTTTCGTTGCCCTGCTTGCCGGCTGCAACTCGCTTGGGCTCGGCGGCGACAGCAAGCCGGAGGCGGCGCCAACCCAGCCGAACGGCAACGCCCAGATCATGCCGCTGGCGCCGGCCAACCCGTCATCCAACAATCCTTCGATCGGCACGGCCAAGACGGCGCAGGGCACGGTCGCCCCGGTCGTCCAGGGCGCCTGCCCGCAGATATTCCTGCGTGACCAGGATGCGATCTTCCGCACCTATGCCAAGGGCAAGAAGGACGACCCGCAGCAGATCGTCTTCCAGGCCTCCTTCGGCGATTACACCCGCCAGTGCACCCTGAACGACACGGCCCTGACGATGACCGTGGTTGCCCAGCTGCGGCTGATCACCGGCCCGGCCGGCAATCCCGGCCCGGTGACGCTGCCGGTCCGCGTCACCATCCTCGATGGCGAGAACGTGCTCTATTCCGAGGTCACCAAGTTCCCCACCGAAATCCCGGCGGGCGCACCGGGCACGCAGGTCATCTTCCGCAAGGAAGGCATCAAGATGCCGGTCGGCGCCGGCGCGCTGGTGCGCGTCAATATCGGTTTCGACACCCAGCCGGCCAAGAGCAAGAAGAGCAGCTGAGGAAAGAAGTGCTGGCCCGCATGGGTCCTCGGGTCAAGCCCGAGGACGACGGAGTGTGGGGAGCGGATGCGGCAGGTGCCGCGGTTTGTGTGACTTGGCGACCGCTGTTCGCCCGATTACCGCGCAAAACCGCCCGCGCATGAAATTTCTGCAGACGTCTCGCCTCTTGTCGGCCGCTCTCCCCACTCTCCGTCATACTCGGGCTTGCCCCGAGTATCCACGCCGCAAGCACTCCACTGAATTTGTTTCGGCCGACGGTCGCTTGTCAGTTCGATAGGGACGAGGTGCCGGCCCGCATGGGTCCTCGGGTCAAGCCCGAGGACGACGGAGGGCGGGGGAGCGTGGGTGGCAAACAGCGAAGTAGTCAGCGGTTAATAAGTTGCCGCCTATTTAGGGCAAAACCACTCGCGCATTACCGGAATTCCTCCGGAGGTTCCGCCTCTTGCCGGTCACTCTCCCCACCCTCCGTCATACTCCGGCTTGACCAGAGTATCCACCCGCAAGCACTCCGATTCAATTTGTTCGGCCGGTGGTCGCTTGCCAGTTCGATAGGAACGAAGTGCCCGCCCGCATGGGTCCTCGGGTCAAGCCCGAGGACGACGGAGGGCGGGGGAGCGTGGGCGGCAAATAGCGAAGTGGGCAGAGATTGCCTTAAAGCACGCCTTCCCAGGCAGCCAATGCGGCGACGACGCCCGGCAGATCGTTCATGCGGGAGATCACCGTTTCGGCGCCGGCATCCGTCAGCTTGTCGGCATGGGCGGGGTAGCTGTGGGAGGCGCCGGTAAAGCCGATGACGCGCATGCCGGCGGCGCGCGCCGCATGCACGCCGTGCACGGAGTCCTCGACGACGACAGTCCTGTCGGGCGAGACGCCCATCCGGCTTGCGCCATGCAGGAAGATGTCGGGCTTCGGCTTGACGCGGTCGGGACCGAGATCCTTGGCGGAGAAGATGTTGGGTGCAAACAGCGGCTTCAGACCCACTTTGCCGAGCATCATGTCGAGCCGCTTCGTGCTCGAATTCGAGCAGATGCAGCGCTTCATCGGCAGCCGGGAGACGGCGAATTCGACGCCCGGTATGGCCTTGACGTCGTTCGCCAGCCTGACGTCGAGCACTTGCTCCGACTTATCAAGCAGCGAGGCCGAAAGCGGGATGCTGGCCTCGCGCTCGACCTGCAGCAGGATGTTGTGCCAGGTCATGCCGGCGAAACGCTCGCCCATTTCCTCGACGCCGATCGGATATCCGGCTTCCGTCAAAAGCGCGGATTCGACTTCCGCGGCGATGATTTCGGAATCGACGAGCACGCCGTCGCAATCGAATATGATGAGGTCGAAGCCATCCATGTTCACGCCTTGCTGAAATCTGGTCTTGTCCGGGGATGCTGCGGCTTTACACGATGGCCGGCCAAAGCTCAACCTGATCCCAAGCATGGCTGCGATGCGGCAGGCGACGGGCTCGGTGAAGCCCGCTTCAACCCGGACGGCCAAAAGCTGGTTCAGGTCGCTCCGGATTTCCCCACCACTTCGTAGCGCGCCCGGCTCAGACTGACCATACTGGCCATGGCAGCGCAGCCGCCTGATATTGCGACCGCAAAGTTGAGTGCCGTCGCCAACGGCAATGTTGCGAAAATGATCGACATGGAGATCCCACCCAGGGTTTGGCCAAGAAGCCGGGCGGTACCTTGCATGGCGCCCGCCGCACCGCTTCTGGCTTTCGGTGCCGAAAGAAGGAGAATGCGGTTGTTCGGCGTTTGGAACAGTCCGAAACCGAGGCCGGCGATCACCGCGCCGACGAGAAAGGCGATGCCGCGCGGATCGGGCGGCGTCAGGCCGGCCACCAGAAGACCAAGCGCCATCAGCCCCCCGCCGATGGAACAAAGCCACGCCGTCTTGACGCGGTTTGCCAGGCGTCCGGAGACCGGCGCAATGACAGCAGTCGCGGCCGGCCAGGCCATCATGTAGAGACCGGCCAGAACCGGCGTCATGTGCAGCCTGTGCTGCAGGTAGAAAGGGAGCGCGATGGTGCCCAGCATCTGGCCGCAGAAGCAGAAGACCGAGGCAATGACCGACACGCGGAATGCCGGTGCGGCCAGGAGATCTGTCGGAATGAGCGGGACGTCACTGTTTCGTTCGAGGCGCAGCAGGCCGAAAAGGCAGGCGAGCGACGCCACGATGAGGGCGGCACCGCTGATCGGCGCGGTCGCAATCCGATCGGCGCCTGAGAAGAACAGGATGAACATCGCGGTATTGGCCAGCAACACCTTCGCATTCAGCTTCCGCCTCGCGCCTTCGACATGTCCCAGCAGGCCGCCGCCGAAGAGAACGACGAGGCCAAGCGGTATGTTGACTGCAAACAGCCAGGGCCAGCTCGCAACGGAAAGGATGGCGCCGGCGATGCCCGGACCCGCCGCCGAAGAAATTGCGATGATCATGGCATTGATGCCGATGATCGGACCCAGCATGTGCTGCGGCAGGGCCTGGCGCAGGTTCATCATCGCGAGCGCCATGATCGCGCCCGCGCCGAGGCCCTGCGCGAAGCGAGCAAGGATCAGCACGGGCAGATCGCCCGCCAAGGCGCAGGCTGCGGATGCCGCGGTAAACAGCGCGACGCCGATCAGGAAGACTCGCCGCGCGCCGTAGATTTCGCCGAGCGCCCCGCAGGGAAGAATGGCGACGAGCACGGCCAGCTGATAGGCCGACACGACCCATACGGTGCTATCCGCTTGCGCTTGCAGCGAAAGCGCGATCGAAGGCAAGGCGACGTTGGCGATCGCCCCATCCAGAACGACGACAACAATTGCCAGAAGCAGGAGGGCAACAGCCAGGTACCGTCGGGGCGACGCCAGGCCATCTTGAGAGATCGGTGCGGTGTAGGTGAGGGACATGAGAACTCCTCGGTGCGAGTGGGAGGTTCGACAGTAGGCCTTGCCGATCCACCGCGCCAGACGCAACAAGATCAACTGACTGTTGCGTGTCACGCCATGCCAGAGTATGACTTCGCCATGTCTGATCTCGATTTCAATCTCCTGGTGGCGCTGGACGCATTGCTGCGCGAGCAGAGCGTATCGGCCGCCGCTCGCCGGCTTCGCCTCAGCACGTCAGCCATGAGCCGGACACTGTCGCGCTTGAGAACGGCGCTCGGTGATCCGATCCTCGTGCCGGCCGGGCGCGGCATGGTTGCTACGCCGCATGCCCTGGCGATTGCTGAAGAGGTGCATGCGTTGAAAGACGCGGTGAAGACCGTGCTCAGTCCGCCGTCGACCGTGGAGATCCGCGAGGTGCGGCGCCACTTCACCATCCGTGCCAATGAGGCCTTCGTGCTTCTCTATGCCGCCGGTCTGAGTGCTGCCGTGACCAACGCCGCGCCGGGGATAAGGCTTCGCTTTGCGCCGCGGTCGGACAAGGACGTTCAGGCTTTGCGGGACGCGGCAATCGATTTGGATATCGGTGTCCTGCCGCGCGACGGCGGGGAACTGCGTTGCCAGAGTCTTTTCGAGGACGGGTTCGTCGGTGTCGCAAGGGCAGGGCACCCGATCTTCGATGCAGGGCTAACGGCTGCGGGCTATGCCGCCTGTGGCCATGTGGTCTTCTCGCCGCAAGCCGACTATGCCGGTCCCGTCGACAGGGCGCTCGCCGAGTTGGATCTTTATCGTGATGTCAGGCTGATCGTGCCTAGCTTTCCAGCGGTTATTGCAGTTGCGGCGGCTTCCGATCTGATCGGCTCGATCCCGAAGTCCTATTGCAAGTCTTCCCCGATCAGCGAGATCAGGACCTTTGACCTGCCAGTCGCCGTGCCGGGTTTTAAAATCGTCCAGGCCTGGCATCCCCGCATGGACGCAGATCCCGCGCATCGCTGGCTCCGAGCGCTGATTTTCGAGACTTTCCACGCCATGAACTGAGGAAGCGGCCAGCCACAGCAAACGCTTCGTCACGTTTCACCGGAATATGCGAGCGATCGTTTTCAGGGCAGCGGTGAGTTTTTCAACAAAGCCGTCAGGCCGCCCACTGCGCGCTCCGCCGGCCGGTCGCGGGCTGCGTCGAAGCTGTCGCACGCAGCTTGAAGCGGGAAACGAGCTCACGCAGCTTGGCAGCTTCGTCGGCAAGATGGCCGGATGCCGCTGTTGATTGCTCGACCATGGCCGCGTTCTGCTGGGTCACCTGGTCCATGGAATTGACGGCGGTATTGACTTCGGCAAGGCCGGTCGACTGCTCTCTTGCCGATACGGCGATGGCATCCATGTGCTGGTTGATGCGGGCGATCTGTTCGCTGATCGCGCTCAGAACCCGGCTCGTGTCGAGAACCAACTTGACGCCGCTTTCCACTTCCACCGATGATTTCTGAATGTGGCCCTTGATTTCCTTTGCCGCCTGAGCCGAGCGCTGGGCGAGTTCGCGCACTTCCTGGGCCACCACTGCAAAACCTTTGCCGGCCTCTCCGGCGCGCGCCGCTTCGACGCCGGCATTCAATGCCAGGAGATTGGTCTGGAAGGCGATCTCGTCGATCACGCCGATGATGCTGGAGATTTGCTGCGACGAGGCCTCGATGCGGCGCATCGCTTCTTCGGCATGCGACACGACCTCCGCGGACTTGGCGGCATTGCGATTGGCATCCGTCGCCTCGGCCCGCGCTTCGTCGGTGCGCTTGCTGGAATTGGAGACGTTGGCAGTGATCTGATCGAGCGCTGCGGCGGTTTCTTCGAGAGACGCCGCTTGCTGTTCAGTCCGCTTCGACAGATCGCCGGCCCCCGACGCGATTTCCCTGGTCCCTTCGTCGATCGCCGCAATGGCGCCGAGCGTTTGATCGAGCTGCCTGATCGACATGTTGAAATCATGCCGGAGGCCCTCGAAGTCAGGTGCGAAGGGCTCGTCGATCTGGAAGGCAAGATCGCCTGATGCAAGCCGCTTCAGGCCTGCGGCAAGCCCCGATGTCGCCGCCCGCAGGCGCTCGGCGGCATCTTCGTCAGCCTGCTTGCGGGCCGTGACCCGCTCGATTTCGCCTTGCAGGCGAGCCGCCGCGGCGTCCTGCTCGAGCTGCTTGTTGGCAATCGCCGCCTGGCGGAAGACTTCGACAGTCGAGGCCATCACGCCGATTTCATCCGTGCGGCCGATGCCGGTGCAGGCAATGGCCGTGTCGCCGCCGGCGAGCCTTTGCATATCGTTGGAAAGCGAAAGGATCGGTTTGGTGACGGTCTTGCGGGTGAGGAAATAGAGGCCAAAAGCGAAAAACGCGGCGGCGGCAAAAAGTGCCTTTAGAATGATATCGACCGAGGCTTTGACGTCGGCGCTCTGCTTGGAAATATCGTCGGATGCGGCGGTGATCTGGTCACCGGTCTGTTCCATCGCCGTTTCCAATGACGAGAACTGCTGCATGAATTCGGGCAAGGCCTTCAATGCCGCCGAGGGATCCTGGCTGGCCAGGTCGACAATCCTGGTGGCGCTTTCGACATAGGTGAGAAGCGGACGTTCGATGCCGGCAAGCAGCGCTTTGGTTTTCTCGTCGGCGGCAAGAGCTTTGTTGGCAGCGATCATCTCGCGGAACGAGGCATCATGCTCCGCCAGATCCGCCCTCACGGCGGCAGCTTCTATGCCTGCTGCCGGATTGGACGCCAGCATTGCCGCGAGCACGTCGGCGCGCATTGCGTCATGCATCATGTCGGCCTGCATGTGGTTGCGCAGAATTTGTGCCGACCGGGCAACGTCGGCGTTGTTTTCGGAGAGGGTGGACGCGGACCAGATTCCAACCGCCGTGGTGCCGCCCGCCAAGGCGAAAATCGCGATGCTCGCAATGATGATCTTGTGCTGAATCGACGCCATATCGGTGTTCTCACGTTAATGTAGAAGCTGAGAATAGCGGAACATGCTTAATGATTTCTCAGCGCGACATCGCGGAAGCGTCGTAAAAACAACAGGTTGCAGAGATTTCCATATTCGTGGAGGAGTTGATCCTTGGAGCGGGTTGCGCGGGCGAAGCAAAGGCTTCAGGCCCCGGGCGCCGATTGCGCCAGGGGCCGGGGCTCGCCTCGGTTGGAGTGAAGCGAGCCAATCAGGCTACTGCTCCGGCAGGATAATCTTCTGGTTGGTGGTACTCTTGACCGGCTTCTCGCCAGGCACATGCGACATGGTGCGCGTCGTGCTTTGTAGCGTGTCGCCATCGGTGCTGGTCTTGGTGCGGGACTTGCTGAACGTCCCCTGGTCGACGGCCTGGGCCTTGGTCTGTGCCTTCAGCTTGTCGCCATTGTCGTTGACATGTGTCTTGCTTTGGGCCTTGCCGTCGACGGTGGCGGCGCTGCCTCCCGATCCGATCGAGGATGTCGTGCCGCCGTCGGTCCGGCAGGCGCCGGCGGTTCCGACCGAGCTTGCCGAGGTGTCGCCGGCCGAAGCGCTGCCGGCGGTTCCGACCGTTCCAGCCGCGTTGCATTCCTCCGCAAGACTGAACGAAGTGGAGGCGAGCAGCGCGATCGAGGCGGCCGCAATAAAGCTGATGGGTTTCATTGCCGTCTCCTATTTCGCAGGTTTCGTTACCGAGCAGGTTCCATCGGAACGCTTGGTGATGACGGTGCCGTCAGGCCGGGTGATGCTTGCGGTGGAAAAGCTGTCGACGCTTCCCGATCCGGCCGAGGAGCCGGCAGAGGCGGATGACGAGGACGAACCGGCCGCCCCGCTCCCTGTTGTGGTCGACGAGGAGACGTGTCCGTTGCCAGCCGTCACGGTGGTGGACGTATCTCCCGCCTGTGACTGGACGATCGTGCATGTCGTTCCGTCGTCGAGCTTGATTTCTTCCGACATGGCCTGCCCGGCAATCAGGGCAAGCGAAGCGGTCAGCGCGATTGTGGAAAGTTGGGTCATTGTATTTTCTCCAGGGTTAGGCCGGCGCCGCAGAGGCGCCGGCCGACAGCGTCAGCAGCCCTTGGTGCCGGCGGCATCCTTCTTGACCTGGCCGGGCGCGCAGCCCTTCTTGCCCTTGTTGTCATGCGAGGTGCCTGCAGCGCTGCTGCCGGTGCCGACGGTGCTGCCCGTCTTGTCTCCGTCAGCGGACGAGGCGCCAGTGCCGACGCTCGAGGCCGAATTCGCATCGCCCGAGCCCGCGGCAGAGCCGCCTGTGCCGACCGAGCTGCTCGAAGTGCCGCCGCCGGCCGATGAGCCGCCTGTGCCGAGCGTCGAAGCAGAACCCGAACCGGATCCCGAGCCCGCGGCGGAGCCGCCGGTGCCAACCGTGCTGCTCGAGGTGCCGCCGCCAGCCGACGAGCCGCCGGTGCCGACCGTCGAGGACGAGCCGGATTTGCAGTTGGTTGCACCAGCTGGGCAATCGCCCCCGGCAGAGCTGCCACCAGTACCAACCGTGCTGCTCGCAGTTCCGCCGCCGGCCGACGAACCGCCGGTGCCGACCGTGCTGGACGATTGCGCGAAGCCGGAAACAGCCGTGCCGGCCAGAAGGGCCGCCGCCAGTGCCAGATGTGTTACCTTCATCATGGAAAATTCCTCCGTTTGTTATTTGAGCAACTGTCGCATCCGGAGAGGACGGACAGCTCCATGACAAACTTCGGTCAGATCAAGCTGTTCCTATGCTAGGCATTCAGTCGGAAAGGCGTCGGACCTTGGTCTGAGCCGCAGCCGCAGGCGGGCTGTTCGCGGGAATCATTTAGTCCGACTGCATCGAGCAAGCGCCGGCCGAGCTCGCTCGGCTGCAGGGTCGCAACCCTCTACCCCTGAACCGGAAACAGCCTCAGAAACTGCCGGTCGCCTTCCGGCGAAAAGAGGATCGAGCGGCTTTCGGCCGTGCGCCTGGCCCAGCCCTTGTCGAGGAAGCTCGACAGCAGCGCCTTGCCGAGGCTGCCCGCAAGGTGGGCGCGTCTTTCGCTCCAGTCGAGGCAGGAGCGGCAGAGCGGGCGGCGCGACGATCGGAGGTCGCCGACATTGATTCCGATGCATTTGAGATGGCTTTCGCCTTTTTCCGTCAGCGTCAGGCCGTCGCCGACCGCCGCGATCGCGCCTGAGGCAATCAGGCTGTCGAGCATGCGCACGCCGTAATCGCCGGCCAGATGATCGTAGCAGATGCGCGCCTTGCGCAGCGCCGGTTCCTTCGGCCCCGGCCGGTGGCGCAGATGCCCGCGCCCGGCGGCAAAGCCCATCATGCTTTCGATCAACCGGGCGACGGCCTCGTCGGCCAGCGTGAAATAGCGGTGGCGCCCCTGTTTCCGCTGGGCAAGCAGGCCGCCGGCTTCGAGCTTGGCAAGATGCGTGCTCGCCGTCTGCACGGTGATGCCGCCGACGCCGGCAAGCTCGGTCGCCGTCAGCGCCCGCCCACCGGTCAGCGCCGCCAGCATGTTGGCGCGGGCCGGATCGCCGATGAGCGCGCCGATCTGCGCAATGTCTGGTCCTTCCTTCATACTTCGATCGTAACCGAAGCATCGCCGTCAGGCAATGTGCGAAAACGGGGAGGCACAAAGGAGAAACCGATGATCACCTGCTTCATCCGCTATGAAATCGACCCCTTCAAGAAGGAGGCCTTTGCCGAATATGCCCGCAACTGGGGCCAGGCGATTCCGCGGAACGGCGCCGACCTGATCGGCTATTTCGGTCCGCACGAGGGCTCGGCGACGACCGCTTACGGCGTCTACAACATCGAAAGCCTCGCCGCCTACGAGGCCTATCGCGCCGGGCTGGCCGCCGATCCGCTCGGCCGCGACAATTACGAATTCGCCAGGCGCGAAGGCTTCATCCGCAAGGAGGACCGGATCTTCCTCAAAAACGTCTCCGCCCCTCACGCCAAGCTGGTGCTGCCATGATCGCCATCATCTTCGAAGTCGTGCCCTATATGGGCGAGCGCCACAAATATCTCGACCTCGCCGGCGAACTGCGATCAGAGCTCGAAAAGATCGATGGCTTCATCTCGATCGAGCGTTTCGAAAGCCTGACGAACCGCGGCAAGCTACTGTCGCTCTCCTTCTTCCGCGACGAGGAGGCCGTCAAAAAATGGCGCAACCTCGAAGCCCACCGCGCCGCCCAGCAGGCCGGCCGCGGCGGCATCTTCGCCGACTATCGCCTGCGCATCGCCAGCGTCCTGCGCGATTACGGCATGTTCGAGCGCGACGAGGCGCCGGCCGATAGCCGCGAGGTGCATGATGCGGCGTGACGAGAGGAGGGGCCGGCGCAATAAATTCCCGAAATCGGCCACCGCTTCAGGCTTTGGTAACTAAGTTGCGTAACCATAACGGAGAGTTAAGCGTAGAGCGTATGAGTGAGTATCAGAATGGCATCAGTTTTTCCGCTTGCCGACCTCAAGGCCTCCGTCAAGCCGGGTTCCCGGTCGGAGTCCTGGATCGACACGATTATCAAGGGCGATTGCGTCAGCGCCCTTGAAGCCTTGCCCACCCACTCCGTCGACGTCATCTTCGCCGACCCGCCTTATAACCTCCAGCTCGGCGGAACGCTGCACCGTCCCGATCAGTCGTTGGTCGATGCCGTCGATGACGAATGGGATCAGTTCGCCTCCTTCGAGGCCTATGACGCCTTCACCCGCGCCTGGCTGCTCGCCTGCCGGCGCGTCTTGAAGCCGACCGGCTCGATCTGGGTGATCGGCTCCTACCACAATATCTTCCGCGTCGGCGCCACGCTGCAGGATCTGAACTTCTGGATCCTCAACGACATCATCTGGCGCAAGACCAATCCGATGCCGAATTTCAAGGGCCGCCGCTTCCAGAACGCCCATGAGACGATGATCTGGGCAAGTCCCAATGCCAAGGCCAAGGGCTACACCTTCAATTACGATGCGATGAAGGCCGCCAACGACGACGTGCAGATGCGCTCCGACTGGCTCTTCCCGATCTGCAACGGCAATGAGCGGTTGAAGGGCGAGGACGGCAAGAAGGTGCATCCGACGCAGAAGCCGGAAGCGCTGCTCGCCCGGGTCATCATGGCCTCGACCAAGCCCGGCGATATCGTCCTCGATCCCTTCTTCGGCTCGGGAACGACGGGCGCCGTCGCCAAGCGTCTCGGCCGTCACTTCGTCGGCATCGAGCGCGAGCAGGATTATATCGATGCGGCATCCGCCCGCATCGCCGCCGTCGAGCCGCTCGGCAAGGCGGAACTGACCGTCATGACCGGCAAGAAGGCCGAGGTTCGCGTCGCCTTCAACGTGCTTGTCGAAAGCGGTCTCATCAAGCCCGGCCAGGTGCTGACCGACGCCAAGCGCCGTTACAGCGCGATCGTGCGCGCCGACGGTACCGTGGCATCAGGCGGCGAGGCCGGCTCCATTCATCGTCTCGGCGCCAAGGTGCAGGGCCTTGATGCATGCAACGGATGGACCTTCTGGCATTTCGAAGACGGGCAGTCCCTGCGCCCGATCGACGATCTCAGGTCCGTCATCCGCAGTGATCTGGCAAAGGTGGAGTGAGCAGCACCTTGGCGGGATCGAAATAGCTTCTTCCGGTTTCCTCCAGTTGCGGAAGAAGGCCAAGGCGCCCGGGGCTCAAATCCCGGGCGTCTTCTATTTTGGAGATCCAATCGTCAGAAGTCTTTGTAATCGGTGACGTCGACGCGGGTGATCCGGCCTTCGGCATTGAAGGTGATCGTCTCCTCGCCCTCGCGGATCAGCGGCTCGCCCGTCTTGCTATGGGTGGCGCGGAGTGACCAGACGGACCGGCCGGAGAGCGGCGTCAGCGTTTCGACGAGCGAGTTCTCCGCCGTCTGATCGGGATAGTCATCGAAATAGCGCCGGAAGGCGGCCATGATCTCGCCCCGCCCGGCAAGGCTGCCGACGCCGTTCGAGACATAGGTCGCGTCCTCGGCGAAATAACCCTCGATAACAGGGAAATCGAGGGCGTTGATGGCGGCGTGGAAGCGTTCGATTTCCTCGACCGGGTCGAAAGCCATGGCTCTCAGACCTTCAATCCGTAGGCGGCAAGATCGCTGCGAAGTTTCTCAGCACCGGAGAACAGCACGGCGTTCCAGCCGAAGGCCTTGGCGCCTTCGACATTAGCCGGCGCGTCGTCGATGAAAATCGTTGCGGCGGGATCGAGGCCGAAGCTCTTCGTATGCGTCTCGTAAATGGCGATATCCGGCTTGATCAGGCCGACATCGCCGGAAACGGTCACGCCGCGCGGCTTCGTCAGGAACGGGAAACGCGCCTGCGCCTCGCGGAAGGTGTCGGAGGCGAAGTTGGTGAGCATCGTCACGTCGCGGCCTTCCTCGATCAATCCCTCCATGATCGTGACGCTGTCCTCATAGGCGTGCGGCACCATCTCGTGCCAGTATTTGCGGAAGGCGCGGATATGCTCCTCGCGGGCCGGGTGCTTCTCGATCAGCAGCGCTTCGGCATCCGCCCATGTGCGGCCGCGGTCCTGCTCGACGTTCCAGTCATGGGTGCAGATATTGGCGAAGAACCAGTTGCGCTCGGTCTCATCAGGGATGAGGCGGGCGAAGGGCAGATGCGGATCGTAATGAATAAGGACTTTGCCGATATCGAAAACGATATGTTTTATCTCAGTCGTCATGGTCATGCCTTGGCTGTTTTGAATGCGAGAGGAATAGCCGCTGCAATTGCTTTTTTCATGATGCTAGGCAACGCCTGTGCTTCAAGATTTGTAACCGGCTCCCACCATTCGTCATTCACGCCATCACGCGGCTTCGGCTTTGCGGGGATTGCCGCCCGCCAGATCGATAGCCGGAGCTCGAAATGCGTAAAGACATGGATCACGGTGCCGCAGGCCTGCCAGGCCGCATCGAAGGGTGCGGCCGCAACTGAGGTCTCGCCGTCGAGCCGCGCCGTCCAGGCCGTCGTCGGTACCTCGGTCATGCCGCCGAGCAGCCCGCTTTCGGCGCGCCGTCGCAAAAGAATTTCGCCATCGGCGGTGACTGCGACGAAGGCGGCGCCCTGCCGCAGCGGCTTTTCCTTCTTCGCCGCCTTGACGGGGAAGAGCTCAGGATCGGAAAGCTTCAGCGCCTGACACGATCCCCGGAACGGACAGAGCGAACAGGCCGGCCGCTTCGGCGTGCAGATCGTCGCGCCGAGGTCCATCATCGCCTGGGCGAAATCGCCGGGACGATCGGCGGGCGTCAGCAGCGCCACCTTCTCCTTCATCACGGGCTTGGCGGCCGGCAGCGGCGTTTCGATCGCATAAAGCCTTGAAATCACCCGCTCGACATTGCCGTCCATGACGGCAGCCTGCCGGTTGAAGGCGATGGCCGCGACGGCGGCTGCCGTATAGTCGCCGATGCCGGGCAGCGCCTTGAGGCCGGCTTCGGTATCGGGAAAGACGCCGCCATGCTCCTTCGCCACCGCTTCAGCGCATTTCTTCAGGTTGCGGGCCCGCGCATAATAGCCGAGCCCGGCCCAGGCGGCCATGACCGCGTCGCTTTCGGCCGCGGCGAGATCGTTCACCTCGGGCCAGCGCGTGAGAAACCGCTCGAAATAGGGTTTGACCGCCTGCACCGTCGTCTGCTGCAGCATCACCTCCGACAGCCAGACGCTATAGGGATCGGGTTTGACGCCGCGCGCCGCCATGCCGGGCGAAACGCGCCAGGGCAGGTCGCGGTGATGGCGATCGTACCAGTCGAGCAGGGGCTTGGCGGTAGGCGTGTCGGGTTTCGTGATCGTCATGATTTGCCGGGATCAGGGGAAGGCCCTATACTTGGCGAAGCAATGGCGCGCGATCAAGGCGGCCGCGCCAATTGGCAGCCGGGCCCAAGGGTTTCGATGAGTTATCCACGCAAAGATGTAAAGCAGATTTCCGAGCTGGCGAACGGGCTGATCGATCCCGTCCTGGCGCGCCGCGCCGGCATCAACACGGCGCTGCTCGGCTCGTGGAGCGAAATCGCCGGCGAGGATTTCGCCGATTGCACCAGGCCGGAAAAAATCGTCTGGGCCCGCGGCGGCGATGACGGCGGCTTCCGCCCCGGCGTGCTGACGATCGCCTGCGAAGGCGCGCGCGCGCTTTTCCTCACCCATGCCCAGGGCGAACTCATCCAGCGCATCAACAGCTTCTTCGGTTTCGCCGCCGTCCACCAGATCCGCATCGTCCAGAAACCGGTCTCTCAAGTCCTGCGCCGCTCCCGCACCCCGCAGCCGCTGAAAGGCGAAGCCGCCCGTAAGCTCGAAGGCATGATGGAGGGCATCGAGGGCGACAAGCTGCGCCAGGCGATCCAGCGCTTGGGGACTGCGGTGATGGGCAAGCGCGGGAGTGGGCGCTGATGAGCAAGACGCCCAAATTTTCCGGCAACGCCAAGATAGGCGGCCTGACTCAAGCCCGTGCCGAAAAAATCAGTGCGGTTTGAAGGCCTGGTGCTCAGCCCGCGTATGCGTCAGCTTCTCGGCGAAACCAAAGATCAGCCGCCTGAAAAACGTCGCCAAGCGATCCGCGCGCAGTCTGCACGTAAGCCGGCCTGAGCGGAGACGTTAAACCTCTCTTGAACTGCAGCGCAGGTGTATTACACTGTAATGATCTGACCGGAGCTAACAGGATGCGCAGCAGCAAACCCATTACAGTCACGCTCGGCAGCCAGCAGAAAAGCTTGGACGCGCGGCTACAATCAGGTGCCTATAGTTCAGCAAGCGAGGTTATCCGCGCTGCGTTGCGCGCACTCGACCGGGAAGAAGATGCGATCGACGAAATCATGCGTCAGAAAATTCGTGAGGCGATCGACGATCCGGGTTCGGACGTTGATGCCGATACGGTTTTTGAGCGGCTCGAACGTCTGCATGCGGACCGGATGAAGGCTGGGCGTGGTGGCGTTTAAGGTCGCGTTTCGCCCCAGAGCGGAGAAGGATCTGTTTGAAATTTATGAATTCATTGCTGCCGACAATCGCCCGGCGGCGATCGAATTCATCCGCCGGCTGAGACAATTTTGTCATCAGCTCGAAGACATGCCGGAAAGGGGATCGCCGCGCGAGGATTTTGCTCCGGGCGTTCGCATTTTGGTTTTCGAGCGGCGTGTGACCATTGCTTACCGGACCGCCAAGGACCGGGTACAAGTGCTGAGATTTTTCTACGCCGGACGGAATATACCTTCGGCCTTCCACCGAAACTGAGAATCGCGCATTTCGGACGCTAGGTCGGCTCTCGATCCCATCACGGTCACAATTCTTTGAAGGAAGTTGGTGAAGCGTGGCTTGTGAGCGGCCGTCAGCCGTTATATCGCACAATCACGCCGTCACTCTCATTACTATGGGGAACCCATGCAGATGTCCGAAATGCAACTGACGAAACGCCGCCTGCTCAGCGGCATCGCCATCGCCGCAGCTGCCGTAGCGCTTGTCGCCTGCAACGAGAGCAAGGACGCTGCCGATGCGTCGTCCTCCGGCAAGACCATGACCGATGGCACCAATGTCGATACCATGCAGACGGCGGCGACATCGGCGACCGACATGCCGCAGTCCGACGGCGATGTCGACATGGCCGAGGTGCTGAAAGCCGGCGCCCTGCCTGAGATGGCGCTGGGCAAGGCCGATGCCCCGGTTAAGATCGTCGAATACATGTCGATGACCTGCCCGCATTGCGCCCATTTCCACAACACCACCTTCGACACGATCAAGCAGAAATACGTCGATACCGGCAAGGTGCAGTTCATCATCCGCGAATTCCCCTTCGATCCGCGCGCCGCCGCCGCCTTCATGCTCGCCCGCTGCAGCGCCGCCAATCCGGGGCAGCTGAGCACGCCGGAGCAGTATTTCCCGATGGTTTCAATGCTCTTCAAGCAGCAGCAGGTCTGGGCCGCCGCTGATGACGGCCGCGCCGCACTGCTGCAGATGTCGAAGCTCGCCGGATTTACTGAGGATAGCTTCACGAAATGCTTGACGAACCAGAAGCTTCTGGATGAAGTGAACGCCACGCGGGAAAGGGGATCCAAGGATTTCGGCGTCAATGCCACGCCAACCTTCCTCATCAATGGCAAGCGCTATTCTGGAGACATGCCGGTTGACACCATGTCGAAGCTCATCGACAGCCTCATCTGAACCGGACCGTTTGACGATAACGGGCGACGGCGAAAGCCGTGCGCCCGTTTTTTCTTTTCAGCGCAGTTTGCGGGCGTGGCTTCCTGCCGTGGATATTTCTGCATGAAGTTCAACAAGCTGCGCCTGGTCGGCTTCAAATCCTTCGTTGAGCCGACGGAATTCATCATCGAGCGGGGGCTGACCGGCGTCGTCGGCCCGAACGGCTGCGGCAAGTCGAACCTCGTCGAGGCGCTGCGCTGGGTGATGGGCGAGAATTCCTACAAGAACATGCGCGCTTCCGGCATGGACGACGTGATTTTCTCCGGTTCCGGCAACCGGCCGGCCCGCAACACCGCCGAAGTGGCGCTCTATCTCGACAATGGCGAACGCACCGCGCCCGCCGCCTTCAACGATGCCGACGAGATCCAGGTCACCCGCCGCATCGAGCGTGAGCAGGGCTCGCTCTACCGCATCAACGGCAAGGAAAGCCGCGCCAAGGACGTGCAGTTGCTGTTTGCCGACGCCTCCACCGGCGCCCGCTCGCCCTCGATGGTCGGGCAGGGCCGCATCGGTGAGTTGATCCAGGCAAAGCCGCAGGCCCGCCGCCAGCTGTTGGAAGAGGCGGCCGGTATTTCGGGCCTGCATTCGCGCCGTCATGAAGCCGAACTGCGCCTGCGCGCCGCCGAAACCAATCTCGAACGTCTCGACGACGTCACCTCGCAGCTCGAAAGCCAGATCGAGAGCCTGAAGCGCCAGGCCCGCCAGGCCAACCGCTTCAAGACGCTTTCGGCCGATATCCGCGCCCGCGAGGCGATGCTCCTGCATATCCGCTGGGTACAGGCCAAGGAGGCCGAGGCCGAGGCCGACAGCGCGCTCAACCAGGCAACCGTCATCGTCGCCGAAAAGGCGCAGGCCCAGATGGAGGCGGCCAAGAGCCAAGGTATCGCCAGCCTGAAGCTGCCGGAACTGCGCGAGGGCGAGGCGCGTGCAGCCGCCGCCCTGCAGCGCCTGCAGATCGCCCGTAGCCAGCTCGAAGAGGATGCCGGCCGCATCCTGCGCCGCCGCGACGAGCTGACCCGCCGTCTCGCCCAGCTGGCGGAAGACATCCGCCGCGAGGAGCGGCTGGTCGCCGACAATGCCGTCATTCTCGCCAAGCTCGACGCCGAAGAGGCCGAAATAGCGGAAGTCCTCGCCGATTCCGGCCGTTATGCCGAGGAAACCCGCGAGGCCTTCGAGGGCGCGGCGGCGAAGCTTGCCGACAGCGAGCGCATCTTCACCCAGCTGACAGCCGAGCGTGCCGAGGCTGCCGCCGGCCGCAACCAGCTGGAGCGCGCCATCCGCGATCTCACCGACCGCCGCATGCGCCTCGAACGGCAGATGAATGATGCGAACGGGGAATTGTCGGCCATCGGCGAGAAGATATCAGGCCTGCCCGATCCCGAAGAGAAACGAGCGATCGTGGAAGCCGGCGAAATCGCGCTCGCCGATGCCGAAGCCGCCGTCCAGGGGATCGAGCAGGCGCTGGCCGCCGCCCGCCAGACCGAGGCGCTGTCCCGCACTCCGGTCGAGCAGGCTCGCTCTGGCCTCAATGCTGTCGAAACCGAGGCCCGCACCATTTCCCGCATGCTCGCCGCCGGCGCGGCCGCCGGCAAGTTTCCGCCTGTCGCCGACGAGCTGAAGGTCGATCGCGGCTTCGAAACCGCGCTGGGGGCTGCGCTCGGCGACGATCTGGAATCGCCGCTCGATGCCGAAGCGCCGGCGCATTGGTCGGAGAATGGCGATGGCGCCGCCGACCCCGCGCTTCCCGCGGGCGCCACTCCGCTGTTGACGCATGTCCGGGCGCCGGCCGCGCTCACCCGCCGCCTGCGCCAGATCGGCCTGGTCGACGAGGCCGAAGCGCAAGCGCTGATGGCGGCGCTGAAGCCCGGCCAACGGCTGGTGACAAGAGAAGGCGCCGTCTATCGGTGGGACGGTCATGTCACCGGCGCCGATGCCCCGAGTGCGGCCGCCCTGCGCCTTGCCCAGAAAAACCGCCTGGCCGAACTCGAAGGCGAAGCAGCAATCGCCCGTGATGTGCTTGCCGAAGCCGAGGAGCGGCAGGCCGCCGCCGCCGAGGCGATCCGCCTCGAAGAGCGCAAGCTTGCCGAGGCCCGCGACATGAGCCGCCTGTCGGCACGTCATCTCACCGAGGCGCGCGAAGCACTCGTCGCCGCCGAGCGCGCTTCCGGCGATCTCATCCGCCGCCGCGATGTCGTCAGCGAGGCGATGAGCCAGCTCGGCGCGCAGCTGGAGGAGATCGGCGTCCAGGAGGAAAATGCCCGCATCGAGCTGGAGGATGCGCCCGATCTCACGGAGATCGACGAACGGCTGCGCTTCCAGCAGGCGGAAGTGGCGACCGATCGCGGCGCGCTCGCCGAGGCCCGCGCCCGCCATGAGAGCCTGGCGAGGGAAAACGAGGCCCGCCAGCGTCGCATCATGGCGATCGCCCAGGAGCGCGAAACCTGGCGCCAGCGCGCAGCAAGCGGCGAGGATCATGTCGCGACGCTGCGCGAACGCGAGGAAGAGGCGCGCGAAGAGGCGGCCGATCTGGAAATGGCGCCCGACGAATTCGACGACAAGCGCCGCGCTCTGCTCAGCGAATTGCAGAAGGCCGAGGAGGCGCGCCGCAATGCCGGCGATCTCCTGGCCGAGGCCGAACGCATCCAGCGCGAGGCCGACCATAAGGCCGCGACCGCGCTTTCCGAGCTTGCCGAATACCGCGAACGCCGCGGCCGCGCCGAAGAGCGCCTCGTTTCGGCCCGCGAGCGCCGGCAGGAAAGCGAAAGCCGCATCCGCGAGGTGCTGAACGTGCCGCCGCACGAGGCGCTGCGGCTCGCAGGCCTGCAGCCGATGCAGGCGCTGCCCGATCCGCGCGAGGTCGAGCGCGATCTCGAGCGGCTGAAGATCGAGCGCGAGCGGCTCGGCGCCGTCAACCTGCGCGCCGACGAGGAGCAGAAGGAACTGAGCGAGAAGCTCGAAGCGCTGATCAAGGAGCGCGACGACGTCATCGACGCGATCCGCAAGCTGCGCGGCGCCATCCAGAGTTTGAACCGCGAGGGCCGCGAGAGGCTGATCGCCGCCTTCGACGTCGTCAACGGCCAGTTCCAGCGGCTGTTCACCCATCTCTTCGGCGGCGGCACCGCCGAACTGCAGCTGATCGAATCCGACGATCCGCTGGAGGCCGGCCTCGAGATCCTGGCCCGCCCGCCCGGCAAGAAGCCGCAGACCATGACGCTGCTCTCCGGCGGCGAACAGGCGCTGACGGCGATGGCGCTGATCTTTGCCGTTTTCCTCACCAACCCGGCGCCGATCTGCGTGCTCGACGAGGTGGACGCGCCGCTCGACGACCACAATGTCGAGCGCTATTGCAACCTGATGGACGAGATGGCGGCCTCCACCGAAACCCGCTTCGTCATCATCACCCACAACCCAATCACCATGGCCCGCATGAACCGCCTCTTCGGCGTCACCATGGCCGAACAAGGCGTCTCCACCCTGGTCTCCGTCGACCTGCAGACCGCCGAACGCCTGCGCGAGATCGCGTGAATTTTTGCGTGGCGGCTGTGCAGCCAAGCCCTGGGATCACCGAGGAGAAGTGGTGCCTGGCCGCGCCGGGCGCGATGAAGCGACGGCGGGCGTAACGGAGCAAGCTGCATCGCCGGTGCGTCTGGCAACAAAGCCAACCACACTCTCCGTCATCCCAGGGCTTGACCCTGGGATCCACAACCAAGCACTCGGCTTCCATTTCTCTGCGGAGGGACGCCTTTCGCCGTTCGCCCAATGCCAGCCGCATGGATCCCAGGGTCAAGCCCTGGGATGACGGAGGGGAGGTGGTGCCCGTATGACGGAGGGGAGGTGGTGCCCGTATGGCGGAGGGGAGGTGGCGCGTGGATTGCACATGAGAGGTGGTGCCGGGTTGCCAGAAAGGTGGAGCCGGATTGGCGGAGGCAGAGGTGGTGTCAGGTTGACGGCGGAAGGTGGTGCTCGCTCGACGGAGGAGAGAAGGTCCGAGTGGACGGAGCCGAGGTGTTGCCGGGACCCACGAGCCGCGCCGGGCGCGGTCAACCGAGCGCGACGGAGAAAGCTGCATCGGCGGTGCGTCTGGCAGCAAAGCCAACCACACTCTCCGTCATCCCAGGGCTTGACCCTGGGATCCACGACCAAGCCACTCGGCTTCCATTTCTCTGCGTGGGACGCCTTCGCTGTTCACCCAGTGCCAGCCGCATGGATCCCAGGGTCAAGCCCTGGGATGACGGAGGAGAGGTGGTGCCCGTATGACGGAGGGGAGGTGGTGCCCGTATGGCGGAGGGAGGTGGCGCGTGGATTCACATGAGAGGTGGTGCCGGGTTGCCAGAAAGGTGGAGCCGGATTGGCGGAGGAGAGGTGGTGCCAGGTTGACGGCGGAAGGTGGTACTCGCTTGACGGAGGAGAGAAGGTCCGAGTGGACGGAGCCGAGGTGTTGCCGGGACCCACGAGCCGCGCCGGGCGCGATCAATCGAGCGCAGAGCCGCAAACTGCATCGCTGGTGCGTCTGGCAGCAAAGCCAACCACACTCTCCGTCATCCCAGGGCTTGACCCTGGGATCCGCAACCAAGCACGCGACTTCTATTTCTCTGCGGTGGGACGCCTTCGCTGTTCACCAGTGCCAGCCGCATGGATCCCGAGGTCAACCCCTGGGACGACGGAGGAGAGGTAGTGCCTGGGTGACGGACCAGAGGTGGCGCCAGGAGACACGAGCCGCGCCGGGCGCGGTCAACCGAGCGCGACGGAGAAAGCTGCATCGGCGGTGCGTCTGGCAGCAAAGCCAACCACACTCTCCGTCATCCCAGGGCTTGACCCTGGGATCCACGACCAAGCACTCGGCTTCTATTTCTCTACAGTGGGACTGTTCACCGACCCGGCATGATCCCCGATCAGCCGGCCGATGCGGCCTGGAAGACCGCCAGCTGGGCGGCGAAGGCGCGTTGGTAGGCCGGGCGCGCTTCGGCGCGGGCGACATAGGCGGCGAGGTTCGGGTATTCGTCCAGAATGTTGGATGATTTCAGCCGCAGAAGCACCGTGACCATCAGCAGGTCGCCGGCGCTGAAGGCGCCATCGAGCCAGTCGGCATCGCCAAGATGGGCCGACAGGCTGTCCAGCCGCTTGCGGATGCTCCCCTCGAGCGCGCGCAGGCGCTGCTCGTACCACGGCTGGTCACGCTCGAGGATCCTGGCGAGGCTGTGATCAAAGACCGGCGGCTCCACGGTGTTGAGCGCGGCAAACATCCATGAAATCGCCCGCGCCCGGGCATTGGTTTCGTCCGGCAGCAGGCCGCCGTGACGCTCGGCGATATGCAGGACGATCGCGCCGGATTCGAACAAGGTGAGATCGCCTTCCTCGTAGGTCGGGATCTGCCCGAAAGGCTGGAGCGCCAGATGCGCCGGCTCCTTCATCCCCTTGAAGGAGACGAGACGAACCTCGTAAGGCTGCCCCACCTCCTCGAGCGCCCAGCGAATCCGCATGTCGCGCGCCAGGCCGCGGCCGCGATCGGGCGAACGTTCAAAGGCGGTAATGGTAATCGTCATCGCTTCCTCCATCGCTGTCTGTCTTGAAGACGTCCGGCCGGACGGGATTCCGACATCGATATTCAAGATCTTCGGCCCGTGGTCTTGCCGGCGCCGGAACGCCTTCGATCCGATAATCTCTCTGATGCCCATTTCCCCTGCGCTTTCATTCAGAACAGGCGATCGACAAATCGATCGGCCTCCCAATTATTGAGAAAGGCCGCTTGTCGCCCAATCCAGTTGACGGCATCGCTTCCCCATTCGTTTGTGCGGCTGGCATATTCGCCCATGAGCCAGAAATGCCGGACAATGACGAACCGAAGGGCGGCTTCGAAGTCGTGCGGCGTTATCGGCCGGATGCCGCGATATCCATCGATGAAGGCGGTCCACATGGGCGTCAGTGTCCGGCCAAAGGATACTTTTGCCCATAGGAAAACCGACAGATCGTAAGCGAGATATCCGGGGCCGCCGTCGTCGAAGTCGAAAAAGACGGCGTCTCCAGCGTCATCGATGCGGGCGTTGAAGCCGTGACAGTCGCCGTGACAATAAATCCAGGTCAGATTTTCGCATCTTTCGATCGCCTTTGCGGTGCGCGTGGCGATGGTTTCAAGATCGCGAAGAATATCTGCGTCCTCCACGACGCCGCTATCGCGTATCCGCGCGTAGGGACGGTGCAGCAGATGTTCGAGGTCAAGCCGGTACATCGCTCCCCCTGACGAAAACGTCTGCGCCGCATTGTGCAACAGGGCAAGCGTCTTGCCGTTGGCTCGGGCATCGCCGGCATCTGTTGCGCTCGGCTCGCGGCCGGAAATTTCCCGGAAGAGCACGGCCTCGCGCGCGCCCTCCGGCGTGTATCCCCGCAGGAAAAGAGCGCCATCGCGCGTCGGTATCGGCACGGCCGCTGGCACCCCTGCCCGCTGGAGGTGGGTGAGAAAAGCCGTCTCGGTTTTGACGTCCGGTTGGCCGCGGCTGCGATGATGCGACAGCCGAAATACATAGCGCTCGCCGGTGCTGTCAATGACCAGATAGAGATCGTTCAGACCGCGATGAAGCATGCGGCAGCGAATCGATCCGGCGAGGGCATAGTGTTGATCGATGAACCGCCCCACCGCCTCGATCCTGGGGGTTGAATATAACGGATCAAAGTCGAGCATGGTCGGTGTCCATCGCGGTGCCCTGGGAGACCGGCAACATAGGGTATTTTGCGACGGCTGCAACGCCTGCTTGTGTCAGGCGGTGATACCTTCTGTTCATCGCTTCCGCCGGATCGCCGGCGGGAGCGATCGAGCGATCCACCCGACCCCGCCTGTTGGAGCATGCGGACCTGACAAATCCCGTGCATTTTTCGCGTATCCGGCGATAAACACCAAAAAAGGTCGGCTGTCTTGCGGCCCGTACCCCATTTGGGTGATGCTCTTTTCGCTGACTTGCATTAGAAGTTGTTTCAACGCAACCTGATTACTTTGCTGAAAAAAGCAGGCGGTCAACGTTGCGGATTGTCGAATTTACGATGCGTTTCCGGGAATGGGCAAGGACCCGGAAGCTGTTTGAGCAATGACGGGGGCGTGAAAAAGGCTTTCCAGCCATTGCCGAAAACAAGGATCGGAGCGGTTCCAGGAACCGTTCCGGGTTGAGGGACCCCCCGTCCGGTTTTCCTGGCCGGACGGAAACAAGGCTTTGCGGGACGATGTTGCAGTCCCGCAAAGCTTTTTTTATGCCTTCTTCACATCAGGCGAGGTTTACAGGTTCGCCCGCCCGCTCTCGGCGAAAATTATTGTGCGGCGCAGCATTTTTGCCGCATTTGTCGATTTTCATTTCAACTCCAAGGCATTAAGCTAATCATGGAGGCTGCTGACAATGCCGGCCAATTTCTCTTCGTCATCCGCGCGACAAGGCCTGGATGACGCCGAAGAAGGGGGAGGCAGTCGACAGCTGAGGGATCACGCTGATCCTTCCGTGGTGTTGGGGGGAAGATGACCAAGTGGGTCTATAGGTTCGGCGACGGACAGGCTGAGGGCGGCGCGCGCGACCATGAAATTCTCGGCGGCAAGGGCGCCAATCTCGCGGAAATGTGCGCCCTCGGCCTTCCCGTTCCGCCGGGACTGACGATCGTCAGCCACGCCTGCAGCACCTATTACAAGAATGGCGGCCATATCGAGGACGGGCTGAAGGCCGAAATTCGCGCCGGCATAGCGGCGATCGAGTCTATCACCGGCCGCCATTTCGGCTCCACCAGCCAGCCGCTCCTGCTCTCCGTGCGCTCCGGCGCCCGCGTCTCGATGCCCGGCATGATGGACACCGTGCTCAATCTCGGCCTCAACGACGAGACGGTGCAGGCGCTCGGTCACGATGCCGGCGACGCACGTTTTGCCTGGGACAGCTATCGCCGCTTCATCCAGATGTATGCCGATGTCGTCATGGGCCTCGGCAACGACGCCTTCGAGGAAATCCTCGAAGACGAGAAGGCGAGGCTCGGCCATGAATTCGATACCGAAATCAGCGCCACAGAATGGCAGCACATCGTCTCCCTCTACAAAAGGCTGATCGAGGAGGAGCTGGAGCAACACTTCCCGCAGGATCCGGAGGTCCAGCTCTGGGGCGCGGTCGGCGCCGTCTTTTCCAGCTGGAAGAGCGCGCGCGCCGTCACTTACCGCCAGCTCCACAATATTCCCGAAGGCTGGGGCACGGCGGTCAACATCCAGGCGATGGTGTTCGGCAATCTCGGCAACTCCTCGGCGACCGGTGTCGCCTTCACCCGCAACCCCTCGACCGGCGAGAAGACGCTCTACGGCGAATTCCTCGTCAACGCGCAAGGCGAGGATGTTGTTGCCGGCATCCGCACGCCGCAGAGCATCACCGAGGAGGGGCGGATTTCATCCGGCTCGGAAAAACCCTCGATGGAAAAGCTGATGCCGGAGGCCTTTCACGAACTCAGCCGCATCTGTTCCGAGCTCGAAGTCCATTACCGCGACATGCAGGACATCGAATTCACCATCGAGCGCGGCAGGCTGTGGATGCTGCAGACCCGCGCCGGCAAGCGCTCGACGCGGGCGGCGATGAAGATCGCCGTCGACATGGTCGACGAAAGGGTGATCACCGAGGAGGAGGCGGTGCTGCGCATCGAGCCCTCCAGCCTCGACCAGCTCTTGCATCCGACGATCGATCCGCGCGTCACCCGCCAGGTGATCGGCACCGGCCTGCCGGCCTCACCGGGGGCGGCCACCGGCGCCATCGTCTTTACCGCCGAAGAGGCGGTCGAGGCCGAGGCCGAGGGCCGCAAGGTCATCCTGCTGCGGGTCGAGACCAGCCCGGAAGATATTCATGGCATGCATGCGGCCGAGGGCATCCTGACGACGCGCGGCGGCATGACCAGCCATGCGGCGGTTGTCGCCCGCGGCATGGGCACGCCTTGCGTTGTCGGCGCCGGCACCATGCGCATCGATCAACGCAACGAGCGACTGCTCGGCATCGGCGTCACCCTGAAGAAGGGCGATATCATCACCATCGACGGCTCGGCCGGCCAGGTGCTGAAGGGCGAGGTGCCGATGATCCAGCCGGAGCTTTCGGGCGATTTCGGCCGCATCATGGGCTGGGCCGACCGGGCGCGCCGAATGACAGTGCGCACCAATGCCGATACGCCGGCGGATGCCCGCGCCGCCCGCTCCTTCGGCGCCGAGGGCATCGGCCTTTGCCGCACCGAGCACATGTTCTTCGAGGGCGAGCGCATCCATGTCATGCGCGAGATGATCCTCGCCGAAGATGAGAAGGGCAGGCGGCTGGCGCTCGACAAACTCCTGCCGATGCAGCGCTTGGATTTCACCGGCCTTTTTACCGTCATGCACGGCCTGCCGGTGACGATCCGCCTGCTCGATCCGCCGCTGCACGAATTCCTGCCGAAGACCGATGACGAGGTGGCCGAGGTCGCCTTCGCCATGGGCATGGAGCCGCAGGCGCTGCGCCAGCGCGTCGATGCTCTGCATGAGTTCAACCCGATGCTCGGCCACCGCGGCTGCCGGCTGGCGATCTCCTATCCTGAGATCGCCGAGATGCAGGCCCGCGCCATCTTCGAGGCGGCGGTGGCCGCAGCCCAGGAGACCGGGGCGGCCGTCGTGCCTGAAATCATGGTGCCGCTGGTCGGCCTGCGCTCCGAGCTCGATTACGTCAAGGCGCGTATCGACGAGGTCGCCGGCGATGTCATGGCCGAGGCCGGCATGAAGATCGATTATCTCGTCGGCACGATGATCGAGCTGCCGCGCGCAGCGCTGCGTGCGCATGTGATTGCCGAAGCCGCCGAATTCTTCTCCTTCGGCACCAACGACCTGACACAGACCACCTTCGGCATCTCGCGCGACGACGCCTCCGCCTTCATCCCGACCTATCAGCGCAAGGGCATCATCGAGCACGACCCCTTCATCTCGCTCGATTTCGACGGCGTCGGCGAATTGATCAGCATCGCCGCTGAACGCGGCCGGCGCACCCGCAACGACATGAAGCTCGGCATCTGCGGCGAACATGGCGGCGACCCGGCCTCGATCCGCTTCTGCGAGACGATCGGCCTCGATTACGTCTCCTGCTCGCCGTTCCGCGTGCCGATCGCCCGACTGGCGGCGGCGCAGGCGGTCATTGCAGCGGGCCTGAAGGACGGCTGAGCAAGTAGGAGTGGCCGCGTTAGTGATAATGCCGCCAGTGGCGGCGATAGACATAAGGCCCGTTGAGATCCCAGGCCATGCTCTGCATCAGCTCCGCGCTTTGCGCCCGCGACTCCGCCCGCCGGTCGAGATCGATGCGCTGCAGGCAGGTGGCGAACCCATCAGAGCCGCGGCGGAAGCCATAACTCAGGCACTGCCGCTCATCCGCCGCCCGCCGCTCCTCCGGCGTCATCGTCTGGCAGGCGGAAAGGCCAGCGGCGAGAAGGGTGATGAGGAGGGCGATGCGCATCGGGCTATTCCTTGCTTTTCCCTGAGGAAATGCCATTCGGGTGCGGGCGTCAAGCGGGGAGGCCACGCGGCCCGCGCCTGATTTCGGCGCGGATGGCTGGCGTCTGTGAAGGTTTCTCCCGATTACCCCACCCTCCGTAATCCTCGGTCCTGAGCCGAGGATCGGCCTTGAACCGAGCATCCACGCCGCATCCATCGGCAGCAGTTGCATGGATCCCAGGCTCAAGGCCTGGGATGACGGAGAGTGGGGTTGCCGTTTTCGCCAGAGCCGCCGCCAGAGTAGGGAGACTCCGCACAAGAACGAGCGAGTGTCCGCCCCACCCTCCGTAATCCGAGCATCCACGCCGCATCCATAGACGGCAGTTGCATGGATCCCAGGCTCAAGGCCTGGGATGACGGAGAGTGTGGTTGCCGTTTTCGTCAAAGCCGCCAAAGTAGGGAGACTCCGCACGATAACGAGCGAGTGTGACGATGCCGGTTACGCCGCCCCGGCCGGATCGCCGATCGGCAGCAGTGCCGGGTCGAGCGGCGGATCCTGCGGGTTCTTGGTATCGCCGGGGTCCTGCACCGGCGTCAGCGGCGGCTTCTGCTGGGTGGGGTCGGGAATGCCGGGCGTCGGCGTCGGGCCGCGTGGCGTATCGGTCGTCGGTGTCGGGATCGGATCTCTGTTCGGCATGATCGCCTCCTTTTCGACAAGGGAACGGCATCGCCGGGAGATGGTTCCACTTTCACAAGCCGGCATTCCTCTGTATGAGGAAGCCTCTCAAGCATGGAACCAGCATGGCCATCCGCGATCGATTTTCGAAGAAACTGAACTGCCCGCAATGCGGCAATAGCGGCTTTGCCGAGGCCTCGGAGATCGACGATCCCAAGCGCAAGCATCCGGATTTCAAGGTCGATCAGCTGCCGCGCGGCTTTGGCGTGCAGCGCCCTTCCAACCACCAGGAAAGCTTCATGCTCAAATGCGAATGCGGCCGCAAGTTTCCCTTCCGCAGCCTGGCGGAGGCCGCGGCCGAGCGGCGCTGATTCAGGAGCTCAGATCCGCTCCAGCACCTCGACGAAGGCATCGGCGAAGCGCACCAGATGCGCGGTTTCCTGGTCGGGCGCCTGCATGCGGATTTCGGTGCCGGCATAATCGAGCAGCGCCAGCACGACGCGCATCTCGCTTCCGCCATCGGGAATGCGCAGCACCGCGATGCGCCGGCAATCCGCGACGAGCCCTGCGGCCGGCAGGTCGAACAGAAGCTCGCCGCCCGCCCGGTTCGCCGCCTGGCGCACCGCCTCGCAGAAGCCGGCATCGCCGCCGGCATAGCCTTCGAGTGAAAGTTCGAGCTCGACGAGCTCCATCGGCAGCACCGGCTCGCTGTGGTCGATCCCGCCAAGCGCAGACGCCTGCGGCCTTGCTGCTATCTCGGGTGAAATCATCCCGCCTCTCCTTGCCTTAAACCGGAGATGAAACCGCGGCAGAATGACCTTTTTTTGACATATCAGCAAGGGCTGATGGATCGGCCCGGCCATCGCCTCGGCATCTCAGGTGAATTCCCTTTGATATTCCGAGACAACAGTTTCAATTCAGCCGAATCTTTGCCCGGATCCGGATGATTTTGGGCCGGGCTGGCCTAAAATCTGAATCCGGATCTAAATCAAGGAAATAGAGCATGATGTCGTCCGAAAACCGCTTCACACTTTTCGGCATCATGCTCTAAACAGGGATATGGCGATTTGCGTGGTTGAGGGCGCGGCGCTGACGAGCAACCGGTAAGTTTGATGGCCATCCGTTACGACCGTCCCGTTTCCAGCGCCGCCCGCTTTTCGCGGCTGCTCGGGGCGTTTTGCCTGGTGCTGGCGCTGGCGGTGCTGATCGCCCATCGCTTCGGCGGGCTTGCCACCCCCTATCTCGTGCTGCTCCTGATCACCGCCACCGGCTTCGCGCTGCTGGCCGCGCTGCTTGCCGCAATCGGCCTGCGCAGCCTCTGGATGACGGGGGCCGAAGGCGGGCTGGCCGCACTCGCCGCGCTGATCTACGCCGCCTTTCCGCTCGGCATCGGCGCCTTTGCCGCCGAGCGCTATTTGACGCTGCCCGATATCTACGACGTCTCCACCGATCCGGTCTCGGCCCCCGACTGGCTGTCGACCCCGAAGGCCGATCAGATCTGGCTGAAGCGCAATCTCGTGACGCCGGAGGATCGCGAAAAGCAGCTGGCCGCCTATCCCGAACTCACCGGCCGGCGTTACGAAGGCGCGCTCGACCGCGTGCTGGAGGCGGTGCGCAAGGTCGCCAAGCAGAGCGGCTTTACCATCGTGACAAGCACCGGCACCACAGAGCCCGAAGGCGATCTCGAGGACCGGCCGGCCAAGCCCGCGCCCGGCGACGACGCCGTCGCCGATGCGCCCGGCATCATCCCCGTGCCGACGCCGCGCCCCTATGACGACGATGTCGCCAAGTTGATCCGCGGCGCCAATGGCGTGACGCTGCAGGCGACCACCCGCACGCTGATCCTCGGCCTGCGCTTCGATATCCTCATTCGCCTGCGCGAAGAGGCCGAAACCACCTTCGTCGACATCCGCGTCGCCTCCCGCTACGGCCAACACGACCTCGGCTTCAGCGCCGAGGTTGCCGGCGATTATCTGAAGGCGCTGGATGCCGAGTTGCTGGGGCTTGCGGGTGGGTGAGCAACGGTGGCGCAAAGCGCCAGCAATCGATCCGGCGAATCGATTGCAGTTGCGAACGCCCTGAGCCCAAGCGAAGGGCCGGGAGAGGGTGCGGCAGGCTCGACACCAAAACGCTGCCTCGAATTCGACGCTCCTGCCATATCACCCCAACTAACCTCCCTCATTCCTGCGTCCTCAGGGCTTTGCCACGCACAACGATCAGCCCTCATCCTGAGGTGCCCCGCAGGGGCCTCGAAGGACGAGGGCGGGTGGTTCCAGTGGCCAGCCCCGTCCTTCGAGGCTTCGCCCTATGGGCTGCGCACCTCAGGATGAGGCCGGAGAGAGGGCGCGCCGTGCCTGCCACGGCACACCGCAGAGAGGCTGGCAGGTGCCACGCACAACGATCAGCCCTCATCCTGAGGTGCCCCGCAGGGGCCTCGAAGGACGAGGGCGGGTGGCACCAGTGGCCAGCCCCGTCCTTCGAGGCTTCGCCCTATGGGCTACGCACCTCAGGATGAGGCTGGAGAGAGGGCGCGCCATCAGGCCGGAGAGAGGGCGCGCCGTGCCTGCCACGGCACGCCGCAGAGAGGCTGGCAGGTGCCACGCACAACGATCAGCCCTCATCCTGAGGTGCCCCCGCAGGGGCCTCGAAGGGCGAGGGCGGGTGGTTCCAGTGGCCAGCCCCTCCTTCGAGGCCTTGCCCTATGGGCTACGCACCTCAGGATGAGGCAGGAGAGGGCTCACTCCACCACCAACCACCCCGTATACCGCACGACCAACCCGGTCAGCCGCCCGCCGATCTCGACATGAAAATGGAATCGCCCCTCGCGCTCCTCCTCATAAGTATCGCCGCCCGGCGCCAGGAACAGCGGCAGCGGAATGCCGCAAAACCGCCAGCCGCGCACGACAAGCCGCAGCCTGTCGCCCTCCGGCACCAGCGCCAGCAGCACCCGGAACGGACCGAAGACCTCGGCGAGCAGGTGGCGATCGCGGCCGGTGCCCGCCGCCTGCCAGCTGCGAAACGTCTTCGCCCCGAAAGACCGCGTCCAGATCTCCCCGTCGCCATCGGCGGCAAAGCGCACCGCGACCGGCACATCGTCGCCCGCCGGGGGAAAGCCGATCACGCCGGCGACGAGCCGGGCGAGCAGCCCGCCGCCGCGCTCGATCCGCGCCCGGCCGGAGGCGAGGCGCGTGCCGCCGGCATGGATCGCGGCAAGGGCGGGCGGCAGCTGCTCAAAGGCGCTGCCGAGAATGCGCCGGTAGAGCGGCAGCGGCTCCTCCTCGTAGTCCAGCCGGATGCCCGAGGTGATCTTGAACCGCCGGAAGGCCACTTCGAAATCCGCAAGCGACAATTCCCCCGCCGCCGGCCGCGCGCCACTCTCGGGCCGGATGCCTTCAAGCAGCCGGCGCACCAGCGCCTCCACGCCGATGACCGGAATGAACGGCCCGTCATCGCCTTCAGCAATCAGATCCCAGCTGGATGTGATCCGCCGCCCATCGCGATCGAGCCCGCCGGCGCGCACGAACATGCCGCCGCGATGCGCGCCGAGGGCGAAGCGGTGGCTGGCTTCCTGCAGCACCCGCGAAAACGGCCTGAGCGACGGCAGCAGCCGGAGGCGCACCAGCCGGGCGGCAAGCCCAAGCAGCCGCTGCAGCGCCTGCGGCTCGGTGCCGACGCCGGTGAAGGTCGATTGCAGGCCGGGAACCTGCTGCGGCAGCAGCGCAAGATCGGGCGCATCGACCAGCAGGAAATTCCGGCTGGCGAGCGGCGCCACGCCGGGCGGCGCGATCGTCACCCGCATGTCGTCGATCAGCCCGGACCCTGCGGCCGGCCCCCCCTCGCGCAGCACCGCCACCGGCTTGCCGGCATAGCTTGCGATCGCCTTGACGACATTGAGGCCGATCTTGACATGCGCCGACGGGGCAATGCCCGCCGCCACGCTTTCGATGCGGGAGAACTGCGGCGCCATCGCCGCGAGTGCTGCGAAGGAGAGCGCCGGCAGGCTGCTGAGGCCGGAGAGCGCAAAGGTGCCCTTCGCCCGCGCCTCGGCATCGAGCCCGCCGATGCCGGCGACGAAGCCGGTGCTGTCGGCAAGATCGGCATAATCGATATCGAGCCCGATGCAGGCGCGCACCACCTTATAGGGGTCTTCCCCGAAACTCTGGAACGGCCCCGAGGCATCGACGACGAGATCCGGCCGCAGTCGCGTCAGCTGCTCGATGAGATCGCCGTCACGATCGAAGGCCACCGCCTGCAGCCACGCGCCGAGATCGTTGCCGCCGAGACGCCCGGCCCAACCTCTCGGCGAGCGCAGCTCCGCCACGAAATCATCCGCCTTTTCGAGCGAGCGTCCGGCGATCAACAGCCGGAGCCTGGGTTCATCGCCAAGCAGCCGGGCCAGCCGCCCGCCGAACGTGCCGTAACCGCCGATGATCAGCAGCGAGAGCCGGCCGCCGCTCATGTGATGAACCGGCTGCGCTGCTCCGCCGTCGGCACCATGCAGCTCTGCCGGCCGGCAATCTTCAGCCGGTTGCGGGCGATGAATTCATAGAGCGCATCGGCGACGCGCCGCGGCAGCAGCCGAAAGACCTTCACCAGCGAATAGGGAAAGCCGAGGCCGGCCACCATGCGGATCGTACCGTCCGACTTGAAGAAGGCGCGGCCATTCTCGATGAGGATATTGGTTTCATAATCGCGCTCATCCAGCCCATAATGCCGGTAAAGGGCGGCGCCGAGCGGCGTCTGGGCGGCGAGGAAGCGGTAGCGCCGCTTGCTGTCGTGCTTCAGCGCGAATTTCACCCAGCCGGAGCAGAAGACGCATTCGCCATCGAAAACGATCAATGGCTGGTCATCGGCGAAGGCGGGCACATCGGGATCGTTGCGATAGCTGTAAGCGGCGCGCGCCATGGTAATCTCCCCATCTCACGCTTACAACAGCCGGTAGGTGGCGGCAAGAGAAGGCGGCCCATCCGCCGCGATCTCGCCGCGCTCGACGAGATCCTCGATATGGGCGAGCACGGAAAGTGCTGCCGCCCCATGAAGCTTCGGATCGGTATCGCGATAGATCGCCTTCACCATCTCGGCAATCTGCCGGTCGCCCGCCCGGATGCGCTCGACGATCGCCCGCTCGCGCCCCAGCCGGTGCGCCTTCAGCGCTAGCAGGAAGGCGGCGGGCTGCGTGACCGACCCGCCATGGCCGGGCAGCAGAAGTCCGTCCTGGCGCTCTATCAGCCGCTCGAGCGAGGCCATGTAATCGGCCATCGAACCATCCGGCGGTGCGACGATCGAGGTCGACCAGGCCATGACATGATCGCCGGAGAACAGGATATCGCGGCCTTCGAGCGCGAAGGCGGCATGATTGGCCGTGTGCCCCGGCGTCGGCACCGATGTCAGCGCCCAGCCATCGCCGGATAGGGTCTCACCGTCACCGAGCGCGATATCCGGCACGAAGGCGAGATCCGAGCTCTCGGAAAAGGGATTGATCTCGCCGTCCCTGAGCGGCCGCGCCGGCCGATGCGGCCCCTGGCCCACCGTCACCGCCCCCGTTGCCGCCTGCAGCCGGCGGGCGAGCGGCGAGTGGTCGCGATGGGTGTGGCTGACGAAGATATGCGTCACCTCCCGGCCGGCGAGCGCCGCCATCAGCGCTCGATAATGCGCCTCGTCCTCCGGCCCGGGATCAATGACCGCGACCGAGGAAGCGCCGACGATGTAGCTGTTGGTGCCGTAAAAGGTGAAAGGCCCGGGATTCTCAGCCGTGATCCGCTCAACCCCGGGCGCCACCGGCACGGCGCGCCCATAGGCCGGCTCGAAAGCAAGGTCGAATGCGGGGCTTTCCATGAAGGCGATGATCTCGCGGCCGATGACGTCGCCCATTCCTAGCACGGCCCTTGGCGCTCTGCAGCGCATAAATCTGCGGCGTGCGCAACTTAGTCATTGTGACAGACGGAGAGCTTTGCTAATCAGGCGTCGATTTGAGCCGGCGCTTTGCGCCGAAAGCTCTGGTGGGGCGTAGCCAAGCGGTAAGGCAGCGGTTTTTGGTACCGCCATCCCCTGGTTCGAATCCAGGCGCCCCAGCCAGTCTAGTTTCCGGGACAAACTTAAATTCGCGCTGTGACCACTAAACGGCATCACATTGGCTTAATAATGCGTTATCCTTTCAATACCATTGTGGGTCTAGGCGCGGGAGGCAGAATGTCCGACTTTCTTGAATATTCTTTCCGCATAATCGGTCCTAAGCCCGAGACAATCGGCATGTCTCGCCTTGCCGTGTATATGCTCGAGCTTGCGAAGCTTATGGGAGCGACCGAGAACGTCCACTTCAAGGAACTTCGCGATCAGAGTGTGAGCATTGTTGCCGTAGCAGATGCCGAGTTGGTTGCGGTTATATCCCCGCGCATCCGCGAGGCCGCGCAAAATGATAACGATGCGGATGCATCTTCTCCGTGGCGGAAACTGAACGAGTACCTCGCTGAAGATGGATGGACGGCGGAGATGCCGCTGCCGAAAGGCGGTGAATTGATCTCGTTTCCAGGAGTTACGAAAGCATCTAAACCCATCCGCATCGTCAACCAGCATACGTCAGTGCAAGGTCGGCTAATCAGAATCGAAGGAGCGGGTGACACGATCAAGGTTGGCCTTGAGATCGATGGCGACCTGAACGCACGCATCTCTATCGATTCGATCCACGCCATATCGTTGGCGAAGCTCTTTCATCAGTTCGTTAGAGTGAGCGGTGACGGCAAATGGCGGCGCGATACCGCGGGAAAATGGTTCCTCGATAATCTAGCAGCCACATCGTTCGAAGCACTTGATGATGAGCCTCTAGCGGATACTTTGGGAAAACTGCGAGAAATCCTGCCCGATGAAGGTGGGGAGAACCTTGTCAAAGCACTGAGCGAGCTACGTCGAGCATGATCGTCGTCGATGCCGTATTTCTAGTCCTGATGATCGACCCCAAAAGTACGCAAGACAACGGCCGCGTCGACAAAGTGAAGCACTTCGTCCGTGGGCTTTCCAGAGCAAACAGCGTGGTGATGATACCTGCACCGGTGATCGCCGAACTTGTTGCTGGCCGAGCGCAAAAAATCGAGGAGGTCGTCGAGACCATCAGGCGCCTCAAAGGTTTCACCGTGCAGCCCTTTGATGAAGTAATTGCCATCGAAACTGGAGAACGAATTGCAAGTCATCAGGCGAGCTTGCAGCCGCAGGATCGCGCGCCGCATTGGAAAGTCACCATGAAGTACGATGCGATCATAGCAGCGACAGCCATCGTGAGAGGCGCGAGTGATTTATACACTGACGACCCGAACCTGGGTAAATATCTCAAGGGCACGTCCGTCACGCTGCGCCTGATCGATGATCTGCCATCGCCTCCGGAAGAGCCACAACGGAAACTAGATCTATAACTCCTATTCAACAGCAAAGTGTGAATGGCCTTAGCAGACGAAAGGGCCAAGGTGTCGATCACCTTGGCCGTCTCATTTTCTGTCCCTCTAGCGAAGGGGCTCCGGGCGCGAGCCTCAGGCCGAGCCCCGAAAGATCAATGTCAATCCTAGCTGACGCGGAGAGATGTGAACGGACGGTGTCTGCTGGAGTATACCCTACTGGACGATGATGCGGGACTGTTTGGAGTCACGCCCTTGGTGACTTTTGACCGCCATTTCCTCGGCGGTAAGCTCAAGCGTGTATTCGTCGATTGCTGGGAGGTAGTGGATTGGCAGCGGGTTCTTTGCGCGCGGATTATGCACTACTGCCATCGGTTCCGATTTGTGCAGCGTAGAACCGTAGCCGAGATGCGAAGTTTTTAAACTAACGATTGTCCTTAGATGTATCGCCTTTCGCTCTTCTATGCCAGCGGGGAACGCCGTCAGCCTCGAACAAAACAGGCGCAGTAAGAACGCTTGGCGGTCGCGTCTAAGGTGAGGGTAAACCTTGCCGTTACGATGGTTTTGGCCGCAGCCGGATACTCTCGCTACGTTCACAGGTGGGAAAGCTGCTCTACCCGCGCTCTGCGAACAACCGCACCCCCGTCAACTCCGCCAGCCTCCCCAACAACGCATCCTGAAACTCAACATCGGTCACCTCCTCCGCCGCCTCCCGCCGCTGCCGGTGATACCAATACCCACCACTGACCTTGGCCGCCTCATCATCGCTCGTTGCCAGCCACGTCTGCGTCAGATGCCCCATCTCCAGATCATCCGGCGCGCCGGCGCCGCCCATTTTGGTCGGCACCCAGCCGGGGTCGACGGCGTTGCTGAGAACATCCGGCCAGTGGCGGGCGAGGGCGGCGGCGAGGGTGGCGATGTAGAGCTTGCTGTCCGAATAGGCCTGGCTGGCGTTCCATGGCCGCCGCTTCCAGTCGATATCGTCAAGGCTGCTGGTGCCGCTGCGGTGCATGCCGCTCGTGAGATAGATCAGGCGGTCGGGGCGGGTGATCCAGGCGGTGAGGAGATAGGGGGCGAGCAGGTTGACCGCCAGCGTCTTGGCGTGGCCTTCCGGCGTGTCGCCGCGGCTCCGTTCGAGGTAGATGCCGGCATTGTGGATGACGGCGTCCATGCGGCCGATGGCGTTGACCTGTTCGGCGATGGAGCGGGTTTCGGCGGCGCTGGCGAGATCGCCGATAACGAGGCCGAGGGCGGTGGCTGAGGTTTCCGCGATGGCGGCGGCGCGCTCGCGGGAGCGGGCGTGGAGGACGACGTCATGGCCTTGGCTGATGAGGGTGCGGGCGGCGGCAAGCCCGAGGCCATCGGTGGAACCGGTGATGAAGATGCGGCTCATGGCGTTTCCTTTCGCGATGGTGGGGGTGGGGGAGACAAGCAATTTTGCAGAATTCGGCAGCCGATGCCACCGGCCGACGTGAGTTGGCGGCCCGCATTGCGCCGCAAGCAGACATGCCGTTTGGGCGGCGTGCTGGTTGCGGCGCTTGCCCGGGTGTAGACTGCCGGCCCTGTTGCATGTTCAAGCAAGGCAACGATGATGAATACCCCCGCGCACGATCGGAAGCTGCTTGCGATTCTGGCAGTGGATATGGTTGGCTACTCGAAGGCGATGGAGGCCGATGAGGCCGGCACCATCAGGCGGCTGAAGGCCAGCCGCGCCGACCTGATCAATCCCGCCATCTCCGAGCACCATGGCACCGTTATCAAGCTGATGGGCGATGGCGCGCTCGTCGCCTTCGACAGCGTGGTTGATGCGGTTGCCTGCGCCGCGGAGTTTCAGAATAGCGTGGCGGCACGCAACGCAGACCTGCCGGCGCCTGAGCGCATCGCATTCCGCGTCGGGATCAATCTGGGCGATGTCGCCTTGGTGGATGGCGATCTGTATGGAGATGGAGTGAATGTCGCCGCGCGACTGGAGCATTACGCCGAACCGGGGGGCGTGATGGTGTCGGGGACGGCATATGATCATCTCCAGGGCAAACTCGACTGGCCGCTGGATTTCGCCGGCGACCAGCAGATCAGGAACATCAGCCGCCCGGTGCGGATGTATCGGCTGAGACTCGACGGCAAACGGGCGCGTCGCCCGCTTCTGGGAATGATACCACGCTGGTCCGGGACGGTTGCGGCGGCGATCGTCGCCTTGGCTCTGGCCGGCGGCGGGGCCGCCTGGTGGTTCCTCCAGCCGGAAATGCCGACTGGCAAGCCTTCGGTAGCGGTGCTGCCCTTCGAAAATTATGGCGGCGACGAGGCAAGCGGGCGCCTGGCCAATGGCCTGACCGAGGACGTCATCACCGACCTCGCGCGGTTTCCCGAATTCGACGTGGTTGCGCGCAATTCGACGGAAGCTTACAAGGGCAGGCCGGTGGATGCCCTTCAGGTTGCAGCTGCGCTCCATGTCGGCTTTGTCCTGGAAGGCTCCATCCAGCAGCAGAGTGGGCGGGTACGGATCACTGCACAGTTGATCGATGCAAAAACCGGCCGCCATCTTTGGTCGGAGAATTGGGATCGGCCCGCCGAGGACGTATTCGCCGTTCAGACCGAAATCGCAGAGCAGGTCGCCAACCGCCTCGGCGGCGGAATGGGACTGATTCAAGAGGCCGGGCGGGCTGCAGCCAAACGCAAACGGCCTGAAAACCTGAACGCCTATGACTATTACCTGCTCGGGTCCGAGAAGATCGAAAAGCTCACCAAAGCCGATGACGAGGAGGCCATCACCTTTCTCAATCGCGCCGTGGAGCTGGATCCCGGGCTGGCACGGGCCTGGGTAGAACTTTACCACGCTCATGATCTGATGGGTGTGTTCGGCGTCGATCCCGAGGGCAACCGCAAGGCGGCTGCCGATGTAGCCGAACGCGCGGTGCGGCTCGATCCGCGCGATGCCGAAGCACACGTGGTGTTTGCGATGAGCCTTGCCAATAAGGGCGACATGGGCCGCGCCAAGTCCGAATTCGACACGGCCCTTCGCCTCGCTCCGGGCTCGTCGGAAATCCTGACTTTTTACAGCGGCTTTGCCGCACGGTTAGGAGAGCCGGAACGTGGCGCTCAAATGGTCGACAAGGTCATGCGGCTCGACCCGAACTATCCGATGTGGGCATCCAACTTCTTCGCACCGGCCTATTTCATGGCGGGGCGGTATCAGGACGCGGTGACGATGCTGGAGCGCATGACGCCCAACAACTACCAAAGGTGGACTTGGGTGGTCCGCAGCAGCTCTCTTGCAGCACTGGGTCGAACCGAAGAGGCGAAAGCTTCAGCCATGGAGGCTGTCAAACAGCACCCCGAGGTGACCGTCGAGAGCATGATCAACGAACCCGGCCTGAGCACAATCGAGCGCAACCGGTTCATAGAGACGATGCCACTCGCCGGCTTCCCGGCATGCGCCAGGCCCGAGGTGCTGGCGAAACTCGCCAAACCTGTGCGACTGCCGGAATGCGAGGCGGGGAAGGCAGAGCCTCTCCAGCAGCCATAAAACAGCCTGCTTGCGAGCCGCCGGTGGATGTTGCGGCACGCAGTTTTGGCGGGTGGATCGATGCGGGATTTGGGTTTCCGGTGTTTGGTGGGGATCGGCATCCCGGAGCCGCGGGGTGCGGGGAGGTTGGAGCTTGGCAGGGCGCCTCCACGCACTCCGTCATCCCAGGCCTTGAGCCTGGGATCCACGCGGTGAGTGCGGTGTTGGTCGTCGGCACTGCAAACGGCAGGGGCAGCCTGTCTGTGAACGTATGTATGTCGAGCGCTGCGTGTGGATCCCAGGGTCATGCCCTGGGATGACGGAGGGTGGGGTGGGGCTCGGGCTGGAACCGCGATGCCGTCGGCCGGATGACGGAGAGTGGGAGCGCCGGCGAAAACGGCGGCGGCATGGATCCCGACGCCGCGGAGTGCGGCAAGGTTGGAGCTTGGCAGGGCGCCTCCACACACTCCGTCATCCCAGGCCTTGAGCCTGGGATGCATGCGCCGAGTGCGGTGTTGGCCGTCGGCACTGGAAACGGCAGGGGCAGCCTGTCTGTAAACGTATGTACGTCGAGCGCTGCATGTGGATCCCAGGGTCAAGCCCTGGGATGACGGAGATTGGGGTGAGGCTCGGGCTGGAACCGCGATGCCGTCGGCCGGATGACGGAAAGTGGGGTGCGCGCCGGCGAAAACGGCGGCGGCTTGGCCGCCGCGGGGTGCGGCAAGGTTGGAATTTGGCAGGGCGCCTCCACACACTCCGTCGTCCCAGGCCTTGAGCCTGGGATCCGTGCGCCGAGTGCGGTGTTGGCCGTCGGCACTGGAAACGGCAGGGGCAGCCTGTCTGTGAACGTATGTACGTCGAGCGCTGCGTGTGGATCCCAGGGTCATGCCCTGGGATGACGGAGATTGGGGTGAGGCTCGGGCTGGAACCGCGATGCCGTCGGCCGGATGACGGAGAGTGGGGT